>JBEKKO010000016.1:0-66261 GCA_050010695.1 Bryobacteraceae bacterium
CGCACCCATTTGGTGCGGCCCAGGCTGCCCGGTCCCGCCAGCGGAACTCAATAAATGCTGCCTTGCCTATAACCTGCAGAACCCGGCGAAAAACGTGGTTCGCCTACGGACGGATTACGGGCCCGGGAGGCGTGTTATCATCAATTGACAGTGTGATAACATGATCCGAACTCAGATCAGCCTTGAGGAACGGGATTACTCCCTGGTCAAAATGGAAGCCAAATCGCTGGGAATCCCGGTCGCGGAATTCGTGCGGCGCGCGCTCCAGCAAGCGCTTCGGCCGCATGGCGAAGGGCAGTGGATGCGATTCGCAGGGTTCGTCGAGACCGGCAACCCGCGTTCTTCGCGGTCCATCGACGAAATCGTGTATGGCCAAAAAGACTGAATGTTACGTCGACACCTCGGCGCTCATCGCTTTTCTGGACCGCTCCGACAGCTTCCACCCTCTCTTCCGCCGGCTCTTCTCCGAACCGCCGCCTCTGATCGTCTCCGCCTTGGTCATCGTCGAGGGCCATGGGTGGTTCCTGCGCCGTTATGACCAGCGGAGGGCGGTGCAGTTTCTGGCCTTCATCGATGCCCTCCCCGGCCTGACCATCAGGAGCTTCGACGCTGCCGAACTCGCGAAGGCGGCACTCGTGGTAAAGAAGTTCGCCGATCAGCGCCTCACGCTCGCTGACGCGCATGGCCTGGCCGTTATGCGGGAATTGCGAATCGCCTGCTGCTGGTCGACCGACCGGCGCCTCGGCCTGGAAGGCGCAGGCCTGGTGGTCTGAGAACTCACTTCGGAACAACCGCTCCCTGACGGTCGCGGCTCCGATGCGTGCAGAGCCCCGCGCTCCTATTTCTTCGGTGGCGGCGGACGGCGGTAGATGGTTTCGAAGTCGGGCTGCGGGGCGATCGCATAGCTGGTGCCGGCGCTGACAGTCTCACCCGGCACATTGTTCGGCGACTCCGCGGCGGTTTTCGCATCCGCGGGCTCGACGGTCTCGTGGGTTTCCTTGGTGACCCGGCCACCGGTCCGCAAGGGCCGGAAGTCGATGCGGTCGATCTGATCCCTGGGGATCGCCAACTCTTCGTTCTTGAGCACGATGATCAGCGAATCCGGGTTGGCCTCTTCCATTTTGGCGAGGATCGGATGCAGGCCGCCTCTCTTGAAGATACGCAGTTCGGTTCCGCTTTTCAGGTCCCGGACCTTCGTCCAGGGGTCGTCAGCCGCAAATGCCGTCACGGCGGCGAGCAGTACGATCGCAATCCCACGCACGGTTCGACCACCTCTCTGATTGGGAGTCTAACAAGAATCGCTGACGGATATCGCGGGCGAAAACAGATGGGTCACCCTCCGAGTGGGGGCGACTTGGCCGCGTGAAGGTGTTCGTTTGTGGGGCAGCTTGCCAAGCTGCGGTCCGATTGCCAATCGGACCGCGCGGCGGTTACCAACCGCCGCGCAGGATATCATCCTGCCCCACAATTGAGAAACATGTTCTCACGGTCAGCCCCCTACTCCGGCAGCGGCTGGCCTTTGGTTTCCGGGGCGAACGGCAACGCGAAGAGGCCGACCAGGAAGACCGAGCACATCGTCATGCCGGCGTAGCGCATGGCGTCGGGGCCGTGAAAGACGCGGCTGGTGAGCAGGCCTAAGGTCAGCGGTCCGGCGGCGGCCACGATGCGGCCGACGTTATAACAGAAGCTGGTTCCGGTGCTGCGCAAGCGGGTGGGGAACAGCTCGGGCAGATAAATCGCATAGCCGCCGAACAGCGCGAGCTGCGTGAAGCCCATCGCCGGGACCATCCAGAACATCTGGCCGATGGTATTGAGTTTCCAGAATGTGAAGGCCGTCATGCCGAGGGCCGCCAGGAAGCTGATGGCGAATGCGGTCCGCCGGTTGGTCCGCTGGGTCAGCCAGGTGAAGGCGTGAACGCCGAAGAAGCAGCCGGCGTTCTGGAGCAGGGAAGTCACCCCCAGCCAGATAGTGGTTTTGCCGGCCAGCGCGGCGCCGGCGATGCCCTGCGCGCGGAAGGTGCGTTCGAGAATCGGGCGGAACAGGTCATAGCTGAAGAAGCCGATGCCCCACAGGCCGACCACGCCGGAGAACGCCAGCAACAAGCCGACGATCGAATTGCGCCGCCAGCGCGGGTTGCCCAGCAGCTCGGCAAACGAGCCCATGCGCTTTTTCTCGGCCTTGGCCTTCAGCCACTGGTCCGGCTCGCGAAGCTTCTTGAACACGATCAGGGCCAGGGGCGCGGGCGCGGCGCCGGCCAGGAATTCCCATCGCCAGGCGTGCGCGATGAGCCCGGCCTGCTGGGCTTGCCCCAAAACGATCACGGTGGTGGCGGCCACCATGTTGCCTACCGCGGAAAACGCCTGCACCATGCCCAGCGCGTACGGCCGGGCGCGCTCGGGAACCACCTCCGCCACCAGCGCCACGCCAACCGCGAATTGGCCGCCCACGCCCAGGCCGCAGAGAAAGCGGTAGACGTTGAAATCCCAGACGCTGGTGGAAAGCAGGCTCATGCCGGTGAAGATGGTGTAAGCGAGGATGGTCAGCATCATGGTCTTGGCGCGGCCGAGCCGGTCGCCCAGGATGCCGAACACGACGCCGCCGAGGCCCCAGCCGATCATGAAGACCATGGTCGAAATGCCCGCCTGCTGGGCCACCGCTCCCGGCGCGGCCGAGGCGCCCATCAGATCGCGCAGCGCCGGCACGCGCGCCAGGTTGAAAAGCTGCTGCGCCATGGTGTCGAACATCCAGCCGATCGCGGCCACTGCCACCACGAACCACTGGTATCCGTTCAAATCCCGATACCAGGCATACGCGGTCGGCGCGGCCGTTTTGGAGGAGGCGGGAATTGCCATGAAGCAGCTATTGTAGTGCGGCGCTACGGAAAAGACACCGACGGCAAAGACCGCGGGCGTTACGGGAAAGACGGCTTTACAGCAACTTGCCGAAGGTGATGTCCGACTCGGCGCCGAACTTGCGGTAGTTCCGGAAATCGATTTCGTTCTTCATGCAAGTCGAGCTGTTGCTCATGCAGGCCAGGTTCGCGCTCTTGACGGGCAGCAGGTAGAAGGCCTTGTCGATGCGAACGAAATCGTAATCGAGGGTGGATTCGGCTTTGTCGTAGGTGAAGCCGGGCGGCAGCGAACTGGTGCGCATCTCGATGCGGAGAACGCGGTGGCTTTCCTTGTCGAACCACGCGATTCCGTTGTAAGCGGGCGCTTCGGAGCGGCCGTCGGGGTTGACGATGACCCAGTGCGAGTTGGCTTTGCGCACGCTGAAATCGTATCGGTAGGCGTCCCTCCCCACGATCCGGTCATCGCCGCGGCGGGTAAAACGCGGCATCGGTTTCGGGCGAAAGGAGGTTCCTGAGCGTAGTCACAAACTCACCGGTCGACCAGGCGCCGGTTTTCTCGACCGGTTTCGGGGATGGCCTTCCATCGACGCGGATGTTGTGATATTCCTCCTGGTCACCAGCGCAGACCACATCCGCGCTGACCACGCCATCGGGCTTCCACTGCGCCCCATTGGAGAAGCTGTGGTAGCGGGTGGTCTCCTGCTGGACGACGAAGTCGGGGAGTTCTTCCATGAAAGCATCGGCGGCGCGGCGCGCGTCCGCCACCACCTGGTCGACGGAGTTCATCGGGGCGGGGGGCCGGCTGGTGGCGCCTTCTTCACGCTCCAAATCGGGGCGGCGCGGTGGGATGGAGTTGGTTTCCGGAACCGGCTCCACGGAGCCTGTGCTGGTATTGGGTTCGGCGTTGGCGACGTCAATCGTGCCGGCGGGCCGCATGTCGGCCTCAAGCGGAGTGTGCGCCGAATCATGGTCGAACGGAAGCTCCGCGGCGGTGCGCTCCGCCGGCGTGCCGGCGCGGATCAGCACCACGCGCAGGGCTGTCTCCGGGTCAATCCTGTTCGCCTCGACCTGAAGCTGGTCGCCGGGCTTCAGCAGGGAATCGCGCACCTGTTCGCCGGCCTTATTCTTGAATTCGGTCTTGGCGAGCATGCGGAACCGCAACAGGCGCTTGGGGGTTTCCAGAAACAGGTCCTTTTCGCGGAGTTCGCGCAGCGTGCCATCCGCTCCGAGCAAGGTCATTTTGGTGGAGTCGCCGCTCGGTTTGTCTTTTGAACCGCGCTTGGGAAGCTGGATAGTCGGAACGCTGAGCTGACGGGAACGCCGCCGGGAAGCCGCATGGTCGGATCGTTTGGATACGGGTATTGTCCGGGGGGATATTGGCCGGGCGGATATTGACCCGGTGGATATTGACCCGGTGGATATTGACCGGGGGGATACTGACTGGGATATTGGCAAAATCCGTTGGGCGACGCCATCAGCAGGGCGATCAGCGCCAAGCCGGCGCGGCCCAGGGTGCGGTCCAAGGGCAAGGTCAGACCTCCTTCTGAATTGTAGTTCCTAGATGAGTACGCGCGGGCGGCTGAGTTCGTTGCGCCGGCCGCGAGTGCCCTTGGTGAGGGCCTCGATCATGGCTTCCGACGACCTGGCCTGAGACGGGGGGAGAAGATCAGGCTCGCCCGCGGATGTTCTCAACCTTCGGTTCGGGAGTCTGGTCCGAATCCAGCTTCTGCGGCGGCATCAATTCCCCCGCCGCGTTGTGCAGCCGCCGCTCGCAGGTCTCCCACTCGACAGTGCTGCATTGCGGCTTCCGGCAATCGAATTCGCAGAGAGCGTCACCCGCCGGAACATCTTCGACCACTTGCCGGCGCAGCCAGCCCCATGCGGATCGAACCAGGTTCATATGCCCCCCAGACTTGCATCCCTTATGTACATTTTAGCACTTATGCCGGTGCCTACTTTGATTCCCGGTTCGACTCTCGAGTTTCATCTTTTCCTTCGGGAACCGTTCCTGGTGTGTTCAGCGGGAAACCGGAATCATGGCCCCGGCGGGTGAACTGGCGCCACCGTAGGTCGCAATCACCTGGTTGTCGCCGTTGGCGGCATTCGTCGGCACCACCACGTTGATTTGGTACAGGCCGGGGCTGATCACCCCGGCGAATTGCACGGTGGCCGTGGTGCCGCCGATGGTGACTTGCGGCCAGGTGGGCAGCGGGCCGGTCTGATACTCCGAGCCCGCCGTCAGCGTTGAAACAGGCAGTCCGAAGCCATCGCCGAACAGCAGGATGGTCTCGCCCGGTGCGGCCGGCGTGAACGTAGCTCCCGGCCCTGACATGGAGGCCGGCCCCAGCAGGCCGTAATGGGCGTGCTCGGCGGCAATGTAGGTGCCGCCGTTGAAGCGCAGGAATCCCGGCGACACGGTTTGCATGTGCGCCATAAACGGGGCGCTGGCCGCACTCCCATTGTCGACCGTCACCGCGATCGGGCCAGTCGCCGAATCGAGCGGCGTCAGCACGTTCACTTGGGTGCCGCTGATGAAGTAGGTGTACGCCGGCTTGCCGTTCACGCTGACGCTGGCGCCTTGCAACTGAGTCGGCATCTGGCCGGCAACGAAGTCCGGCGCGCTCCAAATCAAGCCGCCCGCGCCCAAGCTGGCTGGGGCTAAGCCAGCGCCGTAGATTTCGATCCAGGCATTTTGTGCGAGGTTGGTGCCTCCGCCGGACACGCTGACACCATGGATCTCGGCCCAATCGCCGGCGTTCAAAGCGATCTCCAAGGCGCCGGGGGGAAGCGACTCCGCGGCCTGCGCCGCTTGGGCCGTCGTGGTCACGCTGGAGAAGTCGATATTGGTCCCGGCCACAACCATGGTGGCGAAGGCCAAGTCCGGCCGGCCGTCACCGTTGAAATCGGCGGCGGCGAAGGCGAAGGGAATTGCGCCGCCGAGAGACGCGACAGTGACCGGGCTGCCAAACGTGCCATCCCCTTTCGCAGGGAAGGCAACCAGGGAGCCGGTAGTGTCGCTGGTTCCCTGACCGGACCATACCGCCGCCAGCATGTCCTGCCGGCCCATGCCGGCGAAATCCCCCAGGGAGGTAGAGAACACAATTCCGTTACTGAGCGTGGAACTGAGATCCTGGCCAGCCGTGAAGCGCCCATCGCCTTTGCCGATGTAAACGGCAACCCCAGCGCCGCAGCACGTGCCGAAAAGGCTCGCGGCGCCCGACAGCACGATATCCGGAATACCGTCGCCATTGACATCGCCAACCGTGATGTCGTACCCCACCGAGACCGGGTACGAATTCGCCACGCGGAACGTGCCGTCGCCCTGGCCCAACGCGATCACCAGGTTGGCCGCGTCGGCGTTGGTGTCAATCGTCAGAATGGCCAAATCGGGTTTACCGTCTCCATTGAAATCGGCGGCCACCATGGCAAACGGCGCCGCGACGCCGAGAGGCTGCGCGGCCGGCTTAAAGGTGCCGTCGCCGACGCCCTCCAGCCAATACGCCGCCAATCCCGAGTCCACGCCGCCCGAGCTATTCAGGTTGCCCAGCGGCAGCACCAGATCCGGAATGCCGTCGCCGTTGAAATCGGCGATCGCGGGCGGAATCATGGGGCCCTCCAGGAGATCGCCGGAAATCGTATTCAGGGACAACTGTGTAATCACGGGCGGCCCGAAGGTACCGTCGCCGACGCCAGGCAGAACGATGATCGTATCGCCAAGAAGGCAGAGGACCAGCAGGTCCGGCTTGCCATCCTTTTTGAAATCGCCAACGGCCAGATAGTTGGGCGCGCAGTAGGACGGAAGCGAATAGTTCCTGGCCGGCTGAAAAGTCCCGTCGCCTTTTCCCAGCAGCACGGAAATCGACTGGGTGGCGCCGTTGGCGATGGCGAGATCGGTTTTGCCGTCGCCGTTGAAGTCGCCGGCCGCTATCGCCAGCGGGCCTTGTCCAACGGCGGACGACAACGGTTTCTGAAAGGAAATCGTCTGGCCCATGGCCGCCAGAGCACACCACAAGACCAAACCCACGAACTGAAATGTCTTACCCAGCATCGGCCCTCCTCCCCAGGAATGATCGAGCCGCTTCCCACGCGGCGGATTCCTCTCTTATACATGGAGCGCCGGACGGACGCAAGTACTGATAGGACCGGGAGCGGGCGGGTGGCTGGCTATTGGAGAGCCGCAATCCGGAGCATGACGCTTTTCACTTTGGCGGCATAGGCGGGATTGGGGTTGTAGATGGCGAGCAACTGGTTGAGGCTTCTGTCACGATACAACTTCGACTGCCCGAGCTGGCGGGCGACACCCCAAATCGCGGCGGTCGGGCTGGAAAATCTGCTTTGTCCATTGTCCCAGCCAAATATGTTGTTGTACGGGGCTGCCTTGCCGCCGGTCGATTCCACGAAAGAAATGCTGGGCAGCAGCCGCCAGTCCAAGCCGGAGTCATCCGCGGCATCCAGAAACGCTTGCGAATACTCGCTGGCCGGGCAGCGCGTTCTTTCGAAAAACCCGCGAATTGCTTCCAGTCGCGCGTCCTGGTGGGGCGCGGGACTTCGAATAAACTGGCCCGGAGAAACCGTAGCCGGGGCGCAGGCTACGCCCGCAAACACTACCAAACCACTGGATAACAACCTAAGCATCTTGGAACTCCTTATATCGAAAAGACTTATGCCGGCGGCTCGTATTGATACGAGGGTATGTTCCGGCGAGGGGTTCGGGATGGGGACACTGGAGCTGCGGTCCCCAGGGTTGGAATTATGAGATCGACATAAGATGTGATTATAGCATCATCAATGCCCGATTCCAGTGCAAATACGCTCACACCGTGGGAATTCTCCTAAGTCATTCAAGGATAGATAGATAGGAGCTAAACCTGGGTCTGATTCGGAAGGCGATGAACCGCGCGGGGCGCCGGAAGGCTACACTCAAGGAATCATGTCCGAGACTGATCGCTTGTTCCTGGAATGCTCCGTCCGCAGACTCAAAGAGCTGGTGCCTCGCATTGAGACGTGCCTCGGCAAGCTCACGGCGGAGCAGGTGTGGGTGCGCGGCGGGGAGAACGAAAACTCGGTCGGCAACCTGGTGCTGCACCTGTGCGGCAACGTGCGCCAGTGGATCGTGGGCGGCGCCGGCGGGCAACCGGACACGCGCGACCGGGACGGCGAATTCGCGGCGCGTGGCGGCGCCTCCATCCCCGAGCTGGGCGCCCGCCTGCGGGAAACCGTGGACGAGGCAACCGCCGTGATCGCCGCGCTCGCCCCCGAGCGGCTGGCCGAGCCTTTGGTGGTGCAGGGCTACCGGGTATCGGTGCTGGAGGCGGTCTACCACGTGGTGGACCACTTCTCCCTGCACACGGGGCAGATTCTGTTTGCCACCAAGATGCTCACCGGAGCCGATCTCGGCTTCTACCGCCATCTGGCCGGCAACCGGCCGTACGCGGAAAAGACGCCCTGAACGCGGCGCGGCGGCGTCAGAAATTCAAAAGCGCGCCGAGGCCGGCCGCCGGCACGCGCAGCCCGACGTAGAAGGACCCGAACAGCGCGTAGAGCGCGCTCACCTGGTCGAAGCGCATTTCGTAGATCAGCCGCTTGAATACCAGTGGATCCTCGGCGAACAGGTCGACGCCCCATTCCCAATCGTCGAACCCGATCGAGCCGCTGATGATTTGGCGCACCTCGCCCGCGTACCGCCGGCCGACCAGGCCATGCTCGGCCATCATGCGCTGGCGGTCGGCCATGGACTCCCGATACCAGTTGACGGATTCGCCGCGCCGCCGGTCCATCGGGTAGAAGCACAGGTACCTGGATTCGGGAATCCGCGGCCACAACCGCGGCGCCATGGCGGCGCGCTGCCGCGCCAGCACTTCCTCGATGGCCGTCTTCCACTCCTCCGAGGCCGGATCGATTCCCTCGGCCGCGAGGCCGGCGTAGACTTTCGCGCTGGATTCGTAAAGGCCAAGCTCGACCACGGACAGATAGGAGGTGGCCGGCTCGAGGTAATCGCCCAGGCGCAGCCGGGCCAGCTCGATTTCCGCCTGGTTCAGCTCCTCGAAGCTGCGGCGGAAGTGCAACACCAGCAGGTCGCCCTTGTGCCCGAGCAGCGAATAGAGCGCGCTTTCGCGCCCGTCGGCGTGGGTTTCCATGCGGGTTAGGAGCGCCGCGGCTTCGGCCAGAATCTCCGCGCGGCCGTTGGTAGGTAAGGCGCGCCACGCCGCACGGCGAAACCGCATCATCTGGTGGAGCACGCTCGCCCCTTCGAGCGTCAGCGGCAAAGCGGGCGCCGCCGCAGTTACCGTTTCAGGAGTCATGCCCTTCATTATCGGCCAAAAACGGGCACGCCATTACTGCCAACGGGCCGGTTCGCGCCAAGTGCCCGCGGAGCGAAAGTGTGGTTCGCAGGCGAAAGCGCCTGCGCCACCGAGTGCCCGCGACGCGCCGCTGTGCCGGATCGCGCACACTGATGTTCCCGCGAATTCCCGCCGATAAATGGGGTTGAAGGTTGGTAAACGGATTGCAACTTTGGAGAATGAGGAGGGCGGTTGATGCCGTTGTTCGCGATAACGGGACAGGGCTTATCGGCGATTGCGGTGTCCGTGGCCCTCCTCGCCAGTGCCCGGTAAGCGTTTCGCGAACGCGTTGCCCTCGGACCCTCGAACGAAGCGGCCGCCGGGAGCGCCGCCTGCTCCGCCGCTAATTGTTGCTCACGATGCGGGAATCGACGGAAAACTTCTTATAGCCGCTGAAGGCGGAGTCTCCTTCCATGCGAATCCCTTTGAGGAGCGCAACGCGGGCGGATACGCTGAACGTCATGCTCTTGGGCAGCCAAACCTCGCCGTTAATGAGCGTGTACTCCAAGTGGACACGCATGCCTTTGTTGATGCGTGCGAGGACCATGCCAAACGAAATGGTGTCGGTGGTTTCGGCATCGATTCTGACCGGCTGATAGTCGCTTTTCGCCACCCAGACGCGGCCCTTCATCTTGCCGAGGATGCGGGCTAAATCGTTGGACTGGAATTTGTAGCCTGGGTGCGGCGCGGCTTCGATCACCCACACCGGCACGTCATCGATCCGTTCTTCTCCCGCCAGACGGATATCGAGCCCGTCGACGACGTCGTCGATTTCCCGCTGCTCCCGCTGGTGGGCCTGTTCTTTGGCATCGAGGCGCTTCTGGCGCTGCTCGGGCGTCTCCGCGGCGCGCAGTTCGTCGGTTTTTTGCCGTTCCGCTTCCCGTCTTTGACGGGCGGCTTCCTGCTTGCGCTCCTCCTTGGGCGAGAGCGGCTTGTCATCGCGCTGGATCAGGCGGCGATACTGCGATTCCTCCCGTAGCGGGACCACATCCCAGGTTGTGGATTCGCGGTGCTTGACCGCGCCGGCGCCGTCGAGCGTGCGCTGCTCATCGCGCTCGACGTAGGTGTAGGCGAGTTCGAACTCGTGGTTGCGTGCATTCACCCGCAGGGCGCGGCGGACGATTTCCTTCGGATCGTCGCCGGCGCGCAGGCGCGGTGCGGCAAAACAAACGAGCGCGCCCAGGCTCACCAACCAGATCCGCATCGAGCGATCGAACATTCGATTCTCTCCATAAGTGGAACTGCATCCGAACTGGCCCTGCGTCTAAGACGGCAAAGCTCCGCCGCGTTTAGCGCTTGCCGGAAACTGTATCCGAACCGGCACGGCGTGGCGGCTAAAGACCCACGCCAACGGACCTGAATCGCCGAAAAATCGGCGCGCCGGTCCATTGGCGCGTACAGGGGCAGTTTTGATTCCAGACGGCATGCCGCGGATGGGGAACGTCCGCGCAGGCAACCGCTGGCTGGCCGGGAACGTCTATAATGCATACGGAATGCCTGCCGGACAGACCCCCGACGCCACCCCGCCGCTTGCTCCCGGCCAATCGAACGCGCAGCCGGCGCGCTTTAGCATTGGCAACGTGGTGGCCTGGTTGCGCGACCTGGCGTTTTCCGTGCTCATCGCGGTGGTCTTGATTGTTTTCATCTACCAGCCCGTCAAAGTGGAAGGCACCAGCATGGAGCCGGCGCTCACCGACCAGGAGCGCATCTTCATCAACAAATTCACCTACCGCTTCGGATTGGGCGAAATCAGCCGCGGCGACACGGTGGTTTTTCACTATGACGAGAACAAGTCCTACATCAAGCGGGTGATCGGCCTGCCCGGAGACCGCGTCCGCATCGAAGCCGGCAAGGTCTTCGTCAACGGCCGCCCGCTCGAAGAGGATTACGTCCCCGAGCAATTCCGCGACACGACTTCCTGGCCACCCGGCGACGACCCGAGAGACGTAGTGGTGCCGGCGGACATGTATTTCGTTTTGGGAGATCACCGCTCGCAATCGAGCGACAGCCGCTCCTGGGGCTACGTGCAGCGCAAGAGCATTTACGGCAAAGCCGTCTTCGTTTACTGGCCCCCGGACAAGATCGGACGGCTGCGGTAAGGCTGCGGCGCCGCCCGTCCATGAGATCCTCGATTAACGCCCCTGCGCCTCCGGCCAGTTGGGATAACATCGAAGCGGCGATCTCACCCGCTCCGCGCTTAGCGGGTGTTCCCGGCGTCGCGGTTCTTTCAAGACACGAGTTGGCCAACTGCGGCAATGCGGCCCCGCAGGTCTGCGGCAAGCTCCTCAGGAATGCGACGACCATTACCAGATTCCCCCATTTTTCGCATTCGTCGGCGCGCAGAAGAGGTGCACACGCAGGGTCTAGAGCCAACGCCTCTCTGCCCTCCACGATTTCGATTCGACATAGCGCGGCGTGGAGCCTACGCTCTTGCATCCTCCCCCGGTAGCCCTGGTAGGTATTTCCTCGGTCCGCCTCGGTGGACTCCGAGGGCACCAGCGGAGTCCGCTTCTCAGGGTCTATGGCCGACGATCCGGTCGCTCGGAACACGATGCAACTTTCGCGGCAGACTGCCGCAACAGGCTCCAGAGCGTGGACGAGACTTGGAGGGTATGGCGTGGGGTTCGGGGCCGTCACGTACCGCCGCAGAGCGAAATGGTTGCTTGCCGCCTCGTGGGACTCAAAGACCTTCTCTACACGCATTGCGGCAACGGCAAAGTAGAGTGGTGGAAGCCGAGCGATACCAAGCTGCTTGGCGACGCGCGGATCAACCCGCGTCCTGTAAATAAACTGATCACCCACCTTGGGCTTACGGCAACGGCAGACGCCGCTGATAACCGGCTGACGTTCCGCCGGTGAGGCAGCGAAGACGTCGAGAAATGGCTCTTCGCATAGAGCCCGATCAATCAGCAGATTTGGGATGCACTCGGGATGGCGCTGCGCATAGGCGTACCAGGGCCACTTGGTTACCCACGACTCGAAGGTCAGGAGGGTCGTCGTTTGGGGCGAATCTCCTTGAGGCATGTTCGCTACCCCCTACTTGATCCTAGCCGCGTGAGGACGCCACGTTTTGGAAACGGCAAGTTTCGGCGCGCCGCCCGAACCAGCGCCAATCGCTTGGCTGGCATGTGTCAAATGTCAGGGTCAGAACCGGCAAGATTTCGTTTTTCTGCCAAGTGCTGAAGCCAAGCGGGATACTGGAGGGCCAAGTCACTGATTTTCAGTTCCCTCCAGTCGGGCAACGTGTATCCGGCTCCCTTGAGAATCTCTATTTCATCATCTGCCGCCTGGAAGTATCCACAGTCTCGCGGTCCAGGGGCGTCAGCGATCGTTTTGGAGAAGCGGGAGGAAATAGTAAGGATTGGATTACGCCCCTTATCGAAGAGAATCTCAGCAGCTTCCAAGCTGAGCTCAATGGGTCGATCGGAAACAGCGAAGAGAACTGTTGTGCGAACGGCGAGCAGTATCATACTGCCTCTTTATCTTACACCCGCGCTTTTCTTCTCGTGGCGACCTCTCGCCCAGGATGCACGGGGCTTATCGTGAGCGTGTCATTTCCTCCTTAATGGTCGCGGGCCGATTGGCGATCGGCCGCAGCTTACCAAGCTGCCCCACAAGCGCACACCTTCGCTCGCCGCGGCCCAGGCTAATATGGAACAGATGCGAGTCACAGTTATGGGAATTGGCGTCATTCTGATGGCAGCGGGGTCCAGCTTGGCACAGCCTTACACGGCGCGGCAGATTGAGGACCACGGGATCGGCGTCGTGCGATTGACGGACGCGGCTCACGGGGTGGAAGTGTCGGTGGTTCCATCGATCGGCAACCTCGCGTACGAAATGAAGGTGCACGGCAAGAACATCCTGCATTTTCCCTATGCCGACTTGGGCGAGTTCGCGAAGCGGCCGGGGCAGTGCGCCATTCCGCTGCTGGCTCCGTGGGCCAACCGGATCACCGAACAGGGCTTCTGGGCCAACGGCAAGAAGTACGCGTTCAACCTGGGGCTGGGCAACGTGCGCGGCGCTCTGCCGATTCACGGCCTGCTGGGGAACTCGCCGCTGTGGCAGGTGACCGAGGTCGCCGCCGACGCCGATTCCGCCCGCGTCACCAGCCGTTTGCAGTTCTGGAAGGAGCCCGACCTGATGGCGCAATGGCCGTTCGCGCACGAATACGAGATGACACACACCTTGGCCGATGGCGTCCTCGAAGTGCGGCTGACGGTGGTCAACCTCAGCTCGCAGCCGATGCCGCTGGCGGTCGGCTTCCATCCGTACTACAAAATTCCCGACATTCCGCGCGACGAATGGGTGGCGCACATTCCGGCGCGCCAGCGGGTGGTGGCCGACGCGCGGCTGATTCCCACCGGCGAGTACAAGCCGATGGATCTGCCATCGCCGCTGCCGCTCAAGGACCGCAGCCTGGATGACGGCTTCACCGATCTGGAGCGCGATTCCGCCGGCCGCGCCCATTTTTCCATCGAAGCCGCGGGCCGCACCGTCGAGGCGATGTTCGGACCGAAATACCCGGTGGCCGTGGTTTGGGAACCCAATTGGCCAGGGGGACCGCACGATTTCATCTGCTTCGAGCCGATGACGGCCGTGACCAACGGCATCAACCTGGCGCACGAGGGGAAGTACCCGGCGCTGCAGAGCGTCCCCGCCGGTGCGCGCTGGACGGAGAGCTTCTGGGTGCGCGCGAGCGGGATATAAACGGCGACGGCCGGGCGCGTCGTCGCGGCTACAATCCGAAGGCTTGGCGGATTTTCTCGAGGAAGTCGGTCACCTTGACGCGCGGATCGCCGGCGCCCAACGCCTCAAAGGGGACGTAGCCGCGGTAGCCGGAGCGGTCGATGATGGCTTTGATCTTCGCCAGGTCGGTTGGTTCCTCCTGGCCGTCGCGGCCGACGTTCTCCTTGATCTGCCACGACACGGCGTAGGGCACCAGCGTCTCGATTTCGGCGTAGGGGTCACCCGAGCGCAGGCTGCCGATATCCAGAATGCAGCCAAACCAATCGGACCCCACGGCGTCAATCACGCGGATGGTCTCGGCCGCCGTTTTGAGAAAGTCGTTGTGCTGCTGGAGCGCGACCATCACGCCATGCTGTTTGCCGAAGGCCGCGCATTCTTTGAAATCGGCCACCATCCATTCGAGCGCTTCGTCGAAGCTGTGCCCCGAGGGACGCACTCTCCCGGAAAAGACGCGGATCACCGGTGCGCCCAGCTTGCTCGCCACCACAATCCAGTCCTTCACCATCCGCACGTCGTTGCTGCGCGCAGTCTCGTCCGCCACGGCGAAGTCGTTGCGCACGCCGGTGCCGCTGATGGCGACGCCATTGACGAAAGCGGTCCGCTTCAGATTGTAAATGTACTCGTCGGCCGGGACGTTGGGATAACCGGGGAAGTAATAGCCGGTTGCATCCAGCGCGTCGACGCCATGCTGGGCGCAGAAATGGACGGCATCGGCGAGAGTCATGGCGCCCGCGCGCAGGAGGGCGTCAAAGGAGTAGGCGTTGAGTCCCAGTTTGAGTTTGACTCCCGATTCCCGCGCGACCCTGGCTGGCGCGGCTATCGCTGTCGCGGGAATCGCGGCTGCGGCCGCCAGGCTGGCGGACCGGGTCAGGAATTTACGGCGGTCAATCGTCGTCATAAAGATACTCTCCTACCGGCGGAGTAACCGAGTTCAATCAACATGTGACCGTGCCGCTCGAAGAACATCTCTTGCAGGTGCACCGGCATCTCCTCTCGCCAACCCCCAACGTGCCCTTTTCTAAAGAACCACGGAACACTCTCGTGCAGTTTCTGGAAGGAAGGCGGCGTGCTCACGGTTGCCGCGGCGCTCAGATCCAACCGCTTGAGTGCGTCAATCGAGATTTCCGCGGGATTCTCGATCAGGTCCTCATAACGGATAATATTGTCCCTACCGACCCGGTTAATCCACGCCTCCACATTCCGGCTCCAACCGCCAAAGCGATCCTCCAGGATGAGATCCTGTAAGGTGGACTCGACAAGGCCTCTGTCCGGCTGCTCGATCTTTCGTTCCGTCTTAAGAACGAAATATGCGTACGACACCATCGCGTCCCGTCCGTCGCGCACGATGACGATGGCCGGAAAGTCGTCGTTTTCCGGGAGGCCATGTGTTTTCACGAAATGAGGATGGCGGTCGGCGCTCAACAGTTTGACGTCGCAGTTCAACTCCGTCTGCCCGATCAGGGTCATCAGCTTCCTGGCATCTTCCGACGGCTGCTTGCCGGGCTTTGCAACATCATAGATAGCGTGTGTCTCAAAGCCATAAAGGGAATGCAGCAAGACACGGAAAAACGTATTACCCGACCGTGGGTACGACGCAAGCCAGATGACCATAAGTGTGAACCGAAACCTCTAGCGTATTGCTCAGGATATCCTCTCGATTATGGCAGCGAAGAGCAAGCGGCGCGGGCGGTGCCGGGCTCAGTCGGGCAGATACCAGGGGATATTGACCACTGTGATCCGCCGCTCGCCCTGGAACAGGAGCAGGGCTTTCAGCACTTCGGAGCGATGGTTATGCAGCAGATTCAGGTACCAGCGGCGCTCCACCAACTCGGGGATTAGTACTGCGATCTGCCGCCGGGGATGGGCCTTTTCAAGCTCGAGCACGTAGTTGAGGATCGGCCGGATCACGAACCGGTAAGGGGATTGGAGAACCACCAGGTCTGGCCCGGCCCGCCCGGCCTGGCGCGAGGGCTCGTCCACCAGATCGTCCCACTGGCGGGCCAGGGTGTCGGACTCCTGGCCGCTATCCACATGCACGGCCACGACGTCGGATGAGATCGCCATCGCGAAGCGCAAAGCTTTCTGGGTAATGCGACTCCAGCGGTCGACGGTGATTACCACCAATGGCGGGGCGATGTCTGCGATGTTCAACCGCGCATCGATGTTGACCTCTCCGGCCACCTGCTCGTAATGGCGTTTCACCACCCGCATCATGATGATGAGCCCGGGAATTAGGAGGATCGTAATCCAGGCTCCTTCGGTGAACTTGGCGACCAGTACGACGATCACGGTGAGCCCGGTCGCGGCGGCTCCCAATCCGTTCACGAACATGCTTCTGACCGAGCCGGGGCCGCGCACGCGCTTCCAATGCATCACCATGCCGGCCTGGGAGAGCGTGAAGGCCAGGAATGCGCCCACCGCATAGAGGGGAATCAGGTGGTCGGTGACCCCGCCGAATACGATGAGCAGCGCGCCGGCCAACAAGGCCAGTGCGTAGACGCCCTGGGTGTAAACCAGCCGGCGGCCGCGCATCGCCAGGCCATGCGGCAGGAAACCGTTCTCCGCAATGGCCCGGGAAAGGCGCGGAAAATCGGCGAAGGCCGTGTTCGCCGATAATGCCAGAACAACCAGAATCGACCCGATGCTCACGCCATAGAAGACGCCAGTGCCGGTGATGGCGGCGAGCAACTGCGAGAGCACGCTTTGATAACCCGCCTCGCCGGGAGGCGTGGCCGCGATGCCATACGCCTTGGCAAGGAATGCGATGCCGGCCAGCATCACGGTGAGAATTCCGATTACCAGGGTAAGGGTGAAACGCGCGGTGACGGAAGCCGGTTCCTTGAAGGCCATCACGCCATTGCTGACGGCCTCCACGCCGGTCATGGCCGTGCAGCCGCTCGCGAAGGCTCGCAGCAGCAGCCAGATGCCCAGAGCTTCGGTGGCCGCGCCCAGGTGGGGTGGCGCGACCACGGGGACGGGGTGCCCGCCGGCCAAAATCGTTTTGACGACGCCCAGCGCAATCATGGCCAGCAGGCAGAAGATGAACAGATAGGTCGGGGCCAGGAAGATGCCGCCGGTGGCGCTGACGCCCCGAAGATTCACCAGCGTGACGACAATCAGAATCGCCAGGCACAGAGCCAGCGTGTGTTTCTCGAGCGAGGGCACGGCGGAAATCAGCGCGCCCACGCCAGCCGAAATGCCCACCGCCGCAGTCAGAACGTAATCCACCATCAGCGAGGCGGCGGCCAGCAGACCGGGCCACACACCCAGGTTTTCGCTGGCGACCGTGTACGATCCGCCGCCCAGCGGATACGCCATGATGGTCTGGCGGTAGGAGAAATATACGATGGCGAGCAGGACGATGATGCTGATGCTGATGGGGACGATGTAGGCCACCCCAGCCATGCCCAGAGGAATCAGGAGCGTCAGCGCGGCTTCGGGCCCGTAGGCGGCGGAGCTGAGCGCATCCAAGCCGAAAATGGGAATGCCCTTGCGGGGCGTTATCCGTTCGGCCTTCTCTTCTTCGGTCGCCAGCGGGCGGCCCAGCAACAGATCCGTGAGACGCATGAGTCTATTCTCCCCCAGCGGGGCGGGCGTGATCGGGGCGATCCAGGGTGCAGCCCCAAATCGCGGTTTTTCTGGTAACCTAAACGGATTAGAGTTCGTAACTATAGTATTGGTGTGTCTCTCCTTCGTGACGGCAGGCTAGGCAGAACGGTGCGCTGTGGGCAGCCCCTCAGGCGTGCCTTGCTCGTTCTGCTGCTGCTGTCGGTGACCATCGCCGCCCAGTCCTCCGCGCTTGACCCCCGGCACGAATCGCACCATGCGCAGGGCCATTGCTGCCTGGTGTGTCACCTGGGGTCGCTGCCCTACCTGCGGACTAGCGTGCCGGCGGCGGTGACGCCGGTTTTCCTGGTGACCTGGCTGGCGCCAGCGCCCGATTTTCAGCCTTTCCACCAGGTGCTGCTGACCGCAAGCTCTTCACGCGCTCCTCCCGCGGCATAGCTCCTCCCACTGTCGATCGGTTGGCCCGTCGCCGTTTGCGCGGCGCGGGACCATGCTGTTGTCTTGAACCGGGAACCAAGGAGAAGAGTTTGCCATGCAGGCAGCATCGCGCATTGGCACGCGGCGATTTCCAGTAGCCGCGTGTATCCCCGCAGTTCTCTTAGCGGCGCTCGGGTTATCCCTAGCGGCTTGCGGAGAGTTGAAGAAGGCGGAAAGCAAACCCGCGGATGAGTCTGGCCCATCAGCCGGCTTTTTCACCGTGCCGCCGGATCAGTTGGCTCATTTGAAGATCGCGCAGGTGGCCAAGACCTCCTGGGGCGTCGCGATCCACACTACCGGCACAGTGGATTGGGACCAGGACCACACCACGCAGGCCATCACGCAGGTGAATGGGC
Source organism: Bryobacteraceae bacterium (assembly GCA_050010695.1). GTDB lineage: Bacteria > Acidobacteriota > Terriglobia > Bryobacterales > Bryobacteraceae > Bog-375. Next base: position 18,340 of record JBEKKO010000016.1, read on the forward strand.
CGATCACGCGGATTCTGGTGGACGTGGGGACGGGGGTGCAAAAAGACCAGCCGCTGCTCTATGTCTCGAGCCCCGATGTCGCCAACGCCATCGCCGTGTATCGCAAGGCCCGCAACCGCGAGCGGTTCAACAAGACAATCGTCGACCGGATGAAGGAAATGCTGGACCGCGGAGCGGTTGCCACCAAGGAATATGAAAGCAGCGTGGCGGACTTCAACGACGCCGCAACCGACGTGCAGAACAGCCTGCAGCCGCTGACAATTTTCGGCATCACCGCCCAGGAGATCGACCAGGCGGAGCGGCAGGGCTCCTCCATCAACACCGAACTGGCCGTCCGGTCTCCCATCGCCGGAGTGATCGTGCAGAAACTTATCTCGCCCGGCATGCTGATTCAGGCGGGGCAAACGGTCTGCTTCCAGGTCAGCGACACTTCCACCGTCTGGGTGCAGGGCCACATTTTCGATCGCGACCTGCCGTCGATCAGGATTGGGGATCGCGTGGAGGAAAGCAATCCATCCTTCAACCGCAACTTCAGCGGCACGATTGCCTACATCGGTTCCTTCGTCGATCCGAACACGCGCACCACGCCCGTCCGCATTGTCACGGCCAACCCAGGCGGCCTGCTGAAGAAGGATATGTTCGTCGACGCGGTGATACATACCAACACGCAGAACAACATTCTAGTGGTCCCGGTGGCGGCTGTGTTGCGCGACGACAAGAACGAGCCGATCGTGTACGTCCAGGTGGAGCCCGGCAAGTTCGCGCAGCGCTCGGTGGCGGCCGGGCCGCAGCAGAACGGAATGGTCGCCATCACCAGCGGATTGCAGGAGGGCGAGCCCATCGTGAGCGACGGCAGCATCTTCCTCCAGTTCGCCAACGCCATTCAATAGAGGCGCAAACGGCATGATCGCAAGAATAGTTTCCTTCGCCCTGCAGCAGCGGTTCCTGGTCGTGATCGCCTCGCTGGCCCTGATGGTCTGGGGAGCGTTCTCCTTCCTCAACCTGCCGATTGACGCCTACCCGGATCTATCGCCGCCGCACGTGGAAATCATCACCCAGTGGCCCGGCCACGCGGCCGAGGAAGTGGAGCGGCTGGTCACCATTCCGCTCGAAATCGAGATGAACGGAATTCCGCGGCTGGACGCGCTGCGCTCGATCTCGCTCTATGGCCTCTCCGCCATCGAGATGAATTTCGAGTACGGCGCAGACCCGTACTTCGTGCGCGAGCAGGCGTTCGAGCGGATGGCCGACGCCTCGGTGCCCGCCGGCCTACAGCCCTCCATCTCGCCGTTGTTCAGCCCCAGCGGCCTGATCTACCGCTACGTTGTGCAGAGTCCCGACCGTTCGCCGCAGGACCTGAAGGTGATCGAAGACTGGGTGCTCGAGCGGCATTACCGCTCCATCCAGGGCGTGGCGGACGACTCCGGCTTCGGCGGCACCACCATGCAGTATCAGGTGCTGCTGGATCCCAACAAACTGTTCTCTTATGGCGTGACAGTCCCGCAAGTGACGCAGCAACTGAGTAACAACAACGCCAATGCGGGCGGCGGCTTCTATTCCCAGGGCGGACAGTTTTACTATGTCCGCGGACTGGGACTGGTGCGCGACACGGCCGATATCGGGAACATCGTTTTGGAGGAGAAGAACGGGATTCCGGTTTACGTGAAAGATATCGCCAAGGTGGAAATCGGCTATGCGCCGAGGCTCGGCCAGTTCGGATACATGAAGCAGGACGAGGCGGTGGAAGGCGTCATCCTGATGCGCGTCGGCGAGCAGGCGCAAGTGATTCTGCGGCGCGTGGAGGCCATGACCAAGGAGCTCAACGAACACGTGCTGCCGCCGGACGTGAAGGTGGTGCCGTACTACGACCGCCAGGGGCTGGTCGAGGAGACCACCAAGACGGTGGAGGCCAACCTTCTGCGCGGGATGGTGCTGGTGTTGATCATTCTTGGCCTTTTCCTGTTCAGCGTGCGGACCGCACTGATCGTCGCCGTCACCATCCCGTGCGCGCTGATGTTCTCGTTCATCTGCCTGGACTGGAGACACATCCCGGCGAATCTGCTGTCCATCGGCGCCATCGATTTCGGCATCATCGTGGATGGATCGGTGGTGATGGTCGAGAACATTTTTCGCGAGTTGGCGGCCCGTCACGAAGACCCGGACTACAACTTCATCGACGTGATCCGTGCCGCGGCGCATGACGTAGAGCGGCCGATCTTCTACGCGATCGCGGTGATCATCGCGGCGTACCTGCCGATCTACGCGCTGGCCGGGCCCGCGGGCCGGCTCTTCCAACCGATGGCGGCCACCATGTCGTTCGCGCTGTTGGGTTCGCTGCTGTGCACGCTTACGCTGCTTCCCGTGCTGTGCGCGTTCTTTCTACGCCGGCACATACACGAACCGCGGGCGCGGTTCTACGAATGGGTTCGCGGTATTTACGGCAAAATGCTGGGCTGGTGCCTGCGCAACCGGCTGATCACGGTGGCGATCATACTGGTGATCTTCGGCGCCTCGCTGCTGCTGATACCGTATATCGGCGGCGAGTTCATGCCGCACCTGGACGAAGGCGCGCTGTGGGTGCGCGCCACCACGCCCTACACGATTTCCTTCGAAGAGGCCTCCAAGCTATCTCCGCAGATTCGCAATCTTCTGTCCAGCTTTCCGCAGGTGACAACCGTTGCCAACGAGCTCGGACGGCCCGACGACGGCACCGATCCGACCGGCTTCTTCAACAACGAATTCTACGTGGGATTGAAACCTTACAACGACAGCACCTGGCAGGGCAGCATCCACACCAAGCCCGAGTTGATTGAAGCCATCCAACACAAGCTGGCGGCGTTTCCCGGCGTCATCTTCAACTACACGCAGCCGGCCGAGGACGCGGTGGACGAGGCCGAAACCGGGTTGAAGAGTTCTTTGGCGGTGAAGATTTTCGGTCCGGATCTGGCCACCCTGGAAGACAGGGCGGTTCAAGTCAAGAACATTCTCACCAAGGTTCCCGGCATCAAGGAAATCACGGTGGTGCGGGAGTTGGGCCAGCCCAGCCTGGTGATCACCCCGGACCGCGCCAAGCTGGCTCGTTTCGGCCTCAACGTGAGCGACGTCAATACATTGGTGGGAACCGCCATCGGCGGCTCGGCTGCGACGCAGGTGATTCAGGGCGAGCGCCAGTTCGACCTGGTGGTGCGTATGCAAGAGCAGTACCGCAGCGACGAGAACGCCATCCGGAACCTGCTCATCGCCACCCCCGACGGCCAGTATCTGCCGCTCTCCCAATTCTGCGAAATCAAGGTGGAAAGCGGCGCCTCCTTCATTTACCGTGAAGCGAATGCGCGGTTCATCGGAGTCCAGTTCAGCGTGGAAGGGCGCGACCTGGCCAGCGCCGTAAGTGAAGCCCGCGAGAAAGTCGGGGCCGCGGTAAAGCTTCCTATCGGCTACAAGTTCGATTGGGGCGGAGAGTACAAAGAGTATCTTGCGTCGCGAGAGCAGATGAAGGTGATCTTACCTTTGACCGCGCTCCTGATTCTCCTGATCCTGTTCGCGCTATACGGCAATTTGAAATTCCCGCTCATCATCTTCTTCAGCGTTATGGTGACGGAGCCGGTGGGCGGACTGCTGGCGCTGCGAGTTACTCACACCAATTTCAGCGTGTCGTCGATGTTAGGTTTCGTGGCGCTGATGGGAGTCGCGGTGCAGACCAGCGTGATTCTGTATTCGTTCATCAACAAACTGCGCCTGGAAGGACGAGACATCCCGACGGCGACGTTCGAAGCCTCCATGCTCCGGCTGCGCCCGATTATGATGACGGCGCTGGTGGCCTGTTTCGGCCTGCTGCCGGCGGCCTTGTCCACGGGCATCGGCAGCGACTCGCAGAAGCCGTTTGCCATCGTGATCGTAGCCGGCCTGGCTTCCCGGCTTTTCCTGTCGATTTTCCTCTCGCCGGTGCTTTACGCGCTGGTGGCGCGGGACGACGATACCTTACAGGTTTGAGGAGTAACATGCGGCGACTCATCCGGCATCTACCAATTGGCTTGTTAGTGGGCGTGTGCCTGAACTCCGGGGCATTCGCACAAACCGCTCTGACCTGGCAGCAGGTGAAAGACAAATTCGAGGCGGCCAACCCCAACCTGCGCGCCGGCCAACTCAATATCCAGGAATCCAAAGCGCAGGAGATCACGGCCTATCTGCGGCCAAACCCGAACCTCACCGCCGGTCTGGATCAGTTACAGCCCTTCAACGGCAATCCCTATCGGCCGTTCGCGTATGCCTTTCCCCTCCTCGCGTTCGACTATCTGCATGAGCGGCAGCATAAGCGCGAACTGCGCCTGGAGAGCGCGCAGAAAGGCACCGCCATCGCGGAATCGCAACAACTGGATCTGGAACGCACGCTGCTGTTCAATTTGCGCAGCGCCTTTGTCCTGACCCTGCAGGCCAAGGCTCTGCTGGCTAGTGCCAAGGAGAACCTGGATTACTTCGAGAAAGAGCTGTCGATTAACCGCGAGCGTTTCAAAGCCGGCGATATTGCGCGCGTGGATTTGGACCGGCTGGCCTTGCAGCGCGCGCAATACGAATCCGACTATCAAACCGCGATCGTCAACGCCCGTACCGCGAAGATCACCTTGCTGACGCTGCTCAACCAGCGGACGCCGGTAGACCAGTTCGACGTAACCGGGCCGTTCGAATTCAAGGAGCAGGTGATGACGCTCGAAGAATTCCGCGCGGCGGCGCTGGCAACCCGGCCGGACTTGAAGGCCGCCATCGAGACCATCGACAAAGCCGGAACCGACCACAAGTTGGCCGTTGCGAACGGCTCCACGGATCCTACTTTCGGTGTGGACTTTGGACGCAATCCGCCGCTCACGATCTATATGGGAGTCAGCGTAAACATCCCGTTGCGTGTTTTCGATAAGAACCAGGGTGAGAAGGAGCGCACGCAGATCGACATCGCCCATGCGGAGCGGCAAAAGGACGCCGCCGCGGCGCAGGTGTTCAGCGACGTCGATTCGGCTTACTACACGCTGGTGAGCTCGGTGAATTTGTTGCGGCCGTATCGGAGCGCGGACGGTTATCTGGAGACAGCCTCGCGAATCCGCGACACTATGTCATTTGCCTACCAGCGCGGCCAGGCGGCGCTGGTGGATTATCTGGATGCGCAGAGAGACTACCGCGCAACCGAAGTGGCTTACATCAACCTGGTGGGATCGTACCTCACGGCCGCCGGCCAGTTAAACATGGCCGTAGGCCGCGAAGTCATCGAGTAGCGCGGCGCCGGCGGGCGGCCTCCGCCTGTCGAAATGAGCCCGCCTTCCACTACGGATGTTGATGTCGCGATTTTAGCACTTTCGCCGCCGATATGTTATACTATAAGTGTCTTTGATCCGACTGCGAATCGTCTTGGTCTCGCCTGCTCCGATTTGCCTCCCTTCAAACTCACCATAGGAGAGCATATGGCCACGCAAGAGAACACGATGAGTGTCGGCGGCCGGCACGCCCTACGGGATATGGTTGAGCTGCAGATGTACCTGGCGGCCCGATCGCAGCAGACACCTTGGCCCCTGCTCCCACGGCGGGCCAGGAAAACGCACGGAACTAAGGCGCCAGATAGTAACCTGGTCGAGTTCAGCGCAGTGAAGGAACTGGTGGATGGGGGATTTATCGAAGCATCTTCGAGCCGCACTTTCGTCGTCAGCAAGTCCGGGTATCGGTTCTACGAAGAAGAGATGAAAAGCCGCGTTTCCGCTTGATCCATCACACGGACATGCGCGCGGAAAAGCGACTTAAGCCAGAGTAATCCTCGCGCTCCGCGATCCTCGATGGTCTCGGCATCTTCCATCCGCGTGTGCGGCGGCCGGTCCGGGATAAGCTACTGAACGGGAACCAGAGCGTAGATGAGTCCGCCGCCGCCGGCGACACGGTCGCCGTTCTTCAGATTGAAATCGTCCGCGCCGGCGACCCGCACGACCGCGGTGAGCGCCGCCAGAAGTACTCCGATTGTCTGTCGCATGAATCTTGTCCAGTTTATCCCGAAGACAGGCTGAACGGGGCCGGCCCCCATGGCCGACCCATGGCCGAGGCGTACACTTGGATTTGGGTGCCGGAAGCCGGCGTCGCCAGGGGTAAAGCAAAAGGTGATGACGAAACAAGAATGCGACTTTACCATTGCTCACCTGGATGAACTCTGGGGGCTGATTCAGGCTTTGAAAGTGCTGCATGGCTTGGAGTTTCCGGAGGTTTTGGAGCGATGCCGCGAACTGTTGTCCCGCCTGGCTGACGATTCCAAGTCCCTCGAGTTTCTGGAGATCCACCAGTTCCTGGATTGGGCCGAAGGCATCATCAAGCCCAGCTTGCGGGATCTCCCCGAATACCAGCACGCCCTGCGCGGTTTTCTTGCCGCTTGCCGTGTCACCGGACCGATAGCCTAGCCGCTACCTGGCTTTCTTCAGTTCCTCGTCGATGACCGTCCGTATCGCCGGCAGGTCCAGATTGCCGTTGTATTTTCGACCGTTGATGAATACCGAGGGGGTGCCCTCGACGCCGGCGCGGTCGCCGTCTTCCACATCTCGCGCGACGGTCGCCTTAGTTGCCGCGGAATCGAGGTCCGCCTGGAAGCGCTCCATATCGAGTCCGGCGGTGCGGGCCAAGGCCAGGATCACGGCACGGGACAACTCGCGCCGGTGAGCGAAGAGGGCATCGTGCATGGGCCAGAACCTCCCCTGCCGATGGGCCGCGATAGCGGCGGCAGCGGCCAAAGCAGCCTGCGAGTGCATATCCAGGGGAAACTGCTTGAAGATGAGCTTGATCTTCCCCGGATACGCTTCCAGCACCGCATTCAGTTTGGCGACTGCGATCGAACAGTAAGGACATTGAAAATCGGAGAATTCCACCAGCGTCAGCGCGGCGCCGTCGGGACCGCGGACAGGCGACCCGGCGGTGGGGATGGTCACCGGGTCCTCCAGAAGCTTGGGAGGCTGCGGACCGTGGGCCCATCTCGATGCCTTGGCGGCTTCGAGGGCCGCATTCTCGTCCTTGCCCGCGCGAATCGCGTCCCCCATCGCAGCGGCCAGGCCCTTGCTCCACGCGCAATCCGGGTCCTTGACGCGGCACTCGGCCACCTTCATGCCGCATCCGCAGGCGCAGTCGTGGTTGCGGAGCAGGCGCAGCAGCGCGCGGACCTTGACCGGCGACAGGCCCGAGAAGTCCACCCCCGGCAGGTTGACCACGGTCTTCCAATCTTGCTGAGCGAGCAGCAGCGCGGCTCCTAGAACGCAGCACGCGGCGATCGCGGCTCCCCTCGCGGGCAGATGCATAACAATATTGTAGCGGTCGATCGCGCATCGATTGCCCTCAGCGCCGCCTCGAAGGGAAACTCCCGGCCCCTATGGCGCGGGTATCCAGCCGATTGCCCTGGTTTCGAGGCTGCCGAAATACAGCCGGCCACCGAAAGCGAGTACGCTGGTCACCGGCCCAGTCGACCGTGGAGTGCTGCTGCGCCGCAACCGTCAACGCGCAGAAAAGTAACGACACTACGAGCGCGAGAGTTTTCTTGGATGTTTTCATGTTGACCTGGAATTCGGGCTGCGACGTGGCCCTGGAGTGTCCACTAGAGCCTGGATGTCTAGCGGAAAGGTTAGTTTAACGCGACAGTGTATCTCATGCAATACAATTCGGAAAATCGGACTATAAATGTGCTTAACTCCGCGGGTCCGACAAGCGGGGCGTTGCGCAGCGAATGGGACGAGCCATGCGGAGTTGTGTCGGACCGTTGGCGAGCCTTAACGCGCCGCGGGAAGTTGAGGCAAGGCGAAACGGTGACTTGCGTCAGTCCTTTTGGATCATGACCTCGGTAGACTTGATGACCGCGCGGACGGCGTCGCCCCTCTTGAGACCGAGGCCTTCGGCGCTGGCGCGAGTAATCACGCTTTCGACGATGTTGTCGCCGATGCGGACGGTCACCAGGGCCATGATGGCGCCCACTTTCACGTCCTCGACGATGCCGGGAAGCTGGTTTCTAGCGGAGAGCGGCATGAGTCTTTATACCATACCGCGCGTCCGTCCGGCATCAGGCGACGCGGTCGCCAGCGCCCCGTGTGTCATAGCCTCCCAGCCCTTCCAATTCGCGGCGGAATGCCGCGCGCCCCAGCGTATCCAGCAGCGCTTGCACTCCCGGTGAATTCAGATCGGTATTACGAACCACCAGATCATAACGCTCGCTCAGCAGCGGAATGAAGTCCAGGCCGAACACTCAGGCGGCAGCCTTGGTAGCGATACAACAGTCGGCCTTCCCGGTCAATACATGCCAGGCTGCCGGCAGGTGCCCTAATGCGATCTGACGGTAGCCTTTTACCGATCCTGCATCGATGCCGAGTTGTTCGAGTTGGGAATCCAGCAACAGCCGGCAACCCAAGTCGGCTTTCGGAATCTTGAGATGGTCCAACAGCGCCGCGATGTCGTCGCCCATCGTGGCGAAGCTCATCGGACGGTCCGTGTCCGCCGTGCGGCCGTGGCCCTGCATCTCCACCGCGATCACCTGCCGCGTCTTCGCCAGCGGCTGCGCCCATCCCTGCATCTCGCTGATCGTCGTCAGCCCGCCATGGATCAGCACGAGCGGTTCGCCCTGGCCGTAGACTTCGTGACACAGCTTGATGCCGTTGACATCAGCGTAGCCGCTGCTCACCGGGTTCATCTCCGCCCCTCCTGCCAGGGTGACGGCTTCGGGCGCGGCGGTCTTAGGAGCTCTTGACAACCTGCCTGGCGGAACCACAATTCAAGGTACCACTCAGATGTTGTGAACGAAAAGGCGTGTGGGTTGGTGGATTTTAGGATCGCGATTGAGTAGACGCGCCATCCGGGAAGTTAAACTTGGGCTCCCTTGGCGAGTTCGAGACGTGTCCAGATTGGGTGCCTGTCATGGACACGGGCCAGCAGTTCGCATGGATCGCTCTCAAAACAATGGGCGACCATGGGTTCGATCAGAGGGCTAACCGGGTGGCGAAAGTTCGAAACGTGTCCAGACTGCGGAGCTAAACCTCTCAAATACCCAACACCTTCGAACCTGCCCGGCGATTTGCTGCGGTGCAAAATCACCCAAGGGGACTCTCTTCGCTCAAGCCCACGGTTGAATCGCCGGTTGGCAGACCGGCGCTATGATGTTAAGGTTGTGGCGCCTAATTCATCCACCCCTCCAAACCAGGGAAGCATTTGGGCAGGAATGGGCCTTTCTTTGGCTTGCCAGCTCTTCACCCTTCTATTTCTGGTGGTGTGGATGGCCATATCGAAAGATCCCCTCCTATATTTTGCAGTGCTGTTGTCGGGCCTCGTTCAATGGATTCTGGTGTTTCCGCTGTTTCTGTGGTTGCGCTCCCGAGGCAAGAAGGCAACGGTGAAGGGCGTGTTGACTCTGTCGTTCCTTGGTGTGCTGCTGAACGCAATCGTTGTCGCCCTCGTGATGGCGAGGAACTCAAACTCAACGCGTTTTTTTTAACTACTTCTACTTTGCCCGCCAGCGGATAGGATCCGAATGAATGAGTTCAACCCTTAAATGGGCACTGCACTCCCCCGTTCTGCAGACACAACGGCGCAAGAGTTCCTAAAGCTTCGGGCGGATCACGCGCTACTCCCGAATCCTGTTGCGCATGGCGAGCCTATACTCCCTGCGCTCGCCGGCCTCGCGGAAGCGGCGCTGCTCAGCCTCGCTTTCCGGAATCACCGGCGGCACCACGGACGGCACGCCGTTTTCGTCCATGGCGACGAATGTCAGGTACGCCGAGCAGGTATGCCGCTGGGCGCCCGTGAGCAGGTTTTCGGTGACCACGCGAACGCCCACTTCGAGCGACGTGTGGAAGACGCGGTTCACCGCCGAGCGCAGCATGATCAGCTCCCCGATATTCACCGGGTGCAGGAAGTGGAGGCTGTCCACCGCCGCGGTGACCACGCCGCGGCGCGCGTGCCGCATCGCCGCCATGGCGGCTGCCAGATCCACCAGGTGCATCACTTTGCCGCCCAGCACGTGCCCCCAGCCGTTCGCGTCAATCGGCAGCGCCAGTTCGGAATATTCGGAAGCGGATTCGCGTACGGGTTTACCTTCCATGGCACTCCTTCTTCTCTTCAGGACCGGCGAGATTCGGACCTCCGGCGCAGATAACTGGCCGCATAGGCGCGCGCCTGCAAGCTGGTCAGGGCGCCCTCGGCCGGCGTCACGATTTCGTTTTGCGCCACGGAAAACTCGAGCGGACCGTGGGCGAATGGCCGGTGATCGCGCTCCAGAACGTAGTACAGTCGAAGAACGGCGCCATCATCGGAGACGATGGTGAAGCGCACTGCGTCCGGGCCGTGATCGGCGGGAAACCGCGCGCAACGGCCGCGGGCGTAGCCGAGGTTACAGAAAGCGTCGAGCAGCGAATCGTCGGGCTGCGTGGGCTGGTCCGGCACGGCGTGGCAGGTGCCCGTCCACGCGTCGCCCAGCGGCAGCATGGCGCGCCGCGAGGCCGCCCGGTAAGGGCGCGGCTCGACGGGCAAGAAACAGGGGCACGACATCCGGGAGGTATGGTAGCACACGCCATGGCGAGCAACCGATTGGAGATTCTGCAAGGGATGGTGGCCGCGAATCCGAACGACATCTTCGCGCGCTACGGTTTGGCGATGGAGTACCGGAACGCGGGCGACCTCGAAGGCGCGGTGCGGGAGTTCCGCGCGCTGATGGCGGCCCATCCGGATTACGCCGCCACCTATCTGCACGCCGGCCAGACTCTGGAGCGGCTTGGGCGCGTGGAGGAAGCGCGCGCCGTGTACCGTCAGGGCATCGAAGTCACCACGCGGATTGGCGACCGCCACGCATGCGCCGAGCTCGAAGCGGCCTTGGGTTGACGCTGCTGGAGCGCCCGCCCCCACGCGTTATCATGAGTAAATGACGACCGCTCTTCCTCCTGTCGGCGCAACACACGCCCAGGAGATCATGGACCTGGAAAAAGAGTACCTGCTGCAGAACTACGCCCGCTATCCGCTGGCGCTGGCGCGCGGCAAGGGTTGCTGGGTTTACGATTTGGAAGGCCGCCGCTACCTCGACCTGATGGCCGGCATCGGCGTCAACGCGCTCGGCCACGCGCATCCGCGCATTACTAAGGTAATCCGCCATCAGGCCGGGCTGATGATCCATTCTTCCAATCTTTATTACCACCAGTATCAGGGACCGCTGGCGAAGCGGCTGGCGCAGATCAGCGGGTTGCAGCGCGCCTTTTTCGCCAACACCGGCACCGAGGCCGTGGAGGGCGCGCTCAAGATGGTGCATGGGCACGGTCGCGCCATTCATGCCGATAAGTTCGAAATCATTTCGCTGGATGACTCGTTCCATGGCCGGACGCTGGGCGCGCTCTCGGTCACCGGGCAGGCCAAGTACCGCACCGATTTTGAGCCGCTCATCCCCGGCGTGAAATTCGTCCCCAAGAATGACGTCGCGGCGCTTGAGGCGGCCTGCAACGAGCGCACCGCGGGCATCATTCTCGAGATGATTCAGGGCGAAGGCGGCATCAACCCGCTCACCGCGGAATTCGCCGCCAAGGCGCGCGAGCTTGCCACCCGCTATGACGCCTTGCTGGTGGCCGATGAAACCCAATGCGGCGTGGGCCGGCCGGGCGTGTATTTTGCGTACCAGCTCTTCCAGCCGGTGATTCTGCCGGACGTGGTGGTGGCCGCCAAGCCGGTGGCCTGCGGCCTGCCGCTGGGCTTCATCCTGGCCAACGAAAAAGCCGCGGCGGCCATCAAGCCCGGCATGCACGGCACCACTTTCGGCGGAGGCCCGCTGGCTTGCCGCGTGTCTCTGGAGTTTCTGGATATTCTGGATGAACTGCTGCCCGCCATTCGAAGGGTAGGCGGATACTTCAAGGATTCGCTGGAGGCGCTGGCCCGCCAGCATTCCTTCGTCAGGGAAGTCCGCGGGTGCGGCCTGATGCTGGGCGTCGATCTGGCCATCCCCGGCAAACAATTCGTCCTGGACGCCATGGCCGAAGGCATGCTCATCAACTGCACGCATGAGACCGTGCTGCGCTTCCTGCCGCCCTACATCATCACCGAAAAGGAAGTCGATCGGGCCGTGCGGATTCTGCGCAAGCTATTCCGCAAAGTGAAGTAGAGCGGTCCCTTCAGCTAATACCAGTCGATCATCCAGTTGCGCTTCTCCCCGCGGCGCCTGCTATGTGATTGCCGGCACATCCGCCTCCGGTTTGGATGACAGCGGAGCTTCGTTCGTCATCTAATTGAAAAGATTGGAGTAACGCCGGCGCCTGACGCGAGCTTTTTCGTCCGTCCGAACGGCGGATCGCAGCAAATTCGCTTTTGTTTCGGCAGGAAATGTGCGACCCTGGAAGCAGCTCAAACACAACTTCTCAAGCTCCGTTAGTTGCCGTGCGAGCGAAGGGTAAGGCCTATGCTGCAAGAGTTTCTGCTCCCGGAAACCACTGTACGCGAAGCTGGCGCCGGGTCTCAGATCGATCTCGGCGAACAAGCGGGCGGAACGTTGCTTCTGACCCTCGGCATCACGCGCATCGTTGAACAGCAAAGCATCGATATCTCCATCTGGGGCTCCGCCGACGGCACCGACTGGGGCGCCAAGCCGGTGGCTTCATTTCCCCAGAAGTTCTATTGCGGCACTTACCAGATCGCGGTCGACCTCGCGGACCGGCCGCAAGTGCGCTATCTCCGCGCCAAATGGCAGGTGAATCGCTGGGGCAAGGGCGACTCCAAGCCGCTCTTCACGGTCTACCTGTTCGCGCAAACCTCGCAGCACGAATTGGCCGCTGTCTCGGCCTGACCGGAGGGGCGGTAACTCTCGGCCGCCCCGCACCGGTGCCTACTCCTCTCACGCCTTCTGTGTCTTGTCGAAATTCGCCAGCAGGTTCTGCGTGAACTGGTAAAACCACTGGTACAACCGCGAGCCCGACGGCGCCGGATCCGGCAGCGCACGCGCCGCCGCGGACAGCACGATTGCCGCCACCGCCCCGGTCAACCAGGAAGGAATTGCTATGTTCATACGGCCTCCTCAAAAGCTCTTTCCCACGCCAAATCCAAACACCGGCTGAACCGAATTCGAGGTGATCACCGTCACCCGCATCACCCCCATGAGATAGAAATGCCCCTTGTTGAGGCGCTGTCCGATGTCGTAAAAGATGGCTCCTCCACCGCTGAACGAGCCCAGCGTGGCGGCCGGCGAGATCGCCAGACCCGCGTCTCCCAGAGCCACCAGCGACCAATTGCCGGTTTGCGCAAACAGGTATCCCGCGCCGGTTCTGGCCGTGCTGGTGGCGTTCGTCAATTCGATGGTGGACCAGGAGTACACCCGGCTCTGTCCCACCTCGACGGCAAACGTCGTCCATCCCGCGACTGAAGGCGCAGCCGTGTTGTAGCGATTGTATTCGGCTCCCGCGCCGGCAAAGTAGTCCGGGGCGTAGCTAACCGTGTTGACCGTTTGCGCCGGCAGGCAGCCCGCGGCCGCCAGCGCCGCCAGAATGGCCCAAATGAGCCGGATCGTCTTTCGATTCATTGCTTGTCTCCTCTTGCCGATTTGCTGGTCCGAAGTGTTGGTGCGGCGCCCTACGAAACCGCCGTCACCACCCACAGGTCGTCCGCCAGGTTTTGGTTGGCGATGTATGCATAGGGAATCGCGAAGTAGCCTGCCAGGCCCCAATCGGTGCCCCACGAATTCGCCCCGATGAAATGCTGCGCCGGAATGCCGTTGATGCCGTGGTCGGTGTAGCCGACCATCCGCACGCAGTGGCCGCCGCACAATTTCTCGCTCGTTTCCGGCATCGGCACCACGCCCGTTGTCGCCACCTCGTCCGACTCGAAAGAGTCGTAGACCGAGATTCCGAACACGATGCCCCGGCCCGAAGCCAGCGCCGCTTTGATCGCGTTCAAGTCCTGCGGCACGCTGCTGTAATGGATGGCCTTGAGTTTCAGCGCATCGGCATAGCAGTGCTTCGGCGGCTTCACCGCGAACTTGCGCAAATTGTAAGGCCACTCGGGCTCCGGGCATGCGCCCTGCGAGCTTACGCTCTTGATCCCGTCGCGGATCGACGCGCCGGCGTCCCCCGTAACCGTGCCTTCCATCGCCCGCTCGTTGTAATAGATGAACAGCCGCGACAGCACGGTGAGTTGCCCGCTCTGCGCCAGCGCCTGCGCTTCCAGTTCCCCGGCGATTCCGTTTCCCGTGCAGGAGCCAAGCTGCCCCTGGTCGAAAATCGGCGGCTGCTCCTGCCGCATGTCCAGGTCCGCCGGCACCGGCATCGTTCGCCGCGGCCTGTAAACCAGGTCGCGGTGGTCCGGCACGTCCGGCTTCCATCCGTATCTGCGTTTCGTTTTCATTTCTTCTTTCAGTCCCTTCCCATTGACTCTGTTGGGGCGGACCCATGGTCCTGCGGTCCCCCCTGGGGACGTCCCCCTGGACCCGCTGTCCTGCTCCTGTTTTGTTATCTTGAAAGTACCGGCTGGGGATTCCTATGATTTCGCGTGAAGAGGCGCTGGCGCTGTTTGCTTCCGACGACCTGATCGGCATCGGCATGGCTGCCGACGCGGTGCGCCGTAAGTGGCACCCCGAGGGGATCGTCTCCTACATCATCGATCGCAACATCAACTACACCAATTTCTGCACCGAGTTCTGTAGCTTCTGCGCTTTCTACCGGCCGATGGGCCACGCCGAAGGCTACGTCCTGTCTAACGACACCATCTACCAGAAGATTCAAGAGACCATCGACCTCGGCGGCACCGGCGTTCTGATGCAGGGTGGCCTTCATCCCGACCTCAAGATCGAGTGGTACGAAGACCTGTTCCGCGGCATCAAGCGGCGCTTTCGCATCCACCTGCACTGCCTCTCCGCCCCGGAGGTCGTCAATGTAGCCGAGGTCAGCGGCCTCAGCCTGCGCGACACCATACGCCGCCTGATGGATGCCGGCCTCGATTCCATCCCCGGCGGCGGCGCCGAAATCCTGGATGACGCCGTGCGCCAGCGCATCAGCCGCCTGAAGTGCCCGGTGCAGGATTGGATCGACGTTCACCGCACCGCCCACCAACTCGGCATGCGCACCACCGCCACCATGATGTTCGGTTGCGGCGAAACCCTCGAGCAGCGGATGAACCACCTCGAGCTGGTCCGCAACCTGCAAGAGGAAACCGGCGGCTTCACCGCCTTCATTCCCTGGACCTTCCAGCGCGAGAATACATCGCTCGGCCGCTTCGTCAAAGAGGAAGCCACCGCCATCGAATACCTGCAAACGCTGGCGATCTCGCGCATCTACCTCGACAACATCGAGAACGTGCAATCCTCCTGGGTCACCCAAGGTCTCAAAACCTGCCAGCTCGGCCTGCGTTTCGGCGGCAACGACGTGGGCAGCATCATGATCGAAGAGAACGTCGTCTCCGCCGCCGGCGCCCACTATCGCGCCTCCGAGGAGGAACTGCGCCGCCTCATCCGCGATGCTGGCTTCGTCCCCAAACAGCGGGACACGCTCTATCGAACCTACTTTTTGAACTAAGTACGCCATTTCGCGTTTTGTCGCGCGACCCGCGGGCGAGGCATGCCTCGCCCCTACAAACCGCCGGCCGTAAGGGCCGGGCATGCCCGGCCCGGCCCGCCGCGAAGCACTCGCCGTGGAACTTTTTCGACTATCGCCCGTATCCCATCTGCGGAGGACTTTATGAAGCTGTTTGTGTTCTTTTTGCTTGCCGGCGCGCTGGTGCTTTCCGCCGCCGAGGTCAACGTGAGCGGTAAGTGGTCGGGCCCCATCAACGTGACACAGCCCGACGGAACCAACCAGGAGGGCACCGCTTTTGCCATCGTGAAACAAGCCGGCGCCCAGATTACCGGCACCGCTGGACCCGATGAAGAAACTCAGTGGCCGATCATAAAGGGCGCCATTAGCGGCAACAAGGTCACTTTGGAGGTTAAGGACTCCGGCGATGGCACCATTTACAAGTGCGACCTGGTGCTGGAGGGCGATCACCTCAAAGGCCCCGTCACCATCGTCACTCCGGACGGGCAAACCGTGGCTGCCAAGCTGGACCTCAGTCGTGTGAAGTGAATGCTTCAGGCGGCTTCCAGATAGCTTTTCCAGCACCGCAGCCCCTCCGCGTTGTGGGCTTCCAACGCCCGGAAACCTTCCACCGCCGCATACGGATCCGCCAGCAGGTGGCCGCCGACGCGGGCGATCTCGTCCACGTGGTCGAAGCCCGCTTTCCACGCCCTGGGCGCCCAGTCGATGGCCTCCGAAACCACTGACGCCACCCCCTCCGCAACCCCGTCGGCCGTCACCATGTTGAACGATTCGGTGTAACTGGGCTGCAGCAGCAGGTGCATGTGCCGCACCGTCTCGCGGAAGCGCGGCCAGGTCTGCCACCCGTTCTCCACCAGCCGGACCTGCGGCAGTCCGCCCATCATCGCCCGCACCGCGTCCATGATCCCCAGCCCGCCTTCCGCGCGTCCCGCCGAAACCCAGAACTCCAGCGGTGCGTTGCGCCGGCCCGCCATCTCCAAAGCCGCGCCCGCCGCGCTCATCAGGTTTTTGAGCGGCCGCGTGGCGCCGAACGCTCCCACCCGCAGGGTGCCGCCGCTGAACGGCGCCCGCGGGTAATGCCGCTCCGCGTCCAGATAGTACAGGTTCGTCAGGTAAGCGCACGGAGCCCGGTACGCCGCCCGGATCCAGTCGCAGAACTTCCGGCTGTTCCCGGCTACGTGAAAGTTCCACGCCCCGCGCTCCAGTTCCATGCCGTCGCGCAGGCGCCGCACTCCGTTCGCGTCGGCCTGCAGAAAGCCGACGTTCGAGTGGCAATTCACCGCGAACGTAATGTCCGGGTGCTCCGCCGTCAGCCGCTGCCACTGGTCTACCGGTATCCACGGCGCCGAAGTCACCACGTGCGAAACCGAGGAGTCCAGCCGGCTGCCCAATTCCGCCCCGCTCGTGATCGGCCACACCTCCGCCGCAATGCCGTTCGCGCGCAGCACTTTGGCCGTGTTCAGTGCCGCTACGCCGAGTCCTATGTGGCTGATGTTCCGGTTCGCCGCGAAGTTCTTGTATGCCAGTATCAGGCGCTTCAAAGGACGCATCCTGCGGTTCCCTCTTCTCGACCCAATAGTAACTGGCTGGTCCGCGTGCACCCTCCGGCCGCGGTCCGTTAACTGCTTGGCAGACTTTGAGATCCGATCTTCTCGTCAGTTGTGACTGGCAATTTGGTAGCCGCGGATTCCTCCGCGTAGGGCCTGTGAGGTAATTACCAGTTCAATCGCCGCCAGCGCCGTGGCGCCGGCTGAGCCGAGAGTCTTCTCGGCTTTTCTTCCCGCGGCACGGCATGATTTTCAACCGAGCGGTGGGCACGCCGTTCCTGTTCGCTACAGCGCCTTTTCGAGTCCCTCCCACTTGATATTCCAGCCGCGCGAAACGGGAAAGCCCAGGGCGCTTCCTTTTGCGCCGTCCCAACCGGCAGCCATCATCGCCACCGCGTACAGCAGGCCGCCGTTCCCCGGCAGATAGAGCGGCAACCGGCCCTTGGTTCCCAGGTTCTGCCCTCCCGCCAAATACTGATTCTTCGGCGAATCCATAAGAAGTGCATCCACCGCCTTCTCCGGCTCGCCGAGCCTCGCCGCCGTCATCGCCATCACCGGGTAATCCCATCCCCACGTCGTGTTCCAATTCCAGCGTGCCAGCACGTCGTCGAGTGTGGAACGCATGGTAGCGGCGTCGATCAGGGGCGTGGCGGGCAAAACTCCCAGCGCGCATAACATGGAT
Organism: Bryobacteraceae bacterium; assembly: GCA_050010695.1. Classification (GTDB taxonomy): domain Bacteria; phylum Acidobacteriota; class Terriglobia; order Bryobacterales; family Bryobacteraceae; genus Bog-375. The sequence goes on from JBEKKO010000016.1 coordinate 36,105, forward strand.
GGGTGGTCGCTGTAAACCGTAAATGGCTCTTCTTCAATCGCCGCATAAATGCCGTACCGGATTAGCGGCCGGGCGAGCCCTCGAATTACCCGGTCCCACTCCGCGTGCCGAGGCAGCCCCAACCGCTCGCGCCAACGCTGCGCCGTGGTTAGTCCCCAATGCCAGTAGGCTAACTCGTATGGCGGATTGGTCACCCGTGTGCGTATCTTCGAGTAACTCTCCTGAGCCGGAATCAGCGGTGGCCCAAGTACATAGCGACTTGTAGCGGCGTCCCAAGCCGCATAGGAAGCCATGAATTCCGCTGTCTCGAAGACGATCTCCCGATGTGCCTCCAGCGTCTCCCGATCGGGATGTGTTCGGTACAGTAACTCCGCATAGTAAATCGGGTGCGGCTGTTGCCAGATCAGGAACACGCCGACATCGCTCGGAGCCTCTCTCCCATCCGGACCGATTTGTTTTGGCCACCGCGCTCCCCGGTAGCCTTGTAACTTGGCGGTGTCCTTCGCTCGATCCAGGATGGAACGGTACCACGGGAGACTGCGCGCCAGAAGCTCCGGCCTGCCCCACAGAACGAAATGGGCTGCGTGCCACCAGTGCATCTCCAGGTGGGACTTGCCCCACCAGCTATTAGTCGCGAGGCCGGTCTCCTGCGGCGGCATCGAACCGGCGCAGTTCACCGCCATCAGATACTGGGAGAGCACCACCCTGCGCTCCAGCTCGGCCGCGCGCGGATCGGTGCATGCGGCGAAATCGATTGCGCCGCCTCTGCTCCAGAAGGTGGACCAGTGACTCGCTGCGGAATCCCGAACTGCCGCAAACGAAGGAATCCGTCCGCCGACCCATTCCTGACTTGTAGGGGCCGGGCATGCCCGGCCCGGTATCTGAATCGGCGAAAACTCAATTGTCAGCTCTATCTCTTCCTGTCCCTCGGAAGCCAGGTGGAAGTGATGAGGTTCAACGTCTTCTAACCGCGCAGCGGCCGACCAGGCTGCGGTTGCCGTGTACCGGCTCTCATCCAGAATGCAGTCGAAAGTCGCCCCCCGATCGGCCCTGCTTACTCTGGTCTCATAACGCACCGGAGAGTCCCAGTCATAGCCCCTTGTCCACGACGTGGAGGCATACGGAAAAGCAATACTGACACTAAGACTTCGTTGTCGAAGCAGGGGTGAAGAGACTCGAATCGCGAGCAGGTCACGCTGGGCGTGGCAAACGGTCCGTACCCGTACCAGCGAGTCACCCACCCGGAACTCACTCGAAAGCATGCCGCTCCAAAGATCGAGTTCCTGCCGGATGTCACTCAAGTCCGTAAGGGCAACCGGCCTGCCGTCCCGATCAGCAAACTTGAGACCGATGCGCGCCAGATGGATGCGCTCCGGATTCTCGCGCAGCCACGTCACCGCCTTCCGGACGCGTTCCGGTTCGCTGGGTGTCTCCGCATAGAGGACGGCTCGCCCATGGGCATCATACGGCCTCATCACCTCGCTCAGTTGGAAGTTTTCGGGATTCGGAAACGTGTGCCAGGCCCACTGCGCCATGGTGCCGAGCGGCATCCCTTCCTCATATGCTGCGGAGAACGTTTGAAGACCCGTGATGTCGGCACTGAAAGCAAACTCGCCATTTCCAACCTGAAGGGCGGAGGTAATATCGGGCGCCCTTAGCACCGGATTGTGCCGTTTGACGATCGATTCGCGATCCAGCTTGCCGCTGTTTGCCGCGGCCAGCGGCAAGGCAGTGGCTCCCGCCATTCCGGCGATGACTTGCCTGCGTGTTAGCGCCATCGCTGTTACTGCTGGACCGCCAGGTTGACCCCCGAGGGCGATTGCACTCCGCCTACCGTGGCCACAATCGGGTAAGTGCCATTAGCCAAGGTCGAAGGCACCGTAATCGCGACCTGGTAGAGGCCCGCCGATCCTGGCGAAAGCGCGGTTCCCAACACGTTCGCCTGGGTTCCTCCCACCGTAACCGTGACTCCATTAATACTGTATAGATTCGCCGGAGTTACCTGGCCAACGGGAGCCGCCGGCGTGGTGGGGCCAAATCCGGTGCCCCATAAGATGATGATCTCGCCCGGCTGAGCGGGCGCCGTCGTCGTGCTGGGGATCGTGCCGTTGATTGCCATTGGGTTATAGTTGGGGTCGGTGGCCACCACCTGGTTGTCCGGCCATTCGAAAAATGCCGGCTGCACTCCCGCCGAAGTGATGGAATAGGGCTGACTGGTTCCCGCCGGAGTGGTTACAGTGACCGATGTGCGGCCCGCACCCAGGTTCGGCGCCAGGACATTGATCTGTGTGGGACTGACGTACTCCATGTACGCCGGCGCTCCTCCCATACTGACGCTCACGCCTGCCAGCTTGGTTGGTAACTGTCCGTTGCTGACATAGTCGCTCCAGATCGCAGCCGGCCACCCGGTGGGCGCGAAATTCGATCCGTAAATCGAGATATAAGTCCCCGCCGAGGCGCCCAATTGCCCGCCCGCTGCGTTCGATATCCCTGCGATTGCCGGCATAACTGTGGACACGCCGGATTCCGGCGCGGCACGAAGGTCATCCAGGTAATAAACTCCAGGGCTGGCAAGATACACGTACAGCGTTTGCACGCGGGTCAAATCCGGCGTGCCGCCATAGCACTGTAGCTGCGAGGGCTGGAGTTGTATCGTTAAGGTTGTGGTGCTGAACAGCGCCAGCGTCTGCCATGTCGCGTTCTGGCACCAATCGGAATTCGCGCCCGCCTGGAACGCGAAAGCGGAGCTGCCTCCCGCCGAGGTCGTCTCGACGTCCACCGCCAGCGACGGCCAGTTCGAGAGATCGACCGGGTTAGGGAAGCTGACTCCGAACCAACCGCCCGCGGTCACGTTCGCCTCGAGCGACTCACTCCCTTCGGTATGGAACAGTGGGCTGAGCGCAACCGTGCCGGTGACCGGCGGCGTGTTTCCCTGTATAGGGCCCCATCCGTCCGCGCCCGACTCGAACGAGTCGAGCGTCGTCCAGCCCGTCTGGGCGGGATTCACGGTGACAAACAGGTACCCGACATTGGATAACTGGTGGTTGCTGTCCTCGACCGTGTAGGAGCCGGGATCGGCGGTTCCCACGAAGCCGGCTTGCGGCGTGAATTCGATAGTCCCCGCAACTACATTGAACACCCCGCCATTCACGGTCTGCTGGCCTTGCGTATTGGGATCCAGATCGATGCTGGTAGGGTCTATCGTCGCGTTGCTCCCATAAGCAACGTCGTTCGACAATACGTTGAGAGTGGCCGGCTCGCCGAACGGCGTGGTGACCCATTGGTTGCCGGCGACCGGCGGTAACTGTTGCACCGAGTCCGCCGCCATAGTTTGCGCGAAGTCGCTCATCAGCAGCAGCACCGGACTGCCCGCCTCTTCGTCGAATGTGCTCGCCGGTTCCACGGCGGAGCCGGGCAGAACGTCCCAAAACATCGCGCCGCTCCCGCCCCCGTTGAATATCAGGTTCGTCCAATCGTTGTAGATGAATTCTTTCGCGTTGGCGGACAGCAGGCCGAACTCGCCCATGTACAGAGGCTTGCGAAGCGTGTTCGCTTCCTGTAAGTGGTCGGTGATGTAGCTTTCCGTCCAGGATATGTTCTTACCCCAGGAATCCGGGTACAGGTGGAGTCCCACCAGATCGATGTCTGCAACTTGCGAGAAGCCCTGGCTGTCGACGCCATTGGCGCAGTCGGTGAAATAATCGGTCGTGCCGGGTTCGCAAAAAAAGCCTTCGTCGCCGACCGATACCAGGTGATTCGAGTCGATGCTCTTGACGTATTGTGCCGTGTCCGTGATCCAGTTAATGATCGTCTGGTTCGTGCAGCCATTCGGGGACCTGGGCAGTCCGTCGTTTCCGCACTCAGGCTCGTTCGCCAGTTCCCATGCCATGATGGTCGGGTCATTCTTGTAAGCCACGCCTGAGATCGTATTCACGTGATTCAGCACATGGCTGACCCAGTTCTTGTACCATTGGCGGATCGTGGGTTCCGTGTAAAACTGGTCGTGGTATTGCCCTTTGAACCACCTGACGTATGAGTCCATCCCGCCGAAATCATGCCAGTTGTTGGTGAGGGTCATAATGAGCTTCACGTTCAACTGGCCGGCTCTATAGACCGCGTAATCCACGTTATCCAGGCCATAACCCGGGGTGTCATTGTAATTCGGGGTGTCTGTGCCTTGGTTGAAGTACTGCAGAAAAAAGCCGTTTCCGCAGGTAGTCTCGCAAAACACCCACATGCGGACGATTTTCAAATTGCTGCCCGCTATGGTTCCCAGAATCTGGTCCACCGTCTGCTGATTCGAATACATCAAGGGATAAGAATTGGTGCCGCCGAAGCGGAAAAGCTCGCCGTTCAGCGTCAGCGTCCCGTTCGACGATTGCACGAAGTTATTTCCCTGGCCCCACGCCGCGGCAGCCAATCCAGCCACCAACAGCGCGGCCCGCCAAACACGCCTGTCTAGAAACCGAAAAATCGTCCGCATTGTTTTGACCCCCCGCCCGCACACGCAAGACGTGGCGAGCCGCCAGCCATTCGCGCGGGCCCTGGTCCCACCCGGACAAGCCCGGCCGCGCGTTCGAACGACTTGCGTAAGATTTTACTATGCGGCACGCCGGAAAGGATTGCCGGGCGCGGCGGGGGATATCTTCGATCTTGACTCGATCGATCAGGCCAGGATCGAGCGGGACGTTATCCCAAAACGGACAGCCTGAGCGGCGCTCACGCGGCCGGCTCGGGGTGGACTTCGATTTCCTCCGGCTCCACGCCGAGGCGTTCGGGCTCGGGCAGGCGCCCGGTGAAGTGCGCCCAGCCCCAGAACAGCGCGGTTGACGAACTCAGCACACCGGCAATGGCGCCGATGGTGCGCGGGTTCCAGTACTCGCTGGCGATGCCGGCCAGCGCCATCGAAACCAGCATCACCGACCAGGTAACCGATTCCATGGTGGCGAACACGCGGCCGCGCAGCCCGTCGGGCACGATCCGCAGCAGTTGCGACATGTTGAGCACCGAGCTCATCGCCACCCCGGCGCGCGAGAGGGCGATGAAGAACAGCGCCCAGCCGAAGCCGCGCATCTGGCTGAACAGAACGTATGCGCCGCCGTGGACGATGTAGCAGACCACGATGGCGCGCTTGTAATTGGTGAAGCTCAGGCGTCGGCCGAATCCATACCCAAGCGCGCCTCCCGCCAGCAGACCCAGCCCGGCAAAGCTCCAGATGATGCCCAGGCCGGCCGGTCCGCGATTGAAGACGATCTCGCCGAAAACGGTGAACAGAATCTGCGCCGCGCCGCCGCCGGAGGCCCAGCCAACGTTGATCAGCAAAAGCCCCATCACCAGCGGCACGCCGCGCATGTAACGCAGGCCCTCCTTGTACTCGTGCCACGGCCGTACGACTTCGGCCTCGGTGAGGGAGCGCCGCGGCGGATGGAAGCCGCGCCCCGGCAGACGCAAGCGCGAAATGCAAAGCGCGGAAATCAGAAACGAAAGTGCATTGCCCACGAACGCCCAGCGGTAGCCGAACTGCATCACGCTGACGCCGGCGAGGAAGGTGCCGATGGTGAGCGTGGTCCACCCGGTGGTTTGCGTCAGCGAATTGGCGGTGTGCAGTTCCTCTCTGGTGGCGATGGTGGGCAGAATCGAGGAGCGTCCGGCGGTGAAGAAGGGCGACGCCGCCATCAACAGCGCGCTCAACGAATACAGCAGCCACGTGTCGCCGCGGCCGATGGCGAGGATGAAGCCGAGCGCCACCACCCCGCGGATCAGGTCGCTCGCGATCATCGCCTGCTTGCGGTTGAATCGGTCGAGCACCACGCCGGCGGCCGGCCCGATCAGCATGGCCGGAATGGCGCGCGAGAGCATCACCCCGCTCACTACCATCCCGGAGCGCGTGGCCGCCACCGCCAGGCTGAACACGGCGATGTTGTTGAAGTGGTCGCCGATTTCGCTCACCACCTGCCCCACCCACATGTAGCGGTAGTTGCGGTTTCCGCGAAGCAGCGAGAAGAACGCGTTCAACCGGCCGTCTCCTCGCGCACCGTGATGGCGGCTATGTATTCTCGATCGAGCGCGTAGCCGAAGCCCGCCTGGTCGCGAATCTCGATGGTGCCGTGCGCGGTGGTTTCGACCGCCGGATGGATGATATCGCGCTGCCAGTAGCGGCGGCTGGCCGACACGTCGCCGGGCAGCACGAAATTGGGCAGCGTGGCCAGCGCCACGTTGTGCGCGCGGCCGATGCCGGCTTCGAGCATGCCGCCGCACCACACCGGTATGCCCGCGGCCTGCGCCACGTCGTGCAGCCGGCGCGCTTCGCCGAAGCCGCCCACGCGGCCCAGCTTGATGTTGAGAATTTGGCACGCGCGCAGCCGGATGGCTTGCGCGGCGTGGTGCGCGCTGCGAATCGATTCGTCCAGGCAGATCGGCGTCTGCAGGCGCGCCTGCAATTCGGCGTGGTCGATGATGTCGTCGTGGGCCAGCGGCTGCTCGATCATCATCAGGTAGAAATCGTCCAGCTTGCGCAGATGATCGGCGTCGGCCAGCGTGTAAGCGGAGTTGGCGTCGGCCATCAATTTGACGAGTGGAAAACGCTCGCGCACCCGCCCCACCACGTCAACGTCCCAACCCGGCTTGATCTTCATCTTGATGCGTTGATACCCGGCGGCCAGCTCGCGCTCGATGGTTTCAATCAGCTCCTCGACCGAATCCTGGATGCTGATCGAAACTCCGCAGGGGATTTCGCGCCGCGCGCCGCCGCCGATCTTTTTCCAGAGCGGTACGCCTTCCATCCGCGCGGCCAGGTCCCACACCGCGGTTTCCAGGCCGCCCTTGGCCATGTTGTGGCCGCGGATGTGGGCGGTCAGCGGGTAAACTGCCTCCGGCCCGTCGAGCTCGCGGCCCAGCACCCGCGGCGCGGCGTAGTCGCGCAGAATCCGCCAGGCCGATTCGGTCCATTCCTCGTTGTAGAACGGGTTCTCGCCCGCCGTCACTTCGCCCCAGCCGGAAAGGCCGCCGGCCTGCGCTGCGACCAGGATGATGTGGCGCTCGTAGGTGCGGCCAAAACTGGTTTCGAAGAAGTGCACCAGCGGCATCCGGATCTGCCGCAGGGTGACGCGCTCGATCTTCATTGCCACGGCTCCAGCAGGTAGGTTCCGGCGGCCGGACCGCGTTCGAAGCCGGTCACCGCCAGGCCGCGCGCGAAAGCGTCTTGAAACCGCGCCGCGTTGGTTTCTTGAATTTCGCGGGCTTGGGCCGCGTCCACGCTGCGAATCAGCGCGATATCGGCGGGAAACGAAATGCGTTCGGCGGCATGGACCGGCGGCCGCTCACCCGCCAGAATTCCCCGCACGCGCGGCGAATCCACCCACCATTCGGCCGTGCAGCGATCCGTCGGCAGACCGCCGTGCAGCGGGCTGGCCGTGATGCCATACTGATTCTCCGCGTAGCGGCGCACGATAGCGCCCAGGCGTTCCATGTTGAAAAATGCGTTCTTCAACTCCAGCGGATCGAAGGTCCATTCGATCAACCCGATGCCGCGGGCAAGCGCGTCCTCCCTCTGCCGCAGCTTCAGCCGGCGGCCGATGCCGCAATCGCGGTACTCCGGCAGCACCCCCAACATGTGGCTGTGCAGATACGGCGTCGGGCCCGGTTTGACGCCGGGGATGGCGAAGCAGAAAGCGATCGGGCGTTCACCATCGTAAGCGCCGAAAATATGGCCGCCCACTTTGTCGAGCACCACCAGAAATCGCATCGGCAGCAGGTCGATCGGCTCGAAGCCCCAGATGTTTTTCTGCAACTCGACCACGCCGGCGAATTGGGCAATCTCGCGCAGCAGCCGGATCTCGATCACCGCTTGGCTTCCTGCCACAGCGCCTCCATTTCCTCGATCGTCGCATCGGCCGGCTTCTTGCCGCGCTCGGCCAGCTTGCCTTCGATGTAGCCGAAGCGCTGGCGGAACTTGGCATTCGTCGCGCGCAGCGCCTGCTCGGGATCCACCTTGACGAACCGCGCCAGGTTGACTAGCACGAACAGCAGGTCGCCCAGCTCGTTTTCCAGTTCGGCGGCCGATCCGCCGCGGCGCGCTTCGGCGAATTCGCGGAGCTCCTCCTCCAGCTTGTCGAGCACCTGCTCGGGGCTCTCCCAATCGAAGCCCACTTGCGCCGCCCGCGACGTAATCTGCTGCGCCTCCACCAGCGCCGGCAGAATGCGCGGTACGCCGGCCAGCAGGCTTTCCCGCTCGCGGCCTTGCGCGGCCTTTTCGGCGGCCTTCACCTCGCTCCAGATCCGCTTCACGTCGCCCGCCGTCTCGGCCGATTCCTCGCCGAAGATGTGCGGATGGCGGCGCAGCAGCTTCCGGTTGATCGCCTCCAGCGCGTCTTCGATGGTGAAGAGTCCCTGTTCGGCGGCCATCTGCGCATAAAAGACCGCCTGCAGCATGTAGTCGCCGAGTTCTTCGGCCAACTCCGGCCAGTCGCGCCGGTCGATGGCGTCCAGCACCTCGTAGGTCTCTTCCAGCGTGTGAGGCTTGATGCTGTCGAAGGTCTGCTCGCGGTCCCATGGGCAGCCGCCCGGCGCGCGCAGGCGGGCCATCAGCTCCACCAGCCGCTCAAACTTTTCGGCGGCGCTCAACGGCCCGCTCCGGCGACGCCCCGGCGGGAGCGCTGGACCGCAACATCAGTGCAAGGGGCTGGCGTCGATAAGCTGAGCATCTCTATGCATTTTATCGTGCGCTCGCCGGTAGATATAAATCACCTACCCGGGCGCGCCTGACTTCGCCGGCAGAATAGCGAAGATAAGACGAAGAGCAGACGGCATGCCTATGCTAACTTTCGACACTGCGGCCAACTATCTTTATAAACTATTGATACGCCATGGTTTTGCCGTTAAGCTGGCTCCGGGTATGACTTCTTTCACTGGAAGTCACCGGTAACATCTGCCATGCCGAAAGCAACCCTCGTCCTCACCACAATTTTCGATCCGGTAATTCTGGATGCCTACCGGCGCAATTTCGAGCGCTACGGCCACCTGGAGGAACTCGACGTAATCGTCATCCCCGACCGGAAAACTCCGCCCGCGGCGTTCGAGACTTGTAGCCGCCTGGCGCGCCAGGGATTGAACGTGGTCTGCCCGGCGCTCGAAGAACAGGAGGCCTTTCTCAAGCGAGTTGGGCTGCCCTCCGGGTTTATCCCTTACAACTTAGACAACCGGCGAAACGTGGGATTCCTCATGGCGTGGGAACGAGGGTCCGATTTCCTCATCTCCATCGATGACGACAACTTCTGCAGCGACGACGAGGATTACTTCGCCGCGCATGCCGGCGTTCTGTTTGGCCGCGAGGCACATCTGATTGCAGGCTCCGACAGCCGCTTCCTGAACATCTGCGACCTTTTGCAGATTAGCGTCCCCTCGGTGTATGCCCGCGGCTATCCGTACTTCGCCCGGCATGAGAGTTCCGCACCCCGAACCCGCGCCGGCGCCGCCGATGTCATGATCAATGCCGGCCTCTGGCTACAGGATCCGGACGTCGACGCCATGACCTGGCTGCAGTTACACCCGACAGTAACTGGCTTCATGAATCAATCCGTGGTGCTGGACGCGGGAACATGGTCGCCGGTGAACTCACAGAATACCGCTGTGCGGAGGGATGTACTGCCAGCTTACTATTTCATCCGGATGGGCTATCCGCTCCATGGCTCTAAGGTGGACCGGTACGGAGATATCTTCTCGGGCTATTTCGCTTTGGCGTGCGCCAAACATCTCGGTGGCTCCGCGCGTTTCGGAACGCCGATCGCCGATCACCGCAGAAACAGCCATAACTATCTCAAGGACGCCGCTGCCGAACTGCCGGCCATTCTCTTGCTTGAAGACATTTTGACCTGGCTGATCGATACTCCGCTTTGCGGCTCGACCGGGTTGGAGGCTTATCTGTCGCTAAGTCACCTTTTGGAAGAAGCGGTGGAGAAGTTCCAGGGACAGGTTTGGACCGATTCATCGCGCGGCTTTGTGCACCAGATGGCCCACCTGATGCGAGTCTGGATCGCGGCCTGCCGCGTGGCCGGCGGTTCGGAAACCACATCCGGCGGAACTGCAACCGTCCAGTCCAGCCGCTCTTCGGCGGACAGTGCCGGCCTGGCTTTAGACATTTTGGCGACGGCAACTTAGCGTCCATGTCAGGCCCCGGCACGTGGTACAACCGAAACGCTCTGAAAATCGCAGTGGCTCTGCTCGTCTGCCTTTTTGCAACCTGGTGTTGGTTGTCGATTCGGGTGACCGGCGGCCAGTACATTTACCCGCTCGACGATACCTATATCGGAATGACGATGGCGAAAAACCTCGCCCGGAACGGCACTTGGGGAATCAATCCAGGTGAGTTCGCTTCCGCCGCTTCAAGCCCGGCTTACTGGCTCGTTTTGGCAGCCTGCTATCGGGTAACCGGCGTCAATGAATGGTGGCCGCTGGCTTTGAGTCTCCTGTCATGCATGCTTGCCCTGGCGTTTGCCGATCGTTTCTTCTTGCGAACTCTGCCGCCGCTTTGGAGAGTCGCCGGCCTCGGGCTGTTGGTGTTACTGGTCCCTCTTCCTGTTATCGCCTTGTTGGGGATGGACCACGCAATCCACATCGCCGCTTCGATCGCTTTTCTGGGGCTGTTCTACCAACGACTGAGTGAGCCTGATAGACCCGTCTGGCCAGTGCTGGCCTTTGCCCCAGTCCTCGTCCTGATCCGATATGAAGGCCTGGCGATGATCGCGGTCTGCGCGGTTCTGTTCGCCGCGAAGCGTCGATTCGGCGCCGCGGCCGCGCTGGTGGCATCGGCCGCTCTGGGTGTGATCGCTTATGGCGCCATCTCTCTGTCGAATGGATGGGGGATCCTCCCGGCAGGGGTCCGTCTCAAAGGCACGCTGGATTCGGTGCCGGCTACTCTGTTTTGGAAGCCGCTGGCGGCGGTGCGCTTCAGTCGCTATTGCCTCGGTCTGGCGGTGGCCTCGGCTCTCACTCTTGTGATTGGATCGAAAGCGCAACGCCCGGTCGCTATCGTCGTCGCTGCCTCGATCCTGCTGCACCTCCAGTTCGGCCAACTCGGCTGGGTCTATCGATACGAGGCATATCTGATCGCTCTCGTTCTAGTGGCGTTGTGTTTCTGCCTTTCGGCCGCGCAGCCGCAAAGGTGGGCCATTGCCGGAGCGGCGCTCGCGGTCGCGCTTCTTTCCACTCGGGCCGTGGCGGCGTTTGCCGACCTGCCAACTCACTCGCGGGCGATCTTTGTCCAGCAGTATCGGACGGCCCGCTTCGTGAAACAGTATTATAGCGGCTCCGCCGTCGTGCTGAATGACATCGGCATGGTCGCATTTATGGCCGACTCCCCCTGCATCGACCTGGTTGGTCTCGGGACGCGGGGAATCTACCAGGCTAAGGTCGAGCGCCGCTACACCACGGATGTCATTCGACAACAGTCCTCTCATGCCAAAATAGCCATCCTATACGACGGTTGGTTCGGAGACGACTGGCAGCATTTGGGAATCAGGATGGGTGGCCCATCTCTGCCTTCGGAATGGATCGCGGTTGGAACCTGGACAACCCCGCCGTGGACCCAGGGATTCCTGGGGAGCAGGACCGTGACTTTCTATGCTGTGGATCCTACGGAAGCGCCGGCGCTGCGGGAGCACCTGAAGGATTTCTCTGTCACGGTCCCGGAGTCGTCCTTCCAATTCAACGACAGGTTGTGAGTATTGACTATAATTCCGTGGTGGTGGGACAGCCGATCGGTTTTTGTCGCCTGTCAAAGGAGTGACCATGAAAATCTCGGTAGTGATGACCGTGTATTCGGAGACCGACCTTCTCCGCGAATCGGTGCGGCAGATTCGGAGTCAGTTACATGAGTGGCCTATCGAAATCCTGATCGTCGTCCATCCCAAGTCGAGCCCGGAGTGCATGGCGCTGTGCGGCGAACTCGGCCGGGAAGCCGACGTCCGTATCATTGTGCAGGGTCCGCGCGCCGGTATAGGTTGGGCCTACCGGGAAGCCATACCTTATGTCACCGGTACTCACGCACTCATCATGTCGAGTGACCTCGAGACCAATCCGGCGGATGCGGCTGCGATCGTGCGTAAGGCCGAAGAGACCGGAGCGGACATCGTGTGCGCCAGCCGTTGGATGCGCGGAGGCGGCTTCTCCGGCTACAACCCGGTTAAGTTGGTTCTGAATTTCGGCTACAACCTGATCTTTCGCGCTCTATACCGCACTTCGATTCATGATATCACCTTCGGCTACAAATTGATCCGCAGCGAGATACTGCGCCAGGTCAACTGGCAATACGGTACCCACGAGTTTTGCGCCGAGCTGATTCTGCGTCCGTTGCGTCTCGGCTACAAGGCCAGCGAAATCCCCACCCGTTGGGTCAAGCGGCCGGCGGGCGATTCGAAGATGACCTTCATGCGAAACTTTCGCTTTGTCTCCGCCGCGTGGCATATCTTCTTTACGCCGAAGGCCGACAATCTGCTTCCTTCCACCGGACGCGGCTAACTCGGAACCACGGCGCCGCCACGCCCGTCGCGATCGGTTCAGTCCGCTGCGGAGCCAATCGCGAGATCCAGGCCGGCTGCGTCGGCGAACGCCCGGAAATCCCGGTCTCGCGTAAGCAAAGGAATCCCATGGTCGATACAACTCTGGGCGATCAGGGCGTCGCCGAGGCGCGCCTTGCGTCGCTTTGCCAATACCTTCGCTCGCAACTCGCCTGCCCGTCGCCAATAGCCAGGCCTGACGTCGACCAGCGGCAGTCCCGCAAGAGTCTCTGCAACCTCGGAAGAGAGCTTCGGGTCGCTCAGCACTTCGGTGAGCACCACCGGCACCATCAGAACCTGCCGGTCCTCGAGCGCCCGATCGAGCAAGTCCGCATCCTCGCCGCCATCTCCTTCGAGGAAGGCGATCCAGGTGCTGGTGTCGACCGCAATCACCGGTCGGCCTTCAGGTCGGCCAGCGTGCGCGTGAAGCGAACCTTGCCCCGGAGTTGGCGTAGCCGCGCGTAAGCCTGCGATGCCGCAACCAACTGCAGGCCCGTTCGAACGGTTTGCGTGACGCCGCTGCCGGTGGCCCGTTGCGCCTTCTCGAGAAGATCCGGCGGCACCTCGACGGTGATCTTGCGCGCTGTCTCCATGCTGCCTCAATATACCATACCCGGTACCAGCCTCGAATATGGCCTTGCTCTACACACTAACTTACACTCAAAACCGAAAGCGCCTGCGGCTATACTACCTGTGAGGTGATCATGCAGTATCTGATAGGCGCACTAATCGGATTCACCGCATGGCTTTTGCTGCGGTTTCTGGTGATGGGCCTGTACACCGTGGATCAGAACGAGCGCGCGGTCAAGACCAGCTTTGGGCGGGCCGTGCGGGTTGCCGGAGGCAAGACCACGCTCGACGATCCTATTTCGGAGTTTCTCCTGCCCGAGGAACGTCCCCGCTACACTTACCCGCAGGTCCGCGTGGTTCCACCCGGCGGGCCTTACTTCAAAATGCCCTGGGAGAAGATTCGCAAGGTTTCCATCGCCACCATGACCATCAACATGGCGATTGACCTGGAGGACCCCTCGGCCAACGATGGGGGCACCCGCCTGGAAGCCGTCACCAAGGACCAGCTCAATACCGGCTTGACCGGGCAGATCCGCTACCGCGTCAGCGAGGCCAACCTGTACGCGTTCCTGTTCGGCATCAAGAAGCCGTTTGTCCACGTGCTGGCGTACTTTGTTTCCGTGCTGCGCCAGCGGATTGCGAATTTCGAGGCGAAGGCGGCCCCGTTGACCGCCGGCGCAACCGCGGATGGCGCAGCGCCGCTGGCCGGCAGCGAAATGGTCGGCGTCTCGATCAACGACCTGCGCAAGAATCTTCGCGACCTGAACGAATACATGGACAACGAATGCCGCGCCACGCCGGCCCGTTACGGCGTCATCTTCGACGCTTCCCTGATTACCGGCATCGACCCGCCGCCCGACGTGGAATCGGCGCTGGCCGCCATCAACACCGCCCACAACCAGGTGTCCAGCGACATCAGCCTGGCGCAAGCGGGCGCCGATCAGCGGGTGGTGCAATCCAGACGCGCCGTGGAAATCGAAACTCTGCGCGCGCAGGCCGAGGTGGAACCGGTCAAATCTCTGGCCGCGGAACTCTCCGAGCTGTACAAGGGCGGCCCCAACGTCCTGGGCGCTTACTTGAGAAACGTGCGGCTGGCGCTGTTCGATAAGGCCCAGCAAATCTATCTGGAGGCTGGAAAGTAATGGACTCGCCTATGGTTGGACTGCTCGTCGCCGCGCTGGCTGCCTTCTTCGGCCTCTTCATCGCCGAGCCCGTGCTGTTGGGCTTGTGCCGCCTGTTCGGCCTCTACGCCATCGTGCAGGAGCGCACCTGCCGCGTCTACGTGCTCTTCGGCAAAGTTATCGGTGTGCTCAATGAGCCGGGCCTGCACTTTCTGCCCGGCAAGCTGGGCTCTGCGGCGTTCTTCATCAATATCCTCGGCTCCTGCTACGTCCTCGATCTTCGCCTCGACCAGGAGTACCTGCGCAGCCAGCCGGTGAATTCCGAGGAAGGCGCGCCGATGGGAATCGGAATCTGGTATGAGATGATGATCAGCGACCCGCTGGGGTACCTGTTCAAGAACACCGATCCGCGCGGCTCGCTGCGCGCCAACGTCAGCAATGCCACGGTTCGCTGCTTGAGCAACATGCCGCTGGCCGAGATGCTGCAGACGCGCCACAACATGAGTCAGACCGTGCGCGCCGAAGTGACCAGCAAGTCCACTGAGTGGGGATACCAGCTTGGCTCGGTTTACATCCGCAAGGTGCATTTCCGCGACGCCGGCATGATCAAGCAAATCGAGGAGAAGGTGGTCAATCGTCTGCGCCAGGTGACGTCCGCCATCAAGCAGGCCGGCGCCAACCAGGTGAGCGTGATCACCAGTTCGGCCGAGCGCGAGGCGGCCATCGAATTCGCCAAGGCGGCCGCCATCCGTCCCGCTACCCTGGGGCAGGCCTTCCAGGAGATTTCGAAAGAGCCGGCCGTCGCCGACGTATTGTTCGAAGTGCTCGAGACGCAGCGCATGCTGGCCTCCAGCGCGCGCATCGCCCTGCTTCCGGGCGGCCCGCACGCCAGAATGCTGGCCAACCTGATGGCGGCCGAAAGCGGCGGGCTCCATTTCGCTCTGCCCGCCAAGCCGGCGGCGCCCGCGCATACGTAGCAACGCAAAGGTGGGACGGGCGAATCGCTTTGTGTCGTCTGTCCAGGTGTCGCCCCTTCGCGAGGCCGCGCCGGAACTCGCCCGCTCTTGCGCGTGTTACGCTGAAATTTCCCTATGAGCAGCATTGTCATCACCCTGCCCGACGGCAGCCGGCGGCCCGTCGAAGCCGGTACGCGCCCCATCGACGTCGCCCAGTCCATCAGCCCGCGGCTGGCCGATGCCGCCATCGCCGCCAAGATCAACGGCGACCTGGTCGACCTCACCCGCCCCATCGACAAGGACGCCAACCTGCAGATCCTCACCGCCAAGGACCCCGAGTCGCTGGTCATCTACCGCCATTCCACCGCCCACCTGCTGGCCGCGGCGGTGCTCGAACTGTACCCGGAAACCAAGCTCGGCATCGGACCGCCCATCGACAATGGCTTCTACTACGACTTCGACCGCGCCGTTCCGTTCACCCCCGAGGACCTCGAAAAAATCGAAAAGAAAATGTGGGAGATCCAGGCGCGCCACGTGCCCTATGAGCGCGTTTACACCCGCAAGGAAGACGGCCTCAAGAAATATGCCGACGCCTGGATGAAGTGCGAGCTGATCGACGAGCGCGCCGACGAGATCTTCAGCGAATACACGCTGGGGCCGCATTTCATCGATTTCTGCCGCGGCCCGCACCTGCCCGATACCTCCAGGATCAAGGCCTTCAAACTGCTCTCCATCGCCGGCGCTTACTGGAAGGGCAGCGAGCATAACAAGCAGTTGCAGCGAATTTACGGCACGGCTTTTTTTACCGCCAAAGAGCTCGAGGCGCATCTCAAGCAGATCGAGGAAGCCAAGAAGCGCGACCACCGCAAGCTGGGCAAGGACCTCGACCTGTTCAGCATTCAGGAGCTGGCCGGGCCGGGGCTGATCTTCTTCCATCCCAAGGGCGGCATCATCCGCAAGCAGCTCGAGGACTGGATGCGCGACCAATACCTGCGGCGCGGCTACTCGCTGGTGTACACGCCGCACGTGGCGCGATTCGATCTCTGGAAGACTTCCGGCCACGCCAATTTTTACGCCGCCAACATGTTCACCCGCATGGAGCTGGACGACGCCGAATATCAGCTCAAGCCGATGAACTGCCCCTTCCACATCCTGATTTACAAGGATAAGCAGCACAGCTACCGCGATCTGCCGGTGCGCCTGGGCGAGCTGGGCACGGTCTACCGCTATGAGCGCTCCGGCGTGCTCAATGGCCTGTTCCGCGTGCGCGGCTTTACCCAGGATGACGCGCACATCTTCTGCACGCCCGAGCAGATCGAAGATGAAATCGTCAACTGCCTGCAGTTCGCCGTCGATACGCTCACCACGTTCAGCTTCGACAAATATGAAGCCGAGCTTTCCACCTGGGACAACGGCGCGAGCGGCAAGTACGACGGCACGCCCGAGCAGTGGAAGGTCGGCGAAAACGCCCTCCAGCAAGCCACCGAGCGGCTCAACATCAAAGTGAAAGTGATGCCCGACGAAGCGGCATTCTACGGGCCGAAGATCGACGTCAAGCTGGTGGATGCGATCGGCCGCCCGTGGCAGCTCTCCACCGTGCAGTTCGATTTCACCCTGCCGCGCCGCTTCGAGCTCGAGTATATCGCCGAAGACGGCAAGGCGCATCAGCCGCTGATGGTGCACCGCGCGCTGTATGGCTCCATCGAGCGCTTTTTCGGCATCCTCATCGAGCATTACGCCGGCGCGTTTCCGGTGTGGCTGTCGCCCATTCAGGCCATCGTGCTGCCCATCACCGACCGCCAGACCGAATACGCCCGCGGCATCGCCAGGCAGCTCGATGACGCCGGCATTCGCGTCACCGTGGACGAGCGCAGCGAAAAGGTGAACCTCAAAATTCGCGACGCGCAGATGCAGAAAATCCCCTACATGCTGGTCGTCGGCGACCGCGAACAGCAGAACGGCTGCGTGGCCGTCCGCCAGCGCAAACACGGCGACCTGGGCGCCAAACCCGTGGCCGACTGCATCGCCACCATCCGCGCTCTGATCGACAGCAAGTCCGTGGCCGACTAGGCTAGGGGCGCAGCCTTTGTGGCCCGTACCCCCTACCAGCTCTCCACCGGCTTCCGCTGCGCTTCGCCGTAGAGCCAATCTCTCAACCGCAGGTACCGCTCGGCGCCGGTCGGGTGTGGGCTCGCGCTGGACCCGCCACTCCACTTGAGCGCCTCCCAACGCCGGCGTAGCGCCTCCGGTCCGGCCACTGCCGCATCCATCCGGCTCGCCAGCGCCATATCCTGCACGGCGTTGCGGCGGATGATGGCGCGCACGGTGTCAGGCGACGGGTAGGTGCGTCCCTGGTAATCGGACAGCACGCCCAGCGCAACCGCGTCGGCGCCGCTTGAAACCGGCGGCAGTAGCACCGCTTCGGTCGCCACACGCAGATCGGGAACGCGCGGCGCAATCACCCGCACCTCCATCGGCCGCACCACCCAAGTGCCCACTTTCAACTGCACCTCCAGCCGGAACCGCGCGACATCCGCGTCGGGCGGTATCCACAAGTCCAGCAGGTAGGCGCGCGTGGTTTGCCCGTCGACGCCATCGGCCGGGTCGGGTATCGCGCCGAAATCGGGCAGGCGCGTCAGTTCGGTCAGCCGGTCGGGCGCCCAGCCCGCCGCCGTCTTCTCGAAATGCTCTTTGTACAACGCGACCCGGCACGCGTTGAGCGGATTGGTCACCACGTACAGGAGGTACGTGGTCGCAGGCGGGGCGGTGATCACCACGTGGAACGAAGCCCACGCATTGCGCGCCACCGCCGGTGAGAGAATCTCGCGTGGCCCCACGCCGCGGTCGGCCGGTACGATTTCGCCGAACGGATCCACCCTTGAAAACTCCGAGTAGATATCGACGCTCTGGCCGGCGAGTGCGCCCGCCATCGCCAGCAGCAGCACCGGAAGGCGCAGGAAAAACAGTTGGCAGGCGGAAGCGCCTGCCCCACTCTTCGCCACCAAAGTGGGACAGGCGCTTCCGCCTGTCAACCGCGCGCCCACGCCTCAGCGCTCCGCGCTCTTGTGCCGGGTTTCGTAAGCGGCGATCACTTCGCTGGTGATATCCGTCGCGTTCTCGGCATAGAGCAGCGGCGCCTGCGACGTGCTGGTGTCGAACACCATCGCGTAGCCCGTGCTGGTGGCGAACTCGACGATCGCCGCTACCATCTTCTTGCCGAGTCCGCCCAGCGTCTTCTTCTGCGCCTTGTCCAGATCCGTGTCGGCCTGGTCGATCTTGGCGTTCAGCACCACGGTCGCGTCGTCGACTTCCTTCTGAAGCTTTTGGCGGTCCCCGTCGCTCAGTTTTCCCTCATCCAGCCGGCTCTGCTTTTGTGCGATGGCCTTCTGGTCCTCATCGAGCGCCGCCTTGCGCGGCCCGAATTCGGCGTCCAGCGCCTTGGCTGCGTTCTGCCCGTCGGTGGTGGCCAGGATGGCGTCCTGAATGTTCACCAGCGCCACTCGCGGAGGGCGCGCCGGTTGCGCCGCCGCCACTATCACCGCCAGCATACCCAGAATCAAAGCTCGATGTGCTTTCACTCCTGCCCTCCGTTCGGGATCTTAACACGGCCGCGCAACGCCAAGTGGGACAGACCTTCGCCTTTCGTGGTCTGTCATCTCTCGCCAAGGCACGACACCTTGACAGACGACAAAAACCGATCGTCCGTCCCGCCCTCAGCGCAGATTGAACTTCTTCATCTTGTAGCGCAGGGTGTCCCGCGTCACGCGCAACAGGCGAGCGGCCTGCGTCTGGTTGCCGTTGGTTTTTTCGAGCGCGCGGGCCAGCAGGCTGCGCTCGTTGTCTTCGAGCGAGAGGCCGTCGCTGACCGTCTCGGTGGCCGCGGCGGCCGGCAGCGCCGTTCCCTGTTCGGAGTGCGCCACGCTGATGGGTAAGCTCGGCGCCGTGATGAGCGCCGATTCTTCCAGGATCATGGCCCGCTCGATCGCATTGCGCAATTCGCGCACGTTGCCCGGCCAGTCGTGAGACAGCAGCAGCCTGGTGGCGCCGTCGCTCACCCCTTCGATGCTGCGCTTGAACTTGTGGTTGTAGTGGTCGATGAAGAAATTCGCCAGCGGCAGAATGTCGTCCAGGCGCTCCCGCAACGGCGGGATAGTGATCTGGATCACGTTGAGGCGGAAGTACAAGTCCTGCCGGAAGGCGCCTTCCTTGACGGCCTCGCGCAGGTTCTTGTTGGTGGCCGCCACCACCCGCAAATCCAGGTTGATGTCCTTCAGCCCGCCCAGCCGGCGGAAAGTCTGCTCCTCCAGCACGCGCAATAGCTTGGCCTGCAGCACCAGCGGAATCTCGCCGATCTCGTCCAGGAACAGGGTCCCCTTGTCGGCCAGCTCGAAGATGCCGCGTTTCTGCGCCCGCGCGTCGGTGAAGGCGCCTTTTTCGTAGCCGAACAGTTCGCTTTCCAGCAGCGAATCCGGAATCGCCGCGCAGTTGATCGCGATAAACGGCTCGGCCTGGCGCAGGCTCTGATAGTGGAGCGTTTTGGCGATCAGGTCCTTGCCGGTTCCGTTTTCCCCATCCAGCAGGATGGTGGTGGCTTCGCTGGCCGCCACCCGGCGCACGAAATTCACCACTTCCCGCATCGGCCCCGATTCGGCGATCACCTCCCGCCGCTGGGGCGCTGTCTCGTCGGTGATGTCCTTGATAGTAGCCACCACCCCGGCGAGCTGGGCGTGCTCGTCGAACATCTGCGTGGTGTGCATCACCACCAGGCGCTCCCGGCCGTTATCGGTATGCAGACGCACCGTGCAGGAAGGCGCGTTGGGCGCCTGGTTCAAACCCACCAGCACACCGCAACCCGGCTCGCAAACCGGACACTTGAAGATCTCCTGGCAGTGTTTGCCCAGCATCTCGTCGGCGGAGATTCCAAACAGCTTTTCCGCCGCCCGGTTGACCCCCGTCACCCGGAACTCCGGGTCATATAGGACAAGGGCATCCGAAAGCTGGTCAAAAACCGACTCCAGAACGCCAACCCTCTGCCATGCAGGTGTGAGCTTCGACATTACGTTAGAATTTGACCTCAGTATAGCAGGCCCGTTGGGGCACTACGCCCAACCGCCAGCCCGGCAAACGGGGGAATTGCCCCGTCTGCCGCCGCGCCTGGACGCTAACACCCTCGGAAAACAGGGGTTTGGCGGTGGTTATGCAATTGCAAACTTGCCCCGTGGAGGCATCATGTCCCATTTGAAAGTGATTGTGCCCGCTGCCATTCTGCTGGGCGGTTTCCTGCTGTCGACGTCGGCCTCGTTCGGCAAACAGGAATATATGAAGGCCACCAAGAAGGCATGCACCTATTGCCATCTCAAGGTGTCCAGCGATAAAGACGAAATGAACAAGAACCTGACCGCCGCGGGCAAGTACTATCACGAACACAAGAGCCTGGATGGCTTTCAGGAAGCGAAGTAGCCCTCGGGGGTGGAGGCGTGGAGTCCGCCGTGTTGCACATAGTTCAGCTCGCGCTTGCCGACGGCGCATACCGGGCCGCCCTTCGCGAAGCACTGTGCCGCAGTTGCGCGTGGCGTGTCGAATCGGTTGCCAGGCCGGATCCTGCCCAGGATGGCGTTCTGGTTCTCGACGAAGCCGCCTTCGAGCATCTGCGCCTCCCCCTGTCCCGCCCGGAGCGGATCGTGCTGATTACCCGCCAGGATCCGCAACTGCTGGCCCAGGCCTGGGATGCCGGCCTGGTTTCGGTGCTTTCCCAGCACGATCCTATGAGTACTGTGTTACTGGCCATCATGGCCGCTGCACTGCGTGTTGCAAATCCCTGCAAACCCGACGTCGCAGGCGATATTTCCCCCATCTCAGAGTCCAATTCTGCGCCAATAGCCCCACAACATGGCCATTCTCCCGGCAGACGTTGCAAAATTCAATAACTTAGATCCGGTTACGTAGTGGACTTTTGCGTGCATTGCCCAATCTGTCCGCGGAAGGAACTCGTTTGGCGTGTTGCGTGTTCAGGTAGAATGGGATTGCAAGATCCGGAACCAGGTTGGCAGAGGCCCCAGCAGCATGAGCGCAATCATACCGGCATATGAAAAGTCGGGCGCGCCGTTCGGGGAGCGCCCCATCTTCACCAATTCCACAACGCAGACGACGAGGAGGTATCCATGAGTCCATATATTCCGTTTGTAGTGCTCTGGTGCGTGCTGGCCGTGACGGTCATCGGCTTGATCGTCTACCGCAGGATTGTAGCGGTGGGCGAAGACGACATGATCCACATCGGCGATACGGCCGGAGCGGTCACATCTCAGCAAGTGACCGTCGCCCAGAAACTCGACCAGATCGACAAGTGGGGCAAAATGCTGACCGTGGTCACCGTAGCATACGGCGTTGCCCTGGCCGCGATTTACGTGTATCAAAGCTGGGTGTCGGGGGTCTAACGGCGGAATGCGGCGGGCGATTCCTCGGGTTGGCGCCAGGCCGGGAATTGCCCTGCTGGCTTTAACTTTCTGGGCTGCCGGCGGTGGTTGGGCGGCGGCAGCGGCGCCCGACTGCGGCGGTTGTCACGACCAGGCGCAGAAGCTGGCCAAGAGCGCCCACGCCGGATTGACGTGCGACTCATGTCACGAGTCGCACGACACGTATCCGCACCAGGCGGGCATTCCCAAGCCGCAGTGTGCCGCTTGCCACGCCGATCAGGCCGGCGACTACGAAAGCGGCGTCCACGGCCAGGCGCGCAAGCACGGCAACGAGTCCGCGCCCGATTGCGGCCTTTGCCACGGCAGCGCCCATGAGTTGCTGTCGCCCAGCTCGCAGGCCTTCCGGATGGCGGTTCCCGACACTTGCGGCATGTGCCACGCCGCAGTGGCCGAACAATACCGCGCCAGCGTTCACGGCCAAGCCCTGGCCAGGGGCATCACGCAAGCCCCGCTCTGCACCGATTGCCACGGCGAGCACAAGATCATCAAGCCGAGTAACGCGGCTTCGCCGGTGAACGCCGCCAACATCCGTGAAACCTGCGGCAGTTGCCATGGCGACGTCCGGCTCAGCCGCAAGTTCGGCATGCCCGCGGACCGCCTGGTAAGCTTCGATGCTTCCTACCACGGACTGGCCGCCAAGGAAGGCGTGCAGACCGTAGCCAACTGCGCCAGTTGCCACGGCGTCCACAACATTCTGGCTTCTTCCGACCCGAATTCCACCATCAACCCCAAGAACCTGCCCAAAACCTGCGGCCAATGCCATCCCGGCGCCGGGCGGCGATTCGCCATCGGCCAGGTGCACGTGGCGGACGGCGCCAGCGAGCCGCCGGTACTGGCTTTCATCCGCCAGTTCTACCTGCTGCTGATCCCGGTGACCATCGGGCTGATGCTGCTGCACAATGGCGGCGATTGGATTCGCAAACTGGTCCGCGCGCGGTTCCGCCCCGGCGCGCCGCAGTTCGCCAGCCGCGCTCCGGCCGGGCTCCGCATGCTGCCCTTCGAGCGCGTCCAGCACGCCCTGCTGGCGCTCTCCTTTATGACCCTGGTGTGGACCGGCTTCGCTCTCAAGTACCCGGACCAGTGGTGGGCGCGCCCGTTGCTTCTCCTCGAGGTCCGGCACGACATGCGGAGCCTCATCCATCGCGTGGCGGCGTCGGTTTTTATCGCCGTCAGCCTCACTCACCTGGTGTCGCTCATCGTCAGCCGGAAACTGCGCGAGCACTGGAAGCAAATGATTCCCAAGGTGCGCGACGCGCGCGAAGCCAGCGGCAACTTCGCCTACAACCTGGGCCTGGGTGAAGCTCCGCCGCCGCGTTCGCCGCACAGCTATATCGAAAAGGCCGAGTATTGGGCGGTGATCTGGGGCGCTGCCATCATGACCTTGAGCGGCACCATGCTGTGGGCTAACTCGCTGGCCCTCCGTCTGCTTCCCAAGCTTTGGCTGGATGTGGCGACCTCGATTCATTTCTACGAAGCCGTGCTGGCCGCGCTGGCCATCGTGGTGTGGCACTTCTACTCCATCATCTTCGACCCGGACGTCTATCCTCTCAACACCGCCTTTCTGACAGGCTATATTGTGAAGAAGGACGATCCTCACAACGCGCCCGAAGCGCACCGGCATGACGCGCACGAGCGGGAAGCTCCAGGAGACTGACACCCGACATGACGCCTAACCAACCGAACCGCCGGCTCGGCGGCTGGCTGTCCCCGGTCATTCATTTGTCGAGTAACTGGATCAGCCTGACCGGCGTGATCCTGGTCACCACCGCCACCGTGTTCTGGCTTTTCCTGCTGCCCACCACGCTGCGCGGCGGAGTGGCAAGCCCATACTTTGGCATTCTGGCCTTCCTGGTGCTGCCGGCGCCATTTTTCGCCGGCCTGGTTCTCATCCCGCTCGGCATGTGGCACAAGCGGAAACGGGAAAGGCACGCTGGCATCTATCCGCCGGATTTTCCGCGGCCCGAGTGGCGCAACCCGGAATTGCGCAAGCTGGTCTACTTCATCCTCGTCACCACCGTCGCTAACATGGCCATCGCCAGCCAGCTCAGCTACGGCGCCGTGAACTACATGGATTCGGTCACCTTCTGCGGCGAGACCTGCCACACCGTGATGCAGCCCGAATACACCGCGTATCAAGGCTCACCGCACTCCAGGGTCGAGTGTGTCAAGTGTCACATCGGGCCCGGCGCGTCCTGGTTCGTGCGCAGCAAGCTCTCCGGCGTGGGCCAGGTCTTCGCGGTGACCTTCAACACTTACCCGCGGCCGATCCCGGTTCCGGTCCACAACCTGCGCCCCGCCCGCGAGACTTGCGAGCAGTGCCACTGGCCGCAGAAGTACAGCACGGACCGCATCGACGTAATCCCCCATTTTGCCGACGACGAGGCCAACACCGCCACCAAAGACGTGCTGCTGGTGAAGATCGGCGGCGGCAACCACGGCATCGGCATTCACGGCACGCACCTCGGGCCGGGCGTCGTCATCCGCTATAGGCACTCCGACGAAGCGCGCCAGACCATCCCCTGGGTGGAGTATGACGATAACGGCCGCAAGACCGTTTACGCAGCCGCTGGCGCCAAACCGGACGGCGCCGGACTGACCGAGCGCGAAATGGATTGCATCGACTGCCACGACCGCCCCTCGCACGCTTTCGACCTGCCGGAGCGCGCGCTCGATAAGGCCATGGCGGCCGGCCTGGTATCGCCCGCGCTGCCTTTTGCGCGGAAGCAGGCTCTCGAAATTCTGAAGCTGAACTACCAGAGCCGCGACGAAGCCGCCAACCGGATTCCGGCTGCGTTCGAGCAGTATTACCGGCAAAGCTATCCGGGCGTGTGGTCCACCCGGCAGTCCGAGATTGCCGCTTCCGCCAAACAGGTGCTGGCGATTTACAATCGCAATATCTTCCCCGACATGAAGGTCACCTGGGGCAAGTATCCGGTCAACATCGGCCACACCGATTTCCCCGGTTGTTTCCGCTGTCACGATGGAAGCCACAACGCGCCGAACGGCCAGAGCATCACGCAGGATTGCAACGCCTGTCACAACCTGCTGGCGATGGACGAAGCGAACCCCAAGGTGCTGACCGACCTCGGTATCGCCGAAGCCAAGGCAACCAAGTAAGCAGTGGCGCAGGCAGTCCTGTCGGCTGTGTCGAGATTCGTCTGTACATTTCTTGTTCGGAACTTCGCCACGAATCCCGACGCTGTGGGGCAGCTTGCCAAGCTGCGGTCCGATTGCCAATCGGGCCGCGCGGTGGTTGGCCGGGCACCCTCCGGGTCGCGCGCAGAATGCCATCCTGCCCCACCGATTGCGTTGCGCGCCGGTATCGACGTAACCTTAGGTGGCGCTGGCTACGTCTCTTGACTTTGCCCACTGCCTCGAGCTGTCGATGAATCTGACCGGGATCATATTGCTGGCGATCGCCGCCGCGCCGCTGGCTTATTACGCGATTGCCATTTTCAGCGTGTGGCGATTTTTCCGGAACGCGCGCAGCGAGGCGGCGAGCCAGTCCGATTTCACGCCCGCCGTCAGCAACTTGAAGCCCATCCGCGGCGCGGATCCGGATGCGTACGAGAACTTCGCCAGCTTCTGCCGCCAGGATTACCCCGATTACGAGTTGGTGTTCTGCGTGAGCGACCGGGAAGACCCGGCGCTGCCGGTGATCGAGGAGCTGCGGCGCGCATTTCCGGAGCGGTCGATCCGCGTGCTTTACGGCTCCGGCCGCGACGCCGCCAACGACAAAGTGGCCAAGCTCGACCGCCTGGTCGCCGAGGCCGCGCACCCGGTGCTGGTGATCAGCGACAGCGACGTACGCGTGGGCCCGGATTATCTGCGCACCGTGGTGGCGGCGCTGGCCGATCCCAAGGTGGGCGCGGCCACCTGTTTCTACGTGACGGCGCACGAGAGAACCTTCGCCGACCGTTTGCATTCCACCGGCATGCTGTCGGATTTTTACGCCGGCATCATCGTGGCCTGGCAGTTGGATGGCGTCAAGTTTGCGCTGGGGCCTACCATCGCCACCACGCGCGAGCGGCTGGCCGGTTTCGGCGGGTACCGCGCCATCGAGAACCTGCCCGGCGACGACCTGCTGGTCGGCCGGCTGATCGCCGAGCAGGGTTACGAAGTGAAGCTGCTGCCGTACACCGTGGAAACCGTGGCCGATTTCGTCTCCATGCGCGAGCTGCTCCACAAGCGCCTGCGCTGGATGGTCGTCATGCGGCACATGCGGCCGTGGGGACACTTCGGATTGCTGTTCACGCAAGCGGTGCCATGGCTGCTAGCGGCGGTGGCGCTGGCGCCGGCCGCGATGGCGCTGGCATATTGGGGAGCGTATTTGGGCCTGCGGTGGCTGCTGACGTGGATGATCGCCGCTTGGGGATTGCGGCAGCCGGGAGTCGCCCGCAAGCTGTGGCTGGTGCCGCTGTGGGACGCGGTGGCCTTCGGCATCTGGGCCGCCAGTTTCACCCGCCATACGCTGCGCTGGCGCGGCCACGATTACACCATCCAGAATGGCGCGCTGGTTCCGGTGGCGACCCGCGAGTAACGGGCCGCTCAGCGCGCCGGCGGTTGGCAGGCGAAAGCGCCTGCCCCACATTGCCGGCGCTCAGCGAGCCAGCAGGATGATGCCGCCCAGCACCAGCAGGGTGCCGGCGGCGCGGCGCGGGCCCACCTGTTCCCGCAGCACCAGTTTGGCGGCGATCGTCTCCAGGATGAAACTGGCCGCGCTGGCGGGGACGGCGAAGCTCAGCGGCTGCGATTGCACGAGCGCCATGAAAGCGAAAAACGAAAACGCCAGGAAGACGATGGAGAGAATCAGGTAGCGCCGCCGCACCACCACCCCGGCCAGGCGGGCGATGCCGCGCGCGCTGACGGATTGTTCGCCCGCCCGCTTTAGCTCGTAGCTTTGCAGCAGGTCGCTCAGCGTCGTGGCCACCACCGTGATCGCAACCAGCAGCCACTTCATTTCGCGCGCGCCTCTTGAGTGGTGTTCTGCGGCGTGGATCCCACCACTGCCACGCCGGCGAAGATGAGAAACGCCGCCAGCCAGCGCACAGCCGTCACTTCTTCATGCAGAAACACTTTCCCCAGCGCGGCCGCCAGCACGTAGCCCACCGCCGTCACCGGCAGCACGAAACTCAAGTCGGCCATGCTGAGCAGCGCCATCCGCGTGAACAATGAGAAAATCAGCACGGCGATGCCGGCCGCCACCGCCGGATCGAGCATCGATTGCAAATAGGCCGCCGGATGCACGCCGAGCACCGCTGGCAGCCGCTTGGTCCCCCACGCCAGCAGCAGGTTGCCGACTCCCCTGAGGCCGATGAAAAGCAATACCAGCAGGTAGGTCCGCGCGGTTCTTGGCTGATCCACGGTCTGATGATAGCAGCGTGGGGCAGGCGCTTTCGCCTGCCAACTGTCGCGGACACTCGGAGTTGGCAGGCGAAAGCGCCTGCCCCACCTTACGCCAGGGGGAGACTGGCCTCGGCGGCGGTGTCGAAGCCGGCGAACTCTTTGCGCAGGAACTTGGGGAAGGCCGCGGCGCCGATCATGGCGGCATTATCGGTGGCGAGCCCGGGCGAGGGGAAGCGAACCGGGTACGGCAGATGGGCGGTGCGCGCGGCGGCGCGCAAACCGGCATTGGCGCTGACGCCGCCGGAAACGATCAGCGCGCGGGCATGGATCTGTTCGGCGCAAGCGGCGGCCCGCGTCAGCAGCTCGTGGATGACGGCGTGCTGGAACGAGGCCAGCAGATCCAGCGTTTCGGGCGGGGTGACCGCCAGCCATTGTTCGATCGACGCGTTCGGTTCGGCGCGGCCCAAAGCGCGGCGGACGGCGATCCCGGCGGCCAGATCGCGCGCTTCCACCCAGCGCAGCACGGCGGTCTTGAGGCCGCTGAAGCTGAAATCGAGCGCGTTGCCTTTCATTTTGGCGAAGGTGAAGCGCACCGCCAATGGGTTGCCGTGAGGCGCCAGGCGGTCGATGATGGGGCCGCCGGGATAGGGGAACCCGAGCAGCTTGGCGACTTTATCGTAGGCTTCGCCGGCGGCATCGTCGCGGGTCTTGCCGAGCAGGACGTAGCCGAAGTTTTCGTCCACGCGAAACAGGTGAGTGTGGCCGCCGCTCGCCACCAGCGCCAGCGCGGGCAGTTCCACCGGCGTGCCGGCGCGGCGCGATTCCAGGATCACGGCATGGATGTGGCCTTCGATATGGTTGACCGCGATCAGCGGCAGGCCGCGCACGAAGGCCAGCGACTTGGCGTAGGTGAGGCCCACTAGCAGCGATCCCACCAGGCCGGGTCCCGAAGTGGCGGCAATGGCATCCAGGCCGCCAAGCGAAACCGAGGCGCGCTCCAGCGCTTCGCGTACCACCGGAACGATGGCGCGCAAGTGCTCGCGCGAGGCCAACTCCGGCACCACGCCGCCGTACTTGCCGTGAGTGGCCATCTGCGACGCCACCACCGACGACAAAACCGTTTCACCGTTCTCGACCACGGCGGCGGCGGTTTCATCGCAGGACGATTCGATACCCAGAATGAGCACTAATGAACATGGTAGCGCTGCGATTGATGATAAGATGAACGAACCGACACGGAACTCTCATCCGCCCACACGCGCGGATTACTTGCCGGTGAAAGGTAACACCAGCTTCCGGCGCGAAGCTGGAAAAGGCAAGTGAATTGCGAATCCTCCTCTACAACCCCGACAACGGAGTCACGCAGAACTTCATGCCTCACCTTTGGATGTTCCTGCTCCAGGCGCTGACGCCGAGCGGGCATGAAGTAGTTCTGATCGATGGCAACACGCAGCCGATGAGCGATGCCGAGCTGGTTCAGTTTGTACTGGACCGGGGGATCGGACTGGTCGGAATCGGCGCCATGACCCGTATGATCGCCAAAGCGTATCGGGTGGCGGATGCGATCCGCGCGGCCGGCGTACCGGTGGTCATGGGCGGACCACATGTAACGGAAGTTCCGGACGAAGCTCTTGGCCGCGATGGCGGACCGCGGCACGCGGACGCGCTGGCGCTGGGTGAAGCGGACGAGACTTGGCCGCGGATCGTGGAAGATGCGGCGCGCGGCGAACTCAAGGAGATCTACTCACCGGTGGACGCGTTCGGGCAGGAGCGCAAGCCGAACCTGCTGAATTACCCGATGATTCCGTGGGACTCGATCGACCTGCGGCAGTTCAACCGGATTCCGGGTTTCTTTCGTCCCCTCATGCGGCACTTCGGGTTTGAGTGGGAGACCTTTCACATCATCCCGATTGAATCCGGACGCGGCTGCCCTTACGGATGCGAATTCTGCACGGTCACGGGTTTCTTTGGCGACTCGATCCGGTTCCGCTCCAACCGGAGCATCGTCGAGGAGATGCTCAAGATCAAGGAGCGCGCCCGCAGCAGCAGCGGCAAGGCGGCGGTGTTCTTCGTCGATGACAATTTTGCGATCAACGGCAAGCGGACCAAATCACTTTTGCGCGATATCATTGCGGCCGGCGCTCAACTGTCGTGGGTGGGGCAAATCAGCGCCAATCTGCTGCGGGACGAAGAGCTGATCGATTTGATCGCGGCTTCGGGCGGGAAATGGATCTTCATCGGGATGGAGTCGCTCGATCCAGCCAACCTGGCCAGCGTCAACAAGAGCTTCAACAAGCCGGCGGATTACGCCCGCGTGCTGGAGGCGCTGGCGCGGCGCCACGTCTACGCGATCACCTCGTTCATCTTTGGGCTGGATAACGACACTCCCGGAGTGGCCGAGCGCACGCTCGCCGAGATTCGTAAGTGGCCGCCGGGACTGCCCGTGTTTGGACAGATCACGCCCTTTCCGGCGACTCCGTTGTATGACCGGCTGCAAAAGGAAGGACGGCTGACACGGCCGAAACACTGGCTCGAATTCGCCCCGTTCCGGATGGCGCATACGCCGCTGAAGCTCACCATCCCCCAAGTGCAGGATGAGGTAACGTACGCCTGGAAGAACTCCTACAGCCCGGAGGCAATCGCAGGCGCCATCGAGTCGATCGCGGACGAGCCGGCCGCCTACAAGATCAGCCACCTGATGTCCCGGCTATTCTTCCGCGGAATCTATTTCCCGCACAAAGGGGCGTGGAGCTGGCTGAAGCTGGCCTTCCAGAACCGGGGTGCGATCTATCGCGTGGTGCAAGATTCGTTGCACCGGTGGAACGGCGCCAAGTCGCCGGAGAGCAGGCGGGATTTCAACGGTTCGTTGCAACCTGCTTTGATCGAGAGAGCGCAGCCGGACAGCGGCGGCGACTGAGTAAGGTGCCATGAGCGCGCGCGGGAGCCACACAGGTTCGTTTGTTTAGAGTTTGTTTGGACGCACTACGGGCTTGAGGAGTGGGTGAAACAAGTTTAAGCGTGCGTTGCGGGTGGCCGGGCTTCGCGGACTTATCGCCGTGCGTATCGGCCACCCGATGATTTAAGTAGGAACTTCGATGATCTAGGCCCGCTGTATGGCGGACATATCCTTGCCGATTCGT
>JBEKKO010000017.1:0-64147 GCA_050010695.1 Bryobacteraceae bacterium
TACCGCGGCGAGCAGTACGATTCGGATCTGAATCTTTACTATCTTCGGGCGCGGTACTTCAACCCGCTGAGCGGAAGGTTCCTAACGAGGGACCCGCAAGAGGGCCGAATCAAGGTTCCTGGATCTCTGCACAAGTACCTCTATTCAGTAGGCGACCCTATAAACCTGTTTGATCCGACAGGACGTGCACCGCTGTCCGAACAGGGGCTGCTCATGCAAATCGTGAAGCCCGTAGCGTATGCAGCCGTCGTTATCTGCTTGACGATTACTGGCATCGACCTTGTGGGGGGCCTCTTCAACGATTTTAAGAGCGTATTTCCGCCAGTGCTGGGCTGGTCGTGCAAGGCGGTGACCGCCCTGGCGCTTGTTATCGGGGTGACGCACTTACCAGTACCGCCCGAGCCGTAAGGAACGTCGCGTGAATTACGCAGTGGAAGGAGGGAATGCAATGGGCCTCATGAGACGCATGCGAGGACTTCGAACTCGGATAGGCTTTTGTGGAGTTTCCGCGATTTGTTTGGATTCTATGTATGTGTGGGTCCTGCAGGCGAGGCCGTACCTGTCGGGCGGTGGGGCCGCCCTGGGGCAGTTCGTCCTGACAAACAAGCTGATGACTCTTGTTGTCGCGTGTTTCGTGTTTCTTTGGCCGGCTGGAATCTGGGTCCGCGCGCGCGTTCTTGGCGCGCCGCGACTGTGGAGCGCAGTCTGGGTTTTTGCGGCGGTCCTGCTCTGGTGTGTCGTTCTCGCCGCCCCAGGGCACAGGCCCGCTGCGTTCGTCGGGCTTCTACTAACGCAGGTTCCATTGGCGGTAATGAAGGGACGGGGACAAGCGCAGCCACGGAGTCCGGCGACGGGAAACCCGAGAGAAAAGGAAAAGGAAGAAAAGGGGACAGACGCAGTTTCTGACAAGTGATGTATCCAAACGGTTTGCAGAGCCAGTTCACGTACGACGACTTGAACCGCATAACCGCGATGAACGCGGCGAAGGCGAGTTATAGCTACACGCTCGGGCCAACGGGCAACCGCACAGGCGCGGTAGAGTCCAGCGGCCGCACGCTGAACTGGACTTACGACGGCATCTATCGCCTGACCAACGAAACCATCAGTCTCGACCCGCACTCGGTGAACGGCTCTGTCGGCTACGGCCTCGACCCCGTCGGCAATCGCCAGCAGCAAACCAGTTCGATCCCCGGCATCGCATCCGGCAGCTTCACCTACGATCCCGACGACCGTCTCAGCACCGAGACCTACGACGCGAACGGCAACACGCTCACCACGGGCGGCAAGACCTTCGCCTACGATTTCGCAAACCGCCTGAAGAGCATGACCGCCGGTTCCGTCTCCGCGTGGAAAACAGGGACAGCCTGAACTGCGTAGTTTTTCTGAGACTCCTGCGCTGGCTGGCGCACTTCTTCGGCATATGCCACGTCGGAGCCGCTGTATACTGCCCGGCTTGCCCTGCCATGTCACGCAACGGGGAGTGAACCGCTGTCCCGCACTCGTGTCAGCCGGCGCAATCCTTTGACGCTGGTGCCTGTACGTGCGTCCGTGCTACGGTGCTAACTTGAACGGCGGGAGGTACCGTCGTCGCAAGGGAGCCCGGAGAGCGACTTATACCAGGCCGAACTCTCCCGAATACCGCCGAGCGGGCTCACGGACAGAGGAAAACATGAGAATCACGAAACCGGAATTCCGAACCATTGCAGTCGTAGCCGTGGTCATCGCGTTCGCCTGGGGTGGTCCCGCCGCCCATGCCCAGACGGCGGACCACTACCAGAACTTCAACAGCGCCATCTACGTCGCCATAGACGAAATGCGGCGTTTGGCGGCCGATCCGAAATTCATGCAGGACAGCTTCGACGTTGTGCACGCTCACATCAAGTTCAACAAGGTCTGGCTGGAGACTTACCGCTCGGACCAGGAGATCGGCGAGGCCGATGTCCGCAAGGTCAAGCAGTTCTTCGAGAGCAAGGGCATCAAAACCTCCGGCGGAATCATGGCGGTTCTGGGAGCGCCGGGCGACGGGATCCGCTCCTTCTGCTGGTCCAATCCGGCGCACCGCGAGCGTTTCCGGAAGCTGGTGGCCTTCAACGCCGGCATCTTCGACGAACTTATCTTCGACGACCTGTTCATGTATAACTGCCGCTGCGAACTGTGTCAGCGGGCCAGGGGGAACCGGAGTTGGACCGAATTCCGCCTGGCCGTCATGAAGGAGGTCGGCGAGAACCTGGTGGTGAAGAACGCCAAAAGCGTCAATCCCAAAATCAATCTGATCTTCAAACCACCAAACTGGTACGAGCAATACCAGTTCTCCGGCTACAACCTGGAGGCGCAACCGAAGGTCTTCGATATGATCTACGCCGGCACCGAGACCAGGGACGCGGAGAACACGGTGCAACATCTCCAGCCGTATCAGAGCTACGGACTAATGCGGTACTTCGAGCACATCAAGCCGGGCAAGTTCGGCGGCGGCTGGGTGGACCCCGGGCAACGCCAGACGCTCAACCGCTTTGCGGAGCAGCTCGAGGACACGCTGTTCGCCAGACCGAAAGAGATCACTATCTGGAGCTGGGGCGGGCTGCTTGAATCTATCCCGCAGAGCGACGGATCCGGCAAAGTCACCAGCATCCTCGCGGCCGTGGCCGGCGACGCTTACGAAAAGCTGGATTCGTTCCTGGGTAAACTGGGCCAACCGTACGGCGTGGCCAGTTACAAGCCCTATCATTCTTCCGGCGAGATGTACTTACACAATTACATCGGGATGATCGGCATCCCGATGGATCTGTACCCCGAGTTTCCCGAAGACCGCGACACCATCCTGCTCACCGAACACGCGAAATTCGACCCGCAGATCGTGGACAAAATCTGGCAGCACCTCAACGCCGACAAGACCGTCGTAATCACCACCGGGTTGCTCAAAGCGCTGGAAGGCAAAGGCATCGAAAAGGTCGCGGAGGTGGAGTACACCGGCCGCAACGTGATCGCGAACAAGTTCACGTTCCGGCGGATCATGGATGAGGAACCGGCCAACTATTACTACTCGCAGAGCGACATCGTCCTTCCACAGCTCGCCTACGGGCTGGTGGATAGCGAGGAGATCATTCAGGCGATTTACAAAGACGCCAGCCGCTACCCGGTTCTGCTGCGCGCCAGGGGCTTGGCCAAGGGCAGGTTCTACATCCTGACCATACCGGAGAATGCAAGCGATCTCTATCAGCTTCCGCAGGAAGTCCTTTCGCAAATCCGCCGGGACCTGATGCGGGAGATTCCGGTGTACCTGGACGCTCCCAGCCATATCTGCCTGTTCACGTACGACAACAACACGTTCGTCACGCGTTCCTATCAGCCCGGCCCGGTGCGCTATAAGATTGTGGTCAAGAAGGCATCGGCCCAGTTATTCGACTTACGCTCCGGCGCTCGATTGCATGGCTACGTGGACGGCGATACGACGGTCTTCGAAGTCCTGCAGATGCCGCGCACGTACGCGGCGTATCGCTTCGAATAGTGACGGGGCTCGCAACTTACAGTTTCCATCCGCTGCGATACGGCGGGAACACGAACTGGTTCGCCTCCGCATCGTTGGTGACGCGCCTGGACGCGGAGTCCCATTCCAGCACCTTTTCGGTGCGCAAGGCGAGCGTGCCCAGCAAAGCCACTTCGGTGAGCTGGCAGGCGAACTCGATGGGCAGCACGGTTGGCGTACCATTCTTGCAGCAACGGATCCACTCGGTGTAATGATCCGGCCGTTCACAGCGGGGCAGGGTCTTGGGCGGTTGCGGAAAGTCCTTGAACTTGCCGGCGGGCAGCAGCAGACCGCCGGCGAGCGCATGCGGCGCGTCGTCGGCAGCGGGCCGGCCGAAAGGCGCGAATGGGTTTCCGCCGTAGTAGCTGGTTATCAACTTACCGTTGTCGCCGACGAATAGAACACCTTCGCGAGGCAGGGGGATGTTGCGATCCAGCTCGGCCGGCCGGAACGGTTTCATGCCGCCGTCGTAGTAGTGCATTTTCAAGGCGGGCATGCCACCCCTCGCCGGGTATTCCCACGAAACCATGTTGGCGGCCCCTTCGGTCTCCGGCGTCGGGGCCGGCTTGCTGATGTCGTCGTACCGGGTCGAGCGGTAGCCGTAAATCACGGAGGGCGCCTGGAGCCGCAGTTCCTCGAAATACGTATGCAACGTGTGGCAGCCCATGTCGCCCACATCCGCGGTGCCGAAATCCCACCATGCCCTCCAGTTGGCCGGATGATAGGCCCGATGGTAGGGCCGGTACGGCGCCGGGCCAATCCACAGATCCCAATCCATCCCCGGCGGCGGCGTTTGCGCTTCGGTGGGGCGCACCAGTCCGGCAGGGTAGATCGGGTGGAACGTCCAAATGTGAATTTCCCGGATCGGGCCGAGCACTCCGCTATTGAGAATCTCCGTGGTGCTCCGCGAATAGTCGGTGCGGGAATCCTGAATGCTGCCCTTGGTGACGATCCCTGGGGAGGCAAGCAAAGCTTCCCGCACCTTCCTGACCTCGCCGATCGAGTGGGCAATCGGCTTGGCGCAGTAGATGTGCTTCTTCATCCCGATCGCCGCCATCAGCAGGATGGCGTGCATGTGGTCCGGGGTGGCGATGATCAGAGCGTCGAAGTTCTTCTGCTCTTTATCGAACATCTCCCGGTAGTCGCGGTAGCGGCGGGCGTCCGGATAAGTTTTGAAGACCTTCGCCGAGTAATTGTGGTCGAGATCGCACAAGGCTACGATCTTCTCCGTTTTGCAGCCGGCCAGGTAGTTTCGGCCCATGCCGCCGACGCCCACTGCGGCGATGGTGAGCGTATCGCTGGGAGCCTGGTAGGCCGGCCCGCCGAGAACGTGGCGGGGGACGATCAGGGGCGCCAGACCGGCCGCCACCACGTGGCGCCTCGACAGATCCCCTTTAGCTGACTGGTTGGAATTCATGTTTCCGTGTATCCTTCGTTTAACACCGCCATCTACGCTATCGATTATCCCGGCTTCCGCGAACGCAATCAAGAGAACCGGTTCCATTCCGGCGCCCGCATGCCGTCCGGCAGCGTGGCTCTGTTTGATGGATTCGGCTCTTGATATCAGTTGATATCTGCTATGTCTGCTATTATCGATGGACAGAAAACACAAAAGGAGTTGCCACACGTGCGACACTTTCTGGCTGGCGTAGCTGCGGCCATTGGCTTGGCATCCGCCTTGATTCTCGCGGCAGCAGCGGACCTTCCTCCGTTGAACGATGGAAGCGATCACGGTGATCCGCCGTTTCTGGCGGAGAGCGGGTGGAGACCGTTGCTGAACGGTAAAAACCTGGACGGCTGGGCGTTGGTCGATCCCGGCAAGACGGGCAAGTGGCTGGTTACCAGCGCCGTCGTTTGGGGCGGCACGGCGAACCCCACGGCTTTGGTGGGTCTGCCCAGTCCCGGCGACCGCATCGTCAACACCGATGTGGAGCCGCGCGGCGACGCCTCCAACATTTACACGATAGAAAAGTTCGGCGACATCGAACTTTACGTCGAGTTCATGATCGCGGCCCACTCCAACTCCGGCGTTTACATGCACGGACTTTACGAAACCCAAATCTGGGATAGCTGGGGGTTCGTGCCCCGGCTGCTCACGGATCAATGCGGTGCCATGTACCACTACGGTGGCGGTCCCATAAACGGTGTGGACGGCGGCATAGGGCCCAAGGCGCGCGCGGATCGGCCGCCGGGGCAGTGGCAGTCGTACCACTTCTGGTTCCAGGCCCCGCGATTTGACGCCTCGGGCAAGAAAATCGCCAACGCGAAGTTTATCCGCATTTTGCACAACGGCCAGGTGATTCACGAGAACGTGGAGCGGCTGGGCCCGACCGTGGCTGCGATGAAGATTCCGGAAGCCCCGATAAATCCGATCATGCTCCAGGGCGATCACGGCGCAGTGGCGTTCCGCAACATTTATGTCCGCCCGCTCGAACCGTTATCCACTCCAGTGGCTGCCGACCTTCAGCCGACCCCCCAGGCGCCCATGTCCGGACGCGGCGGGCGTAGCGGCCCGAACCGATGAGATATTGAACCGAGTTGAGAAAGGAGACCGCAGATGGATTCCAATGACTCAAGCAAGCGCGTGCTGTCCCGGCGCACGGCGATTGCCGCCGGCCTGGCGCCTCTGATTGTTCCCCGTCATGTCCTGGGTGGCGCTGGCTATCAGGCGCCCAGTGACAAGCTGTCGATCGCCGCTGTGGGCGTCGGCGGCATGGGGAAAAACTACTTGAACGGCTGCAAGGACGAGAATATCGTCGCCTTGTGCGATCTCGACTACGAGTTTGCCGCA
The DNA here is from genome assembly GCA_050010695.1 of Bryobacteraceae bacterium. Lineage (GTDB taxonomy): Bacteria > Acidobacteriota > Terriglobia > Bryobacterales > Bryobacteraceae > Bog-375. The sequence continues at coordinate 6,315 of JBEKKO010000017.1, forward strand.
CCGGTATTCAAGACTTATCCGAACGCCCGGGCTTACCGGGATTTCCGGCAGATGTTCGACAAGGAGCAGAAGAACTTCGACGCTCTGATTGTCGCCACGCCGGATCACTGGCACTCTCACCTGGTGCTGGCCGGCCTGGCGATGAACAAGCATATCTACTGCGCCAAACCGATCACACACACGATTGCCGAGGCCCGGCAGGTCAAGGCCGCCTGTCTCGCGTCCAAAGTCACCACTAAGGCAAGCATTCAGGACTCTCGCACCAGTTATGCCAGAGCTACAACCGAGTTATTGCTCACCGGCGCCATAGGCCCGATTCATGAAGTCCATATCTGGACCGGCACTTACAGCCCGAGTGGGTTGGCGCGTCCGGCCGAAGTCCAGACGCCGCCCGAGGGAATGAATTGGGACGCGTGGTGCGGCCCGTCTCCGGCTCGTCCCTATCACAGGACTTACCACTACGGCAACTGGCGCCCGTGGTGGGACTTCGGCACCGGAACGGTGGGCGATTTCGGCTGCCACACGCTCCAGATGTTTCATGACGAGCTCCAGATGGGAGCCCCCGATTGGGTGGTCGGCGTGGGCTGCCAGGCTTTCTCGCTGGCGGGCCGCGTGGACAATACCGAGTGCATGAGCATCGCCAACACCGTTCAGTGGCACATCCCGGCCCGAGGCAAATTTCCCGAGACGATGGTGTACTTCTACGATGGCGGCCTGGCCCCACTACGGCCCGCCAGCATGCCGCGGGATGTGCCCATGCCCGGCAGCGGCATCATGTTTGTGGGTGACCAGGGCATTCAGATTTCCGCTTTCTACGGCGGCAATCCGTGGCTGCCGTTCGGATCTCAACCCCGGCCCGGCCAGCAGGTGCGCGGCCTGCCGGGTGGCTGGCTATTGCCCGAGAGCCGGTTCCACGATTTCGAACAGCCCCCGCCGACTTTGGCGCGCTGCGAAAAGCCGGATCACTATACCGAGTGGGTGCGCATGTGCAAAGCCGGTAAGAAGTCGATCACACCCATCGAATTCGCCTGCGGGCTCACCGAGTTTGCCCTGCTAGGAACACTGGCGCAGCGCCGGCACTCCATGCACGTCGTGCCGCCCGCAGGCGCAACCGGATCCGCCGGAGCTGCGGGTGCTGCCCGCGACCGGCACGAGGCTAAGGTTCTCGACTGGGACTCGAAAGCCATGAAATTCACCAACGACGACGCAGCCAACACTTTTGTCGACACGCCCTACCGCAAGGAGTGGGATTTCAAGGTGTAGGTCCGTTATCGGCGCGATCGGGCTGCGCGGCCGCGCGGCCACGCTCGTAAATACGGGTGTTACAATTTGTTGCGAATGCCTTTGCGAGTTAGTCTTGTGGAACGTTTTGAGACCCTTCTTGACTCGGTCATCGGAAAGCTAGCTATCGGGTTTGCTTGCCTTTATGCTCTGCTTGGTTTGTTATTGATCCACTATGCGGGGATTGAAACCGACGAGGCCGTTTTTGCGACTCCGTATTACGGCGCATTCGATAGCAGCTATTGCATTAGTATATTCCATAAACGTATCCCACTCATGATTTATCCGTATGCCGGAGCGCTCAAGGCTTTACTCTTGTGGCCGATCCTGCTTGCCTTTGGGCCTAATGCGTATGCCGTCCGGCTTCCGGTTGTGATATTAGGGGCGGTAACAATCGTCCTGTTCTTTAAACTGGCCGAAAGAATGGCGGGGTCTCGCGCGGCGTTGCTCGGCTCTCTCCTATTAGCTACCGACGCTTCGTTTCTCCTCACCAATACCTATGACTGGGGTCCGGTCGCACTGCAACAATTCCTTGCGGTAACCGGATGTCTGGCAGTTAGCCTGCGCCGGCCAGTCCTCGGATGTTTCATATTTGGATTGGCGCTGTGGAATAAAGCCATCTTCGTCTGGGCGCTTAGTGGGTTGGCCGCGGCGGTGATTGCCGCGTATCTGCCAGAGGTTCGACGGATGCTTTCGAGGCGCCGCACTGTCGCTTGCTGCGCTTGCGCATTTGTCCTAGGCGCGCTCCCGCTAATTATATATAACCTTCGTGTTCCGAACGCGACGCTTCATGCGAACGTTCATTTGTCGTTCGACAATTTCCATGCCAAGGTTATCTCGCTGAAGAACACGCTGAACGGCTCGGATCTTATCGGCATCGTCGTGTCTCCGGAAACGGAGGAGATGCCGAAGAGCCCCCGGACCGCCGTCGCACGGCTGTCATGCTGGATCCGCGACCGCATGGGCCAAACTTATTCGGGTCCATTCGTGTATGCGATCCTGTTCGCGTTTCTTTCTGCGCCACTGTGGTGGCGGTCCAGGGGACGGCGGGCGGGAGTTTTCTCCATAGTCTTCTTACTCGTGGCCTTTTTCGCCATGGCGGCGACGCGCTACACGGGGGGTGCGCATCACATTGTGCTGCTCTATCCGATGCCCCACCTATTAGTGGCCATCGCAGTAGTGGCCCTGCGGCCGAAGTGGCTGGCTGCCGCCGTGGGAACGTCGCTGATCGCGGCAAATCTCATGGTAATGAATCAGTACATCTCGGAGTTCGAGCGCAACGGATCCTACAGATTGTTCACCGATGCCGTGTATCCTCTTTCGGATGCTCTCGGCAACTCGGAAGGCTGCTCGATTTATGCGCTCGATTTTGGGATGGAGGACAACTTGCACTTGCTGCGTCAAGGCAGGCTCAATATGAAGCGCGCGTGGCCCGTCGGCAATTATTCTGACGGCGAAGTTGCGGCGATGATCTCGGATGCAGGCGCGTTATTCCTCAATCACGTTCCTTCCCGCCAATACTTCGAAGGCGCAGATGGCCGGCTGCAAGCGATAGCTCGGGCCGGTGGTTACGAACGGCGCGATATCCGGACGATTGCGGACTCCAATGGACGTCCCCAATTTGAGTTGTTTCGGTTTGAGCGCGTCCGGTAGTGTGGTGCGGTGCTGCTGAAATCGGCTATGTTAATAGGAGTATGATTCCGCAGCGAAAATTGGGAAGCCAAGGCCTCCGAGTGTCCGCGCTCGGACTCGGATGCATGGGAATGAGCCAGTCCTACGGGGTGGCGGACTCGACCGAGTCTATCGCCACTATCCACCGGGCGCTTGAACTGGGCTTGGACTTTTTCGACACGGCCGAGGTCTACGGCCCGTTTGTCAATGAAGAACTTCTCGGACGAGCGCTAAAGGGGCGCCGCGAGCGAGCCGTGATTGCGACCAAGTTCGGCTTTCGCATCGAAAACGGCAAAATCATGGGCACCGATAGCCGGCCCGGCCATATCCGCGAGGCGGTCGAGGCTTCGCTGCGGCGCCTGCAAACCGATCACATCGACCTTCTTTACCAGCACCGGGTCGATCCCAATGTCCCGATTGAGGATGTCGCCGGAGCGGTTGCGGACCTCGTGCGTGCCGGCAAGGTGCGCTATTTTGGTCTTTCGGAAGCGGGCGAAAAGAATATCAGGCGCGCCTATGCGACCCACCCTGTAACTGCATTGCAAAGCGAGTACTCCCTCTGGGAGCGCAATCTGGAGCCCCGGATCATCCCGGTGCTGCGCGAGCTTGGCATCGGCCTGGTGCCATTCAGCCCGTTAGGCCGCGGCTTCCTGACTGGGACGGCCAGGCGCGCCGAAGAATATCCCGAGGGCGATTTCCGCCGCGGCGATCCCCGGTTTCAGGGCGAGAATTACGATTCCAATGTGCGCGCCGCGTCGGTCGTTCAGCAAATCGCGGAACAGAAGAACGCGAAACCCGGACAGGTGGCGTTGGCGTGGCTCTTGCAGAAGGGCGACGACATTGTGCCGATTCCAGGCACCAAGCGCAGAACCTATCTGGAAGAGAATCTCGCTGCCGTGTCGCTGAAACTGGAGCCGGATGAAATGGCCCTGCTGGATCAAGCGTTGTCGCCCGAAGCCGTGTCCGGGCCGCGCTACAACCAGCGTATGATGGCAACCATCGACCGGTAGCGGACACCGCCGCCTCACGGGCGCGCCGGAATCAACGCTTCTGGCCGAACGCCGACGGCGGCGCCGGTGAAATCGTCGTGGTATACGAGTCTGAGCTCTTCGCGCCTATAGAAGTCTTCGTCCCAGGGATAGTAAAACACGTACGCCTGATACCCTGGAGGATACACGTTCACCACAGTGGGAGCGCCGGGGATGTTTTCGATGGTCTCACGTCCGGACATCTGGCGGTAGCAATTCAACGCTGCCACATACCGCCAGTTAGTGGAGACCTTAGTCACGCCATAGGTATGGTTGTAGTAGGCCAGAACGGCGTAGACATTCCTCATGTCCGCATCGTACTTCCACTCGTTAAAGTAATTCAGCCGGAGGCAGCCGATGTTATAGCAGGCGATCACTACCAGGATCGCCGTCAGCGCCTTTCCGGAAATCCGCCCAACCAGGCAGGCCAGCGGCACCGCCGCCAGCGCACCCGCCATTACGAGAAACAGCAGCACCACCCAAGTCGCCGTGCGGTCGAACGGCAGCAGGATCTGGTACGCCAGAAGCAGGAACTCATGGCAGGCCAGCGCCGCGAGCAGGGCCGCTCCGCAAATTGCCGCCACCGCGGTCGACCGCCGCGCACCATCGTCCGCAATCCCTGCGCGGGCGGAAATCAGCATCGCCACCCGCCATACGACGAAGGCCGCCAAAATCGGGTACAGGAACGGACCAACTTGAACGAAGCAATCGAGCAGATGCGGGTTCAGCAAATCGTCGTTCGGTTCGAAAAGGGAAGCACTCACCAGGCTGCGGAGCATCTTGACGAGCGAATTGACTCCCCATGTGAATTGACCCTTGGGCCACGAGAGAACCACCGACCCTACCAGAAAGTAGGCCACCGCCAGCCCCGGCAGCGTGAAGCCAGCCAGAATCCGCAGGTAATCCCGACGATGTTCGCGGCAGATCCACAGAAACAGCCCCACCGCCGTGAGCGCGTCCGCGATTGCGAAGGAAAAACTGGCGCTTACAGAGAGGGCCCCGCAGATCGAAATCAGCACGCAGGTGCGCCATAACTCCGATGTCCGCAGCCTGGGATCTTGCGCCTGGTGCCGCGCCGCAATTGCCACCATCCACAGCAGGAATGCGGACGCCAGGCTGTATCCGCGCGCCGCCACCAGGTAGTCCATCACAAACGGGCTGTAAGTGAGGCAGACCAGCAGCGCCCATTGCAGCGTGCGCCGCTGCGAAATGAGGCGTACCAGACAATACGCCGCGCCGATATATAGCGCCGCGCCAATCAGCGCCGGCACCCGCAGGGTAATCGCCGACGAACCGAAAATCGACGTCACCAGCCGCATCAGGAGCGAATTGAGCACGTGATTGTTGGCGCCTGCGTTCCAGTGGGCCGGCCCGGCCGGCCTTACATAGGCCAGATAGGTGTCGGCCTCGTCGATGGTCACCGACTGCACCGAGGCGCGTGCCACGGTCCAGAGAAAAGCAAAGACGGCCGAACCAACGAGGAGCGGAGAGTGTCTAGGACTGGTTTCGCTGGTCATGAGTTATGAAACTCGAGTCATAAAACCCGTGACGCTACGTTCGTCCCATTCTACTGAGGCGAAAGGTCACCGGCAACCCGTATTTCATGTCCGGGCTCGCGCGGGTGGTCGCGGCTGCCCCATCACATCAAGCGGCGCGCCTCCGGAACAGCAACGGCTTGACCCGTTCACGGGCGCGCGCCGGAAACATCCCGCTCGCGAAACGGCCGGCCGGCTTCGTACAAGGCAATTCTGGCTTTGATCTCGTCCGCCAGCCCGGGCTGGTTCTCTGCGGCGGCTCGGGCTTGCGCCCTGCGCGCGGTCAGCGCCGCGTCGGCGAATTGTCCCTTCTCGGCGTAAGCGGCAGCCAGCGTGTCCAGCACCGCCGCGTCTTTTCCGCCCGAGAGCTCGACCGCCCGCACGGCGAACCGGAGCGCGTCGATGCCGTTCCGGATGGCCGCATCGGGCGAGGCCGCCAGCGCCCAAGCCGCCCGCCGCAGCGCCTGTGCGTCGTTAGGCTGCAACTCGATCGCGTCGCGCCAGTGTGCCAGCGCCTCCGCGGTCCGCCCTTGCGCATTAAGCGCGTCGCCCAGGCTGTCGTGCGCCTCCGCGTACTTCGGGTCGATCTCGAGCGCGCTCCGCCATTCGACGATGGCTCCCTGCGCATCCCCGCGTCGGCTCAGAACCAGCCCCAGGTTGTAGTGCGCCGGCGCATACCGGGTGTCGGCTTCGATGGCTTTGCGCAGTGCGACCAGCGCCTCGTCCAGCCTCCCCAGCTTCTCGAGCGCACCGCCCAGGTTCGTGCGCGCCGCGGCGTAATCCGGCTTGAGCGCGGACGCCTTTTCGAATTGCGCAACGGCTTCTTCCACCCGCCCGGACTCGGCCAGCAGCACGCCGAGATCGTTGAATCCACGCGCCGAGGTGGGATCGGCCACAACCGCCGCGCGGAGCTGGAGCTCATTCGCCTTCCGTAGATGCGTCGCGGCTTCGGCCCGATGGCCCGTCATCATGAGCACGGTTCCCAGCTTGCGGTGGGCGAATTCGTCGTCGGGATTCAGCTCCAGGGCTCTCTTCCACTTCGCGGCGGACGCCTCGTACGCGCCGGTCTTCTGCAGGTACGCCGCGCCGTCCACCAGCCGGTAATAGTCGATCACCGGTCCGCCGATTTTCTGCAACCCACCCGGCGCAATGTTGACAAACTCCGGAAGATTCACCGCGCGGTTGGCCGCGGTTGCGTTCTCGATCAGTATGGGCGGGCTATCGTTGCCATCCTCGTCGATGTGGGTGAGATACATCTGCGTGTACGGCGACCGCGCCTTGGATGAAAACACCAGCCAGCGGCCGTTCGGCGAAAAGCTGTGCCACGAATTCATCCGCGGGGTGTTGCACCGCATCCGCCGCGCCTCGCCGCCCGCCGCGGGAACAATATACAACTGGCTGTCGGGACGCATGAGCTGCCCGTTGCGGCATTCGACGAAGACGATCCATCGTCCATCGGGCGACACCTTGGGAAACGTGTTGCTCATGCCGTTCCGCGACGCGCCCGCGATCGGCTCCGCCACGCCTCCCTCGCCCTCGTGGAACGGAATCCGGTATAGGTCATATTGAATCTGCAGCTCGTTCGAGTCGTTGGCGAATTTCGCCAGCGGCACACCTGGCGGATTGGGGTCGGTGGCGGCCGCGCGGGCAAATACCAGGTATTGGCCGTCGGGACTCCACGTCGCGCCCATTTGCACAAATCGCAGGTCGTCGGCGCCCGGCAGCGGCCGCAGCACTCCTGTTTTGCGGCTGTACCAGCACAGAATTCCGCGCGTCGGATAGAACACCTGAAGGAACCGGTAGTCCTTGAAATTGGCCACGTAATAGTTGCTCGCGGGCGCTTCGGTGGACGCCGTCATGGCGGCCGGGTTGACGGTGGTCATCACGGACTGCCCGTCCGGCGAGACCCGCGACATGAAGCCGATCCGGATGTTCCCTTTGAGCTTGCCTTCGGGTGAGCTCCACTGAATCACGTCTGTCTTGCGAACCGCCATCTGGGGCGCAACCTGCGCCAGGAAGTACATCCCCCGGTTGCCCTGCAGCCCGTCGAGATCCATTCCCATCGTTTTGCCGTCGCCTGAGAAGGAATGGCAGTTGGCGCACACGGGCAGGTTCTCCATCACCACCCGGCTGCCGGCTTCGCCCACGTTGCGAACTCTCCAGGCGACCAGCGGGAGCGCCTGCGCGGCGAGCGGTTTTATGACGCCCTTCTCCAGCTCCGAGGGCATCAACGGCACATCGCGATAAAAGATCGGCGCGCCCACCGCGTCCTTTGAAGTGCGGATGGCGACCCTGCCACGCGATACGGCCGGCCCCTGCGCATCGCCACCGAAGCTGGCGATGGTCACCGTCGCGGCGCTTGCGACCGAGCGCCGCTGGATGGCCTGCCACGTTGCGGCGTCCGGTCTCCAGGTATGGGCCACCGACATTTCGGGCGTCAACCGGGGCGGCGCGTTGGTGCTGGCGACGCAATCGGGGTCGATTCTGCCAATGCCTGGCCGCTCACCCTTGGAGGCCGCGCGAATCGCCGCCGCACCATCGCCAAACGAGACGTCGATCCGCCAAGACGCGACGCCTGTCCCTCCATCGCGCCAAAGGAACTGCGGCGCCGTGATCTCCGGCGGAAAAATCGCGCCATTTTCCGGATAGTCGATCATGATCGCCGCCGAGCCTGCCGGCGGCGCGCCTAGCGCCTGGCCTCTGCTACTTTTCTCACCATCTGACGCGCCGGTGGCCACTGCCATCAATAATGCCGGCAGCAGAATCACCCTGAGCGCCCAGCCGCCCATCACTCGCATCCCCCTCACAAAACCAGCTTACAGCCCGGCACGTCCGCCCGCATCTCGGGTGGTGCGCGCCGCCGACGGCAGACTGTGGTGTACTGCAAGGCCCGCCGCCTGAATACGATGCCGCGCTAACACCATGCTTAGGCCATTACTGGCAAGTTTCCCGAAAAATGGTACTTCGGTACAGGGAGTTGACGAATTCCCATTAGGCCGAACGTAGAATCAGCAACTTGTGGGTGTTAGCCTAAGTGGCCTTCTAAGTGCTAAAGCACACGCAGCAAGCTGCTGGAGGGCAAATCAAATGTCGCTACTCACTTCGTTTTGGAATGCAGATCAAGGGCAGGATCTGATCGAGTACACCCTGCTTTTGGCTTTTGTGTGTCTGGCTTCGGCGGCGCTTCTCATCGGCGCCGGCGGCAAAATCAATAGCATCTGGACCACCACCAATTCCCAGTTGGACGCCGCCGCAACCGCCGCGTCCTAAAGAGAGCCGCGTCGGTGTTCCAGGTCGCGGCTGACCTCTTCATCTAGCCCGTTGGTGGTCCGGGAACGTTCCATCACCGGTTTGTCGGTCATCGGTTCGTCGTGGCGCAAAGACGATAGGCCCAGGCGTTCACCTCGGAAACGCCGGCCCCGGCGGACGGACCTAGGGGGTCTCATCGCCGCGGGAGACAAGCGCCACTCCTTCGCTGGCCGCCGCCTGTCGCAGATCGGCGTCCAGCGTCGCCAGGGCTAAGCCCTCGCGCTGAGCCAACTCCAGACAGGCGGCGTCGTATACGGACAGCCGGTGAACGCGCGCCAACCGAAGGACGGCGTTCTCGTCGGGGGACTGGTCCACCCGCAGCCGAAGCAGCGAGAGGTTCAGCAGAAAAGTGGCGGTGTTGGCTTGCGTAATCCGCCTCCGGCGCTCGTTCACGACCAGGATATTCCGCACCTCGAACCACCACAAGCCGGGAACAACGCCCTCTTCGGCTCGCATTCGCTCGAAGGCCAGGCTGGCGTCGGTGTGGTCTTCATCGTCAAATGCCCAGCACGCCGTAATGGATGCATCCAGGACGAATGCCCTCAGGACTTTCGTCCCTCATCGCGGGCCGACAGCAATTCGGCCGTGGTGATCCTGCCGCTGCGCGTGCGCAGCTTCCGGATGGCGGCGAGGCCTTTGTCGATTTCCGCCTGACGCCGATCGGGTTCGGGCACGATCCGCGCGATGCGGTGTCCGTGGCGCGTGATAATCAGCGTTGCACCCCGCTCGACTTCGTCCAGAAGCTGGGGAAGATGAGTTTTGGCTTCGGAGGCTTGAATCTCGCGCATACGATCAACCGGTCGATTCGACCAGTCTTATTGTAGCGCGGGTTCGTGCGACGCCGGCTTGCCCTTCCGATTCTTGCCGGATCCCAGAGCGGCAATGAATCCGACCACGACTGCCAACAGGCTGATCCATACCCACCAGGCGTATGCGGCGTTGTGGGGAAAGATGCTGATGCCGGAAGGCTCGGTTACCGACTCGGTGCCGGAACTGGTGTCCAGCAAGGTCTGCCGGAGCTTGAGCAAGAGGTTGCTTTTCTCCAGTTCGCTCGCCGTGGCCGGCTCCTTTTCCAGTTCCTGAAGGGACATGTCGAGGTTTTTGTACCAGAACCCGACGTCTTCGCTCGGCTCGTTGTACAGCACGGACGTGTATCCGGCCGTCATCCCGTGCCGTTCCAGGTAACTCGTGGCTACGGCCAACTCCTGTTTGGCCAGCTCGATATTGTTCGCGTCGGCCGCCCGTTTCAGGTGGCCTCCGCAATCGATGCCGTACCGGATGCTGGCGACGATGCGCACGCCGGCCCAGATGGGAAGGGAAACCAGCCCGCCAACGAGTCCGAACACCAGAATTGCGATCAGCGGGGAAGTTGCGTCTTGGCCGCGACCGCGCATGGCTGTTTCCCGCTCGCGCCTACCCGACTAACTCCGGCTCGCTGGCGCAGGTGTGGCAGCCTTTTTTCGCCTGCGCGGTCAGGTTCCGCATCGCTTCCTGCGTCTCGAAGGGAATGGAGAATTCCTTCTCGATCCGTTCGCGATAGACCGGGCCGGAGTTATAGGCGCAGAACGGGTAAATCAGGCCGTTGGGCGCGGCATAGTGGATCACGCAGCGCTTCACGCGCTCCACGTCGTAGTTATACGAATCCATGAAGTGCATGCCCGCCAGCATGAGCGTGCGGTAAGTGAAGCCGCCCGATTCGCTTTCGCCGCGGCCGTACTTCTTGTCGGTCATGCCCTGCAGGGTTTGCAGGAACTTGTTGAAGGTCAGGCCGGCCGGCGCCTTCTCTTCGTGGAAGAACTTGCGGAGGCTGTTCCACGCCGAAATCTTAGTGAAGAACTGGATGCGGCGCTTGTCCGCCTTGCGCGCCAGCTCGTCCATCTCGCGCAGCATCGGGCCGACCTCGACGAACTGCGTCACCGGCACCGCCTTGCGGTTCTGATCGACGAACAGGTAGGTGCCCAGCGAACAGTGCGGATGGCAGCTCAGGGTGGTCGTCTCGTCGCCTCGCAACGCGCTCAGCAGCTTCGAGAACGGCGTCACGCAGGAGAGCGGGAACCAGTCCTCGTAAGGGTCGCAGATGCCGGTTTGCTGGTGGACGGCGTGGGCAAAATCGGAGAGCGTGAAGCGTTTCGCCTCCAGTTCATGGCGCGCGATGCGGCCGGTGAACGCCACTGGCTGGAAGCTGATGCCGCTCGAGCATTCGATGTACTCGAGCGCCAGCCGCACGATGTCGCCGATCTGGTGATCGTTGACGCCCTTGACGATGGTGGGAACGTAAACGATTTTGAGGCCGGCCTTCTTCACGTTCTCGATGGCGCGCAGCTTTTTATCCCACAGCGATTCGCCGCGGGTGCGCCGGTACACGTCGTCGCAGACGCCGTCGAATTGCAGGTAGAGCGTGTGCAGGCCGGCTTCCTTGGCGCGCTCGGCGAACTCCAGGTCCATGAACTTCAGGCCGTTGGTCGCCACCTGCGTGTGGGAGAAGCCCATTTCCTTGGCCAGGCGCAGTACGTCGAAGAAACGCGGATAGATGGTCGGCTCGCCGCCGGAAAACTGCACGATCCGGCCCGCCACCGGTTTCTGGTTGCGCAAGGCCTGCAACATCTTCCGCACGGTCTCAAAATCCGGTTCGTAGAGGTAGCCGGAAGCGTTGGCGTTGGCGAAGCAGACCGGGCAGGTCATGTTGCACCGGTTGGTCAGATCCAGGTTCGCGAGCCCGGTGTGGCTGGTGTGCAGGTTGCACAGGCCGCAATCTTCCGGGCAGCTTTTGGCGGTGGTCACGGCCGGGTTGGCCAGCCCGCGGTTGTCGCCGAAGGTCCATTCCTCCATCTTCAGGTACAGCTTGGCGTCGGAATAGACGATGTCGCGAAACTCGCCATGGGTCGGGCAGCGCTTCTCCATCACCACCTTGCCTGAATCCTCAACTATTCTGGCATCAATGAGTTGGGTGCATTCCGGACAGAGCGACTGGGTGCTTTTCGGCAGACCCTTTTGGAGCGGCCGGATGGGTGAGCCCATATAGGTAGTTTCCGGCTGGATTACCTGAAATTGCGCCATGTTGAGAATTGTAAACAAGCTTTTTCCTGAAGACTACAATCAGGCTCTAAAGTGTGGTTTAGGGAGGTCGTATGGCCGCTTTAGGGGGCTGAACGGCGCGGCACTCCCCCCGCTGGCGCTGGCCTCCACCCCGCGCTATCCTGCAATCTTGACCCCAACAATGGACCTGCCCCGCGCGGCGGTGGCCTTTGGCGCGGCGTTTGTAGCCGGGGCCATCAACTCGGTGGCGGGCGGCGGCACGCTGATCTCGTTTCCCGCCTTGATCTGGCTCGGCCTCAACTCGGTGGCGGCCAATTCGACCAGCACGGTCGCCATCTGGCCCGGAACCGTCGGCAGCGCCTGGGGTTACCGCCGGGAAATCCGCTCGGCCGAGGCGCGCTTCCTGGCGCTTATCGTGCCCAGCCTGGTGGGCGGCCTCGCCGGCGCCGTCCTGCTGCGCTATACGCCTACCGCGATGCTCGATCGCATGGTGCCGTTCCTGATCCTTTTTGCCACCCTGCTGTTCATGGTGCAGGAGCCGATCCAAAGGATGCTCAAGACCGCCGATGCCGCCGCGCATCGCTCCACCCGGTGGCTGGTTGGCGGCATGCTGTTCCAGTTGTGCGTGGGCTTGTACGGAGGCTATTTCGGCGCCGGAATCGGCATCCTGATGCTGGCGGCGCTCAGCATCCTCGGCCTCCAGGACATTCATGAAATGAACGGTTTGAAGGTGATTTTCGGCGGCTCGGTCAACGGCATCGCGGCCGCGTATTTCATCTGGGCACGGATGGTGTATTGGCCGTATGTGCTGCTGATGGCCGTGGCAGCCATCCTGGGCGGCTATTTCGGCGCCGGAATCGCTCGGCGGATGGGCCAACAGACCGTGCGCCGGATCGTCATCGCGATCGGCCTCGGCATCACGCTGTCGCTGCTGATCTGGAAATAGCTGGGCCGGGAAGGCTGCCTCATGCCGCTGCTTATTCCATCACGATCACGCGCAGATGCGAGCCATCCGCTCCGCCGCGATACACGCGCTCCATCGCTTTCTGAAAATCCGCCGGACGCGCGTTCGGAATATCCAGGAATTGTTGCGGGTTCCGATCCACCAGCGGGAACCACGAACTCTGGATCTGCACCATGATGCGGTGCCCGGAGCGGAAAGTGTGCAGCACATCCGGCATCCAAAAATCGATCTTCTCGGGCTTGCCCGGCGTGAATGGATCCGGCTTCGACATGCTGTTGCGGAACTTGCCGCGGAACGGCTCGCCGCGCACAAGCTGCTGGTAACCACCCATGTAGACGCCTTTGACGTTCGGGTCGGGGTTGGGATAATCGTCCGGGTAAACGTCGATCAGCTTCACGATAAAATCCGAATCCGTGCCCGAAGTGGATACCCGCAGCACCGGCGTGATCGGCCCGGCGATCGTGACGTCGTGGTCGAGTGGCTCCGTTTCGTAAGTCAACACGTCCGGCCGGGCGGCTGCGAAGCGTTGGTCGAACGTCATGTAATCCGCCGGCATCCCCATCCCGGGAGCGAGTTCGCCCGTCGAGGGCACCGGCTTGTTGGGATCGCTCGGATATTCATCGAAGCCCGTCGCTGCCGGCGCGTCCCAGGAAAGTTTGCCGTCCCCATCGAAATAAAGCGTGCGCACTTCGCTGTTCTTCGGCGGCCAGGCGTCGAAACGGTGCCATTCGTTGCGTCCCGTCTCAAACATGATCGCCTTGGGAACGCCGCTATCCGCGGTGGCTTTCAGTCCGTTGCCCTTGCCCTTCAGGTTTTGCACGAAGAACGGGAGTTCGATGTTCTCCTGAAAATACTCGGATGTGTTGGCCTTGAAGTTCAAGTTGCCCAGCGTATCCCCGGGATCGCGCGCCCAGCCGCCATGCCGCCATGGGCCCATCACCAGCGTATCCGGAGCCGTCGCGCCATTCTTCTCGAGCGCGTGGAAGAGTTTCAACGGTCCAGCCAGATCCTCGGCATCGAACCAGCCGCCCACCCACATCACCGCCGGTGTCACATTCTTCATGTACGGCGCCTGCGCGCGAGCCTGCCAATACGCGTCGTAAGCGGTGTGCTGGATGGTGTCGTCCCAAAAAGCGCTCTCGTGCTTGAGATACTGCTCGTTGGCATTTGAAATCGGACCCATGCGCAGGAAGAAATCGTAAGCGTCCATGGTTCCAGTTTCGATGCCAAGCGCCGGCTGCGGCCGTTGCGCATCCCCTTTGCGCGGCCGGAAACCCGAGTAAAAGCGAAAGTTCGCGGCCAGGTGAAACGCGCCGTTGTGATATCCGTCGTCGCCATTGCCGACGTCGCCCATCGGGGCCTGGGGCGAAACCGCCTTCAGTGCCGGATGGGAATCGATCAAGCCGTGCGCCGCGAAAAAGCCCGGATAGGAGATCCCCCACATACCGGCCTTTCCGTTGTTATTCGGAAGGTGTTTTATCAGCCAGTCGATGGTGTCGTAGGTGTCTGTGCTCTCGTCGGTATCTGTCGGGCTGTCGTAATGGGCCTTGTGCGGGCGAACGTCGACAAACTGCCCTCCGACATGTAGCGGCCGCGCACATCCTCGTAGACGAAAATGAAGCCCTCTTTTTCCGCGGCATAGGATGGGCCTACCTGTGGCTTGTAATTGTCTGCGCCATACGGCCCGACGCTGTACGGCGTCCGCATCAGGATGATCGGATACGCCTGCGTCTCGTCTTTCGGAGCGTAGACCGCGGCGAACAACCGCACACCGTCGCGCATCGGAATCCTATATTCATACTTGGTATAGTGCGCCAGGGTATAGGCCAACTGCGTGCGCGTGATCTCGGCGGGAGGTTGCGCCGCCGCGGGAGGTTGCGCGCGCAGCGCAACGCCTGCGATGAGTAAGCTGAGGGTGGTTAGTTTTCGAATCGCCATCGGCGGTTATCTTATCAAAATTGCCCGCCTCGCCGCGGGTGTGCGACATAAATGTGCGACATAAAAGTGGGTAATCAGGCGACGCGGGAACGGCTTTCCCAATAGCGCGTGAAGTACTCGGCTTCGTTCTCTACGATTCGGGCGAGTTCTGCGCTGGCGGGTGCCGATTCGCGGAGCATCTTGGGCGCGTTTCCAAGTTGAGAAGGGAGTGAGGCATGAGCCTCCTTTCTAGACGTATTACATACTTCTAGAATAAGGCGGCACAATCCAGCCCCCTCGAAAACCGCCAACATTTATGTCGCACACCCCACTGCAGTTTTCGAGGGACTAAGGCGAGTGGCTGGGTGTAGACTGAGAGGATCCTGGGATCCAAAACGGAATTCTCACACACGGAGGCGATTGGGTCATGGCAACTGTCAAAAAGACGAGTAAGAACACGAAAGTAAGTGCCAGCAACGCGAACGGCGATCCATCAAAGAGTCTGCAGACGTTTAGCCTGCTCGACCTGCAGCAATATACCAGGGAGAAGTCTTACTCGAATACCGCGAGCAAAGATTTCCACTTGTTTTACGTGGGCCGTGACGATGTCCACGACATCCTCAAGTATGTGCTTTCCCGAGTCAGCGTCTCCCTGTATCTCAATATGTTCGGATATGACGATGACGAACTGAATGACATTCTGATGGCCAAGGCGCTGGATCCCCAGATCACGATGTTGATCACGCTAGATCAGAGCCAGGCCAGCGGCGCGCACGAACAGGCGCTGCTCCATTCCGACATTGCCAAGAATCCCACCGCCTACAACACCCATTTCGTGGTGGGCCAGTCGGCCACCCACCAGATCAGCCACACCAAGGGCTTTGTGGCCGACGGGAGAGTGGGCGGCGAAGGCTCCACCAACTGGTCGTCCTCGGGCGAAGGCACTTTTGTCGAAACCGGGGAACCGGGCGGCCCCGGCTACAAGGCGCAGAACAACACGCAATCCATTTTCAGCGACACCGATACCATCAGCCGTTTTCAAGCCGAGCTGATCGCCGAACACATGACCGCACAGCAGCAGGCCGGCAACACCCAAGGCCAGGCGGCCGCGATAACAGCCGCCGCGCAGACTCCCGCCCGGAGGCCCGCGGCGGGAAGATAACGAACCTGCGGGACGGGGGGGGCGACGCCCGTGTGACAAAGACACCGGCGCTACGATGTCCGCTATCGACGCCGCCGGAATAATTTGTGCTAAATTGCACTGCGTAAGCTCAGGCTGTACCCCAAGTGAAACGATTCCCCTTTCTCGATTGGATGCGCGGGCTGGCGGTGGTCATCATGATCCAGTGCCACGCGTTCAACGCCTTTGCGCGCATGGATACGCGTGACGGCGGCCCCTATGTGCTGTCGCAGTTTGTCGGCGGCATGGCGGCCCCGCTGTTCCTGTTCATGGCGGGAATGACGACCGCGTTCCAGATGGAAAGCCTGGCGCGGCGCGAAGCCAGTCCGTGGCGCCGCTGGGTGGTAGCGCTGCGGCGCGCGGGTTACATAATGGTGATCGCGCTGCTGTTCCGCTTCACCAATTGGTTGGGCAGTTATCCCGGCGGCAACCTGCAAGAGCTGACCAAGGTGGATATTCTCAACTGCATGGCGGTGGGGCTGGCAGTGTTTGCCGCGGCCGCGGCGTTCGGCGCCGAGGGACGCATACGTTTCGCCGTGCTCGGCGCCGCGGTGGTTGCGATGCTGTCGCCGTTGATGGCCAACCTTCCCTGGGATGGCGTGCCCGCGCTTCTGCGCGAATACCTGGTGCCGGGCGCGGGGCGCGGCCGCTTTCCGTTCTTTCCTTGCGCCTCGTACGTTGGATTCGGCATTGCGGCCGGGCTGGCCGTGAAACGCAGCGCCGAAGCCCGCATGGACCGGCTAATGCAATGGTCGGTGCTGATCGGCTTCGCGCTGATCTTCATCAACCAGTATTTTTCCAATAACCCTTACTCGATTTACCCGAAGTCCAGTTTCTGGACCGACAGCCCGACGCTGGTTTTCATTCGCACCGGCATCATTCTGGCGTTCCTGGCCGGTTCGTATGTTTGGACCGAATACGGCGCGCGCCCCGCTTGGAGTTGGATGCAGACGCTGGGCAAGACCTCGCTGATGGTTTATTGGGTGCACGTGGTGATCGTCTACGGCGGCTGGACGAAGCCCCTGCGCCGCAACATGACCATTCCGCAGACAGCCTTCGCCACCGTATTGTTGACCGCGATGATGGTGGGACTCTCAGCCGCCAAGCTGTGGTGGACCGCCCGCCGTGCAGCGCGGCGTCCGCAGCCCGTGGCCGCGGTAGCGCAGGCATGAGCGGCTAGTGGGGCAGGCGCTTTCGCCTGCCAACCGACAGGGCAGTGAGTCTGCAGGTGAAACGGTTACCAAAAAGAAAACGTGGCGCCAATGCAGCAAGAGCCAGGGAACCTGAAATAAAGGAAGTGTCGTGAGCTTCGGAACATCCCCCTATGTCTTATCCTCTTCTTCGGGGAATATCTGGTGCGTGAGGTCTTCGACTGGTCTCTCGCGTGAGGTATTCCACCAGCCGGTGGCGAAGGCGGCCACCGCAATGCCCCAGATCATCACGTCGGTGAGATCGAGCGGATGCCGCAACGCCACGGCGCCGAGGCACACCAGGGTGCGCAGGAGCCAGCCGTAAACGCACGACGGTTTCGACCAGCCTTTGCGCACGCCCACCAGGGCGCGTGCCAGCATGTGCGCGCAGCCGATGCCGAGGATGCCCACCATGCCGCGCAATAGTTCAAAAGACATCTCTTCCTACCATGCCCCAGCGCGCGGCCGGTTGCAAGCCGAGCCGCGGCCGGTTACCCTCCGGCTTCGCGCAGACCCGGGCCGCGGAGTATACTCGTTACGAAAGAGGTGACAGAATGAACCGTACCTGGATGTGCTGCCTGGCCGCAAGTGTTGCCTTGGCGCAGGCGCCGCACTACACGAGCCCCGCCGCGACCACGATGGTCGACCTCGGCGGCAAGCAAGTTCGCATCAGCTATCACGCGCCCTCCGTGCACGGCCGCCAGATCCTCGGCGGACTGGTTCCGTATGGCAAGGTGTGGCGCGCGGGCGCCAATCAGGCCACCCTGCTCCACACCGACCTGGACCTGACCATCGGCGGCCTGGCGGTGCCCAAGGGCGACTATTCGATTTATATATTGCCGGAAGAGAAGCAGTGGACGCTGATCATCAACACGCAGACCGGCCAGTGGGGCATCAAGATGGGTGGCGACACCACCGAGGATCCCGCCAAGGACCTCGGCCGCGTGGTCATGACGATGAGCAAGCCCGCTGCCCCGGTCGAGACTTTCGCCATCACGTTGACCAAGGATGGCAATCAGGGCAGCCTGGCGATGGCGTGGGAGAACACCGTAGCCACGGTCGCATTTACCGCCAAGTGAGCATCCCGTAGCGCCGGCGCTACCGGGCCCGTTCCCTACGGCCGCTTTTGAAATCGATATAACTCGAAGGTCGGGCGGCCGTGCGTGTCGGGTATGACCTCTAGCAACCGGTGCTCGAAGCCGGCGGCCGCAGCGAACCCATCCAGCTTAGGACGGACTTTGGGGAAGTACTCGAAATCGGGTGTATGCGTCACCCAGACGGCGTCCGGCTCGGCGATCATGCCGAGCAGCCACTGGCGGTCGGTCGGGTTCATGTCCGGCGCCGGGGCCGGGTCCATCCCGCTGCGGAGCGGCAGTGCGCCGCGGTCGAGCAGTCGGAGGTTCTCGAAGATGTTCCAATCGGCGCAATAGACCGCAGCCGGGCGCATCGCCATCAGATCGGTGGAGAGCGGAAACAGGGCGTCGGTCCAGGTGTGGCTGCCACCGTTGCGAACCGATTTCCAAAAGTATTCATTGGTGACCAGAATGTCCGAGGTGACCAACACTGCCAACATGAAGGCAACTGCCGGAATGCCGGCACGGCCGAGCCGGCGCGAAGCCGCGGCGAAAGAGACCGCGATCACCATCGCCGGCAGAGGCCACAACAGAATGGTGTGATGCACGCTGCCGCCGGCGGATGGCGTAGTGGCCATCTGGATCCAGGCGACCGCCATGGCGACGAGCGCGAACAAGATGGCGCGCAGGTCCCGGCCGCGCGCCAGCGGCGCCAGCGCCAGCGCCAGCAGGCAGGCATAAAGCTGCAGGCTGCGCCGCGGATGGCCGAAGCGATCCGAAATCCCGGCGCTGAGGCGCTCGGCCAGGTTGGCGGCGGCGCGCGGCGCGGGTGTTTGCCAGTCTTCGGCGAACATGAAGCCAAACAGGCCTTCTCCATTGATGGTGCGCTTCAGGGCGCCGATCTTGCCGGGCACCTCGTCCAGGTTGCGTCCGGCGTTCTCGCGCAAGGCCGCGAAACGGTCGTGGATGCCGGAGAGCTCCACCGGGAGCGCGCCGGCCAGTAAGGCCAGCGCGGCAATCGCCATGCGCCGCCAACTCCAGGCCGCCAGAATCTGGCGCGGCACGGTCGCCAGGGCGCCAATCGCCAACCCCGACAGCATCCATATCGCCAGCATTTTGTCCCAAACCGCCAGCCCAAGAAGAAAGAAGCCCGCGGCCAGCCAGAGCGAGCTCCCGGAGCGATGGAATTTCACCAGCAGCAGCAGGCCGGCGCCGATTAACAGGTGCTGGAAGGCAACCGGGCCCCAGTCGAAAACCGTCGTCAGCAGGTACTCGGAATCGGCGGCCAGCATGGCGCATCCGATCAGCGCGGCGCGGGGGCCCACGGTCGCCCGCAGGAAGCGGTAGAACACCCAGATGCTGGCGGCTCCGGCCAGCAGGGCGGGGAAGCGCAAGGCCCATACGCCGGTACCGCAACACTCAAAAATCGGGCGCCAGATCCACGTTTTGAGCGTGCCCAGGTAGCTCATGTGCATCAGCGGAATGCGGGCGTGGCCGAAGTGCCAGGCGTAATACCAGGACTTGGGTTGATAGAGCGGACTGGCCGGCAGGGCCTCATCCGCTTCGACGCCAAGGCTGCCGATGAACGCCATTCCGGACAAAACGAAGAAGACGAGCGCGGCGGCGGCGCAGATTCGTTCGCGGATTTCGGTCGGAAAGCGCACCATTAACTCCTGTTTCCTGCCGGGGCGAATTAAACATTGTAGGACGTCGCTCAGTCGGCCGGCGCCTAAGGTGCTGCTTTGACGATTAAGGGCTTGCCACATTTGCGGGTAGGTGTATACTGAATCCGCGGGCGGGTTTTCGCATCCAATCTTAGAAGCGCGGTCTCCGCAATCGCGCAGGGAAGCGGCAGCCGGTCGATGCTGGCGGCTCCGGCCAGCGGGACGGCAGGCGCAGCGCCCGCAGGCTGGCTCTAATCCATTAAGACAATGGACGGTTCTCCGTCTGGAGCCCCCGAGTCGTATCTCGTGACGGGCACTGGACGCTGCCGGCGGCGCGCCGGTATGGATGCGGTGGCGCATGCCAAGTGCCGGAAGGCGGCGCCCGAACCGTCGTTCACAGGCACTCAAGTTTTTTTTGATTCAGCCGATTAAAGAACCTGTGCGATGGCATCCTCGTTTCGGTGCGAGGGGCGCGCAGGTTAATTTGGCATTAAGGTTGCTAGGTATCGACTCATCTGGCCGCCGCTCGGGTAGCGAGGCGGCAAGGTAGCCCTAATGAGGGGTTGGCCGCGGTGAAACTTTTGCCGGTATTTGCCGTCTATTAAGTTGCCGCGGGGAAATCGGCCAAGGGAAAGAGATTAAGGGTAATCGACCATTGGCCGAAGGGAGATGGACCATGAACAGGACAGAGCTGGAAAAATACAAGAGGGTGCTGGAAGCGAAGCAGGCGGACCTTGCGGCTGGGCTGCGGAAGCGCGACGATATTGCGATCGAAAAGTCCCCGGATGCGCTCGATGAAGTGCAACTGGCGGGGGAACGCGAACTCGCGATTCGTACGCTGGACCGCGAGTCCAGCTTGCTGCGCCACGTGAAGGGTGCGCTGACGCGCGTGGCCGACGGAAGTTACGGAACCTGCCTGCATTGCGACGAGGAGATCAAGCCCAAGCGCCTGGATGCAGTGCCCTGGACCAAATACTGCATTACGTGCCAGGAAGCTGCCGACCGTCACGAATTCGAATCCGATCCCAACGACGCGACAGACGAATTTCTGGCCGACGCGGCTTAAGTTCTTTGGTTCGACCTCTGGTCCTGGTGTCTCGACGAAGGGCGCGGGAAACATTCCGCGCCCTTCGTGTTTTTGCCGGGATCGGCTGCCAATTTGCCACAGCCGTGCGTCAGATTGCACACTCGGCAACCCCGCGGGCGATGGATTTGGGGGTTGTAGCGCAATCGGACCGTGTTATCTTCTGGGAGGAAGCGAACACTCCGTGGAGTTTCTACAACGCGCGCCAGGCAGGCCTTCGCACATCGGCATTCTGCCGGGCGCTTTTAATCCCGTTACCGTGGCGCATCTGGCGTTGGCGCACGCCGCCCTGGCCCGGGTTGACGAAGTGGTGTTCGTGCTGCCGCGAAGTTTTCCGCACAAGGAATACTCGGGCGCCGGGATTGAGGCGCGGGCGGCCTTGTTGCTGGCGCTGGCCGCGGGCTCCGCGTCTTTCTCAGTGGCCTGCGCGGATGGGGGGCTTTTTATCGACATCGCGCGTGAGTGCCGCGTCGCATATGAGGGTAGGGTGCGCCTGTCGATGTTATGCGGGCGCGACGCGGCTGAGCGCATCGTCGATTGGGACTATGGCGTGCCAGGGGCGATCGAAAAAATGCTCGAGGAGTTCAGCCTGCTGGTGGCCGCGCGCCGCGGCGAGTACACCCCGCCGCCCAGCCTCGCTCATGCGATCGGCCGGCTGGAACTGGATGGCGAGTTCGACCACGTGTCGGCTTCGGAGGTGAGGCAGCGGATCGCCGCCGGATCCGCCTGGGAGCACCTGGTACCGGACGCGGTGCGTGACGGGGTGCGGCGTCTGTACCGATGAACCTCGCGCCACGCCGGTCTTACGCGCACCTCCGCGCCCCGCAGGCACGGTGTACGTTGGCTACAATTCGTTTCATGACAACCTTTCGACTCCTCATCACACCAGTCACCATCCTCTTCCTGACGTTGCCCCTGTCCGCTCAGGCCCCGCCAGCCGCACCCGCCAACCCGCTGACCGCCGACGCTCGCGAAGCGTGGGGATTCGTGAAGACCATCGTCCTGCGCGCCGCCGAGAAGATGCCGGAGGAAAACTACGCATTCAAACCCGTGCCCGAGGTCCGTTCCTTCAGTCAACTGGTGGCGCACATCACCTTCGCGCAGAATGAAATGTGCACGCAGGTGAAGGGTGTAGCCACCTCGAAGCCCCCGTCCGATAAGGCCACCAAGGCCGAGTTGATCGCGGCGCTGAAGGAATCCGACGCTTTCTGTGACGCGACGTTCGAGAGCCTGACCGACGCGCAGGCCGCCGAGCAGGTGAAACTCTACGGCCAGAGCCGCACACGCCTGACCGGCCTCTTCATGCTCTCGTTCCACGGTTACGAGCACTACGGCAACATGGTCACGTACATGCGCCTGAAAGGCCTGGTGCCGCCGACCAGCGAGCCGCGCAAGTAGCGCGGTAATGAGCTGGGAAGGCGATTAAGTGTAAGACCGCTTCGTTGAGAATCGCGCCCGCGCGGCAGATGACTCTCGACACAGCAGGCAGGACTGACCGCGCCCCGTTTGTGAGTCCTCATTGGCCTTGCAGTTGAATCGTCACCGGGTAGCTGACGTAAGTGTTCTGGGCGATGGTGCAGGCCGTGTCCCACTTGGTGGGCAGTTGGGAGTTGAGGTGCATCTCCACGAGGAAAGTGCCGAAGGTGCCTGGCATCAGGGTGGAATTCAGCACGTCGGCGGAACTGCCGCCGCATATGGCGGAAACGAACTGGTAGAAGGTGGGCACCGTCGGCGGCGACCCGAGGGGGTATATCGATCCCGTGTTGATCAGGCCTTGGTTAAGGGGGGTGATGATCGGCAGCCCCAGGCCGGTTGCAAAGACATCGATGATCTCGCCGGCGGCAGCCGGGTTTTCCGGCGTAACCATCGCGCCTTTGATATTGGCGCAGCACAGAGCGGCACCAAAGGCGGTCATGGTCTCGCTCGCACCGCTTGAGGCGCTGGCGCCATAAACAACACCGTTGCCATCGGGACCTGCCACGCGCGCCAGCAGGACAATGCGGTCGAAATCCGCTGCCGCGTAGGCGCTGACTTGGGGATCGATGTTGATCAGGGCTATCAGGCTGTCGCGGATGGAATCCAGCGTGTCGCCCGGCGCCGTGGTGTAGTTGTAGTTACGGCCGGCTATGGTGACGGTTTCGGTGTCTCCGGCTGACGCCGTGCCGTCGACCGAAACCACCCCGTGAGCATTGCTCAGCGCGTGCTCAGCCACCGCCACCCGTGGGTTCGAGGACGGATCCAGCGAGAATACGCCCGGGTTGGCGGGAACGATGCTCACCGCCACCGGCGAGGTGACCTGAATGCTGCCGTCGCTCATCACCGAGCGCACATAGGCGTTGATGCTGGTGGTGTTGTTGACTTCCCACGGAACTTGAGCGTTGATCTGGGTCGGCGAAACGTACAGCAGCGGTGCCTGAATGCCATTGAGATACAATTCCACGCCGCCCATTTGAGTGGGCAACGTCGGCTTCGTCAGATCAGCCGCGACCGTGTTGGGGCCGAAAGTGAACGGCGGGTTGGAAGTGTCGCCTTGCGCGGAGCAAATGCCGACGCTGACGCATATGCTGACATACGAGCCGGGCCCGACGTTGGCCGCTCCTCCTCCGCCTTTCAAATTGGCCTCGGCGGCCGCGGCGGTGAGTTGCGCTCCGCTCGACAGGCTGGTCGAATAGGTGATGCTGTTGCCGTTCGGTCCCACAATCCGGGAGGTGAGGACGATTTCCGAATCGCCCGTGTCCGCGTTGGCGATCAGGTTCGGATCGCCGGTGCCCGAGTTGCTTGCATTGATCACCGCGACCATGCTGTTGATCACGTCCGAGAAGGCGTCGGTGGCTCCCACCTCGTAAGTGTAAGTTTGGGTGTTCGTCGATAAGCACCCCTGGCCCCCGCAACCCGTGGTGACGGTCAGCACGTCGCCATCGTGGATTGTTCCGCCGATAGTTATCGATCCGGAGGCCGTGATGGTCAGGTTGGCGGCGTTGACGACCGCCTGGTAGGGAAGGTCGATGGGCAGCGGCGTGTAGACGGTGATGCGCAGGTTATACGGATCCGCGACGTAAAGGTTGGCCCCATCCCACGCCAGCGAGGTGGGCGTGTTCATGGAATCGGCCGCGTTACTCGCCTGATCGATCGTGCCGCCCTGCTGGCCAAGGATGAGATCGGCGCCAGCGGCGTTCTTGGTCGGAATCTGCTCGTACTCCAGCACGCGATCGTTGCCGCCATCGGCCACGAAGAGGCGCGCACCGTCGGAGAGCGCGAAGCGCGGAAAGCTCAGCGTGTAACTGCAGGAACCGGGATAGGTGGGGGCATTGTTGGCGTCCTCGCCGTTGGTTACGGTGCAGAGCACCGGGACTTCCACGTCGGTCGAGCCGGCCGTAGCCGCCGGATTACCCGAGTAAGCGTTATCCGCCACGGACTCGGTCATGTTCGGCTGGCCGATCTCCACGTCGGCTGCCGCGCCGTTGCTGGTCGGGATGGAGTTATAGATCAGCACGCGGTTGTAACCAAGGTCGGTGACGAACATGTGCGTGCCGTCGGAAGTCACCGAGACCGGGTCCAGCATGTTGGTTGAGGTCGCGCTGGTGGACTGGTTCGCCACCGCCGTTGCGCTATAGGTGGTGAAGTTGGGCGCGCCCACCACCACGTCGGCCGCCACACCGGTGCTGGTGGGGATGGAATTCCAGATCAGCACCCGGTTGTTCTGCGTGTCCGCCACAAACAGCTTGCCGTTCCGGATCCACACGCCCTGCGGCGCGCGCAGCGAACTCGCCGTAGGCGGCGTAGTCAGCGGCAGCGACTGCCAGTTGGTGAAATTCGTCTGCCCCACCACTACGTCCGCCGGAGCGTTGCTGTAAGTGGGTATATGATTCCAGATCAGGATGCGGTTGTGGTAGGTGTCCGCCACCGCCAGGTGGATGCCATCCGACGCCAGCGCCGAGGGCAGGCGCAGGTTGTTCTGGCTGGCATCGGTATTGACCGTATTGGTGATGAAATCCGGCTGCCCTAACACCAGCGTGGCGGTCCCCACGCAGACCGGGCAAGTGGTCTGGTAGGGGAGTTCCGCAGTCGGCGCGGGCAATTGACTGGATAAATTCTGGAACATCAGCACGCGGTTGTTGACCGGCACCGCCCCGAAAATATTGGAATCCGCCACGAAAAGCGTGTTGGCCGCGTAAGCGATGCCGTTAGCCGCGCCGAGCACCGTGTTGGTGGAATTCGGGTCGGCGGTAGTGAAGGTCGTCTGGCCGATCACGGCGCGGGCGGCTTGGCCGTTCACGAAATCGGCGGCGTATAAGGCCGCCGAGCAGAAGATGATTACCGGAATACACTTCATGGGCAATATCTGAAGACGCGTCTCGCTGGCACTGTTAAGCCCTGATTATAGCAGGCGTTAGCTCTGTGTGTGCGCGCCCGCGGTGTCGACCCGCGGCCACACGTATGTGCGGATTTAGCACAACCGGAGGCCGGGGAACCTTCCCGGTTCGAACCACTTAACAGCGCCAGACGGGGCACGCCACGGTCAAGTGCACGTGGTCCGCCGAAGCCGGGCGTCCGCCCGTTCCGGTGGACAAAGGTGACGCCACGCCCCAAGCCGGATGCTCGCTAAAGTTCCGGCTGGATATGCCGATACGATAGTTATGTTTGAGTGGAATGACGAACTCAGCACTGGTATTGCCAGCATAGACTACCAGCATCAATTGCTTTTTTCCATCGGGGCGGAGCTTTACACAGCCATGAGTTCCGGCCAAGGTAAGGAGCGGATGGGCAGAATTCTGGCCCGTCTGGCGCAGTACACGGCGGCGCACTTTGCCTACGAAGAACGGCTGCTGCAACTTCACCGCTATCCCGAATACGCAGCCCACAAAGCGCAGCACGACGACTTGACGCGGCAGGTCAAGCAGTTCTACGACGAGTTTCAAAGCGGGCAGATCGGGACCAGCGTGGGGCTGTTGACCTTCGTGGACGATTGGCTGAAACAGCATATCGGGCAGACCGACCACGCCTACGCCGCATTGCTGACCACCAAGGCCGTGGCGTAGGTGTAGGCAGCGGTGGCGCCGCAATCCTGATTGCCCCGGGAACTGTTGGGGTCGGGGATGCGCGGCCCGTCGTGGACTTGAGTTGTTCTAGCGTTGGCACTCAGACGCGGCGGTCCTGAAAACTAGCCCGCGTGCGTTTGGTTAATTGAGCGGGCGAATTCTGATGTTCTTGAACCAGGCTTCATCGCCGTGATTCTGGAGCGAGATAGGGCAGCGTGCGCGCGGCTGTTTCACCAGCAGTTCCCAAACCCGCGAGCCTTCGCCCCAGCGTTTCGTCATGCTGGTGGCCACTTCGGCCGCGTCCAGGTCCCCCTCCAGCACCTTTTCGCCATTGAGCCAGTGCTCGATGTGCTTCCCCCGCACCACCAGGCGCGAGTGATTGAACTCGCCCACCGGCCGCGTGCGGTCGGTCAAAGGAGGAAGAATGTCGTACAGCGCCGCCGTCTGGTGACGCGGACCGCCATGCACTGCGTCCCCGTTGCGGATATCGTCGGTGATCTGGTATTCGAAGCCGACCACGTACTCCTGGCCGCGGCTGGGGCGGTTGGCGGGCCGGTTGCCCAGCGCCTGGTTGACCATATCTTCGAACCGCGCGGCGTGTTGCCCAGTCAGGAAAACCCGATCCTGTATGCGATACTTGAGCCCGCTGTTGCCGGCGGGCGAGATCTTCCAGTCCCACTCCAGTTCGAAGTCGCCGTAATTCTCCGCGCTGAAAAGATCCTCCACGATCCGTGGGTGCGCCACCGCTCTCAAGCAGCCATCTTCAATCACGAAGGAATCGCCCGCCGGCGACTTTCGAGCCGGGTCTTCCCAGTGGCTGAAATCGTGGCCGTTGAACAGCAACGTCCATCCGGCCGCGGTTTCCCGTGGCGTCAACTGATTATCGGCCGCCCACAAACCGGCCAGCGGCAGCGCGGCCAGCAGAGCGGCGGAGCAAATCGGCTGCAACATGCTCTCATGCTATCAGTACTGCTCCGCTATCCAAAGCCAACATGGTGAGAGCGAACCGCCGCATGCCAGAATCGGGAGCAGGCGTCTTCACCGGCCTCGTCATGATCTTCCGTCTTCGCAAAGAGTTTCCCACGCCATCACTGGCCGTTTTTGTTTTGCTGCAACTGTTGGATATCCTGACGACACTGCTCGGCTTGCGGGTGGGCGCGCACGAGGGCAGCTTGTTCATCGGACGCCTCATGAAGATGGATCCGATGTCGGCGCTGCTGATCTCCAAACTGTTGGCGGTAATCCTGGTTGGGGTCGCCCTGCGCTGGCACCGGCCGCGCGTGGTGGTGCTGGTGAACTACTGGGTGGCGCTGGTTGTGGTCTGGAACCTGTTCGCCATCTATTCCACCGTGCTCCTCCGTCGTTGAAGCGGAGGCGCTTCGCAACGCCCCGCCCCCGTGCTATAACCGTGGCATGCAATCCGGCGGGACGATGCGCTGACCCATGTTCCTTTTCGATCTCTTCCGCTCGTTTCTGCCGTTGCACAACCCGATCGGCTTCGGCACCGCGGACTTCGTCGAATTCGCGCTGGCGGCGATGCTGGTGCTGATGGCCGCACTGCGCGGGCGCGTGGAGCCCGCCGCGCGCCGGCTGGCGGAGAGCGCCGTTTGGTCGATGGCTTTCTTGGCGCTGCTGCCGATCGCCTTGCGGCTGGCGCTGCTGCCGCGGTTCCCTGCGCCAACGCCGAGCGGCGCGGACGATTTCAGCTACCTGCTGCTGGGGGACACGCTGGCCCACCTGCGCCTGGCCAATCCGGCGCATCCGCTGCACCAGTTCTTCGAAGCAGTGTTCATTCTGCAGCAGCCGTCCTACAGCTCGATCTTTCCGCTGGGGCAAGGCCTCGTGTTGGCGTTTGGCCAGATGTGCGGCCATCCCTGGGTGGGCGTGGCGCTCTCGGTGGGCGCGTTGTGCGCGGGCTGCTATTGGATGCTGCGGGGCTGGACGACGGCCGGCTGGGCGCTGCTGGGCGGCGTGCTTGCCGCGCTCGAGTTCGGTCCCCTCAACCAGTGGATGAACCTGTATTGGGGCGGCGCGGTTTCGGGCCTCGCCGGATGCCTGGTGTGCGGCGCGCTGCCTCGCCTGCGCCGCGCACCCACCACGCGCAACGCCGCGCTGCTCGGCGCCGGGCTGGGGATTCAACTGCTCACACGGCCTTTCGAATTCGTCCTGCTCTTGATTGCGGCTGCCGTGTTTCTGCTCCCCGGCTGGCGCCGCTTTCTGCCAGCCCTGCCCATCATTGGTGTCACCCTGCTGCCGGCGGTTTCGCTCACCTTGGCGCAGAACAAAGCCGTGACCGGAAGCTGGACCACGCTGCCGTATACGCTCAGCCGCTATCAGTATGGTGTGCCGGCGACCTTTACTTTCCAGCCGAATCCGGTGCCGCATGTCGCGCTGACGCCGGAGCAGGAGCTGGATTACCGCGCCCAGTCGACGGTTCATGGCGAGGGCCCAGATACCCCGGCGCGCTACTTCGCGCGGCTGGGAGAGCGGCTGCACTTCTACCGCTTCTTCTTTTATCCGCCGTTGATGATGGCGCTGCCGGCCTTTCTGGCGGCGGTTGCGCGGCGGCGCGGGCGGCTGCTGTGGGCTGCCGGAGCCATCCTGCTGTTCGCGCTGGCGGACAACTTCTATCCATACTTTTACCCGCACTACATCGCCGCGCTGACCTGCGTGTTCGTACTGGCGAGCGTGGCCGCGCTCGAGTTTCTGAGCCGCTGGCCGGCCGGGTGCGCGGCGGCGCGGCTGACCGTGTTTCTGGCGGTGGCCCATTTCCTGTTCTGGTACGGCATGTTAAGCGGGAATCAAACCATGCTGCTCACGGCCGGCCGTTTCGACACAGCCGACTTCATCGACTACGGCGATCCCGAGGGCCGCATCCTCATCAACGACCAACTGGCGGCTCTCGCCGGCCAGCACCTGGTATTCGTGCGCTATGGCCCCCAGCACATGTTTCACGAGTGGATCCACAACGCGGCCGGTATCGACGGGGCGGACGTAGTTTGGGCTGCCGACCTGGGTTACGCCGAGAATCAAAAGCTGATCGAATATTACCCCACGCGGCGCGTCTGGCTGGTCAAGCCCGACGCCCGTCCGCCGCAGATCGCGCCGTACCCGTAGCTTCAGTGTTGAATGGGGATGGTTACTGACCCAACCGCGCCCAGCGCTTCATCGAACACGATCGCGCGTACTTTGCGGACCTCCGGCCCGATGGCAATTGCGTAGCGGAGATCGATTTCGCCGTGCGTGGCTGTCCCGAGTTGCTCCGGGGTCAGGCTGTACAGAATCGGAGCCGAGGGCTGTCGAAGCCCTTCGTCGTAAGTCGCGAAGGCGACCGAGACTTTCCCTGCGCCATGATTCGGCGCGGGGCGTGGCAGCAGATCCGCCGCGTCGATGTGGACCACAAATTCAGGACGGCCGGCAAAACCGGAACTCGTGTTCTGCGGGTTGACAGGATCGGACGAAACACTCGCTCGAATCCCGATTTCGGTCGAGTCGAACGGACTGTGGGCGGCGGTATCAACCTCCCTCGGCACTTCCCGGAAGTGGAATCCGCTGGGAGTGAAACCGTTGGGCAAGACCCGTGGTGGCACCGGATAGAACACGCGCGCCGTTTGTAAGCGCACTTCCTTATGCCCGCAAGTTAACCGGATCTTGCGATGTTTCTCATCGGGACTTGTCGGCGCCGCGTAATAGGCGATTTCGTAATTCGCGCGGGAATCCGTCCTGGCCTGCTGAATCGCCTCGCCGGCGCGGCTGCTCGAGTACTCTCGCCCGCCCGTAATGCCGGTGAATTCGTCGAGGGTTTCGGCAGCCGCTGGCACGGCCATCGACTCGGCCGTGTACACGACGATCTGCGATTGCTCCAGCCTCTCGGAAAACCACCGTACCCGGTTCGTGAAATTGACGCCCGATTGCGCCGAGGTGGAATACCCGATGAGTGGAATGCCGTGGGTCACCCAGACGAGGCTCTTACGTCCCGAGGCTTGCGCCATCTGCGAGCCGAGATCCCGCATCGCATCCATAGTCATGTCGAAACGGGATGTGAGGTCGAAGTCATCGACACGTCTTAGACCGATCAGGTCTCTCAAAGCTGACTGGAGCGTGGGATCAACATTCTGCGTCCACGATTCGGCATCCGGCGTAACTTCGGTGTCTGGCTTCGGCAGCGGACGGATGGGATGCAACTCACCGCGAGGAGTCAGAATATATAAGTACAAACCGTCGCCCGATTCGAGATTCTTCAGGGAGTCGCCGACCTCGCGGCCAATCGTCGTTTCGCTGACGATAGGCTCGTTGAACAGGTCGATCAGGACCACGGTAACGTGCGGTGCGGCGCCGGCGCGGTTCGAATACTCGCCGGGATCCGGCTTGGCTAAGAGGGGCCGGTCTCCCGTGAAACGAAAGAAGGCGATGTTCTGCGGCTTCCCATCTTCCAGGAGCCGGAAATCCGCGCTGGTCAGTCCGGTCACTGGCTGGCCTTTCGCATCCAGCGCCACGACGTTTAACTTGTTCAGCTTGACAGGTTGAGTCTCGGCGGCGGAGGGAAACGCACAGAGAAGAGTTGCGGCGGCGGCAACCGCGCACTTCCCGGGCGCGGAGTTAGCCGTCATGAATAACGCAGATGATGGCATCTGATAAGTCGATTATATGCCTCACGCCCGGCGATATCGCGGTCCGGAATTAGCCAGTTCGAGCCATTGCAAGTATAGATTATGGAGATTATGGAGTCATTGACAGAGCTGCCGGCTGCTTACCAGCCGGCGCGATGGGCGATGTAAGTCTTGATGGCGAGACCGGCCATCAGAACCCAAATCGCGTCGCGCAACAGCCCGCCATCGAGCGTGAAGCCGGCCAGGATGGCGAGCACGGCGTAGGTACCCATGGCGGCAGCGAGGCGCTTATTCATCGGCGTGGCATGTTGTAGGCAAAGTTGAGTTGGACCACAATGCGCTCGCCCCTGAATTCCGACGGCAACGGAGGAAACGGGTTGGATGCGCTGATGCCGGCCACGGCGGCTTCATCGAGCGGCCGCGAACCGGATTGCTCGGCATACACCAGCTTGAGGACGGCGCCGGCCTTGCCGATAGCAAACTGAATCGAGACGTGGCCGCGTAAACCCATCTTGACGCTTTCCGGCATCACGGCCTGCCAGTTGCGGCGGACGGCGGCCAGCACCTGCATCAGGTAAGGCCGGAAATCGACGCCCATCGGATCGCTCTTCAGCTCGACATTGGCTCCGGGCACGCCGGGCGTGGGCGACTGGCGAATGCCCCCGAAGATGAGCGGGTCAGACGCGCCGGGATCGCCCACCGCGATCCGGCCGCCGAAGCCGCCGCCGCGGGCGGCATCCTGGACGGCTTCCGCCACAGAAGTGCGCGGCATCGGGACGCGTCCCGTGACTTGGCCGGGCGGCGCAGCGGGGCCGGCGTTTTCGAGCGCGAGCTTGGGTTGTTCCGGCACCTGAATCTGCGGTTGCACTTGGGCGAACTGCGGCAGCTCGGGTTTGGGCGGCTGTTTGGTGGTGTCGATTTTGGGAGCCTCGGGCAGCGGCACGGCAGCGGCGGGCTTGGCGGCCGGCGCCGACGGCATCACCATCGGGCGTGGCTTCTCATGCGGCGCGGCCGGCGGTGCCTCCGGCATTTCCACGCGCGGCCGTTCGGGGGAAGACCGCACCTCGAATTCCGCGGTGACTTTGCTCCGGTTGGCGACTTTCTGGGTGAGTTCGGTGGGCGGCTCGATGAGGGGCGTGAAGGTGCGCTCGATCGCCTGCCGCGGCCCTTCGAACCCCGGCAGAGTAAACATCGCCACCACAACCAGCACGTGAATCGCGATGGTAAGGAGGGCCGCTTTGCGATGCCGCGCGCCGGCGCCGGGATCGCTCCAGTCGGTCAGCAGCTGCAGTTCGACGTCAATCGGCTGATTTGCTACGGTTTCCATCCCGCGGTCAGGGTGTGCGAGACCACTTGCGAGTGCTCTTCGATTTTATCAAGAATCGCCAGCGCCACACTCAATGTTTGACGCGCCGCGGCCCCGGAACATTTCGTCACGGTGCGGCTTTCCACCGCGTCCAGAAAGGCTTCCAGTTGCAGTTTCAGCGGCTCGCCCTTTGCGAGCGGCGCTTGCAGAAATCCGATCTGCCGCGCGGCATCCACCGAAAAAATCGTCAGATCCTGGCGCGCGTAATCGAGTGACAGGTACTGCCGCGGCTGGAAGAGCCGCAGCTTGCGCACCCGCTCGGTAGAAACGCGGCTGGCAGTCAGATTGGCCACGCAGCCGTTGGGGAATTGCAGCCGCACGTTGGCGATATCCACTTTGGGCGAAAGAATGCAAATGCCCGCGGCGCGAATTTCCGCGGGTTCGGTGCGGACCAGGGCGAGCACGATGTCCACGTCGTGGATCATCAAGTCGAGCACCACATCGACGTCCAGGCTCCGCGGGCTGAACAGGTTCAAGCGGTGGATCTCGAAGAACAGCGGCAGGGTGGCGCGCCGCTCCAGCTCCAGCACGGCCGGATTGAAACGCTCCAGGTGACCCACTTGCAGGACACGGCCGTGGCGGGCGGCGCTGTCGATGATGCGGCCGGCGGCGGCGGCGTCCACCGCAATCGGTTTTTCGACCAGGACGTCGATGCCGGCTTCGAGCAGGGCACAGGCGACCGCTTCATGCGCGCTGGTCGGCACGGCGACGATGGCGGCATCCACGCGCCCAGCAAGCTCGCGCGCATCGGTGAGAGCCACGCCCCCGTGCGCAGCGGCAGCTTCCTCGGCGCGGGCCCGATCGATATCCACGATGTGGACGAGTTCGGCGCGCTCCGCTTCCCGTGCCACGCGGCAATGGTTGCGGCCGAACTGCCCCGCTCCCACTACTGCCAGTCTGATTTTCGACATGGTGATTTCGTACTAGGCCACGGATGAACACAGATGAACACAGATAAAACAAAACTCAAAACTCAAAACTCAAAACTCTTATCTCGTATTCATTCTTATCTGTGTTCATCCGTGGCCATGTTTTCTTTGCGCCTTCTTCTTACGGCGCTTGCAGCACGCCAACTTTCTTGAAATCGCCCGCCTTGACGTAGCTGAATGCGGCCGGATTCACGTGTTTGCGGAACGCCGCGTTGACTTCGTCCACGGTGAGCTTGTCGATTTTGGCTTCGAGCGCCGCGTCGAATTGGATGGTGCGGCCGAAGCGCTCGCGGTTCAGCAGCAGACTGGCCAGCGACCCGTCTTCGGATCGCTCCATGGTCAGCTCTTCCTTCCAGGCCTTCTTTTCCGCCGCCAGTTCTTTCTCCGAGAAGCCGTCCTTCAGCGCGAGAGCTAACTCCTCGCGGAAGTCGGCTTCCACCTTGGGGGTGTTCTTGGGAGCGCAAATCGCATAGACGGAAACCGTTGCGCCGTCGTCCTTGCCCGGCACGTTGACGCGGGAACCGACGCCATAGCTGAGCCCCTCGGCGTCGCGAATGCGGCGCACCAGGCGCGAGGAGAAGGTTTCGCCGAAGACCCGGTTGGCCATCATGGTGGCGGCGTAATCGGGATCGTCCATCTCGAGCGGCGTGTTCATGCCGCCGATGAATATCGCGTTCTCTTTATCGGGGGTTTCGATTTTGCGGTCGATCGCATCCACCTTCTTGTAGGGTCCCGGCACGCGCTCGAAGTGGCTGGCACTCTGCCAATCGCCGAACAGCTCGGTGGCCAGTTTCTCGGTAGCCGCCTCATCGAACTGGCCCACGATGACCAGCTCGGCGTTGGCACCGCCATAGAACTCGGCGTAGAACTTCCTGACGTCGTCGAGCGTTACCTTCTTCAGGTCTTCAATCTGCTCGTCGAAGGTGCTCACGTAACGGGTGTCGCCGCGCGGGTAGGGCTTCAGATGGCGTTGCAACTCGAGCGGGCCGAGCGACGTGGGCTCGGTCTTGGCGGCTTCGATGCCGGCCAGGCGGGTTTGCCGCGACGGTTCGAATTCGCTCTCGGGGAAGGAGGGCTCGCGCAGGATTTCGGCGGTCAGCCGCAAAGCGCCGGGCAGGTTGGCCGCGACCGTTTCGATACTGGCGTTGGCGCCGGTCACGCCGCCGCTCACGTTCAACTGCGCCTTCAGGCGGTCCATCTCATCCTGGATCTGCTGGCGCGACTTGTTTTTGGTGCCGCGCATCAGCAGGCCGCCCGCCATCTCCGCAGCCGTTTCTTTGTCCATCAGCGATTTTTCCTCGCCGAATTGGATGCCTAGTTGCACATGCACGGTGCCGCCACGGGTCGTCTTCGGCAGCAGGATCAGGGTCATTCCGTTCTTGAGCTTGATTTTCTTCATCCGGGCCTCAATGTTGGCCGGCGCCGGATCGAATACCTCGCCCTGGGAAATCTGCTCGCCGCCCTTGTAATCCTTGAACACCGCGGCCAGGTCGGGCGCGGCGGGGATCTCGGCCCGATCCGGCGTCTTGTCGGGGATGAACTCGCCGAGCGTGCGGTTGGATTCCTTGAGATAGGCCTTGGCCACGCGAAGCACGTCTTCGGGAGTGACGTTCTTGATTTGGTCGCGCTCCAGGAACAGCAGGCGCCAATCGCCCTCGGAGAGCACTTCGCTCAGCGCCAGCGCTATCTGCTGCGTGTCCGTCATAGCCAGATCGATCTGTTTCAATATCTTCGTTTTCGCGCGCTCTACTTCCTCTTTGGTGGGAGCGTCGCTGGCCAGGCCCTCGACGTTCTTCAGGAGTATGGCGCGGGCGTCGTCCAGGGATTGCTCCTGGCGCAACATGGCGAACGCCAGGATGACGCCAGGGTCGTGCATCTCCAGATGCATCATGCCGGTGAAGGCAGCCTTCTTGCTATCGACGAGCGCCTTGTAGAGGCGGCCGGACGGGGTGTCGCCCAATATGTCGGAGAGCACTTCCAGTGCCGCCGAATCCGCATGACTGCCGGCCGGAACGTGGTACATCACCGCAACAGCCTGCTGGCTTCCCACGCGGCGCAACGTCACGGAGCGCTCGCCATCCTGCGTGGGCTCGATCGTATAGGTCGCCTGCAGCGTGCGCGAAGGCCGCGGAATCCGGCCGAGCGTGTCCGCCACCCACTGCAGGGCGGTGGTCTGGTCGAACTTGCCGGCGATAGTCAGCACCGCGTCGTCGGGCTGGTAATACTTCTGGTAGAAAGCCGCCAGATTCGCGATCGGCACTTTCTCGATATCGGAGCGGCTGCCGATGGGAAGGTGCCCGTAAGCGTGCCAAATGTACGCGGTCTCGATCAGCCGCTCGAACAATATGTTCACGGGGCTGTTCTCTCCCATCTCGAACTCGTTCCGCACCACCGTCATTTCCTTGTCGAGGATCTCCTTTTCGACGCGCGTGTTCACCATGCGGTCGGCTTCGAGTTCGAGCGCCCAACGGAGATTCTCGTCGGTCGCGGTCACCGTTTCGAAGTAGTTGGTGCGGTCCCACGCCGTCGAGCCGTTCATTTGCGCGCCGTGGTCGGTGAGTTCCTTCTTGATGTTGGTGCGCGTCTTGGTTTCGCGGAACATCAGGTGCTCCAGCAGGTGCGCCATGCCGGTTTCGCCGTAGCCTTCCTGGCGCGAGCCCACCAGATAGGTGACGTTCACCGTGACCTTGGGTTTGGAGGTGTCCGGGAACAGCAGCACGTGCAGGCCGTTCGGGTACGCATACTCGGTGATGCCTTCGACCGACGTGACCTTCTGCACACCGGCCGGCAGAGTCTGGCAATAGGTAGCCGCGCCCAGCAGAAGGGCGGCGGCGATGATTGTGAACCGCGAAATGTGTCGCATGAATGCCTCGTTTCTATTTTGCAGTGAAACCACCTGGTTGGCAGGCGAAATCCGCTTCGGACCCGAAAACCGGGGCGCCCGCCCACTTACCCGCAGTGGTGGGGCAGGTTTCAACCTGCCAACGCCGGCTTGCGGGCGGATTTTTCGATTCTCAACAAGCTCCCAGGCCGGATTATAGCAAGCCCAGGGGCGCGCACCGTTCAGGCTTCGACGCCGAAAATGGCGATGTCGGCTTCGTTGGCGGCTTCGATCGTCTCGGCGCGGTCGAGCAGCAGGGTGCGGCCGGCCTCGACAGCGAGCACCGTGGCGCCCGATTCGCGCATCACCGGAATCGTCGCGCGGCCCACGGCAGGCACGTCGAACAGGAGATGTTCGCGGCGGCGCGCCACTTTCACCAGCGCCAGGCGCCGGCCGTTGACCAGCCCGGCGGCGCGGCGCAGCATGGCGTCGGTGCCCTCCATGGCTTCCAGCGCCACGCAGGCGCGCTCGGAAATCGCCACCGCCTGTCCCACGTCGAAGCCGGCCAGCGCGTTGGCCACGCGGCAGCCGTATTCCACATCCGCCATTTCCTCTTTGTCCGGTTTGCGCCGCGTCATGGCGCCCGCGGTGGCCAGCAGCGGCTTGAGCAGCCAGGTGGAATCGCGCAGGTGAATGCCCTCGCCTTCGAGCACCTTCACCACGCCGCCAATCAGACCGTCGGTATTGCGCGAGGGCAGGGAAGCCAGCAGTTTCACCAGCCGCCAGTCGGGCACGATCGACGAAAAGATTTTGGCGTGCTTGACTTGCCCGCACATCACCACTTCGGTGATCCCCTCGCTCTTGAGGATTTCGATCAGCTTGCTCAACTGCCCGAGCGAGAGCCAGTAGCAATGAGGGGCCAGGCTGGCGACTTCCTGCGACGCCTCTTCTTCGATCGCGATCACCGTGACATCGAGGCCCAGCCGCGCGGCGCTCTCCAGCGCCAGCATCGGAAATCGCCCGTTCCCGGCAATCAGCCCGTATCGCATCTATTTGATAATGCCGCGCTCGGAGGCGAGGATAAAGGCGATCAGTTCCTCGACCTCGGGCAATGCCGGCACCTCGGCGCGGATGCGGTCGATGGCTTGCGAAGTGTTGAGGCCGGCGCGCGTCAGCAGGCGGAACGCGGTTTGCAGCGCTTCGACGGTGGACTTATCGAAACCGCGCCGCTCCAGGCCGATCGAGTTGGCGCCGAACACAGCCGATTCCGGCTTGTGGCTGGTCAGCGAATACGGCAGCACGTCCTGCTTGATCACGCTGTAGGGCCCGATGAACGCGTGACGGCCGATCCGGCAGAACTGATGGATGCCGGCGAACGGGCTGACGTCCACCCAATCTTCGATGACGACGTGGCCGGCCACGCCCACGCTGTTGCCGAGTATCACGTGATCGCCGATGCGCACGTCATGCGCTATGTGCGCCTGCACCATGATCAGGTTATCGCTGCCGATCGAAGTGACCAGCCCGCCGCCTTGCGTTCCGCGATGGATGGTGACGAACTCGCGGATGCGGTTACGGTGGCCGATGCGCGTTTCGGCGCGCTCGCCTTTGTACTTGAGGTCCTGCGAGGCCACGCCCACGGTGCTGTAAGGGAAGAAGAGGTTGTCCTCGCCGATCCAGGTGGGGCCTTCCAGGTAGAGGCTGGCCATCAGCCGCGTGCGGGCGCCGATTTCCACTTCCGGCCCGACCACGCAGTATGGGCCGATGTCGGCGCTCTCCGCCACGCGAGCCCGCGCGTCGACGATCGCGGTCGGATGAATCGGCATCGGCTACGCCTGGGCGGGGCCGCTTTCGTCCTTGTCCGCCAACTTGCACATCACTTCCACCTCGGCCACCACGACGCCATCCACCGTGGCCACGCCCGCCATCTTGGCGACGGTGGCCTTGCGCTTCAGCAGCTTCATTTCCATTCGCAGCACATCGCCCGGCACTACCGGCTTGCGGAAGCGCGCGTTCTCCACCGCTACCAGCAGCACCAGCTTGCGATGCCGGTCGGGGATGGACTTCAGCACCAGCACGCCGGCGGTCTGCGCCATGGCCTCGATAATCAGCACGCCCGGCATGACGGGGAAGTCCGGGAAGTGACCGGTGAAAAACGGTTCATTGTGGGTGACGTTCTTGATGCCGACCACACGCTCGGCTTCAAGCTCGATAATGCGGTCCACCAGCAGGAACGGGTAGCGGTGCGGGAGAATGTCCCGGATTTCACTGATATTCAAAATGGCCATGGAGTGAGTATTATAACAGCCGTGGATCCAATTCTCAGGCAAGTGAAGAGTTACCAGCCGGTGATGCTGGACCTGATCGGGCATTTCGTCGAATGCGAATCGCCCAGCGACGATCGCGCGGCGGTGAACCGGTTCGTGGACGCCGCATGCGCCGTGCTGGAGCCGTGGGCTCGGCTGAAGACCGTTCCCGGCGGGCGCTTCGGCCGTCACCTGCTCGCCGAAATGAAGCTACCGGGGCGGAAGAAGAGCGGGCAGATTCTGGCGTTGGGCCACTCGGACACGGTCTGGCCGGTGGGCACGCTGCGCAGCATGCCGTTCCGCAATTACCGCGGCAGGCTCTGGGGGCCGGGCGTACTGGACATGAAGGCGGGAATCGTCTTTTTCATTGCTGCCGCGCGTGCTGTGCTCGAACTGGATTTGCCGGTGCCCTCGCGGGTCCTGCTACAGCTCAATTCCGATGAGGAAGTGGGCAGCGAAAGCTCGCGCGCGCTTACCGAAGAGAACGCGCGATCGAGTCACACGGTGCTGGTGCTCGAACCTGGCACCGGCCTGGAGGGCAAACTCAAAACCGCGCGCAAAGGGGTGGGCGCTTTCACCGTGACGGTGCGCGGCAAGGCCTCGCACGCCGGGGTGGATTTCCAGGCGGGTGCGAGCGCGGTGCTGGAACTGGTGCGGCAGATTAATACCATCGCCGGGTTCACCAAAGTCGAGCGCGGCATCACCGTGAACGCGGGTGTGATCGCCGGCGGCACGCGCTCCAACGTGGTGGCAGCCGAAGCGCGCGCCGAAGTGGACATCCGCGTGACTCGGCTGCGCGATGCCCCGGTCCTCGAACGAAAATTCCATGCCCTCAAGCCGTTCGACCGGCGCTGCACGATAGCCGTGAGCGGCGGATTGAATCGCCCGCCGCTCGAACCGAGCGCCGCAGGAAAGCGGCTGTTCGACACGGCGCGCAAACTGGCGCTCGAGTTGGGAGTCGAGTTGGAGGAATCCGCGACCGGCGGCGGCTCGGACGGCAACTTCACCGCGGCCCTCGGCATCCCCACGCTCGACGGTCTGGGTGCGGTTGGCGAAGGCGCCCACGCCGCGCACGAAAGCATCCTCATCAACCGGATCGCGGATCGCACCACGTTGCTGGCCAAGCTGCTGCTGGTGTAGTGGGACAGACGATCGGTTTTTGTCGTCTGTCAAGGCGTCGCGCTTTAAGAGAGGCCAGACAGACCACAAAAGGCGATGGTCTGTCCCACCTCTTATTCCTTCACGACCGCAATCGTCTTATCCAACTTAACATCGGCCGAAGAACTTCCTAACATCAGACTTACTTTGTCGGCTTCCACTTCCCACCGCTGTCTGGCCATATCCCAATAAGCCAGCGTCTCCGCTTTGAGTGGCAGGGTGACCGTGCGCGTCTGGCCCGGCATCAGCGCGACCCGGCGAAAGCCCTTCACCTCTTTGATCGGCCGCTCCACGGTGGAGTTGAGGTGCTTCACATACAGTTGGACCACTTCATCGCCCGTACGCTTACCCGTGTTAGTAACATCCACGCTGACGGCGATCTCGCCCCCGGCGCGCAGTGCCGTAGCGCTGGTCCGTAAGTTGGAATACCGGAAGGTCGTGTAACTTAAGCCATAGCCGAAAGGATAGAGCGGGCTGCCCTGGAAATACATGTAAGTCCTGCCGTGACGGATGTTATAGTCCATCTTGGCCGGAACCTGGTCGAGGGAGCGCGGGAAGGTCTGCACCAGACGGCCGCCTGGATTGTAGTCTCCGAACAGAACCTCGGCGATGGCGGAACCTTCCTCCTGCGCGTTGTGCGTGATGTGCAGAATGGCGGGCACGTTCTGTTCGGTCCAATTGATGGCGAACGGAAAACTGGAAACCAGCACCACAACGGTTTTGGGAGTGGCTGCGTAGACCTGCTTCGCCAGCGCTTCCTGCTCCAGGTCGATCCACTTGCGGTCCATGGCCTCCTTGCCATCGCTGGGCGTCGGGCACTTGGCCCACCCTGCATCGCAGGTGGGATGATTGCCAACGAACACAATCGCCACGTCCGACTGCCTGGCGGCCTGCACCGCGGCATCGTCGTCATTATTGGCCGCGTAGTTGACCTTGACTGCGCCGGCCTTTGCCTTGATTCCGTCCAGCGGCGTAATCGTGTACGGAGGCGTGCCGCTGTACCAATCCAGCGCCACATCGTTCGCGCGCGGCCCGATCACGGCGACCGATTTTACCGTGTTGCGATCGAGCGGCAGCAAACCGCCCGCGTTCTTGAGCAGCACCACCGATTCGAGCGCCACCTGTTTCGCCACCGCCTTGTGGCCGCCCAGTTTCCAGGCGTCCTCATCGCCCTTGACCTTGCTGTACGCAACCCGCTCGGGAGGGTCGAGCATCCCGAGTTTGATCATCACGCGAAACTCATTCTTCAGCACTGCGTCGATCTCGGGCTCGGTCAGCAGATCCTGTTTCAGCGCCTCGTGTACCGCTTTGCCAAAAATGCCGTCCAGAAACTGGTTGATGCCCGCTTTGACGGCGCCCGCAGCGGCATGCGGCACGTCGGGGAAATACTTATGGGCGTAGACCATGCCTCCCAGCGCGCCGGCATCGGTGCAGATGATGCCGTCCTGCCCCCATTCTTTGACGGTGATATCTCTCAGAATGGGATTGGCCGTCGCGGGGATCCCGTTGATGGCGTTGTAAGCCGCCATGTAGGCGCGCGATCCGCCTTCCATCACGCCCATGCGGAAGGGCACGGAATAGTATTCGCGCAGCAGCCTCTCGTCGAAATTGGAAGACGACCCGCCGCGGCCGTCTTCATTGCTGTTGGCCAGAAAATGCTTCATCAGCGAAGCCGTCAACCAGTACTTCGGGTCGTCGCCCTGCAAGCCTTTGACCATCGCCACCACCATGGTTCCGTTGAAGAAGGCGTCCTCGCCGAAACACTCCTCGGTGCGGCCCCAGCGCGGGTCGCGGCCCAGGTCGGCGTTGGGCGCGCGCACCACCAGCCCGCCGCGGTGCGTCTTTTCGCTTTGGTAGATGTAGCGCGTCTCGTAGCCTTCCACGCCGCCGGCTTTGCGCACCAGATCCGGGTCCCACGTCTCGCCCATGCCGATCGCTTGCGCGAACTGCGTGGTAGGAATCGGCGTGGGCCGGCCCCATCCGCCAGGTCCGCCCAGCGCCAGGCCGTGCAATCCTTCCACGTGGCGCGTGCCGTGAATGCCCAGCCGCGGCACGCTGGGATCGGTGCCCAGGCACGAAACCTTCTCGTCCAGCGTCATCAGCGAGACGATGTTGCGCACCCGCTGCTCAATCGACAGATCCGGGTTTTGAAATGGATATTGATACTGCGCGGAGGCGGAGACCGCGCCCCACGCCGCCAGCAGGCACAACCCAACGGCGTGCATCGTGTTTCTCATGAAAATGGCTCCTCGCGATTCTCTCATCACGATGGTAACCCCGCGACATGAGACAAGAAGTTGGCAGGCAAACGCGTCTGCCCACCCTTAGCGTTCGTGCACGTCCTCGAGGTAGGTGTAGCCGTGCAGGCCTTCCTCGTAGAACTTGAGCAGGGCGCCGGTTTCCTCGTAGGTGAGGCGGCCTTCCCGCAAGGCGGACTCCGCGTCGCGCCGCAGCTTCGCCACCAGGTGCTCGGACGAAAACTGCACATAGTTGAGCACTTCGCGCACGGTATCGCCCTTGATGACGGAATCGAGAATTACTTCGCCGGTGGGTCCCAGGCGGACGTGAACCGCGTTGGTGTCGCCGAACAAGTTGTGCAGGTCGCCCAGAATCTCCTGGTAGGCGCCCAGCAGGAAAGTGCCCAGGTAATAATCGCCGCCGGCGAAGGGGTGCAGCAGGAGCGTGCGCTTCACGTCGCGGCGGTCGATGAAGGCATCCACTTTGCCGTCGGAATCGCAGGTGATGTCGCCCAGCACGGCGGGGCGGCTGGGCTGCTCCTCCAGGCGATGGATCGGCATGATGGGGAAGAGCTGTTTGATGGCCCAACTGTCGGGCATGCTCTGGAAG
Source organism: Bryobacteraceae bacterium (assembly GCA_050010695.1). GTDB lineage: Bacteria > Acidobacteriota > Terriglobia > Bryobacterales > Bryobacteraceae > Bog-375. The sequence goes on from JBEKKO010000017.1 coordinate 48,323, forward strand.
AGCGAAAAATTGCAGAAATACGTGTCGGAGAGCATGGCGTCGATGCCCTCCAGCTCTTCGGGGAAATAGTCGAGATCGCTGGCCAGTTTCTGAATCTTGCGCGTGATCGCCCAGTAGAGGTTCTCGGCGATGCAGCGCTGTTCGAGCGAAAGATAGCCGAGGCTGAACAGGTTGAGCGCCTGGTCGAGCGCCTGCTGCGCGTCGTGATAGCTCTCGAGCAGGTTCTTGGCGGTGAGGCCGCGGAAAGTTTCCTGCAAGTCGATGAGGGGCTGTTCGGCGTCGGCGGGCGGCTCGGCGGGAGCTTCGCTATCGCCCATGCCGGACACGCCCAGCACGTTGAAGACGAGCACGCTGTGATAGGCGGCGATGGCGCGGCCGCTTTCGGTGATGATGGTGGGGTGCGGCACCTCGCCTTCGTCGCACACGCTCTGTGCGTGATAGACGATGTCGTTGGCGTATTCCTGCAGGGTGTAGTTGACGCTGGATTCGAAATCGGTCTGCGAGCCGTCGTAATCGATGCCGAGGCCGCCGCCCACATCCAGGTACTTGAGGCCCGCGCCGGCGCGATACAGGTCCACGTACACGCGCACCGCTTCGTTCACGGCTCCCTTGATCTGGCGGATATTGGTGATCTGGCTGCCGAGGTGGAAGTGGAGCAGATTGAGGCAATCGGCCATGCCGAGATCCTTCAGCTCCTGCAAGGCGCGCACGGCCTCAGTGGCGGAGAGGCCGAACTTGGAGCGGTAGCCGCCCGACGATTTCCAGCGGCCGGAGCCGCGGCTGGCCAGCTTGACCCGCAGGCCAATTCTGGGCCGTACGCCGACCTTCGCGGCGTATTTCAGGATCAGGTGCAGCTCCGTGTATTTCTCGACCACCGGAATAATCTGGCGGCCCACCTTCTGCGCCAGCATCGCCAGCTCGATGTACTCGTCGTCCTTGAAACCGTTGCAGATGATGGGCGTGTCGTTATCGGCCAGCGCCATCACGGCGATCAGTTCGGGTTTCGAGCCAGCCTCCAGGCCGAAGCGGAAGGGCTTGCCGAACTCGATGACTTCTTCGACGACCTGCCGCTGCTGGTTGACCTTGATCGGATAAACGCAGCAGTACTCGCTCTGGTAACGATGTTCGGCGATGGCGGTTTGAAAGGCCGCATGCAGCTCGCCGAGGCGATGTTTGAGGATGTCGGCGAAGCGGACCAGGATGGGCAGATCGATGCCGCGCAGCACCAGCGTGTCGATCAGTTGCTTGAGGTCGATCGAGCGCGCCGGATCCTTTTCCGGGTGCACCAGCACGTGGCCGTTGTCGCCGACCGAAAAGTAGCCCTTGCCCCAACTCGCCACGTCATAGAAGTCGCTGGCAACCTGCGGCGTCCATCGCTCGGTGGGCTCGACCACGACGGAGCCCTTACGGCCATTTCTGTCCAACTGGACGATCTCTCCTTAATCCACCAGTGTCCTTCGAAAGACGGGGCGTGGCAAGAAAAAACTGCATTGTGATGAGAAATGGCAGTAGGAATGTTGCGATGCGGTCACAGGGTGGTATTCCTTGGGCACATGGGAAGCTCTGGCGGCGCCGGCTCCGAGCGTCCGTCAGGCAGCCTGCGATGTCTTCGCCGCCTGGCGGCGGACCAGCCAGCGCAGGAAGCGTACACGAAGTGACCACATGGAACGGTGCGGCGCAGGCAGGCCGGCCTTCCGCTCGGCCTTATCGAAGGCGTCCTCGAGGAGCGCGTCGTGCAGGGGCTCGATTACCAGCTTCCACTGCATCCAAGTCGCAAAATCGGTGTCGACGTCGATGGTGTGCCGCAGAATTGCCTGCTCGCCGCGCGACAGAACCTCGAAATAGTGGCGCCCCCGAAAGGTGCGGAGTCGTCGTGCCATCGGCCTAAACTCGAACTCGACCCGGCGGCCCGGCACATACTCCGAGACCTTGTACCTGACGAGGCCGTGTCCGCCGGATGAACCGGGCGCCAGCCCGCGATCCAGAACCATGGGTGGCCATTGTTCGCCCGGCCAGAGCAGATCGTCGCCGCTCGAAAGCGAGTCGAGGATGCGGCCGGCCGCCTCGAGCAGAATGGGCAGGCGGCGTTCGTGGACGTTCAGGACGGCCTTCCACAGTCGAAAAATCAGGAGTTTGCTCATGGTGACTCCCAATTGTAGCTGGGCAGCATCCATGGCCGGCCCGGGCCTGCGGCAGAGCAGCCGCGCGGCAAGAAAAGACTGCATTGTCATGAGGAAAGGCAGTAAGATTGTGGCGATGTGGTCACAAAGTAGTATTCGTTGGGCACACGCCGCGCTGCTGTTTGGCGTGTGCGGCGCGGCGTCCTCGCAGTTGGTCAACCTGGATGGCTGGAGCACTTGGGGCAACTACCTGCTCCCGATTCCATTCGGTATTTTCGCCGCCTGGCTGTGCGTCGGCCGCATGGCGCCTGGCATCGCGCTTGTGATTCTCGACGCCGCGGTCTGGCAACTGGCTTACCGGACGGCGCACTGGCTTGCTACGGATGGGCCCGTCCTGCAAAGGATTGCGGCGATGTACCTGGCGGGCCTGATCGGCGGCTTGGGAGTGAGCGTGGCGGCCGCGCTGGTGAAGCGCGAGGCGCCTCCGATGCGCGCGGTGGGAATCAGTGCGCTCACCGGCGGTGTCTGCGGCTTGCCTTTTGCCTGGTGGGTGATTGTCGGAAACCAGGTGCCGATTCCCGAGTGGGCGTTCATCACGTTGTGCTTTACGATCTGGCAGGCGGCGGTGGGCGTTTGCCTCTGGCAGGGGTTCAGGCTGGGTAAACCGCACCGCAGAGCGTAGTGGAAGCGCGCCGATCTGCCTCATCAAGGGCGCTCTCATCACCTCCCGCCGATTCGAATTCGTATCGCTCGATGGCTTCGTCGAGGATCTGCCGCGCCTGGGCTAGCCGGCGGGTCTTGAACCCGGCGCCAACGAAGAGGACCGCCAAAACTGCCAGCACCTGCCAGGGGCGCACCCATCGCCACCGGAAAAGGATCGACGCGACAAAGAACGCCGTCGCGAGCAGGGCCGGACTCGTCCATGCGAGCGCTGTCAGCCTGTAGCGAAGCCTCTTGCGCCGGATCCACTCGGGGGAGATTCTGATTCGCTTGATATGCAGGGCTTCCTGAGCCCGCTGCGCGGCCTCGCCGAGCACAGACTCGGGTCGCTCCGGGTCCACCTCGTAACGCACCATGGCGCCAGCCAGGCCGTAGGCGGCAGTTCCGTATCGGCTGGCACGCGACGCGGGTTTCAGAAGGTCAAGGCCGACCCAAGCTGCGAAACACATGCACCACAGGACGTACTCCAGGGCGCCGGTGGGCGTGGCGAGGAAGGCGAGTGAGAGCACACCGAAAAAACCTAGCCACCCCAGTCCGTATGCACACATCCACATCCAGCGTGCGCGCTGGTAGCGCCTCTGGGTGTCGCGAAGCCACCGGGGAGGAGTGCGCGTTTCCATAAATGCTTTCTCCCTCTGATACACCAAACTTCGCCTGGAAGGCAAGTCTCCACACGGCCACTGTCTCCACACGGCCATCCAGCCATATTTCGCAACCGTTCGGCCCGCCGTCGCATCCATTGACTGAGTAATCTTGACTATAAAGTACAGATTAGTTAATCTGGTTATAGGCCAATGGCTTAGGAGTCCGTGCCGGTGAGCGATTCGACCAACACTATCGAAACGATTGCGAATCAGGAATATAAGTGGGGGTTCGTCAGCGACATCGAGGCCGACGCCATCCCGCGCGGGCTGAGCGAAGACGTGGTTCGCCTGATTTCGGCCAAGAAGCACGAGCCGGAGTGGCTGCTGGAATGGCGGCTGAAAGCCTACCGGCACTGGCTGACCATGACCGAGCCAACCTGGGCCAACGTGCACTACCCGCCGATCGATTACCAGGACATTATTTATTACGCTGCGCCGAAGCGCGGGAAGAACGCGCCCAAGAGCCTGGACGAGGTGGACCCGGAGCTGCTGCGCACCTACGAAAAGCTGGGGATTCCGCTACAGGAGCGGGAAATTCTCGCCGGCGTGGCGGTGGACGCGGTGTTCGACAGCGTATCGGTGGCCACCACGTTCAAGGAAAAGCTGAAGGCGATGGGCGTCATCTTCGGCTCTTTTTCGGACGCGGTGCAGGAGTATCCGGAGTTGGTCCGCCAGTACCTGGGTACGGTGGTGCCATCTTCGGACAACTTTTTCGCGGCGCTGAATTCGGCGGTCTTCAGCGACGGCTCGTTCTGCTATGTGCCGAAGGGCGTCCGCTGCCCGATGGAGCTGTCGACGTACTTCCGCATCAACGCCAAGGACACCGGGCAGTTCGAACGCACGCTGATTATCGCGGACGAAGGCGCTTATGTGAGTTACCTGGAAGGCTGCACGGCGCCGATGCGCGACACCAACCAGTTGCATGCGGCAGTAGTGGAGTTGGTGGCGCTCGACCGCGCGCAGATCAAGTATTCGACGGTGCAGAACTGGTATCCGGGCGATAAAGAGGGCAAGGGCGGGATTTACAATTTCGTCACCAAGCGCGGGGCGTGCCGCGGGGTGAATTCGAAGATTTCGTGGACGCAGGTGGAGACGGGATCGGCGATCACCTGGAAGTATCCGAGCTGCCTCTTAATTGGCGATCACTCGGTGGGCGAGTTCTACTCGGTGGCGCTGACCAACAACTATCAGCAGGCCGATACCGGCACCAAAATGATTCACATCGGCAAGAACACCACTTCGACGATTGTGTCGAAGGGGATTTCGGCCGGCCACGGGCAGAACACGTATCGCGGCGGCGTCAAGATTCTGAAGAACGCTACCGGCGCGCGCAACTATTCGCAGTGCGATTCGCTGCTGCTGGGCGACCAGTGCGGCGCGCACACGTTCCCGTACCTGGAAGTCAAGAACACGTCGTCGCAACTGGAGCATGAAGCGTCGACGTCGAAGATCGGCGAAGACCAGATTTTCTACTGCCGGCAGCGCGGGATCTCGAGCGAAGACGCGGTTTCGATGATCGTCCACGGGTTCTGCAAGGAAGTGTTCCGCGAGTTGCCGATGGAGTTCGCCGTCGAGGCGCAAAAGTTGCTCGGCGTGAGTTTGGAAGGAAGCGTAGGGTAGGGAAGGGCATGGGACTCGGTCAGGCTGCCGGGTTGACAGACGAAAGCGTCTGTCCCACTTTGGGCGCAGGACCTGCAGGCACGTGGGACAGGCGCTTCCGCCTGTCAACCCTGTGGTTAGTTTCGAAGGCCAGCCCGCGGACGAAGATGAGGAACGAATGGCATTGTTAGAGATCAAAGATCTGCACGCCACGGTTGGCGACCGGGAGATTCTGAAGGGCATCGACCTCACCGTCGAAGCCGGCGAAGTGCATGCCATCATGGGGCCGAACGGCTCCGGCAAGAGCACGCTGGCGCAGGTGCTGGCCGGGCGCGAACTGTATGTGGTGACCGGCGGCCAGGTGACTTACGACGGCCAGGACCTGCTGGCGCAGTCGCCGGAGGACCGCGCGCGCGAGGGCATTTTCCTGGCGTTTCAGTACCCGGTGGAAATTCCCGGCGTCAGCAACATGTATTTTCTGAAAGCCGCGTTAAATACGATTCGCAAGCATCGTAACCTGCCGGAACTGGATGCGATGGATTTCCTCGACCGGATCCGCCAGAAGATGACCGCCATGAACATGGATCAGGCGCTGCTGAACCGGCCGGTGAACTCGGGCTTTTCGGGCGGCGAAAAGAAGCGCAACGAGATCTTTCAAATGGCAGTGCTGGAGCCGCGGCTGGCGATTCTGGACGAGACGGATTCGGGGCTGGACATCGACGCGCTCAAGCTGGTGGCGGCGGGCGTGAATGCCATGCGCAGCACCGAGCGCGCCATGATTGTGGTGACGCACTACCAGCGCCTGTTGAGCGAGATCGTGCCGGACTACGTGCACGTGCTGGCCGACGGGCGGATTGTCAAATCGGGCGGTAAGGAACTGGCGCTGGAGCTGGAAGAAGGCGGCTACGCGGCGCTGGGAATCCAGGACGAACCCGAGGCGGTGGGTAAGCGATGACGGCGGTGGCGGAACAGATCGGGTTTTGGCTGGCGGAGTTCACCAAGCTTCCCAAGTTTCCCGCCACCGAGCCGTGGCTGCAGGAACTCCGTGAGCGCGCCTTCGCACGGTTTGCCGAGCTCGGATTCCCGACCACGCACGACGAAGAATGGCGCTTCACCAATGTCTCGCCCATCGCGCGCAGCAATTTCCGAGTGGGCGGTATCGACCGGCGGGTGACGTTTCCGAATCCAGTGCAGATACTGAGCTATCCGCCGCAGCGGGAAGGGGAGTTGAGCATCGCCGAAGCGCAGCCCAATCTCGGGCGCTACGCCGCCTTTGATGCGAACGCCTTCACCGCGCTGAACACGGCGTTCCTCTGCGGTCTCGTGGCTCTTAAGGTGCCCGCGGGCGCGGTTATCGAGCAACCTATCGAAATCGCGTACGAGGCGCCGGAAGGCGCGGCAGCGCATCCCCGAACGCTCATCCTGGTGGGCGCGAACGCGCAGTGCTCGATCGTGGAGACGTACCGCGGCGCGGGCAATTACTTCACCAACGCCGTGTCGGAAGTCGTGCTCGGTGCAAACGCCGTAGTCGATCACTACAAAGTGCAGCGCGAATCGGCCGAGGCCTTCCACGTGGCCACCATGCAGGTGGCGCTGGGGCGCAGCGCCAACTTCACCACGCATAATATTTCGCTCGGCGGCGCGCTGGTGCGCAATGACATTGGGGTGACGCTCGCCGAAGGCGCCGAGGCCACGGTGAACGGCCTGTACCTGGTCAACGGTACGCAACATGTGGACAATCACACCGTGATCGACCACGCCAAGCCGCACGGGACGAGTCACGAACTCTACAAGGGTATTCTGGACGGCCGATCGAGCGCGGTGTTCAACGGGCGAATCATCGTCCGGAAGGATGCGCAGAAGACCGATTCCAAGCAGACCAACAAGAACCTGGTGTTGTCCGACGATGCGGTAATCGACACCAAGCCCGAGTTGCAGATTCTTGCCGATGACGTGCGCTGCACGCACGGCGCGACGATCGGCCAACTGGACTCAGAATCGCTGTTCTACCTGCAATCGCGCGGCATCGGAAAGGCGCAGGCGCGCAGCCTGCTGACTCAGGCGTTCGCGCAGGATATCATCGACCGCATCAGGATTCCGGAGCTGCGGGGTGAGCTCGAAGAGGTTCTGTCCGAGAAATTTCATGAGCGCTCTAACTACTGAGATTGCGGCTGGCTTCGACGTCGAACGGATTCGGGAGGATTTCCCGGTTCTCAAGCAGACCATACACGGCAAACCGCTGGTGTATCTGGACAACGCGGCGACGGCGCAGAAGCCGTACGCGGTGATCGAAGCGATTCGCAAGTTCCTCGAAGTGGATTGCGCCAACATTCATCGCGGCGTGCACGAGTTGAGCCAGCGCTCCACGGCGGCCTACGAAGAGACGCGCGCCAAGATGAAGCGCTTCGTCAATGCGCGCAGCAAGAACGAGCTGATCTTCGTGCGCGGCACCACCGAAGGCATCAACCTGGTGGCGTCGAGCTGGGGGCACAGAAACGTACGGGAGGGCGACGAGATCGTCATTTCCGCGATGGAGCATCACTCCAACATCGTGCCGTGGCAAATGCTGTGCGAGTCGACCGGCGCCAAGTTGCGCGTGATTCCCATCAACGACCGCGGCGAACTCATCCTCGAGGAATACGCCCGGCTTCTCAACCCGCGGACAAAGATGGTGGCCGTGACGCACGTTTCCAACGCACTCGGCACCATCAACCCGGTTGGTGAAATCATCGCCATGGCGCACCGCGCCGGCGCGCTGGCGCTGGTGGACGGCGCGCAGGCGGCGCCGCACCTGAAGGTGGACGTGGTTGCGCTCGACGCGGATTTCTACTTATTATCCGGTCATAAGATGGTGGGTCCGACTGGGATAGGCATCTTATACGGCAAGAGTAAGTTGCTGAATGCCATGCCACCGTATCAGGGCGGCGGCGATATGATCAAGATTGTCACCTTCGAGAAGACCACTTACGCCGACCTGCCGTATAAGTTCGAAGCTGGCACGCCAAACATCGCCGGCGGCATCGGGTTGGGCGCGGCGGTGGATTACTTGAGCCACATAGGTTTGGACCGGATCGCCAGTTACGAGCACGAGCTGCTGGTATACGGCACGCAGGCGCTCGAGCAAATACCCGGGCTGCGGATGATCGGCACGGCGCGAGAGAAGGCGGCGGTGCTATCATTCGTGATCGATGGCATTCACCCGCACGATATCGGTACGGTGCTGGATCGGATGGGAATCGCGGTGCGCACAGGGCACCATTGCGCGCAGCCGGTGATGGACCGGTTTGGCGTGCCCGCCACCACACGCGCCTCACTGGCGTTTTACAATACCACGCGCGAAATCGACGCGTTGGTGGCCGGCCTTCGCAAAGTTAAGGAGGTTTTCTCCTAATGGTTGACGATCTTTATCAGGATACGATTCTCGACCACAGCAAGCACCCGCGGAACTGCCATGTACTGGGCGGCGCCAACCACCAGGCCGAGGGCTACAATCCGCTGTGCGGCGACAAGCTGAAGCTATATCTGAAGATGAAGGACGACGTCGTCGAAGACGCCAGCTTTGTGGGCAGCGGCTGCGCCATCTCCACCGCCTCGGCATCGTTGATGACCGAGAGCCTGAAGGGCCTGAAGCGCGAGGAGGCGCTCAAGTTGCTGGAGCGATTCCACGATCTGCTGACCACGGATTCGCCGGTGACTAAGGAACTGGGCAAGCTGGTGGTGTTTTGCGGCGTGCGCGATTACCCCGCGCGCGTCAAGTGCGCCACGCTGGCGTGGCACACCCTGAAATCGGCGCTCGAAAACAAGGAAGAACCGGTCACCACCGAATGAGTTTGCAGGATCAGATTGTCGCCGCGCTGCGCACGGTCTATGACCCGGAGATGCCGGTCAACATCTATGAGTTAGGGCTGATCTATAACCTGGACGTGGATGACGCCGGCAACGCGCGCATTCTCATGACTCTCACCGCGCCCAATTGCCCTGTGGCGGGCTCGCTGCCGGCCGAAGTGGAGCGCCGCGCACGCGCCGTGGCGGGCGTCGCCAGCGTCAAGATCGAGCTGACCTTCGATCCGCCGTGGTCGAAGGACCGCATGTCGACCGCGGCCAAACTGGCGCTGGGCATCGACGATCTCATCCCGATTGCGAGGATGCGCGGATGAAGCTGAGCGCCAACGAAGAGTACGGCGTGCGCTGCCTGGTGCGCCTCGCATATGCGACCGAAGCCGGCACCGGCCTGACGATTCCGGAGATCAGCCAGGCCGAGGGCGTCTCAGCGGCCTACGCCGCCAAGATTTTGCGCGTGCTGCGCAAGGGCGGTTTCGTCAAAGCCACCCGCGGCAAGGATGGCGGCTACAAGCTGGCGCGGCCGGCCGGAACCATCGTCATCGGCCACGTGTTAGACGCGCTGGGCGGGCGCCTGTTCGAAAGCGATTTCTGCGACAGCCACGCCGGCCAGGCCTCCATCTGCACGCGCTCGGTCGATTGCTCGGTGCGGTCGCTGTGGCGCGCCGTGCAAGTTGCGGTCGACCAGGTGGTCGGCAAAGCCACCCTGCGCGACCTGCTGCAAAACGAACGCGAGATGAACTCCTGGGTGCGCACGATCCCGGGGCCAAGCGCGCTAAGGGTGATGTAGGGGCTGGGGCGGACTGCCGGTGCTGTCTTAAGGCAGAACTCCCTTGTCGGGCCGTCAATGTCTCGCCCGGCGGGGAAATTCCGACTTCCGGGAACAGGGGACTGCTCCCCAGCCAAGTGCCGAATACGTTCCGTCCGTTCCCGGATTCTCCCAGGATAATTTGATTGCCTAACCGCTCGACGATGATTCGTCCCTCGCTTACGCCCAATCTTCTGCGCGACATCGCTCAGCTTTGGTCTTTCCGCAAATTCGTCTGCGACAACGATCCGAAAGAGGATTGAGGGATCACCCGTCCAGTCAGGGACGAAGTTGTAGCCGATTCGCACAACCCCAACGGGCCTGAGAGCCTGGGTCGCGCGTTGAACACCTACCTCGATCTCCTGCTGATTGCAATCGGGGGTGACGCCGGGACCAGCGGCTGACCGGCTCGTGTCAAGATAGAATCCAATGGCACCGGAGCCGATCCCGCAGGTCACGCTGGAAGAATTCGAAACGGAGTACCGGGACCGCCATCTGATCCACGCCGGCGTAGACTGGTGGGCGGCGCGCCAGCCAGGTAACGCGGCCCTTGTGAATGCGACGCGCGGGACCACGCTCACGTGGCGGGATCTCGAGCGCGGGTCGATGGCCATCGCGGCGGAACTCGCGCGGCTGGGCTTTCGCCGCGGCGACTTCCTGGCGGCCTCGCTGCCGCTGCTCAACGAGCACATCTTACTGGAGCTGGCGTGCTTCCGGCTGGGTGTGATTCACGCGCCACTCGATCTGCGATTGCAGCCGGCGGAAGTCATCCGCTGTCTGAACCTGATCCGGGCGCGAGGGTATTTCTTTTTGGGAAAGACTGCCGCGGCCGATTTCGCGGCCCTTGGCGAGGCCGTCCGGGCGCGCTGCGATTCCATCGAGCACCTGATGCAGTTCTCGCCCGCGAACGAGTGCATCGCAGGGGCTGCCAGCGTTTTCGATTTGCTCTCGCGCGCACGTCCGGAACCGGTGGAATCGCAGGTGACGGAAAGCGATGGCGCGCAGGTGATCTTCACCACGGGGTCCACCGGGGCGCCCAAACCGGCGTTGCTCTCGCACCGCGGCATCACCTGCCAGAATCTGTGCCTCGGCAGAGCGTTTCGATTCGGGCCGGGACAGCGGGTGCTGTGCAATCTGCCCGCGTCGCACGTCGGCGGCCAGGCGGAGGTGCTGCTTACCTCGCTATTCATGGGCGCGCAGGCGGTGACGCTGGAAGTTTTCGATGCGGTCAAGAGTCTCGATGCCATCGAGCGGCACGGGGTGACTCTGCTCGGCCAGATTCCGGCCATGTTCAACCTGGAGTGGCGCACGGCGGATTATGCGCGGCGCAATCTGGCCAGCCTGCAGACAGCGGTTTACGGCGGGCAAGCCGTGCCGCTCGCGTTCCTCGACCGCATGTTGGAAATGGCGCCGCGGATTGCGACCGGCCTCGGGCTGACCGAGTCCTCCGGCTTCTGCACTTACACGCGCCTGACGCCCGAGGCCGGGGAATTGGAGCACGGCATCGGATGGGCGATGCCGGCCTATCGCCTGTCGATCCGTGAAGCCATGGACGCCGCGGGCATGGCCGGCTGCGAAGCGCCCGAAGGACGGGCCGGGCACATCTGCTTCCAGGGTCCGCAGACGTTTTTGGGTTACGTCAACGATCCCGAAGCCACTGCGGCGACGGTGTCGCGAGACGGCTGGCTCTACACCGGGGACCTGGGTGGCGTCGACGAACACGGGCTGCGCTTTTCGGGACGCGCCAAGTGGGTGTTGAAACCGGCCGGACACCAGGTGTTCCCCGGCGACATCGAGAATCACTTTGCCGCGCTGGCGGACCGGGTGGCGAACGTTGGCGTGGTGGGGCACGAGCACCGCCTGTGGAGCGAAGGGATCGTGGCGTTTCTGGAGCGCCAGCCGGCCGCGGACCTGACCGAAGCGGAGTTGCGCAAACACGCGCGGTCGCTGGCGGGTTACATGCGTCCTCTTCATTACGTAATTCTGGAACCGGGCACAATGCCGTTGAACCGCAGCGCGAAAGTGGACGTAGTACGTTTACAGGAAATGGCGCGGACGGAAGTTGGCAAATTGAGGGAACGCGGGCGCTGGGATGGGTAGGACGAGGACGAGTGCCGGGCCGGGCATGCCCGGCCCCTACCCGAATGCCGGGAGGGACGGTCCAATCGCTATGACTGGTCTTGCGGAACTGCGCCAGGATATTGCCTTCGGTGTCCGTGTGCTCGCCAAGAGCCCAGGCTACTCAGCGGTAGCGGTGCTCTCGCTGGCGCTGGGCATCGGCGCCAATACGGCCATCTTCAGCCTGATCGATTCGGTGATTTTGAAGATGCTGCCGGTGCGCAACCCGCAGGAACTGGTGGCGCTGACCGATCCCACCGCTTCGGGAGTCAACATCGGGACCAACGGGGGCGAACGGGGCATTCTTTCCACGCGGGAATTCGAGGGGCTGCGCGACCGCGCGCAGACCTTCTCCGGCGTGCTGGCGGCGCAGGCCGAACTGGACGGCCAGAACGCGAGCGTTAACGGTGCGGTGCCGGAAGAGATTCACACCCGGCTGGTGAGCGGCAATTATTTCAGCGTGCTGGGAGCCAGTCCGCTGGTGGGCCGCGCGTTTTCGGCCGCCGACGAACACGGTCCCGGAACGGCGCCATACGCGGTGATCAGTTACAACTATTGGCAACGGCGGTTCGGCGGCGCGTTTTCCGCCATCGGGGCGCGCATGCGCATGGCCAAGGCCGATCTCACCGTGATCGGCGTGACACCGCCGAATTTTCACGGCGAGCAGATCGGCGCCGCGCCGGACGTTTGGATTCCGCTGGACATGCAGCCGCAACTGATGCCGGGCCGCATGTGGCTGAAGGACGATCCTGGGCACATCGCCGAGAAGGTGATGTGGCTGCAAGTGATCGGCCGGCTCAAACCGGGCGTCACCCGCCAGCGGGCGCAGGCCAACGTGGATGTGGTTTTCAAACAAGTGGTGGCGGAGGAATTCTCCGCGATCAGCCGCGGCGAGCCGGACATTCTAAGACAGCATTTGAAACTGCATGACGCCGGCAACGGCGTCTCCAGCCTGCGCGGCGATTTCGCCGACCCGCTGTACGTGCTGATGGCGGTGGTGGCGCTGGTGCTGCTGATCGCGTGCGCGAACGTGGCCAACCTGCTGCTGGCGCGGGCCACGGCGCGCCAGAAAGAGATTGGCGTGCGCCTCGCGCTGGGCGCCGGCCGGGCCCGCATCGTGCGCCAGTTCTTGGTGGAGAGTCTGGTGCTCGCCATGGCCGGCGGCCTGGCCGGCGCCGCGTTTGCCGCGGCTGGCGTCAGGTTGCTGGTGCGCGCGGTCTCGAGCGGCCCCGATCCGCTGACGCTGGACGTTCGCCCGGACCTGAAAGTCCTGCTCTTCACCACCGGCCTGTGCCTGTTCACGGGCCTGATTTTCGGACTCGCGCCGGCGTGGCAATCGTCGCGCGTCAACATCAGCCGGACTCTCAAGGATGCGGGCCGCGGCCTCACCGGATCAAGCGCCCGCATCGGGTTGGGTAAGATTCTGGTGATCGGGCAGATCGCGATTTCGGTGATGCTGCTGATCGGCGCGGGCTGGTTCGTGCGGACGCTGCGCAACCTGGAAAACATGGATCTCGGTTACTCGCGGGACTGGCTGGTGGTGGTCGGCGCGGACCTGCTCTCGGCCGGTTACTCGGGCGACAGGCTGCCGGTGGCGTACGAAGATCTGCGGGACCGACTGGCTCGCATTCCGGGCGTCCGCGCGGTGACGTACTCGACGAATGGGCTGTTCAGCGGCAGCGAATCCGGCGACCGAATCAGCGTGGAGGGCTACACTGCGAAGAACCGGGACGATTCGCACGCCCGGTTCGATGAAGTCGGCCCAGGCTATTTCGCGAGCGTCGGCATTCCGATGCTGCTGGGCCGCGACATCGGGCCGCGGGACGTAGCGGGCGCGCAACCCGTCTGCGTGGTGAATGAGACTTTCGCCAAGTTCTACTTCGGCGGAGCGAACCCCATCGGCAAACACGTGGCTGATGAGTTCCCCGATACGCACAAGACCTTCGCGATTGTCGGCGTGGCGCGCGATGCGCACGAAAGCCTGCGCGACAAGCCCCACCGCCGCTTTTACCTGGCCGCGCGGCAGCCGCTCGGCGATTACTCTGGGGACATGAACTACGAGATTCGAACCGTGGGCGATCCGGCGCCCGTGATCGAGGCGTCGCGCAAGGCGATTCTGGCGTTTGACCCGGCTATCCAGGTGGGCACGCCGAAAACCCTGGAAGCGCTGCTGGATGACAACCTGCGCCAGGAGCGCATCATCGCGCAGCTCTCGGCCGCATTCGGCGCGCTGGCTTTGTTGCTGGCTTCGATCGGCCTTTACGGCGTGCTTTCGTATGGGGTCGCGCGGCGCACCAACGAAATCGGCATCCGGATGGCGCTGGGGGCGCAGGGCGGCAGCGTGGTCCGCATGATCCTGCGGGAGACGGTGGTGCTGATCGCCATCGGCCTGGTGATTGGGATTCCGGCCAGCCTGGGCTGCGGCCGACTGGTCCAGAGCAGGCTCTTCGGGCTCAAGCCGGCCGATCCGCTTACGCTTGCGATTGCTCTGGGCGTGCTGGTAGCCGTTGCCCTGGCGTCGGGATGGATCCCCGCGCGCCGTGCCGCGAAAGTAGACCCCCTGGTAGCGCTGAGGTACGAGTAGGGCAGCAGCTCACTATAGCCTCTCATTCTATTCCGGCCGGTATCACCACTGTTGTGAATGTAGATCGCCACGGCAAGACGTGGGTTCAACCTGACCGGCCCTGCGTACGACCGGCCTCCCGCTTCGGGGCGATTTCCTCGACCCAACGCCAGAGTCCAACCCGTCGCAGCACACGGTAAACGCGGGTACTAACCAGTCTGTCCAGCAAGGCCCGCCAATCGTCCAACTCTTCGTTTGTGGCGCGAATCTGCCCTTGCAGCCTGCGGTGGTTGTCCTCCAGACTCGTCATCCGCAGTGTCTGCCGCTCGCAGAGTGCCCGTTGCGCGGCGAATCCGGCTTCGGAATGCTCCAGTCGCTGCCGTGTCACGCTCAACTCGGCTGCAGTCTGCTTCGCTCTGGCGTCGGTTTCAAACAGGCGCCGCCCCTGCTCCTCGAGCGCCGCGAGCCGCGCCGCCCGATCCGCCTGGCTCGCTTCGAAGCGCGTGCGCAGATCGTGTAGTTCAGCGACCAACCGGCTGCGCTCGGCTGCGGCTTCACCCAGGCGCTGCCCCTGCTCGTAGATCACCGCAAGCCGCGCCGCCCGATCCGCCTCGCTCGCTGCGAAGTGCGTGCGCAGATCGCTCAGTTCAGCGACCAACCGGTTGCGTTCGGCTTCGGCTTCGCCCAGGCGCTGCCCCTGCGCTTCGATCACTGCGAGCCGCGCCGCCCGGTCCGCCTCGCTCGCTGCGAAGTGCGTGCGCAGATCGCTCAGTTCAGCGACCGACTGGTTGCGCTCTGCTTCAACTTCGCCCAGGCGCTGCCCCTGCTCGTAGATCACCGCAAGCCGCGCCGCCCGGTCCGCCTGGCTCACCTCGAAGTGCCAGCGCAGATCGCTTAGTTCGGCGACCAACAGGCTGTGCCCGGCTTCGGCTTCACCCAGGCGCTGCCCCTGCTGCTCGAGCGCGGCAAGCGCCACCGCCCGATCCGCCTGGCTCGCTTCGAAGCGCGTGCGCAGATCGTGTAGTTCAGCGACCAACCGGCTGCGCTCGGCTTCGGCTTCACCCAGGCGCTGCCCCTGCTCGTAGATCACCGCAAGCCGCGCCGCCCGATCCGCCTCACTCGCTGCGAAGTGCGTGCGCAGATCGCTCAGTTCAGCGGCCAACCGCCTGCGCTCAGCTTCGGCTTCACCCAGGCGCTGCCCCTGCTCCTCGATCGCCGCAAGCCCCACCGCCCGATCCGCCTCACTCGCTTCGAAGTGCGTGCGCAGATCGCTCAGTTCAGCGGCCAGCCCGTTGCGTTCGGCTTCGATTTGACCCAGGCGCTGCCCCTGCTCTTCGATCGCCACAAGCCGCGCTGCCCGGTCTGATTCACTGGCCTCGAAGTGCTGCCGCAGGTCGCGCAGTTCAGCGACCA
>JBEKKO010000018.1:0-65011 GCA_050010695.1 Bryobacteraceae bacterium
CCCAGGGAACGCGACCTCCCCGAAACATCGAATCCACTCTAACCCAGCTCCTCCAGCCGCCCCCTCAAAACCGGACATTTCTACTTTGCTGGGAATAGGACATTTCTACTTTGCCTTGACACCGGTACTAACGCCATACGGGCCGCGTGCCGGATAACCCGTCCTTAAAGATCTTTTGCCATAATCGCCCTGACCGCACCGAGAGGCGAGGCTGTCATGTTCGACCCCGAAATTCCCAGCCGCTACATCGAAGCGCACTACGAACCCAGCGATCGCCTGGCTGTTGTCCTGATCAACCGCAAGACCGGCACGATCAAGCACGAATTCGGCTCGGCGGAATTTCTTGCCAGCCCGCGTTATCAAGCGCATCTTCGCGCCGCGAACGCCCATGGCGCCGACGTGTATCTGACCGTCAACGCGCTCAACCCCGATGCCAAGCGCAGGACCAAAACCGACGTTGCCGCAATCCGGCATCTCTACCTCGACATCGACGACGGCGGTCCCGCTGCGCTCAATAAACTCCTGCTCGACCGCGACATGCCAAAACCGCACAGCGTTCTCGAAAGCAGCCCCGGCAAGTACCAGGTACTGTGGCAGGTCGAGAATTTTTCGGCGGAACACGCCGAGACCGTCGTACGAGGACTCGCGCGGCAGTTCGGCGCCGATGCGGCCGTCTGGGACACCGCCCGCGTCCTGCGCCTGCCCGGTTTCCGCAATCACAAATACGAGACGCCTCATTATGTGGTCGAGATCCCGAACAGTCCACCACCTTACAGATTGCGTCCGCTGGACTTCCCCGCGTTCCCGGAATCCGCGCCGCAAGCCGCCGAGTCTGGCGCGGCGCCCCCCCATCGCCAGGCTGGTGGCCACCAATCGCAGAGCGAACGGGACTGGGCTTTTGCAAACCGGGCGCTTGACCGCGGCGAAGACCCTGCCGTCATCAAGCAAAAGATCGCCTCATTCCGGCACGACAAGCAGAACCCAGTCTCTTACGCCGAGCGCACCGTCGAGAAGGCGCAGACAACACGTCATCGATCTCCCACTCGTCCACACCGTCGGCCCGGAAACTCCAACGGACCCAGTTTCTAATGAGCTGTTTTGTGAGAAAATGGCCTCCAAAGGCCAGACGTTATGGACAGAGACACCTATCGGTATGTCCTACGGGACGGCAGAAGAATCGTGCAGTTCGGCATTTCAAACGGTCCCGATGATCGGGTTTCCGAACATCTGCGCAATGGAAAGCGCTTCACTTCGATGACCATCGAGGGACCAGCAGTGACGAAGGATTCTGCCTTGGATTGGGAACGGTACAGGATTAGCGTTTATCGAGAGACACATGGTCGCCGCCCCCGGTACAACAAAGTCTAGATAGCGATCAGTTGTCGCTCCCTGTTTCTGTTCACGGGGTCTGAACAGTAATGGAACAGAAAACTCCGGTAAGCCCCATCGGCCGGACGCCTCCGGCGAAGGATGACGATGGTAATTTTTCGTTAGGAATTCTGGAACAACCAGGTACGCATTTTGCGGCCAGCAGAGCGGTCGCCGATGCGGTCTTGCCGCAGGGTATCAATGCCAGCCGACAACGCGATTGGTTTGCCGTAGGGGCAAAATTCTGGCCTCCCGGCGGGCCGGGCAAATGTGGGCGATGCCCGCGAACAAGCTTTCACTATCACGGGTCCATTGGCGCACCCCTGGCATGCGCCGTTCCATTTTGTGGAACGATGCACTACTTGCAGAACGAACTAAGGCCAAAAAAATAGGTGAGCTGATGGCTGCACCTTCATGCCTTCGAGGCCGTGGCCCTGTAAATAGTTGTCTTATGCACGCCGAAGGTTTCAGCGACTTCCCTGGCTGATTTTCCCTCGTCGAGCAAACGCCTCGCCAGGTCTGTCTGCTCCGGGCTCAGACTGGAAGGCCGGCCAAATCGAACGCCTCGCTCCTTTGCGGCTATTCTGCCGGTCGCTTCGTACCCCTGAAGATGCCATGAACGAGGCAGCATGACCCTCTTACGGGGGTTTTCTGTTCCATTACTGTTCAGACCCCAAAGCTAACCGCAGTAGATACAGCTACAGCTTAAGAGTATTGATCAGAGCAGCCAGCGCGGCTGGCTGCTGCCGGCGGCTCGGGTAATAGAGGAAGAAACCGGGAAACGGCTGGCACCAATCCTCCAGCACGCGAACGAGCGCCTTACTCGCGAGATGCGACGCCACGTAATCATCTGATACGAAGGCCAATCCGACGCCATCGAGCGCAGCACGGATCATGATCTCCACGTCATCGAGCATCAAAGGCCCGTTCACCGCCACGGATAGTGATTTCTTGCCCTTTTCGAACTCCCACCGATAAACGTCGCCCCCAGATCCGTGCCGAAAATTGATGCATCGATGGCTGAGGAGGTCACGCGGTATTTTCGGCTTTGTGTTCGTCTTGAAATAGGCGGGCGATCCAACGATGGCCGCGCGGTGGTCGCCGGAAATGCGAACAGCGATCATGTCCTTTTGAATGTATTCACCGAAGTGGATGCCGGCATCGAACCCTCCGGCTACAATATCGATGTGCCTGTCATCGGCGGTGACTTCGAGCACCACGTCCGGGTAATCGCGCGCAAGCTGCCCCAGTTTTGGCGCGAGCACGGTCATCGCCGCAAGCCTCGGCACGATCACGCGTACCCGGCCTGCGGGTTTGTCACGGAATGCTGAAAGCTGGTCGAGAGCGTCCTGAACGTCGGTGAGAGCCGGGCGCAACCGTGCGAGAAGCTGTTGTCCGGCCTCGGTCGGCGCCACGCTTCGCGTGGTCCGCGAAAGCAGCCGAACGCCGAGTCCTTCCTCCAGCCCGCGGATTGCGTGGCTCATGGCCGAGGGAGAAACGCCCAGCCGTTTGGCAGCTTTGGTAAAACTGCGCTCCTCCGCAATTGCGAGGAACGCGGCTAGAATACGGAGGTCGTTGCGCACCATTGATGAATTCTCCTCACAAGCCCATGTCTTTTATACATACTACTCAAAACGCTATTCGGGGATATTCTTGGAATTGAGGAACAGGGAGAACGGTTGATGAGAAGCCGTGGCAAGCGGCGAGGATGTGCGGCCGGGTCAGGCCAGTGAAGAGGTGAGGATTATGCAAAAGCGTAAATTAGGAAAAACCCTCGAAGTTTCGGCCATCGGCCTCGGCTGCATGGGCATGAGCGGGAACTACGGGCCGCCCGAAGACAGCCAGAAGATGATGGCCCTGATCCGGGCCGCGGTTGAGCGCGGCATCACGTTTTTCGACACGGCGGAAGTATATGGCCCGTTTACCAACGAAGAGCTGGTCGGCGAAGCGCTCGCCCCCTTGCGCGACCGAGTCATCATTGCGACCAAGTTCGGTTTTGACATCAATCCCAAGACCAGGGAAAGGCGCGGCCTGAACAGCAGGCCGGAGCACATCAGGCAGGTCGTTGATGCATCGCTCAAACGACTGAAGACCGATCACATCGATCTTCTCTATCAACATCGCGTCGATCCAACCGTGCCTATCGAGGATGTCGCCGGTGAAGTGAAGGAAATGATCGCTGCCGGCAAGGTCAAGTATTTCGGTTTGTCAGAGGCTGGGGCGCGAACCATCCGACGCGCCCACGCTGTCCAGCCGGTCGCGGCGGTTCAAAGCGAGTATTCGCTCTGGGCGAGAGACCCTGAACCGGACGTGCTGCCGACATGCGAAGAACTCGGCATAGGCTTTGTCCCGTGGAGCCCGCTCGGCCAGGGATTCCTGACGGGAACGGTCAACGCGGGAAGGTCGTTCGAGAGCTCTGACGTCCGCAGTTGGTTTCCGCGCTTCACGCCGGAGGCTATCGCCGCCAACCAACCGCTCGTCGATCTGCTCAAGCGCATAGCGGCGGGCAAGAATGCCACTCCGGCCCAGGTCGCGATCGCCTGGCTTCTCGCTCAAAAGCCCTGGATCGTACCGATCCCCGGCACGAGAAAACTTGAACGACTTGATGAAAACCTGGGAGCGGCTGAGATCGAACTCACTGCCGAGGACCTCACAGAAATCGATTCCGCCGCATCGAGCATTCAGGTGCACGGCGCAAGAGGGACCGGCCGTGAGCAATATGTCTGATCAAAAGCCCGGTCGCAGCCCCTCGAAGGCAGATCCGAAGGTGCTGATCCTCGGGGCACACGGCCAGATCGCCCGGGTGGCGACCGATCTGTTTCTTAGAGACACGGACGCGCGCCTGACACTCTATTTGCGAAACGCAAAGAGGCTGAAGCTCTCAGGTGCCGCAGACCGCGTGCGCGTTATTGAGGGCGACGTTGTCGACTCGAAAACGCTTGAGTCCGCTATGGCCGGTCAGGACGTGGTCTATGCAAACCTTGCGGGCGAGTTAGAACAGCAGGCGCGCGCTATCGTGCTGGCGATGAACAAGACCGGCGTGAAACGATTGATATTTATCAGTTCGATGGGAATCTATGACGAGGTTCCGCGCGAGCGCCACGGCAGTATTCTCGATCCATATCGCAAAGCGGCGAACCTCATCGAGGCGTCCGAACTTGACTACACAATTCTGCGCCCTGCCTGGCTCGATGACCGGGATGTCATCGATTACGGAACTACACAGAAGGGCGAGACTTTTAAGAACGCCGCGAAGACGGTATCCCGCAAAAGCGTTGCGGACCTCGTCGTCAAACTGGCGATAACGCCGGGTCTCGAAAATCGTCGCAGTTTGGGTATTCACGGCAAGTCCTGAAAGGATTGTTTATATGCAAAAGCGCAAACTCGGAAAAGCCAATCTGGAAGTCTCGGCCATAGGTTTAGGCTGCATGGGCCTGAGCTTTGGATTGGGCCCAGCGGCAGACCGTAAGGAAGCGATCAACGTTATTCGGGGCGCGGTCGATCGCGGCGTGACGCTGTTCGATACAGCCGAGGCCTATGGTCCCTACACCAACGAGGACCTGGTTGGCGAGGCGCTCGAACCCATGCGCAGTCGCGTGCTCATCGGTACGAAGTTCGGCTATGAGATCGAGAACGGCCAGCCTATTGGACTCAACAGCCGCCCGGACCGCATTCGCGCAGCGGTTGAAGGTTCGCTCAAGCGCCTGCGGACCGACCACATTGATGTCCTTACCCAACATCGCGTCGACCCGGCGGTGCCGATGGAGGACGTGGCCGGAACGGTGAAAGACCTGATCGCTGCAGGCAAGGTCAGGCATTTCGGTCTCTCCGAGGCCAGCGCCAACAGCATCCGCAAAGCACACATCGTACAGCCGGTTACCGTGATTCAAGACCACTATTCGCTTTGGATGCGTGAGCCCGAGACGACGAAATTTGCGCTCTGCGAGGAACTCGGCATCGGCCTCGTCGCCTGGGGTCCGCTAGGACAAGGCTTCCTGACCGGCGCGATCACCCGCGACACGAAATTTGACGATCCGAACGACCTGCGAAAGGATTTCCCGCGCTTTACGCCCGAGGCGCTTGAGGCGAACTTCAAGGTCGTCGACTTCCTCAAGGATCTTGCCGTTCGCAAGAATGCGAAGCCTGCGCAAATCGCGCTCGCGTGGCTTTTGGCCCAGAAGCCCTGGGTCGTGCCGATCCCGGGCGCCACACACATCAACCACCTGGAAGAAAATCTTCGGGCCGCGGACCTCCAGCTGACGGCCGCCGATCTCAAGGAGATCGACGATGCATTCGCAATGATCGACATCCAAGGTGCGCCGATCTCGAAAGTGCTCGACGCGTCGATAGATCGCTGAACAAAAGAGAAAACTTATTGGTAAGGATAAAAGAAATGCTGAAAAGGAAACTTGGTAACAAACTTGAAGTGTCCGCTCTTGGCCTCGGCTGTATGGGTATGAGCTCCGCCTACGGCGTGCCGCCCGACAAAGGCGAGATGATCACCTTTATCCGCGCGGCGGTTGATCATGGCGTCACCCTTTTCGATACCGCCGAGGCTTACGGCCCGTTCGTCAACGAGGCGCTGGTGGGCGAAGCGCTCGCGACCTTCAAGGGCAAGGTCGTCATTGCCACCAAGTTCGGCTTCGACATCGATCTCGAAACTGGAAAGCGTGGCGGAGGGTTGAACAGCCGCCCGGATCATATCAAAGCGGTCGCCGAGGCTTCACTGAAGCGGCTGCAGGTGGAGTCGATTGACCTGTTCTACCAGCATCGTGTCGATCCGAACGTGCCGATTGAGGATGTCGCAGGGGCGGTCAAGGATCTGATCAAGGCAGGCAAGGTGAAACATTTCGGCCTTTCTGAGCCCGGTGCTCAGACAATCCGCCGCGCGCACGCGGTCCAGCCCGTCACAGCGGTCCAGAGTGAGTATTCCCTTTTTTACCGGGGCGCGGAGGCGGAGATCCTGCCGACGGTCGAGGAACTCGGCATCGGCTTCGTTCCGTTCAGTCCGCTGGGGGCAGGCTTTCTCACCGGCAAGATAACCGAGAACACGAAGTTCGATAGCTCCGACTTCCGTTCCGTCGTGCCGCGCTTTTCGCCGGAAGCGATCAAGGCCAACATGGCACTGGTCGAGGTGCTCCGGCAGGTAGGAGCGGAAAAAGGCGCGACGCCCGCGCAGATCGCGCTGGCGTGGTTGCTTGCCCGGAAGCCGTGGATCGTCCCGATTCCTGGCACGACCAAGCTTCACCGTCTGGAAGAGAATCTCGGGTCGGTTGCGGTCGAACTCAGCGCAGCCAACCTGCAGGCGATTGACGAATCCACCGCGAAGATCACGCTGGAGGGGGCTCGTCTCCCGGAAGCTGCGCTGAAAATGACCGGCCGGTGACGTACGTCGGATAAGCTCAGCGAACATCTTCTTCCGAAATTTAAGTCAAACGATAGGAGTTTAGAAAATGCAAAAACGCAAACTTGGAAAAAGCAGCCTGGAAGTGTCAGCCCTCGGCCTTGGGTGCATGGGACTTAGTTTTGGCTACGGCCCGGCAACGGAGAAGCAGCAGGCCATCACGCTGATCCGCTCGGCATTCGAGCGTGGCGTCACCTTCTTTGACACCGCTGAGTGCTACGGACCGTTTACGAACGAAGAACTCGTCGGCGAGGCGCTTTCACCCTTTCGGGAAAAGGTCGTGATCGCGACCAAGTTCGGCTTCGAGGACGGCGACTCACATAAGGGATTGAACAGCCGCCCGGAGCGCATCAGAGCTGTGGCAGAGGCGTCGCTCAAGCGGCTGAAGACCAATGTGATTGATTTGTTCTATCAACACCGTGTCGATCCAAACGTGCCCATGGAAGATGTCGCCGGCACCGTCAAAGAGCTCATCAAAGAAGGCAAGGTCAAACACTTCGGCCTGTCCGAAGCAGGCGTCGAGTCCATTCGCCGCGCGCACGCCGTGCAGCCCGTGACCGCCCTCCAGAGCGAGTATTCCCTGTGGTGGCGAGAGCCGGAGGCAGAGATCCTGCCGACGCTGGAGGAACTTGGCATCGGCTTTGTGCCTTTCAGCCCTCTTGGTAAAGGCTTCCTGACTGGCGCGATCAACCAGGACACCAAGTTCGACAGCACCGATTTCCGTAACAGCGTACCTCGTTTTGCGCCGGAAGCCCGGAAGGCGAACCAGGTGCTGGTAGACATGCTTGGGAAGATCGCTGCCCAGAAGAAGGCAACTTCTGCGCAGATCGCGCTTGCATGGCTGTTGGCGCAAAAACCGTGGATCGTTCCGATTCCCGGCACCACCAAGTTGCATCGGCTCGAAGAAAATACCAACGCCGCCGACGTTGAACTGGGTGTGGACGACCTTCGCGACATCCATGATGCCGTCTCCAGGATCACGGTGGAAGGTGCTCGCTACCCGGCACATCTCCAGCAGCGGGTCAGTCGCTGAAGTTCAAGCCCTGACAGCAGAGGCTCACAAACAATGAAAATCAAACGAAGCGGAACGCAGCCTTCAGGTAAAGGGCCAGAAGAGTACCGTTTCGCGATTGATATAGCTTCTCTCTCAAGGCAGAGTAAGAACTCGCAAGTCTCCTGCACCCGT
This sequence comes from Bryobacteraceae bacterium, assembly GCA_050010695.1. Taxonomy (GTDB): domain Bacteria; phylum Acidobacteriota; class Terriglobia; order Bryobacterales; family Bryobacteraceae; genus Bog-375. The sequence continues at coordinate 7,959 of JBEKKO010000018.1, forward strand.
CGCACGCGGAGCCAGAAGTGGAAAATGTTATGAGCAACGAACAACAAAAGATCGGCGCCGAACGCTTCGACAGGATCACTGACGTGGCGCGCAAGAATCATGACGAACTGTTTCCGGGCCACGTCTCCACCCTGGCGGTGACCGACCCCGAACTCATCGAAACCTTCGACAACTTCGCCTTCGACGAAGTGATCGCCGAGAGCAAGCTCGACACAAAAACACGCCTCACTCTGATCCTTGCGGCGCTGATCGGCAGTCAGGCGGTCAACGAATACAAGGTAATGGCGGGCGCGGCGCTCAACGTCGGCGTGACGCCCGTCGAAATAAAGGAAATCCTCTATCAGTCCGTTGCCTATGTCGGCATGGCGCGGGCCTTCGACTTCCTCCATGCCACAAACGAAGTTCTGGCGGGCCGCGGCCATCAGCTTCCGCTCGCGCCGCAGTCCACCACCACGGCGGAGACGCGGGTCAGCAAGGGCCTCGCCGCGCAGAAGGCGATTTTTGGCGGGATGATCGACGAGATGTACGAGAAATCGCCGAAGGACCTGTTGCATATTCAGCGCTTCCTGTCGGCGAATTGCTTCGGCGATTTCTACACGCGTACAGGCCTCGACCTCAAAATGCGGGAGCTGGTGACGCTCTCCATCCTGATTGCGATGGGCGCGGATGCTCAGGTGAAAGGGCACGTGCGGGGAAATGTGAATGTCGGCAATAGCCGCGACGTCCTGATTGATGTGATCACGCAGTTGCTGCCGTGGGTGGGTTATCCGCGAACCTTGAGCGCGCTCGCTGCCGTGAACGAGGTTGCACCCGATAACAGCAAAGGAGTTAAAGATGCCCACTGACAATCAAACAAAACACGCGACGCCCCGCGATGCGCTCGACGATGTCAACGGGCGTCGCGGCTCATATCCTGAGCGGGTCAATTCTCAGTTATACAATTTCAACATCGAAGATTTACGGAGGCCGATATGACCGGCGTTTTGCACGGCAAGACCATCATCGTGACCGGCGCAAGCCAGGGGATTGGCGAAGCTGCCGCACGGCTTTTCGCAAAGCAAGGCGCGCAGCTCCTCCTCGCGAACCGGAACGCGGAAAAGGGCGAGGCACTGGCGAAGACGCTGGCCGATGCGGGCGCCAAGGTGCGGTTCCAGCCGGCTGATGTTTCGAAGGAAGACGACGTGCGCGCAATGATCGACGAAGCCGTCCGTGCCTTCGGCCGCATCGATGGGGCGTTCAACAATGCCGGTGTGAACTCGGTCGGCAAAAAGCTGCACGAACTGACGGAGGAGGAGTTCCGCCGCGCGATCGACGTTGATCTCGTCGGTCTGTTCCTCTGCATGAAACATCAGATCGCGGAAATGCTGAAGACGGGCGGCGGCTCGATCGTCATTTCCGGGTCCGTCGCGAGCGTGGTCGGGCTGGAAACCTCCGCCGATTACAACGCAGCCAAACATGGCGTGCTTGGGCTAATGCGCAGCGCAGTTGCCGATTATGCGAAGGACCATATCCGGGTGAACACCCTACTTATCGGCCCAGTGCTCACCCCGATGTTCGCCGAGAAGCGCCCTGGTTTCGCGGAGGACCAGAAACTCATCGACTCCCTTTCGCCGATGGGACGTTTCGCCGATCCGACGGAGATCGGCGAGGCCGCCATGTGGTTCCTGTCCGACGCAGCTTCCTTCTCCAACGGTGCCACCCTAGCGGTGGATGCCGGGTACACCGCGCTTTGACACGGTCGGCTTTGAAGTCATTACAAAATTCACATGAAAGGAAATACTGCCATGACAAATGTAATTGTTCTCGTAGGCGCCGGACTGATCGGCCAGGCGATTGCGCGGCGGGTTGGCGCCGGAAAGCACGTCTTGCTCGCTGATCTGCGCCAGGAAAACGCCGACGCTGCAGCCAAAGTAATGGGCGACGCCGGCTTCGACGTCAGTACCGCGACTGTTGATGTATCCTCACGCGTTTCGGTTGAGGCCCTCGTTCAAAAGGCCACTTCCATTGGCGACGTTTTCGGCCTGATCCAGGCCGCCGGGGTATCACCGACACAAGCTTCTCCGACGACCATTCTCAAAGTCGATCTTTACGGAACCGCCCTTCTGCTGGAGGAATTCGGCAATGTGATCGCGCGCGGCGGCGCGGGCGTCGTGATCGCTTCGCAGTCGGGGCATCGCCTGCCCGCCCTGACCGCCGAACAAAACAGCGCGCTGGCAACAACCCACGTGGAGGAACTGCTCAGTCTCCCATTCCTTCAGCCGGATAAGGTGACCGACTCCCTCCACGCCTATCAGCTCGCCAAGCGCGGGAACTCGTTGCGGGTCATGGCCGAGGCGGTCCGCTGGGGCAAGCGGGGTGCCAGGGTCAATACGATCAGTCCCGGCATCATTATTACCCCGCTCGCCAAGGATGAGCTGACAGGGCCTCGCGGGCCGGGCTATCGGCGCATGATCGAAATTTCTGCGGCGGGCCGGGCCGGAACCCCGGATGAGGTGGGAACCGTTGCGGCGCTGCTCATGGGGCCTGATGGTGCCTTCATCACCGGCAGCGACTTCCTCATCGATGGCGGCGTGACCGCAGCTTATTGGTTCGGCGAACTCGCGCAGAAGTGAGGAAAGGAGCCGCCGACCCGCTTCGAACATTTGAAACACTAAAGGTTTAGCATGCACGCATTCACTGAATGGGATGGTTTTTACGTCATTATCGGCTCTGCCGCTGGGGCGCTGATCGGCCTTCAATTCGTCGTGATGACACTTATCGCGGAGAAGCCGCCAAAAGACTTCGCGCGCGCCGGAGCGGCGTTGGTAACGCCGACGATTGTCCATTTCGGCGCAGTGCTATTCGTCTCTGCCCTCATGGGGGTGCCTTGGCCTGCGATTCTGTTTCCGGCCGTTGTTTGGGGTATAACCGGCGCTGCTGGCCTCGTTTACACAGGTATCGTCGGGCGGCGGATGAAAAATCAAAACGCCTATCAGCCTGCTTTCGAAGACTGGCTGTTCCATGTCGTCCTGCCTCTGGCGTCCTACGCGCTGCTTGGCTTGGGCTCGTTCGCAGCAAATTCACAAGTCGTTGTCGCTCTTTTTGCCGTTGCAACCTCCGCTCTTCTGCTGCTCTTCATTGGCATTCACAATGCGTGGGATGCGGTTGCGTATCACGTGTTTGTCAATGTTGACGGGCCGCAAATCGAGCGTCAGAAGAATCACGCCAAAACGGGGAAGAAATGACCGAATACATCAAAAACAAAGTTGTCGTCATCACCGACGCAAGCAGCTGATGTTTGTTCGCGGCCTCGATACGAGATGGAATGAGTAACCAAATCAGATGAAAGGCAGGACAGAGCAATGAAAGGTACAGTTCTTTACGGACCTGGCGACATTCGGTTCGAAGATCTTGAGACACCGAAGATTATCGAACCAACCGATGCGGTGCTCCGCCTCGCGGCGACCTGCGTGTGCGGATCGGACCTGTGGCCGTACCGGGGCTTGCAGCCTATCGACGGTCCGACGCCGATGGGGCACGAGTACTGCGGCTTCGTCGAAGAGGTCGGCAGCGCGGTCAAATCCGTGAAGCCGGGCCAATTCGTCGTCGGCTCGTTCGCGACGTCCGACAACACTTGTGCGCATTGCCAGTACGGGTACCAGTCCGCGTGCATCCATCGTGAGTTCATGTTTCGGGCGCAAGCACCGTTCCTGCGTGTGCCGCAGGCGGACGGGACGCTCGTGCCGACGCCAGGAGGCGCGCCGCCCGATGACCTCGTGCCGAGCCTTCTTGCGTGCTCGGACGTCCTGGGTACCGGCTGGTTCGCCGCCGATACAGCAAACGTAAAGCCGGGAGGCACCGTGGTGGTCGTCGGCGACGGCGCTGTCGGCCTGCTTGGGGTGCTCTCGGCCAAGCAGATGGGGGCCCAGCGGATTATCGCCATGAGCCGCCATGACGCACGGCAGAAGCTCGCGCGCGAGTTCGGTGCGACTGATATCGTGGCGGAGCGCGGTGACGAGGCGGTGGCCCGCATTAAGGACATGACGAAAGGCATCGGAGCTGACTCAGTGCTGGAATGCGTCGGAACGCAAGAGTCGATGATGCAGGCCATCGGCACCACGCGCCCCGGAGGCTGTGTGGGCTATGTCGGCGTGCCACATGGGGTGGAACTGAATGGCGAGCAACTGTTCTTCAGGCACGTTCACCTGCACGGCGGTCCTGCCCCGGTCCGGCGCTATCTGCCTGAACTGATCGACCTTGTCCTGAAAGGGACGATCAATCCTGGCAAGGTCTTTGACCTGTCGCTGCCGCTCGAAAAGGTGGCAGAAGGATACCGCGCGATGGACGAGCGTCGCGCGATCAAGGCGCTGCTGCGACCGTAACGCAGGAAACGAACTATAACAGAAGGAGCATGAGTATGAAGATCAAACGAGCCGGATCGCAGCCTTCCGGCAAAGGGCCATCCGACTGGTTTACGGGCACAGTCCGCGTCGATCCGCTGTTCGAGGCGCCGGAACCCGCGCGTGTGCGCGGTGCGACCGTTACCTTCGAACCCGGCGCGCGCACGGCGTGGCATACACATCCGCTCGGCCAGACGCTGATCGTCACTTCCGGTGTCGGCAGGGTGCAGAAATGGGGCGGCCCCATCGAAGAAATCCGGCCGGGCGATGTCGTCTGGTTCGAGCCGGAGGAGAAGCACTGGCATGGCGCCGGCCCCACGGTCGCGATGACGCACATCGCCATCCAGGAGGCTCTCAACGGGAAGGTGGTTGACTGGATGGAAAAGGTCAGCGACGAGCAGTATAACGAACAAACAAATTAGAGGACGCAAGGTCCAGAAGGAAGTTGAATGAGGCCCCACATCATTTGCCATATGCTTTCCTCCGTTGATGGGAAGATCGATGGCGCTTCTCTTCGGGTAGTGAGCTTCCCAGGCGACTACGAGGCCACCGGCACTAAGCTTGAAGGCGACGCTTGGCTCTGCGGTCGCACCACGATGCAACAGCACTTCGCTGAGGATCAACCCTTCGTGTCGGCGTCGAACCAGCCCGCGGGGCCGCAGCCGGTCCACGTCGCGCGCCAGGCGAAATCGTATGCGATCTCGGTCGATACCATCGGTAAGCTTCGATGGGCGGGCGGCGATCTCGACGGCGATCACCTTATTTGTGTCGTGAGTGAGCGAGTGCCACAGGACTACCTTCTTATGCTCCGCGACAAGGGCATCTCCTACATCGTTGCCGGTGAGTCCACGGTCGACCTTGTCAAAGCGGTTAGCATGCTCGGAGAGCACTTCGGGATTCGCAGGTTGCTGCTCGAAGGCGGAGGCCATATCAACGGCGCATTTCTCCAGGCTGACCTCGTCGACGAAGTGAGCATCTTGCTCGTGCCCGGCATCGACGGGCGCCATGAAATTCCGGCGGTGTTCGACGGTGTAAACCCCGGCAGCAAATCGGCAGTGCCTCTCAAACTCAAGTCCGTAGAGCGGCACGAAAAAGACACTCTCTGGCTTCGTTACGAAGTCGTCCGGTCTTAATCGAACAACGTTCAACCTGCCCGAAGCGGGATCATGGTGACTCCGCAGGCTTTTCGGCTTCGAAGCGAGGGCGAAGAAAGTTGGTGCGGGCGGAGGGACTTGAACCCTCACGGACCTTCCGGTCCAACGGATTTTCACACCCTGCTACGGCTTTCGCCGCCCCTGCGGTCTTGCCAGGGTTTGGGGTCTGGACTATCCCTTCACCGTGCCCCGGATTTGGCTCCGGGTGTCAGGTGCTGCCCGTCTAGCCTCTACACCTTCCCGGCCGTTTCGGGCCGGGCTTGGCTCGGGAGGTGCCATGTTACAAGGGTTCCCCGACTTTGAGCAGTTCTGCACCGCCGGTTTCCCGACGGGCACTCAAGTTCTTTCGCTTAAGTCCGATGCGTCTGCCGATTCCGCCACGCCCGCAAGGTTTTAAAGGTAACGGATCAGCGGAAGGCGGTGGCTGACACCGAGATCCAAAAGCAGATATGGACCAAACCCCGCTGGAGGATTTGGATTCATCCGATCGATTTCAAGAAGGCGAGGTTTAAGACCGCAGAACATTGCCGGGAGTTCATGATCTTTTCCTATGTGGTCGTGCGCGGGTGGATGCCATATCCGTGGTTCTCCCCTGATGCTCTTCAAACAGGTGAAGACTGGGTTACTAGTCGCGCCCAGGAAGACCACGCCAATAAGCAGAACAGAAAAAAGCCGAGGAGTGGAGAAATAGACTCTAGCTCGGCCGCGCTTGAACAGGGCGATCAGGGCAACGCCATGCCGCGCGCAGCCGTTTCCTTACACGCGCGCACGAGTGTTGCCGTAGCCTGCACCCGCCATTTCAAACGGTGTCCAGGTACGACGGGATCAACTTGAACGACAAATCCGGCCAGCGCTCGCGCATCCGCAGAAGCGCGAGCCAGGGCGACCAGTCTTCAGAGAGAAAGCGGAACACCGCGAGCGGCTTCCCGTCCTTTGTGTCACGGCGTGCGCGCTCGATCGCGAAGGTGACGCGCCAGATCGGCCTGCGTACGCCCCAATTCTTCCACATCCACTCCTGCCCGGCTTCGCCGAAGCCTTTGCGCAGGACGCGCCGTGGAATCGGAAAGAGCGCATTGAGATCGAGCGGCACGCGATGCGAATCCATGTCCGCGCGCGTTCGCTCCTCTTCATGCCTCCTCCAGAAGATGTCCCGCAATTTGCGGGCGAGGTTCTCGGCCGCCTCGCGCGTCGGTGCCCCTCCCCTCATGGCTCCGAAGTAAATCTGTTCATAAACGCTGTGCCACTCCGGCCGCCAATCGACGAAGCCAGGCCCCGACGCCGCGCCAATAAAATCGTAGAGCTTCTCGCCCGGTCCAGAAACCTCAAGCCGGTTGAAGATAAAATCGGGCCCGTCGTCAGACCAGACAGCATTCCCCGCAGCCGTAAGTTTGGCTACGCCTACCCCCGTCGGTATGCCCGTGTGGCGAGCACCCGCCAGCATTACAATCCGATCCTGGACGAACTGTTGTTCACGGTGAGGTTGGTTTCGCGGGCATAGCGGTCGAGCATCGCGTCGCTGTGATGGCCGGTCTGACGTTTGATCGCCGCGCGGTCGGCGCCGTTCGCGAGCGCCTCCGTCACATGGCCTGCGCGCAAACTATGTGCAGAGAAGGATTCCTTTAGGCCTGCCACTCGCGCCGCGAGTTTGACGATGCGATCGACGGTCTTGTCGGAGAGGCGCGTGAACTCGACGACGCCGCGTTTTCCGACCGGCCGGAATGCGGGATTGTCGCCCTCATGTTCGAGATCGGCAGCCTTGAGCCAGGCCAGCACCGCCGCGACCGCGCACGTTTCCGGTTTCTCGCCCGGCATGACGACAATCGTTCTCCCCTCCCCCGCCTGGTCCGTTTTCGAGCGGCGGAGGGTTACGCGCAGCAGGCCAGCTTCGAAGACGAGATCGCTGACATTAAGTCCCACGATTTCGGAGCGGCGGAAGCCGCCCGCGAATCCGAGCAGAATGATCGCCTTGTTTCGGACCGAGCGCAGATCGAGACTGAACCATTGGCAGATCGCGGCGATGTCTGCCGCGCGCAGCGCCCGCGCCCCCTCCTGGCGCGCGCCAAAAGTCCGGACAATTCCATCCATGGTGCGCCTGAGGATCGGACCCTGCGTATCGAACGCGAGACCGGCGGCGCGGTGCGCGGCGGCGATGGCGGCCAGATGCCGCTGTGCCGTCCTCGGCTTGAGCTTCGCTCCCTTGCGCCCTCCGACTGCACCCAACTGCGTCAGATAGCGGCGCACATCGGCCGCCTCCGCCGGAAGCGGATTGATCTGGTGGCGTTCGCAAAAGGCTAGCCAGCTCGCCCAATCCGAGAGGTAAGACCTCCGCGTGTTTCTTGCGATGGAGTTCCGGTCGAACTCGTCGGCCAGCCGGTCGAGATCCTCGACTGTGGCCACCGGGAGACCGGGGACTTCGAGGGATGGCACAAGCGCGCCTTTGGAGTCCTGCATGAGCGGATTTCCTTCAGAATTGCCCGCCACGGCTAGTGGCCGATTATGGATACTTATCGGACATCATAAAGATTCGGACATCACACCACCCCTGCCACAATCTCATGCAACGCACTGTTCGACAAGGCAGAATCGGAGAGGAGGATGTGTTGGGAGACCCGGCCCCAGGCCGCCCTCCAGCGCTGGCGCGGCATCGCTCCTCGCCAGATCCGCAATGCCGAGTTTTGTAAGGACATTCTCGACCCCTTTTGCGTCCTCCCGCGTCAACGAACGGCGCGGCCAGAAACGTCACAAGTGCAGAACTGAACAACCGACTTTTTGCACGAGTGCAGGCGTGCACAGATCAACAGTGCACATCTGAAGTTCTGCACAAACCGACTAAGAAACAGTCGTACGATTCTTGATCCGTCGTCTGTTTCAAAACGAGCGCAGCGTTACTTGAGACCGCCGTTTGACGGATCGGCGAATCCATCACAACATCAGAGCTGAAGGTGTGCACAACTAACGGAGTGCAGAAGTGAAGAAAATTGCGCTTATTGCCCAGAAGGGTGGTGTCGGCAAAACTACCGTCGCCGTGAATCTCGCGGTAGCCATGCAGGCCAGCGGATTCAAGACGACGCTTTTCGACCTGGACCCCCAGGAGAGCGCGGTCATATGGGCAGATCGCCGACAAAGCGAGTTTCCCCACGTCGAGTTTTTGACCGAGCGCAGGCTCCCGGATGGGCTTTCGGCCGCGGCGGGACATGGTTTCTCCATCGCTATTATCGACACGCCTCCAGCCGCAGGCCCCCAGGCGCTCACGGCTGCGCAATCCGCCGACCTGGTCTTGATACCTTGTCGGCCCAGCTTAGTTGATCTAGATGCGATTCGCCGGACGGCCCAGCTCATCAAATCCGCAGGAGTGCCTGCCTTTGTAGTATTCAACGCGGCTCCGCCTAGCGCGACCACCCTCGTTGAGGACGCCAAGGCCATCGTTGACGAGGCTGGCCTCGCCGTAGCTCCCACGGTACTTCGCGAGCGGAGCGCCTACCGCGCTGCATGGCCTCTTGGAATGGGGGTCGTCGAAAACGAACCATACGGGAAGGCGGCCCGAGAGATATCAGAATTGCAAGATTGGGTTTGTGCACAATTGAAGGTGTGCACACCTGACACTTTGAAGGCGAAGAGAAAGGTTGCTCATGGCTAGGCGTTCGATTCTGTCCCCGGTTCGCGATCAGCAGCACACCTCGCCGGAACCAGTGGCACAGACGGAGATTCCGGCGTCAGCCGAGATCGTTCGCGTCCCCAGGGCCGCAAGCACCTCCAGCCGTCATGCAAAGCTGCATGTTGGAGGATATTTCGACCCCGTCGATCCTATCCTCATTGCGTTTCAAAAGCTCAAAGTCGATCTCCGGCGATCCCAACAGGACATGTTGCTGGAAGCGCTTCGTGATTTCGTTGCCAAGCAAGAAGCGGCGCGCGCGTTCCGCTGACGCCAGAGCGACCGGGTAACGAAAACGGAACTTCCGGATCAAAGTTTGATTCACACGCGCCCTAACCAGTACACTGAGTCGCGGGGGAGACAGCCTATGAACAAGAATAGCGCGTATGATTTCCCGGAACTCTTCCGAGACTTCGCATTTATGCCGAGGTTCTCTGACGACATCGATGACCTTGCGCAGCTTGCCGAGTCCGAGGCTTGGGACTACCAGCATTCTCAATCCTCGCATACGCATCCAATTCTTCGAAATTACATTACATACACATATCGCCGTGTCGCAGAAGAAAAGAAGATCAACATCACACCCGATGAGGAGAACTGCTGCTGGAATACCGGACTAATTACACGGACTCAAGAACCCATCTTCATCCTTTTCTCGAAGAACAAACTCACGAGCGCCCCAGCCTATTGGCACTTTTGGAAGTTCGCGAGGAAAGGTGAATGGGAGCTCAACCGATTTGCAGCGCTGCCGGATATGGCGCACTACTTTGAAGACCCGTCTGTTCTGGTGTTTGACACTCGGAAGGAACTGCGGGTAAACGTCGAGCACGTGGTGTCAGATAACCTGGAGCGATTTCCTGCGCAGCTTCAAACAATGAATCCGTTCGGCCTACAGAATTTGGTGAGAGGGTCAATAGATTCCGCGGTCCAACGCGTGAGGAGGAACTACAAGACGGCCATTCCTCAGTATTATCAGGGGTCGATTCAACTTCTGCTGCCATTAAGCTTGACTGATCCAGCGCAAGCCGATCTCGCGCTGGTTGTTGAGAGGTTCTCCGATTTCTATCGCGCTGCGACATGCCTAACGCTGGACATGGCATACAACAACGCGAGGCAATTGGCTCGCCCTGATCGTGATTGGCTATCCCCCTAACCTAGCGCTCTAAGGTACACGCCGCAGGCCGTGCGCCTCTGCTTTTTGACAGCGCTTCCGCAGCGGGAGAGGGCAGGGGGCGGGGCGTTGCCGTCGCTCAATTTCCGGATCGCCCCGCCTATCGGGTTTCCTCGACGATAACCACCTTTGATACTGATCCGGTGGCTAAGAAGTGGCTTGCATGGGCGACGGTGAAGCGAGTATCGTTGGACGGAGCAATCAGGCAATCCTTCATTTCTTACAATTTCAATGCTGACAAGAGTGTCAGGGGAGCAAAGACTATGGCGAACGTTTACGTCGAAGCCCGTCCGAAGGGTCGTCCTGAAGGGTCGGCCATTCAGGATTATGTAGTCGAAGACCATGCGAACCATGAGCTCGGCACTTTCAAAACCCAGAAAGAAGCAATCGATTGGGCGAAAGCGAAGGGTCACGCCCCCCTTATCGCTCGCGTCCGGCATCTGAATGACAAGAAAACCCCCGACCATTGGCGGTCGGCGTAAGGCCGAATCGCACAGGGGCCTCGCCGGGCTACGCCCCCGTTTCGCGACCACCGCGAAGAAGCGCAGAGACAACGAAGGGCGCAGAGGCGACGCTACAAGGGCTTGGTCCCGCTGGCGTTGGCGCCGGGAACGACGGAACGCGGGGCGTGCCGCTCTTCCCTTATAAGAGTGCCATCGCGGTAATATCTCTCCTCCCTAACGCCGTCGGAGCCGCACCGGACGAATGCCGGACCACCGTCCCGGTGCCGCTTGCCGTCGCGGTAGTATGAGTCCTCCGTCGCACCCGTCGCGGAACGCCAGACGACTGCCGGGCCGTCCTCGCGGTGCAGCTTGCCGTTGCGCCAATATTCCTCATAGAACGAGCCATCGGAGCTGCGCCGGACGACCGCGGGTCCGTCGGGACAATCGAGGAGGCATCCCTTATAAGGGAGCCACGCCATCAAATCTCTCCCGCTCAACTTCAGGTATCCGCCAAGCCAGTCCCTTGTTCCGCGCAGGTCGCGCGCAGCGTCTTCGTTGACTGCATAGGTCCGCGTGGTCTCGATGCAGTCCTTCCTGGAGCGCGCCGTGATATGCGAAGGTGTGGTGTCGGCCATTATCCAGCCGGGCCCGGTCCCGACCTTCCGCGCTGCGAACCGTCCGGCGGCTCCCGTCGCTCCGCCGCGAGCTTGCGCATCTCCAGCCGTTCCCGCTGCTCCGACATGAACATGCCCTGGCCGTGTCCGGCGTGGCGGTGCCCGTCCTCGGTCGAGGAAGTGCGGAAATAATCGAGGATGACAACGCGAAGAGAGGAGGCCAGCGAGCCGTGTGGCAGCTTGCGCTTGGCCGCATAGCTGCAAACGTCGTGCGGCGTACAGTATTCGCGGCGGCAGATCTCGGCCAGAATATCCCATAGCTGCGGCTCCAGCCGGATGCTGGTCCGATGTCCGTGGACGTTCACATTGTGCACCACGAGCGCGCTGCGCTTGTCCGGAAGCGGATCTCCGTTCGCAGATGCGAGACGGTCAGGAAAGACAGAAACCATGCTTGAACCGTTAGCTATGATCAGGCAGCAAATTTGTCGTCTCGGCGGAGGTGGGAATACGAAACCAGGGTTGGTGCCAGCGACTCGGAACCGCAATTGAGAACAGGCTTTCGAATTCCGGTCGCTTCGCGAACTCTATCGTCCATCCGTTTGCTGACCGGCATCCATGCGGCGCGAACGATGTCGGTCGTTCCCGGTAATGCGATCTCCGGGCCAAGCCACTCAACATCCCATCCCGCTCTCAAAAAGGTGCTTTCCCAGATTCGGGGCAGCATAAAACCGACATAGGCGTCGATGTTCCTCTGCAAGCCCCGCTCCATGTAAGCCACGATCAATTCATTGACGATTGGCCGCCGCGCGTCTTTGCTGAGCAACGAGCGATCAAGCACCAAACGGCTTGCTTCATGGACTCTATGGCTGGAGGGCAGTTCCCGTGATGCGAGAAAGGGGAAGATGTCGGAAAGCATGTAGGGGATCGTCGTCGGGTACGATCGCGCGACCCCGAGCACGTCGCCGTCTGAATTGCGGGCAATGAAATACTCCGTCGCGACATTGTCGTATCGGTCGAATTCCATCTCGTCGGCGACGTAGATGTTGCTCCAATCCTCTTTCGCAATAACCTCCTGATAGCGCAGCCGATGCTGGGCCGCGACAAGATTGCCCGGAAAGCGATGCGAAGTTGCGATGGTCACGCAATCAATCATGTAATGATTGAAAACGTCTCCCCTACCTACCGTAAACTAGCGATTCTGACAGGGGTTGCGAATCGAGGCGGGGGTGATGATCTGCTGGCGAAGCGCCTTCGTGATCGCGTAGGTGCGGCCGTTCGCCGCCAGTTTCCTGAATATATTCTGCCAATGAAACCGAACGGTGCTGGTGCTGATCCCAAGTATGATGCTGATTTCCTTGTCGGTCTTGCCTTCGGCACCCCACGATACAATATCGTGCTCGCGTGTGCTTAATGCGGCCCTGGCGGATTTTATCCTCAGGTCACGGTAGGTTTCATGCAGGCAGGTGCTGAGCAGGTACGCGCCGCCCAAAAGATTGTAGTCTTGCGGCTTGTTCTGTTCGGATGCGGGCAATGACGATCTTGCTATTCCGACTCCGACCAGCTCCGGACCTTCACCGCGGAGTGAGATGCCGATCCCGTCGCCGAGCCCGGCATCGGCCGCCTGGTCCATCATTTGGAGTGGCGGCAAGCGCCGATCAAGCTTGGCGGTTACATCGGACCAGAAAAATGGCGTGCGGCTCGTCAGGACCTGCCTCGTGACCGGGTCGATCAGTGAGAATTTGCGCGCTGCATAATGTTTCATCCAATCTTCCGGATAGCTGGTTGCCAGACCATGCTGACTGGGAAGATCGAGGGAGGGATGATCGTTGACCAGGCTGTAGGCGATCCGGTCATAGCCATGGTGACGCATGGCGTCGCAGAAGTTATCGAACGCCTCCTGTGTCGTCTGAGAGTTTACGATGCGCTCGACATAGCGCTCCAAATCTTTCATGGAGGCGCGCGACGGTCGGGGCAGGCAGACGCCATGGGAGCCATCCGTACAATCGCGCCAGATCAACCGCCGTGGAAAGCACACTATAAACCAGGACCGTTAAAATCCGGTTTGCACGCAGGGATTTCAAATAGTTGGGCCGGTGTTTTGCGAGCCTTCCTCATGGACAATTGACCGCCGATCCCGGCACGTGCCGGGCCACGTTTGTGATCCCTGAAACCCACCTTTCCCTCGCCGACCAGCGTGTGCGACCGTCCTCGCAATCAAGGGTCTGCGATGAACGCGCAAAAGACAGCGCGCCCTTGACTGCTGCGGGAGCCGCCGAAGAAAACCATTGTCCTTATAAGAGGGAAAGGTGGGGGAGGCAAAGCCGAGCACAAGGCACGCAGAAATGTGAATCTCCGCTATATCAAATCAACCGAGATACCCTCGCACAACTGAATGCGGGTCGGCAGCTCTCTCCACTCGGCATCGTCAAGAAAGTTGTCCGCGACCCATCGCATAAGATCGTGGAAATCACGAAGCCGGAGAAGCGATTGGCTGCGGGAGGCAAAATCCTTCGCGTCCGGCGTGAAGCTTGTATTTGTGACGATCATTCCGGCGGCAAAGAACCTTTGAGCGGCCATCACGCCCATCAACTCGCGCAGTGGCTCAGGTCCAACCTTATTCGACGGATCACGCCGATGCTTTACTTGCACCGCGCCTATGAAGGGGAAAGCGAACGTCCTGGGCGGCGTAAAAATGATGTCAATGCCACCGTCTCGCCGGTAGGTTCCGCCTCCTACAGGCCGGGCATGAAGGCCCATGGCGGAAAGTCTGTCCAGCACAAGCTCCTCGAATTGCGAAGGACTAAGCTCGAACAGCCCGGCCGGATTTGCAAGAATCTTCGCCGCGATTGTGCTCGTGATGTCAACCAACCGTACGGATGTCGGCTTCACGTGCTGGGCAAAAGCAAGCAGGAGTTGGCGATCGTCCGGCGCAGTAGAGATCACGCGCTCAGCCGCCCGTCGAGGGCGGCGGGGAAGCCGCTGAAGCCAGCGCGCCAACTCCGAGCAGGATCGGCAGAAACGCTGTACGGGTCCGGCCTGATTAGTGAGGCCGGATGGCTCCAGTCGAACATACTCATCGCTGCGCCGAATCTCCGATCCGCAGTACGAGCAATCATACGCTTGTGCGGCCCGCGACACGCGAAGGTGCGTGGTCCCTCCGACCATCCTGTCCAGCGCCGCCGCAAGGCTCGTGAACTCCACCCCCGTCTCCCGGCTCGCAATGACCAGCCGTGAAGGCGCGAGATTTCGTCTGCCGGTTAGGCACGATTGAAGGTATGACGGAGAAACGCCCACGGACGAAGCCACATGCTCGATCAGGAGCCCCCGGCGCTCGATGGACCTCTGGATCTCCGCCAGCGTCGATCGCACCTCTTCCGGTGTATGCGCCGATTCAGACACGGCTTGAATTTTATCACCATAAACCAGGACCATTGAAATCCGGTTTGCACGCAGGGATTTCAAATAGTTGGGCCGGTGTTATGGCGAGCGTTTCCTCCGCTGAAACGCCGCGCGCAGGGTCACGCGACGTTTAGCCCGGCTCTTGGTTCCACCGAATCGGAGCAAGCCTTTAGCCTGCGCTCGAACGCCGGGAAATACGTAATCCGGTCGCCCCAAAAAACCATTGCGCAATGGGGCTATAATGGACAAAATAGCCCAAGTGGCTCTAAGTAGATGCTATGAAATCAATGTCGGCGAGGGATGCCAAAAACGCCTTTGGTTTGCTTCTGGACACTGCGCGTGCGGAGCCCGTCAGCATAGAGAAGCACGGGCGGCCCGTGGTCGTCGTCCTGTCTGTCGAGGAATACGAACGCCTCGTTGAGGAGCGAGTCAGGTCTACCGGGGGTGCATCAACCATAGCGGTACGGGGAAAAAAGGGTGAATGACATGCCGCAAAAGAGGAAACGCAAGACCCGGTCGGGGCGCTCCTGCGCAACCAAAGTGAAAGCGGTCGATTTATTCTGCGGAGCTGGGGGACTAACGCGAGGCCTCGAAGCCGCCGGCATCAATGTCGTGTCGGGCGTCGACATCGATCCGGCCTGTGAATACCCGTTTACCGCTAACAACCGTGCTACCTTCCTGCTGAAATCGGTGGAAGACATTGCGGGGACGGACTTCACCGATGCCCTCAAGGGCGATTCATTCACGCTGCTGGCAGGGTGCGCTCCTTGCCAGCCTTTCTCCAAATATAGCCAGGGGAAATCCAGTCCAGCGGACAAGCGATGGAATTTGCTGAGCCACTTCGCTCGACTTGTCAAAGAAGTCCAACCCGATCTCGTCACCATGGAGAATGTCCCGCTCCTGGCGAAACAACCGGTGTTTGCAAAGTTCGTCTCCTCCTTGAAGGACGACGGCTTTTCCGTTTTCCACGAGGTTGTCGACTGTGCCGATTACGGCGTGCCGCAACACCGGCAACGACTCGTTCTGTTGGCGTCGAAGCATGGGCCGATCGAAATGATCGCGCCTACAGCAAGAGTGGAACTTTACGAGACGGTCCGCGATGCGATCGAGAAATTGCCGCCGCTCAAGGCTGGAGAAATCTGCCCAGACGATCCCCTACACCAAACTGCCGAATTGTCGCCGTTGAATCTCAAACGAATCCGTGCATCCAAAGCGGGCGGAACATGGCGAGATTGGGACAGGGAGCTGGTCGCGGATTGCCACAAGAAAAAAACCGGCAAAACCTATCCGAGCGTGTACGGAAGGATGGGTTGGGACGAACCGTCACCTACAATGACCACTCAATTTTACGGTTTCGGGAATGGTCGTTTCGGGCATCCTCATCAGAATCGTGCAATCTCTCTGAGAGAAGGAGCGATCCTTCAGAGCTTTCCCGGCGACTACAAATTCGTAGCCAAAGGCGAGCCGATCTATATCAAGACGATTGGCCGCCTCATCGGAAACGCCGTTCCCGTCAAGCTCGGTAAGGCCATCGGGAAAAGCATCGTACGTCACATCAAAAATGTGGAAGCGTCACTGGAGAGCACCGCATGACGCCCCCAGCCGTCTCGGGGGCCGACACTTCCAAGACTGCGGTCATGTCACCTCCCGAAGCCGGCCAATTGGTGGAAGTACGTCGTCGACAGTGGGTTGTCGCAGATACGCAGTCTTCGCCTGCGGAAAATGGGCATTCCTCGCCGCAAAATTTCGTCACTCTGTCGTCGATAGACGAAGACAGTCTCGGGGACCAGATCGAAGTCATCTGGGAGATTGAGCCCGGCGCTCACATCATAGAACGAGCGGGGCTACCGAGCATAACGGGACGCGACGATACTCAGACGCTCGAAGCGTTCCTGGATGCGGTTCGATGGGGCGCAGCGACGAACGCGGATAGAGGGTTTTTACAGGCGCCTTTTCGCAGCGGGGTCAGCATCGAGGATTTTCAACTCGACCCGCTGGTACGCGCCATCGACATGGCGCGCGCCAATCTCCTGATCGGGGACGATGTCGGCTTGGGGAAGACGATCGAGGCCGGGCTCGTCATTCAGGAAATGTTGTTACGGCACCGTGCTCGAACCGTCTTCGTCGCCTGTCCTGCATCGCTCCAAGAAAAATGGCGTGTCGAGATGCTCGAAAAGTTCGGGCTCGAATTCAAGATAGTCGACACCGAGTACGTCAAGGAGCTGCGCCGAGCTCGGGGCATCCATGCAAATCCATGGACATCGTTCCCCCGGCTGATCGCATCGATCGATTGGATCAAGTCAGGGGAGCCGCTCCGGCTCCTTCGCGACATCCTTCCCGTTCGTGCCAACTATCCGAGAAAATTCGACATACTTGTCGTCGATGAAGCGCACAATGTCGCCCCCACTGGTTCGCCGCACTATGCGCTGGAAAGCCAACGGACGCAGTTCATACGGAAGATCGCACCGCACTTTCAACACCGGCTCTTCCTGACGGCGACGCCGCACAACGGTTACACGGAGTCGTTTACGTCGCTGCTGGAGCTGCTCGACGACCAGCGTTTCTCGCGCAGCATTCTGCCGGACGACAAGCAGCTCTCGCAGGTCATGATCAGGAGACTGAAGACCGATCTCGTCGATAAAGATGGCAAGCCGCTCTACCCGAAGCGCAACTTGCAGGCACTCACCGTGCCCTTCACCGCCGACGAGCGCGCGATACACAAGATGCTCGACTCCTATTGCAAGAGTCGCGAAACGACGTGCCAGAACACGGGCGCTACGGGCACGAAGTTCGTAAACAGTCTTCTCAAAAAGCGACTTTTCTCGTCGCCTGCGGCATTCGCTTCGACGCTGGAGAAACATTTCAGCACGCTCACGACCCGCAAAGTGCAACAGATACCTGATGCGATGGCCGACCGCATCCTGCGCAAGGCGATCTTGAAAGCATACGAGGATTACGCCGACGATGGGCAGGTAGAAGTCGCGCAAACGGAGGCCGTCGAGGAAGCCACAAAAAGCGTAGCTCCTCCGAACGAGGAGGAGCTACGCTTCCTTTCGCGAATGCGCGATTGGGCTCAAAGCGCCAGTCATAAGGTCGACTCGAAGGGGCGTGCGATCCTCGAATGGATCGAGACCAACCTGAAATCGAATGGCCAATGGAACGACCGCCGTGTCATCCTTTTTACCGAGTACCGCACCACGCATCAGTGGCTCCATCAGATCCTCGTTTCTCACGGGTATGGCGGAGATCGTCTCGGGATCATTCATGGCGGCCTGGATCAGGAAGAGCGCGAGAAGATTAAAGCCGCGTTTCAGACCAACCCGACGGATGCCGATATTCGTATCTTGCTCGCAACCGACGCCGCGTCCGAAGGAATCGACCTACAGAATTACTGCAATTACCTGATCCATATCGAGATTCCCTACAATCCCAACGTCATGGAGCAGCGCAACGGCCGGATAGATCGGCATGGTCAGAAGCGCGACGAGGTTTTGATTTGGCACCCGGTCGATGGCGGCGAAGCGAGCGGGGATACTCTCGGCGGCCATAAGGACGACATCATCCGCGCCCTCGTCAAACTGGAGGCGATGCGCGAGGACATGGGTAGCGTGAACCCTGTCATCGCGCCACAGATGGCCGGTCTGATCGAAGGCACAAGGCGGGAATTGGATACCAGAGAGGCCGAGGCCAGGGCCGCAAAGACCAAACGATACATTCGGGCCGATCGCCAGCTCAAGGAGCGCATCGAGAAATTGCACGAGCGCCTTCTCGAAACCCAGCGAGATTTCCACCTCACGCCCGAACGGATTTGCGCGGCAGTCAAGACCGGTCTCGCGCTGGAAAAAAGGCCATCCCTCCAACCAATCGAATTTTCTGGCGCGCCGAGCGGAACCGTCTTCGAAATGCCGACGCTGGCAGGCACGTGGGCGTGCTGTATGGAAGGTCTGCGTCATCCCTACACCGGCAAACCGCGTCCGATCACCTTCGATCATCACGTGGCCAAAGGTCGTGAGGATGTGGTCCTCGTTCACCTCAATCATCGTCTTGTCCAAATGTGCCTCCGCTTGATGCGCGCCGAAGTCTGGGCGCAAAGCGACGTGAAGAAGCTTCATCGCGTCGACGTTCGGAGTTTGCCAAGCACAGAGCTTAACGACCTCGCGGTTGCCGTGGTGTCACGCCTAATCGTTACAGGAGGCAAGCATCACAGATTGCACGAAGAACTCACAATATCGGGCGGATATATGAAGGATTCTTCTTTCAACCGCGAAACGCGCGTTACACAGGTCAACACATGGCTGGACAAGGCGAGCTCGATCGAAGCGAGTGAGCGGCTGTTCGAAGGACTGAAAAGGCGATTCGATCGAAATCAGGATTCGATCCTGCAAGCCGTGGATGCGCGCTCCCGCGACCGCCTCAGAAATCTGGAAACCACGCTGGAGACGAGAAAACAGCAAGAGATCGGGAACATCACGGCTGTTTTGGACGAGCTAGAGCGGGCGATACAGCAGGAATTGCAGAAAGCAGTCGCGCCGGAGCAGTTGGTTTTGAAATTCCCGAATTACAGTGACGAAGAACGCACTCAAGTTCGCCGTGACACCGAAGCCCTGAAGCTACGCCTTGCGCGAATTCCGAGCGAGAAAGAACAGGAAATAGAAACCATCCGCCAGCGCTATGAAGGATACGCGGTCAGGACATTTCCGGTGGCCGTGATCTTCCTCGTGCCGGAACATCACCCGTGGAGGGCCGACGCGTGAGCGATCTCGGTCATCATGGCGAATGGCTTTCCCTGATCGACGTTTCCGGACCATTTCTGGCCGAGCCGGTCTTAAAGGATGCATTTCCACAAGGTCTGGAAGGACTGGATTCGGCGAAGAAAACCATGGTCCGGCAGGCGTATGACGAATGGCGCGAAGCGTTGGATTTCGATGATTCCGAATTACCAAGAATTCATCGCGCTTGGATCAATCTAATCCTCAAACAGGTTTTGGAACTCGATGAAAACGGGAACGGCGACATTCTGAAAGCCGCCGATAAGTTGTCGGACACGCTGCTGTGCGAATTTCCGGAACACGGCATAACTCTCCGGCCGGACTACGCACTGATGGACAATCGGGCCGACGCTCGGCCGCTCCTTCTGATTTCCATCTACGATGCGGACATATCATTAACAGACGCGCCTAAAACCGACGGGTGGAGCGCCAGCCCTGCCGAACGGATGGTCGAGCTTTGCCGCGCGACCGAGACACGTCTCGGCCTCGTGTCGAATGGCGAGCAGTGGATGCTTGTCGATGCCCCTGTGGGCACGGTCACTACACTCGCCAGTTGGTACGCGCGGCTCTGGGGTCAGGAGCCCGTCACGCTTCGGGCTTTCATCAACTTGCTCGGCGTCAGGCGGTTTTTCGTCGATCGCAGCGAGCAACTGCCAGCTCTCCTCGACAACTCCTTGAAGTTTCAGGACGAGGTGACCGACGCGCTGGGGGAGCAGGTCCGCCGCGCGGTCGAAGTCTTGATACAGGCACTTGATCGCGCCGATGTCGATCGCAACCGCGAACTTTTCTACGGCATAGAGCCGGCAGAACTTTACGAAGCTGGCCTGACGGTCATGATGAGGATCGTATTTCTGCTCTCGGCGGAGGAGCGCGGACTCTTGCTGATGGGAGAGCAGCAGTATGAATCGAACTACGCCGTGTCCACCCTGCGGATGCAGCTCCGTGGCGAATCCGAAGAGATTCTAGAACGACGTTGGGACGCGTGGTCGCGGTTGCTGTCTGTCTTCCGGGCCGTTTATGGTGGCGTCCATCACGAAGCGATGCGACTACCTGCGTTGGGTGGATCGCTGTTCGATCCGGATCGCTTTCCATTTCTCGAAGGGCGCAGAAAAGGCTCCCGTTGGAACATCGATCCTGCGACGCCGCTTCCCATCGACAATCGAACTGTCCTCTATCTGCTCGACGCAGTGCAGCTCTTCCAAGGCCGCACCCTTTCATATCTGGCCCTCGACATCGAACAAATCGGCTATGTCTACGAAGGGCTGCTGGAACGGACAGCCGTCCGCGCCAAAGAGGCGACACTCGACCTCAATGCGACCAAGAATGCCAAAAACCCGTGGGTGTCGTTGCCGGAGCTTGACGACGCTGCCGCGAAAGGTCGCGAAGCCATCGAGGAACTACTCAAGGATCGAACAGGCAGTTCGGCAAACCGCGTTCGTAATGATCTCGACAAGGCCGTCGACGAGGTTTCGAGTGACATGCTGCTGACCGCTTGTCATATCGATCGCTCGCTCCGTGACCGGATAAAACCGTATTTTCATTTCCTGCGAACCGATCGCTGGGGATATCCGGCGGTATATCCCAAAGGCGCCTTCATGGTGACGGCCGGTGCCGATCGCCGCGAGACGGGCACCCATTACACACCTAAATCACTCACTGAGGCAATCGTCAAAGAGACACTTGAACCGCTCGTCTATGTCGGTGCAGCTCAGGGAAACTCACGCGCCGAATGGCGGCTGAAGTCTTCTGTAGAAATTCTCGATCTAAAGATTTGCGACCCGGCCATGGGGTCGGGAGCGTTCCTCGTTCAAGCCTGCCGATGGCTTTCGGAGCGATTGGTTGAATCCTGGGCGTGGGTCGAGCGAGAAGGCAAACTAGTTACGTCGGAAGGAGAAGTGGTCGAAGAGATCGGCGTACGAGAACCAATGCGCCGCGATCCTGAAGACCGGTTGCTTGCAGCTCGTCGTTTGATTGCCGAACGATGCTTGTATGGCGTCGATATGAATCCACTGGCTGTCGAACTTGCCAAGCTCTCCATTTGGTTGGTAACACTTGCGAAAGGCCGTCCTTTCGGGTTCTTAGACCACAATTTCAGATGCGGCGACAGCCTGTTTGGGATCTACAGCCTCGACCAGCTTACCAATCTGAATATGAGTCCCAGCAAAAACCAGCAATTCCGTTTATTCGGCCGGAACATTGAGCAGGCAGTAAGCGAAGCTATTGAGCTACGTCAGCAACTGCGAGCGCTGCCAGTTCGTGATATACGCGATGTCGAAGCTATGAAGAGTTTAGATCAAAATACGCGTTCTCGGCTCAGTGTCACAAAAAGGGTCGCTAATTCGTTCATTCTGGCAATATCGACCTCGGTAGATCGACCGCAGGCTCTCGAAGTCTCTTTGTCCATTCTTGCTTCCACAGCAGAGATGGCGCTGCAGGGTGATCATGCTTCGATAGATAAGCTTTGTCCCATTGTCGATGCGCACCAGAGCGATAGTCTCAATCGCAATTATCCGAATCCATTCCATTGGCCTATCGAGTATCCAGAAGTGTTCCGTGGGGAAAGGTCCGGATTCGACGCCGTAATCTCGAATCCTCCATGGGGTGCAGCTCTTTCTCCAGCACTACATGCGGTCTGGAAGAAATTCGACGGAGACAAACTTGGGAGACTAATAGATTCATTTCATCTTTTTTTGATCAGGGCAAGTCAGCTGCTCAATCATGAACGGCCTGCTTTTGCCGGCCTGCTTGTGCCTGATGTTCTTCTATACCAGAGCTATTCGGAATCGCTTAGGCGATTCCTACTCACGGAATGTCGTGTAATAAGCGTTTGTAACATTGGCGATGGAGTGTTTGCACGGGTCACTCGCCCCTGCTGCTATATTGTGTTCGCTGTGCCGCCCAGCCTTGAGGTCGATCTGACAGTCAGCAGGTGGCGACACCAAAACTCAAAAGGAGAGGCACTTTCCTTCCAGCTGCCACCCGGGCCTTTGCGGACCTTCCCCGGTTGTATCATTCCAACGAATGACCTCGCGGACTATTATGATGTAGCGCGGCTGGTGTCCGCGCTGCCTGCGAAGCTATCAAGTGTTGCTGACGATCACGGGATACAACGCGGCGCAAGTGCCGACAATAAGGACGTTTTTGTATTAACGGAGGAGTTGGCGGCCGAGGAGAAGCTGGAACCTGCCTTTTTGCGACTCGTGATCTCTGGAGGGGTTCATTTAAAGCCATTCAATATAGCTGAGGCGCTCCCCGTCCTTGTCTATACGACCCGCGACACGCGAGAAAGCGATATACCCAATATTATTGATTGGGTCGGTCGTAATTCTGAGAAGATTACATGTAAGGAAGTCGAGCAGGGCAAACATCCAATCTATGCGCTCCACAGACCCAGAGAGGCCGCTATTTTCGAAAAGACGGCAAAGCTGGTCGGGGTGATTACGGCTGATCGTCCAAAAGTCGCTGTCGACACTAGACAGCTATATGCGTTGGATGGTGTGTATGTGTTTGCTGCGCGCGATGGCATTGACCCCTATTACGTGGCGGGGGTTCTCAATTCAAAGCTTATGGCCAAGATTTATCGCGTTTTCTCACAGGAAGAAGGTCGCGTCATGGCTCAGGTCAAACCCACGATCATCGCGGAATTGCCGATTGTGTCACCCGAACCGGACGATCATGCATCAGTAGCGAGCGCAGCAAAAATCGCCGAATTGTCGAGAATATTGCACGGCTCTGTTATGGAGGAAGAGGTGCGGCGAACGACCGTCATTGAGTTGGACGCTCTGGTTGAAAACCTTTTCTCGCGAGCAGCTGGATTGCAGTACAGCGCGCCAAGGATTAGTGACATGAGAACGGCTCAGCATGCAGGATTAGAGAGACTGCAATGAACGAAACCCCAATTCCAACGACAGCACCGAATGCGTGGCTGGTCGTCGAACCAGATGGACTCAGTGATCCGCAATTTGCAATCGAACTCAATGGGGACGGTAAGGTCTATACCGCCGTCGCGGAAGGCGATTGGCTCGTGGTGGCAACCGCTACAGGCAAGGTAACACGTATAGGGCGTGTATTACGCGGGCGGTCGAATCTCTCGAAGACGACAATCTATTTCGATCGCTTCCTGTCCCTTGGCGACGTTGCTCTTGCAGCACCAGGGCTCGCGCCTGCGGCGAGAGATTCGATGACGCGCCTGCAATGGAGCGATTTCATCGCAGTGCTGCCCAAACTGACTGGTGGCGGGCTCGACGATATACCATTGATCGGTGATCAGGCTTACATCCGCGAGCTTCTCCAGCTTGCAGTAATGGATGATCTCTTGGGGCCTGCAAACGGCCCCTATGAGCAGATCGTCGATATGGGCGTTCGCGACCGATATCTAGTCGGCAAGCTCGCGCCCCGCGAAGCTCCTGATGGCGGGATCGAAGGACTGGAAGGGCCGCTGGCGCCAGAAGCGGAAGAGGAGCCCGAGAATCTCGAAGTCCATCACGGGCGTCATGAACCGGGAGCCGAATTCGACAGCACAACAGGCCGTGTCGATGCCGAAGCCGATTCGGCGGACGAGATCGACGCCTCCAGTAACCAGTCCCTCATCCCTTCGAGTTTTGGGATGACGTTCTGCGTCGACGGCGATGTCAAGCAGATAGAAGTGGATGCCAAGTGGGGTCAGTACGTTCGCGTTTACGATCACGAACATACAAAACCGGTAAACAAAAAGATCAAGGATGCCGAGGGGAACGTCATTCGTACCGAACAGGCAGAGGTCAAGGTCAAAGTTTGGCAACGCGTTCCCTGTGGCGGGAAGTTGACGATCGACCTTGTCGAAGGAGTCGTCTCCCATCGCGCGCCGGACAGCGAGCATGCGGAAGTACGGGTGCAAGGCACTATTCGGAGCAAGAACGCGAACGGCGATCGACTTATCACGCTGTTCCTCGTCAATGCGCAGCAGGAACCAGAAGAGAACAAGGACTCGGCGTGGGTCTTTCAGCCGGAGTTGATCGTTCGGGCCTCTGGTGATTCCAATACAGCCATATTCAGACGGCGCATTGCGCTCTCCGGCAAAGAGGACGACGAGGAGCGCAAAGCGTTGGAAATGATCTACCGCGAGGAGGTCGAATTCGCGGTCGGTCACGGTGTAGCCGTTCACGCGAAGACCGACGGTGGTGACAGTGAGCGCGCCCATGAAGTGCGCACGGTCGTGATGCCTCAATACGAGGTGCCGGTGACGGAAACTCCCGGCCTTCGGCCCGAAGATCGCCCTGCCATGCGCGAGATGGTCGAAAAGGGCCATCTCGATATGGAAGAACTTGCAGGAATGGATAAGGGCGCGCTGGTTGCAGTCCTCTCCGCACTTGCGAGTGACTACGGCAACTGGATAGGGGAACAGAGCAACCGCATCGGTGCCGATGTCCTCGGACATGACGCGCAAGCGGCTGCGGCTCTCGATCGATGCAAGGAAATCCAGCGGCGTCTCGAAGAAGGTATCGCTGTTCTGGCCGACGCCAGCAACGGCAGGGCTTTGGCGGCTTTTCGTTTTGCCAACCGTGCGATGGCACGACAGCGCATTCACAGCCTTTTCTCCCTTTCGCGGCGTCGCGGCGAAAGCAAAACGCTGGCTGATTTCGAGCAGCGCCGGAATCGCTCGTGGCGCCCATTTCAGCTTGCCTTCATTCTTCTTTCGATTCCGTCTTTGGCTGATCCCACACACAAAGATCGCACCAAGCCGGTCGAAGCATTTGCTGATTTGATTTGGTTCCCGACGGGTGGCGGCAAGACCGAAGCTTATCTGGGAGTCGCTGCCTTCGCGATGGCGGTTCGCCGTCTCCAGGGAAAACTCGGGGGCTATGACGGCAGCCGCGGGCTGACCGTCATCATGCGCTACACACTGCGTCTCCTTACGCTGCAACAGTTCCAGCGCGCTTCGGCATTGATTTGCGCCATGGAACTAATACGGCAGGAGGCGGTTGCAGGCGGAGATAACTCTTTGGGAAGCGTGCCGTTCACGATCGGGCTGTGGGTCGGAAACAAAGTCACGCCGGGCACGACCGAGGACAGCCACAAGGCGATTCAGGACATTCGCAACCCTGAAAAGTTCGATGCCGGCGGCACATCCCCCGCACAGCTGACCAGCTGCCCATGGTGCGGCTGTGACGTATCGCCAAAGCACGACGTGGAAGTCGATACGGCGGCGAAGAGGACGACGATCTACTGCGGAGACAAGCTCGGAGGCTGCGAGTTCTCGAAGGGCAAGTCGAGCAAGAAGTCGCATCCAGGTATTCCAGTTCTGGTCGTCGACGAGGAGATTTATCATCGCCCGCCCTCGATGATGATTGCGACAGTCGACAAGTTCGCGTTGATGGCGTGGCGCGGCGAGGTCGGGACGCTCTTCGGACGAGCGAGCACCGAGTGCCCGCGCCACGGCCTTCTTTGGCCCGGAGCCGATTGCACAGGCACGCATCGCGTTTACAAAGCTCTGCCGAGCACGACGGTCAAGAACATCACGGCGATCAGGCCGCCCGATTTGATAATTCAGGACGAATTCCACCTCATCAGCGGTCCGCTCGGCACGATGGTCGGGCTCTACGAGACCGCGATAGACGAGCTTTGTAGCTGGGAACTTGAAGGCAACGCGGTCCAACCCAAAATCGTCGCCTCGACCGCGACGGTCCGGAAGGCGGCAGAGCAGGTCAACAACGTCTTCATGCGGCGCGTCGCCGTTTTCCCCCCACACGGCCTCGACATCGCGGATAACTTTTTCTCGATACAGCGTTCTATTACGTTGATGCCGGGCCGCCGCTATCTCGGTGTCTGTTCGCCGGGAAGCTCTCGACCGGCAATGCTGATCCGCGTCTACACGGCATTCCTGACCGCCTCACAGGCATTGTTCGACCGCTTTGGCCAAGCAGCAGATCCGTACTTGACGACGGTCGGATATTTCAATTCGCTGCGGGAGCTCGGCGGTATGCGCCGACTGGCCGAAGACGACGTACAGACGCGTTCGTATCGCGTCCAGATGAGTCTCGTCGATCGGCCGGGTTTGGCGCAACGCAGCGTCAGCAACATTCGCGAGCTGACATCCCGTGTCTCAAGCCGCGACATTCCTAAATATCTCGACCAGCTAGAGATCAAGTTCAAAGCCCAGTTCGATCCCGCCCTCGGCCGTCATGTCACGCGGTGGGAAGAAGGCGAGGCTCGCGCGATCGATGTCGTGCTGGCGACAAATATGCTGTCCGTAGGCGTCGACGTGAATCGTCTTGGCCTGATGGTTGTGAACGGGCAGCCGAAAGGTACGGCCGAGTACATTCAGGCGACCAGCCGCGTCGGGCGTTTCTTTCCCGGCCTTGTTTGCTCGGTCCTTACATGGGCGCGTCCACGCGACTTGTCCCACTACGAGACCTTCGAGCATTATCACGCGACCTTCTACAAGCACGTCGAGGCGCAATCGGTGACGCCGTTCTCGCCGCGTGCGATGGATCGCGGTTTGACGGGGACGCTGCTCAGCCTCATGCGCCTGGAAAATCCGGTTTTCAATCCTAATCCGGGCGCCGGGGCATTGGACAAACCTGATCGTCCAGAGGCCGTGGAAGCGAGGGAATTGATTGTCGGACGGGCGTGGGAGATTTCCCATGAAGCCGCTCTCAGAGACCTCGCTTCGAGCGAGCTCAAAGAACGTCTCGACGAATGGACGCACGAAGCAGGCAAGGGCGGCAGGACACTTGCATATGAAAAGAAGGGACCGAACCGTGCCACGACTGTCGCGCTCCTCAAGAGGCCGGGCATTCAAGCATGGGATAACTTCACCGTTCCGATGTCGATGCGCGAAGTCGAGCCCGGCGTCAGCCTGATCATGAGCACTATTAGATTCGGTGGCAGTGAACCGGACTGGACGCCACCTGTTGTCACGCCGGACGACAGCGGAGGTGATTCATGATCGGCGAAAAGACACCTGTTGGCGAAGTGCGGCCTAGTCAGCTTCTCTGGACTTACGGTCCGGGAGCTCTGGTTGACCTGCCCAACTTGTCGGTCGTCACGCTCGCCATCGACCGATGGGAGGTCAATCGCTGTCAACCGATCGAAGAGGCGCGTTTGCTTGCGGCGGTACGAAGAGAGCTGGGACCGCAGGTCGAAAGCCTGCGCATGCCACCTTTCCAGAAGGACGAAGGCGCTGATCCGTTCTCTGCGGAAGCGTTCATCGGAGTACCTGTCAGACCGTTTCCCCGTTGGCTGCGCTGCGTCAAATGCGGGCTGTTGTCCGCTTACGATCTCGGTCTTTTCGAGTGCAAGGAAAACCGGTTCCGTCCTGAACGGACCAGATTCGTGCATAAGGACTGCAAGGGTTCGAAAGGCGATCAGCCCGCCAGGGATGCGGACGCCGTTCCTGCCCGTTTCCTGCTGGCCTGTCGGAACGGCCACCTCGACGATTTTCCGTGGCACTACTTTGTCCACAACGGGCCATCCGGCTGCAAAGGGACGCTTCGCTTCTTCGAAAGCGGTGCGTCGCTCCAAACCGAAAATCTGTGGGTCAAGTGCGACCAATGCGGCGCGTCCCGCAATATGGCGCACGCGTTCGGCAAGGCGGGACGAGACAACCTGCCGAGTTGTCGCGGACGCCACCCGCATATGGATCAATACGACACCGGCTGTCAGGAGCAGGCCAGAGCGGTCCTTCTGGGAGCCACGAACAGCTGGTTTCCCATCACGCTCTCTGCGCTGGCCATTCCTCTCGCTCGCGATCCCGTTTCTCAACTCGTACAGGACGGATGGGACTATTTCGCCGACTTGGGCTCGGAGGCCGAAGTCGCGGTTACTATAAAGACACTCAAAAAGACCGGTGCGCTGCCCGGAATCGACAAACACTCCCCACAGGCCGTCTGGGATGTCATCCAGGCGATCAAAGCCGGGACGGCAGGGACGGGAGTCACCGCCACCGACATCAAGGAGCCGGAATGGGATGTGTTGACCGACCCCAACCCGCCGACCGACTGGCCCCATTTTCTCAGCAAACGAGTGGAGTCACCCAAGGAATTCAAGAACCAGATCGCGGGAGTCCTACTGCTAGAGCGGCTGCGCGAGGTGAACGCGCTGCTCGGCTTCACGCGTGTCGAAGCGCCCGAGGAGACCGCAAACCCAGCCGATCGCGCGCCCAGGGCAGATTTGTGTAAAGCCGCTCCCGTATGGGTGCCCGCGACACAGGTTCACGGCGAAGGCATCTTCATCACATTCGACGAAATCGAAATCCAGAAGTGGGAGGAGCGAGGCGCGGTAAAGGCGAGGAACGACAATCTGGTCGCCGGCCATCGAGGCTGGCGCAATTCCAGGAAACTCGATCCCGACGAAGCTTATCCGGGTATCCGATATGCGATGCTCCACACCCTGTCTCACCTGCTGATCCGGGAGCTGGCGCTCGAATGCGGCTATAACGCCGCCAGTATCAGAGAACGCATCTACGCGAACACGGAAGGAGACCGAAAGCAGGCTGGCATTCTGATATACACCGCCGCCGCTGATTCCGACGGAACCCTCGGCGGGCTCGTCGAACTCGGGCGGCCGGACAATTTGGGAAGGCTCCTTAAACAAGCCTTGACCCGCGCCGGGATTTGTTCATCAGATCCGCTATGCTCCGAGCACAAACCCGCGGGCGATCGTTCGCTCCACGCCGCCGCCTGCCATGCATGTTCCTTTGTCTCGGAAACATCCTGTGAAATGGGCAATCGTTATATCGACCGTGCACTGCTGGTGCCGACGCTGGAGACCAACGACGCTGCATTTTTCGACTGAGGGACTACGTGGACAAGCTGATCGAAGCAATCATCGAACTCGTGTCGAACAGTCCTCCTGATAAAACTGGGCAGCTCGCCGCAGCGATCAGGCGAGTTTCCGGGGCACAAAGCACTCTATCGTTCACAAACTGGACTGCAAATCCACGCGCAAAAGACGCACTGACCAAGCTGATTACTGCATGGCGAGGTGTCGGCATACCGCCCGCCGAGCTTGCCGCAATGCTCACGGCTGCAAGTGCGGCCTACCACCGGGCCAAAGGCGAACAGGAAATCGAACTCGTCTGGACCGGTCCTTCGAGCAAGTTGATCGCGACCCGGAAGACCGAGCAAGCGCTCCTTCATGTAATCGACGCAGCGGAGTCACGACTATTCATAACCAGTTTTGTTGCCTACGACGTGGCATCGATCATGACGGCCTTGCGCAAAGCCGTCGACCGTGGTGTCGAGATATCGATGTTGCTCGAATCCAGCAACAAACATGGTGGGGGCGTTTCCATCGACGCCATCGGTCAAATGAGGGCGGCTCTTCCTACTGCGCGAATCTACTTTTGGCGGGACAAAAGCGATTCCTTCGCAGGCGGTAAGGTTCATGCCAAAGTAGCCGTGTGCGACGAATCCATTTGCTTCATTTCGAGCGCCAATCTGACTGGGCACGCTATGGAAAAAAACATGGAGGCCGGCGTGTTGATACGGGGCGGTTCCGTGCCGATTAAACTACAGAATCACCTCGAAGCTCTGGTAACAATCAAGATATTGGAGAACTGAATGATAAGAGAGCATTCATGAAAGCAAAGCGCCCTTTGACGATGCGGATCAGCCTGAATGCGTTAGAGCATTTGGGGATGAACCTCTATAGCAACGTTCCTGCCGTGCTATCGGAGATCGTCGCGAATTCATGGGACGCCGATGCTGAGAACGTCAACGTCACGATTGACAAAGCGAAAGAGACGATAACCATCGAAGACGATGGGATCGGCATGGACCGCGACGATGTCATCGACCACTTTTTGACTGTGGGGTTCAAGCGGCGCGCGGAGATTGGCGAACTGACGCCGATCAAACAACGAAAGCCGATGGGGCGGAAAGGCATCGGAAAGCTGTCGTCATTTTCGATCGCCAGGGTAGTCGACGTTTACACGATCAAGGACGGAGACCGGACCGCCTTTCGCATGGACCGTGATGTCATCAAGGCGCGAATCTCATCAGATGACAGCGTCCCCTATGAGCCGCCCGAGCTATCGGACTGGCCCAAGTCGTTCAAGGTCGGGACCCGCATCGTTCTTTCCGGTCTTTCGAAGAAGCTTTCCGAAATGACCGTCGCCGGTCTCAAGCGGCGTGTCGCTCGACGCTTCGCCATCATCGGCCCGAAATTCGACTTTCGTGTTCTGGTCGAGGGAGAAGAGATCAGTCCCGCCGACCGCGGCTATCAGAGCGCGTTGGAATACCTTTGGGTCTACGGCGATCAGGATGAAACGATCGCGCTAAGCACCAATTTGGCACGTAAAGCGGAACACAGAACGGCTGCCCTGAAAGCCGCGGCGAAGAAAGCCGGCGTCCATCTGTCCGGATGGATAGGCACTGTGGGACAGCCGCGCCAGCTTCACGACGAAGAGGGGGACAACCTCAATCGCATCGCTATTTTTATGCGCGGAAAAATGGCTCAGGAGGATATTCTGGACGAGTTCGGCCAGAAGGAGATTTATGCGGACTACGTTATCGGCGAACTGCATTGTGAAGACTTAGACGACGATTCGCGCGATGACATCGCTACAAGCAGCCGTCAGTCGATTAAGGAAGACGATCCACGATATCAGGCGGTGCGCGATCTCATCCTTGCGGAATTACGGTATATCGCGAGCCGATGGAGTGACTGGCGGCGGGAGGACGGAGCGAAACAGGCCGCAAATGTCCCCGAGGTATCGAGTTGGCTGGAGGCGTTGGATGGTGCTACGAAAAAGAAGGCGGAGCGCTGGGTAGGACGGCTCAACGTTATTCGCTCGGAAACCGACACCGACAAGAAGGAGCTGCTCAAAGCGTCGATCCTCGCTTTCGAGAGCTATCGTCGGAAGGAACAATTGGAAAAGCTCGAAGAAATCGGTGACGAGAGTCTATCGGACATTCTTGCGATTTTTCGAGAGATCGACGACCTGGAACTGAGCTATTACGGTCAGATCGTGAAACTCAGAGTCGGCGTCATCAAGGCGCTTCAGGATAAGTTGAGCCGGAACGACAAGGAAGCGGTCCTTCGTGATTATATTTTCGATCACCTCTGGCTTCTCGACACGTCATGGGAACGCGCACGTGGTAGCGAACACGTCGAAACGACGGTGAACAAATTTCTGAAGGAGAACACCAAGAGCTTGCCCAAGGCCGAAAAGAGGAACCGCATCGACATCGGGTATCGAGCTTCTTCCGGAAAGCACGTAATTATCGAACTTAAACGCGCTTCAGTCGCAGTGCCGTTGGATACCCTTACGAAGCAGATTCGGAAGTATCGGGATGGTGCGCGGCGTATCCTGGACAAGAGTGCATATAAAGGGTGGCCGCTGGAGATAGTGTGTTTGCTGGGCAAGGCTCCACCGGAATATGAAACGGCGACCGGCCCAGTCGGTGTGCAAAAATCGTTGGCAGCGGTAGATGCCCGCATTGTGTTCTACGACGAACTCTTAAACAATGCGCAGCAGGCATACGCCGATTATCTAGAAGCACACGTAAAGATCGACAAATTGTGGGGCGTGTTTCAGGCCATCGACAATTTCGCGCCGCCCTCCAAATGATCTGGGATGGATACAGTAGACAAGTCTACGCGCTCTTACATCATGTCGCGGGTCGGGCAAAAAGACACCGGCCCGGAGATCATCCTTAGGCGCGCGATTCATAGAATGGGCTTTCGATACCGCCTCCACGACACGAAGCTTCCTGGAAGTCCGGACCTGGTCTTTCCTCGGTTCGGCGGAGTGATATTCGTTCACGGGTGCTACTGGCACTCCCACGGGTGCTATAAGTCAACGGTTCCCCAATCTAGCCGCGAGTTCTGGACGGAAAAGTTCAAGACAAACCGCCAGAGAGATGGGCGAAATATCGACCTTCTCCTCGAGCAGGGCTGGCGCGTGCTGATCGTATGGGAATGCGCCCTGCTGGGAAAAACCGCTTTGCCGCCCGGCGAAGTCGCCGCGCGCGCACATGCATGGCTGTATGGAGCCCGTTCGCAAGGAGAAGTTTCAGGTACGCGGGTGACAGGGATGCCGATAGAATCGACCCGTTATCCGCGCGAAGCGCCATAGAACGACAGATTCCATTTAGTCACTCCAAAACGTCTCCGTCGCGAGATATTCAAAGATCACCGATCTCACGAGTATGACGCCTTGCTGAGCCACAGCGTAGCGATAGATTCCATCCTGGACAATCACCCACGAACCTGAGAGGTCCTGGCCGGACACAACCCGCGTGAGCATGCGGCTGCCGACCTCAGGCCAGCCGCCCCACATCTCAATCGTCTCGAACGCTGCGCGTTGCTCCGTGGTCAAGGTTTCCAATGGCGCCGACCAGACGGATTGAGGCTTGCTGAGCATGGGTTCACCGTACTCAAAGAGGGCATGACCGCGTGCATTCTTGACGATCACACGATTCACTCTCTCAAGCTCGGGCGTCCAAACAGGCCGGGTTTCACCGCCGAGCGTTCTATACTCTTTCTTGGAACCGTCGATTCTCGCCCGGAGTTTGGTGTTATTTTTCAGAATGCGCTCGACTCGGGAATTCCGCTGTTGGAGCGGATCGGTTGAACCTGCGAGCACGCAATTCAGGAAAACAACCAGATATTCTTCATCCAGCGAAAACCCTTCGTTGCAGGCTGTGCATACCTCCACAACCGGGAGATTCGCCGGATAGGGCTCTCGGAGTAGGCTCTTCGAAGGTACGTGGTCACGGTTGGTATCAAGCTCTGCAATCCATCCACCACAGTGGATGCACCAGGACTTTTGCCGCTCGTCTACAAACTCTTCAATTTGATCCACAGCAACCTTATACCAGAAATTCCGGACACCTAGATCCCCTTGGGTACTGCGCGACGGCTACAGGACCCGTCCGGAAAGGCCGGATCTTCCGAGCCGCCGGAAGGCGGCGCGCCCGGTCCTCTTAAAGCATCTGTCGGCTAGGCCGAATAGCGGCTGTTGCCGAAACCGTAGCGCGCGAAGGCTCCAACGGCTCGCCCACCTCGCCTCTGACGATGTCATCGCCGCACACAACACTGCACCCGCCGACATACGCTGCTTCGCCGATCACGACCAGGTCGCAGATTTGCGCATCGCCATCGACGATGCCGAGAACCCAGGCTTCGCCGCTGACGCGGCCGTTGCCCCGAACACATCCATGCGGCCCGTACACCTGAGCCACGTCCGCGACCCACGCGTGACCGTTGTGGTCGAGATTTGCCTCGCCCTCTAAATATCCACCGACATCGCCGCGACGAATCCGGCCGAAATCTCGCAACGCCCGGATACGGAATAGGCGCCGATGACCGACCTGGACCGAGTCGCCGATGATGAATTCGTACTTTTTCTCCATGAGTGGCTCTCCTATCTTCCGAGACTGCACATCATGGCAGCGCCGCCCGGACGCCGGGATTGGACAAGAGCGGGCCGAACCCCGCCAGCTTCACGGCCACGCTGACGCGAAACCAGCCTTACACTCACCTCAACCACTGCCATTGCATCGAGATCACCGAGCAGACACCGAACCACAAACACATCCATCACTCACCTCACAACAGTTTCATAACCACAACGACTATTGAACCTATGGCCGAAGTCTTAAGAAATAGTTAACGAATCAAAATAAATATTCACGACATATCAGGGTACTCAGTTCGCCCACGCCTCAGATTCGATGATCTTCAGACACCATACCTGTCCGCGGAGCGCACCATTGAAAATCCACCGGGCTTGTTGAAGCCATACCGGCGTAACCGCTCCTCTTACCACTCCTCAAAACCTTCCGCTCATAATCATCTCGTTCGGAGCGATGCGGATCGCGCTCTCCCGCTCGCTCCGGACACTCACGCGCCCCGTTGCGCGGGCAAGGCGCGCGCAGAGGTAAACGCAAACTCTGACCGGACGCACGATGGCGGTAAGATTCCAACGAAACGGATGGTTCCGCAAACCGGCACGGGATTATTCTCAGCTTGACCTCTTCGCGGATCTTCCGGAAGAGACGGCCATTGACGCGGCTTCGCAGCCGCAGACGGAGGCAACAAATGGACGACATGAACCGGTTGGGCGACCTGATTCTGAAACATTGGACCACTCACCGGCCGGAGTTGATCGCGGAACTGGAGCGGACGAACCAGTTGCAGCCCGCCCTCCGCCAGGCTCAGGAAAAAACGGGCGACCTTCTCTACACTCTGACCGTGATTCAGAAAATGGAGTACCACGCGGCCTGGGAGCTGGCGACGCGGGAATGGGCGTTCCTTCCGGGCGAGGACCGCCCGGAGCGGCCCCCATTCAACCGTCCATTGTCCGGCAAGCCGATCCCGAGCCAGACCCCGTCCCATCCCGCGATTTCCGAATAACGGACGCCGACCGGATCGGCGAAGGCAGCCTCCGCGACAAGGCTTTCGACAATATCGAAGCCATTCGCGCTCTGAAACGCAGTGAAGAGGAAGGCCGCGCGCCAACTGGCGCGGAAAAATCCCTGCTCGTGAAATACTCCGGCTGGGGCGCCATGGCCAACGCCTTCCGCCCCTACCCGCCCGCCGAATGGCAGCATACCGCCGCGGAACTCCGCGAGCTGCTGACTGCGCCCGAGTACGAATCCGCCCGCGCCTCGACTCCCAACGCACACTTCACTTCGCCGATGGTCGTCCGGGCCGTCTGGCAGGCCATGCTGCGTTTCGGCCTCCAACCGGGCGCGCAGATTCTCGAACCCTCAATGGGCGTCGGCCATTTCCTCGGCCTCATGCCGGATGAACTCCTGCCCGGCAGCCGCCGAACCGGCGTCGAACTCGACAGCATCACCGCGCGGATCGCAAAATCCCTGTATCCGGATTCGACCGTCTTCGCCAAGGGATTCGAGGAAACAGCGTTCCCCGACAATTTTTTCGACGCCGTGATCGGGAACATTCCGTTCGGCAACTATCCGGTCTTCGATCCCGCCTATCGCAGCACGCCCTTCCTCACCCGCGCGATTCACGACTATTTCTTTTCCAAGTCTCTCGAAAAGGTCCGTGCGGGCGGTGTCACGGCACTCATCACCAGCCGCTACACGCTGGACAAGCAGGACCACGGCATCCGGCGCTACCTCGCCGACCGCGCGGATCTGCTGGGCGCAATCCGCCTTCCCAATACCGCCTTCAAGGCCAACGCCGGAACCGAAGTCACCACCGACATTCTCTTTCTGCAAAAGCGCGCGCCCGGTTCCCCGGCATCAGGGGAAGCCTGGCAAGACCTGGCTGCCATCGATACACCCGATGGCGCGATCCTTATAAATGAGTATTTCGCGCGGCATCCGGGCATGATGCTGGGCGAGATGCGGCTTGAGCGCGGACTCTATAACGCGCGCGAGCCGACACTCGCGGGCGATCTCTCTCCCGAGCGCCTTCTGGCCGCGGTCTCCGCCCTCCCCGCGCGTATCTATTCCAACACTCACGACCGGCGCTCCGGCGCGGCCGTCATTCCGGCGGAAATCCCCGTCATCGACGGCGTCAAGGATGGCGGATTCGCCGAACGCGATGGCGTCATTGTCGTGCGCAGCGGCGACCATTTCGAAACGCTCAGTCTCGGGGCTTCGACTGCCGTCCGTGTCCGCGGCATGATGGCTGTCCGCGACGCCGTCCGCCTCGTGTTCAGGTCGCAGCTTGACGATGCGCCGGAGGAGCGCATCACTGAGGCCCGCCGCCTCCTGAATGATCTCTATGATTCCTTTATCTACAGGCATGGACCGATTTCGTCGCGAGAGAACGTCAAGGCTTTCGCGGGCGACCCCGACCACCCGCTGCTCCTCTCGCTCGAAACCTACGATCCAGAAACCAAGCGCGCTACCAAGACCGCCATCTTCGAGCGCCGCACGCTCGAACGCTACCGCCCCATCGAGCGCGCCGGGACGGCCGCCGAAGCGCTGACCGTCTCGCTGAACGAAACCGGCGGCATCGACTGGCCCCGGATGGAGCAACTGACCGGCAGCAGTCCAAGGCTGCTGCAACGCGAACTCGGCAGTCTGGTCTACCGCAACCCGGAGGGCGGGACATGGGAGACGGCGGACCTTTACTTGAGCGGCAATGTCCGCGCCAAGCTCGCGGTTGCCCGCAGCGCCACCGGACTCGATCCCGCCTATGGCCGCAATATCGAGGCGCTCGAAGCGGTGCAGCCCGCCGATCTGGAGCCGGGCGATATCGAGGCGCGCCTCGGTTCGTCTTGGATTCCGGCATCCGACATCCGGGAATTCATTACGGGCTTGCTGGAAGCGCCGCGCGCCGTGCGTGTTTCTCACGCCGCAGCCATCGCCGCCTGGACCGTCGAGATCGACGCTCCCGAAAAATGGGGCGTCGCCAACACCACGACCCACGGGACCGAGCGTTTCCGCGCCTCCGACCTCATCGAGCAAGCCTTGAACGGCCGCACGCCGACCGCCTATGACGAACACGCGGACGGAACGCGCACCATCAATCAGCAGGAAACAATCGCCGCGCGGGAAAAACAGCAGCAGCTCAAGGATCGCTTCCGCTCCTGGGTCTGGGAAGACGGCGACCGCGCGGCCCGTCTCGCCCGCGATTATAACGACCGCTTCAACAATCTGCGCCTGCGCACGTTCGACGGCTCGCATCTGACGTTCCCCGGCATGGCGCGCGAGCTGCTTCGCGACGGTGACCTGGCCCACCATCAGAAGAATGCCGTCTGGCGCATTCTCCAAAGCGGCAGCACGCTTCTGGCCCACGTTGTGGGCGCGGGCAAAACCTGGACCATGGCGGCTTCTGTGATGGAACTGCGCCGTCTGGGTCTGGCCAAGAAGCCGATGCTCGTGGTGCCCAATCACCTGGTCGAGCAATGGGGCGCGGAGTTTCTCAAACTCTATCCGCACGCCAACCTGTTCGTCGCGGGCCGGGA
Source organism: Bryobacteraceae bacterium (assembly GCA_050010695.1). GTDB lineage: Bacteria > Acidobacteriota > Terriglobia > Bryobacterales > Bryobacteraceae > Bog-375. The sequence continues at coordinate 45,412 of JBEKKO010000018.1, forward strand.
TCACTTCGCCGCGGGCAACCGGCAGAAGGCGATGGCGCGCATCGCGACCGGGAATTACGATGCGGTCATCGTCTCGCACCGCTCCTTCGAGTTCCTGCCGGTGTCCGATGCCCTCTTCAACCGCTTCATCGACCAGGAAGTGCGCCAGCTCGAAGACGCCATCCTCGAAGCCAAGGCCGAAACCGGCGACAATCGCCGGATCGTCAAGGAACTCGAAAAAGCCAAGAAGCGGCTGGTAGCACGGCTCAAAAAGCGCGCCGACCGGGAGCGCAAGGACACCGCGCTGACCTTTGAGGAATTGGGCGTCGATCAGGTCTTCGTGGATGAGGCGGACCTTTATAAGAATCTTCACTACACGACGAAAATGAACCGCATCGCGGGCCTGCCGAACACCGACAGCAACCGCGCCTTCGACATGTTCATCAAGACCCGCTACGTCCGCGAGATCAACAATGGCCGGGGTGTGGTGTTCGCGACCGGCACGCCCATCTCGAACACCATGGCCGAGATGTACACCATGCTGCGCTATCTCGGTCCCGATCTTCTGAACGAGCGGGGCGTCGGGCATTTCGACGCCTGGGCCGCGAATTTCGCGGAGGCGGTCACCGCGCTCGAACTTGCTCCGGACGGCTCGGGCTACCGGATGCACACGCGCTTTGCGAAATTCATCAATCTGCCGGAACTCCTCTCCATGTTCCGCACCGTCTCCGACGTGCAGACCGCTGACATGCTGAACCTGCCGCGCCCATCTGTGACCGGCGGCAAGCCGAAAATCGTCGCGGCCCCCGCGAGCGATGGCCTCAAGGCATACATAAAAGGACTCACCGAGCGCGCCGAACGCCTGCGGACGCAACGCGTCGATCCTAGCGTGGATAACATGCTGAAGATCACGGGCGACGGCCGCAAGGCCGCCCTCGACATGCGCCTCGTCCAAGCATTTGCCGATGCCGCGGATTCGGCCAAGGTCGCGAACGCCGTCAGGCGCATCCAGGCCGTCTGGCACGACAGCCGCGATCTGCGCTCAACACAGCTCGTCTTCTGCGATCTCTCGACGCCCGCCCCCGATCGCTTCAACGTCTATGACGATCTCCGCGCCCGGCTCATCGCGGGCGGCATTCCCGAACGGGAAATCGCCTTCATCCACGATGCCGATACCGATGCCGCCAAGATGACGCTGTTCACCAATGTGAATGCCGGGCGCGTGCGAATCCTTATCGGCTCGACCGAAAAGATGGGGGCTGGCACGAATGTGCAACGCCGCCTTAAGGCGCTCCATCATTTGGATGCGCCCTGGCGGCCCCGCGACATCGAACAGCGCGAAGGCCGCATTTTGCGGCAGGGAAACCTCAATCCCGAAATCGAAATCTACCGCTACGTCACGGAAGGGTCGTTCGACGCCTACATGTGGCAGACGCTGGAAACCAAGGCGCGCTTCATTCAGCAGGTCATGAGCGGCCAGACCTCGGTGCGCTCCGCCGAGGATCTCGAAAGCGGAGCCCTCACCTACGCCGAGATTAAGGCCATTGCTTCCGGCAATCCCGCCGTCATGGAAAAGGTCAAGGTCGATACCGAAATCCGCAAGCTCGACCAGCTCAGGTCCGCGCATCTTAATCAACAGCACAGCATCCGCTGGCAGATCCGCGCACTGCCGCAGCAGATCGCCGAAACCACTAAGACCCTCGCCAGTGTGCGGGCTGATATCGGCACGCGCGACGCTCATGACGAAGATTTCTCGATGACCGTCGGCAACCGGGTTTTCTCAGGCAAGGGCGCCCGCGAGGATGCCGCCAACGCCCTGACGTTGGCTGTGTTGTCTTGGCGCGATGATTTGACGCTTCAGCCGCGCGCGACCTTTCGCGGATTTCAGATCATGAGCCGGGGCAGGCGCGGCGACGGCGAACCGCAGATCCCGGATCTTTTCGTCAAAGGATTGGGACTCTACGGCGCGCATCTCAATCCCGAGACGCCCGTCGGCACGGTCCAAAGCATCGAACATACGCTCCGCGCGCTCGACAAGTTCGCGCTCCAGGAGGAGGAGCACAAGGACCGCCTCGACAAGACGCTGTCCGACTATCGAGCTCAGGCGAACCGACCGTTCGAACAAGAGTCGCGCCTCAAGGACCTGCTCGGGCAGCAGGCGCAACTCAACGCCGCGCTCGATCTCGACAAGGGCGAGCGCCAGGCGGCCGAACCGGCCGCCAGCGAGCCTGAGGGTCCCGATCAACTCCCGGCTGCCGTATTGCCCGTGGCCATGCCCGTAAGCCGCGCCGCCCCCGCACTCGGACGCTGAAGGAGATCAATCATGAGAGTGTTTGACGTTTCCTACTATCGCGGAGGTACTCGCGCGGATTTCAGGTTCGAGGCCAAAAATGCCAAGGAAGCCCTCGATCTCGCTCGCGCTGAATACGACAAGGGTCGTTTTGATCGAAGTTTCGAGGCCTGTGACCATTTCCCAGTTTCACTTGAACAGATTCTCATCATCGACAACTGGACCCAAGAGGAGGTCCTTTGGCAATCCGAGGAATACCGCTTGCGGGAAGCCGCGCCGCAATTGCTTCGCACATTGGAAGACCTGGTAGATACGGCCAGCGCCATCATCGCCAAAGCAAAAGCCGAGGCATGATCATCGCCGCCGAATTCCGCGCAGGAGCCTGACTAAGACCGCAACCAGACGAGCCGCAGCCACCGCCATTGCTGGCGCCACGTCCGGCCCACCGCGCTACACGCCCAACGCCTCGCCATATCCCACCCTACGGCCCGCGAGCCGCGCACCATACAAGAGTATGATTTTACTCATATTCCGGCTCGACTAATCCACAGAATCCCGGCACGATTTCATGTTGCGGGGCCGAATCGCTTCCGCACAACCAAACTACGGAGTTAGTAGCCCACAAATAAACAACCCGCCTGGGAGGCGGGCTGCATATCGGCCGAAACCGGAATTCTCGTGGACATCGCAATCACGAGAATCCCCCAAAATCGCCGCTTTTGCAAGAGCATTTCTTGCAACGGGCGAACTCGCGCCGATTTTCGGCCCATCCGGGCGGTTGCCACGCAACCGAAACGGAGAGGATCACCATGCTATTCGCCCATCTTCCGCCCATCACACCGATGAGCTGCGAATCACCCAGCCCAAGGGAGAAATGCCCGAACCGCTGGCGCAAGGGCAGCGTCTTCGATCGCGGCGGCGAATTCCGCCGGCCGGTCTCGACGAAAGCGCGTGCGCTGGTCATGGACCGCGCCGAGGCTTTGGAGCGGAGCACCAAAGCGCCCGGCCAGCGCGACGGCGTCCTCGGGCAGTCGGCGCTCATGATCCTGCGGGCGCTCTTGTGCCACTTCCTCGACACCAAGAGTGGCCGCTGTGATCCGAGCTACAAGCAGATCCAGAAGCAGACCGGCTTTTGCGTGCAGACGATTGCCGTGGCGCTAAAGAGGCTTGAACGCGCGGGCATCCTCGACATCACGCGGCGGATGGCACGCAAGGGCGCAAAACTCTGGAACGAGTTCATGGGCCGCTTTGTCTGGCGAGAGTGGGTCGAGCAGCAGACCAACGCGTATATGGTGAATGTGCCGGTGCCGGACCGCACCGAGTTCGGCGATCTCGGGATGCCGCTATTCAAGCCAAAACCTAGTGTCTCTAGCGATTCTACTTCGCAGAGAGAATCCACCTCCAGATTCATACATAGGCTGAGCGCCGCACGGCGGCGCATTGCTTTCCGGGGAAGTTAGGGGCGATCCACCGCCCTTTTATCCCGAATGCGGGCTTGAAAGTTCCATGCTGGAGCCGGACACGGTTCCAGGATGGGGCGTTATGGCCAGAAGCGGGGCAAAAGCGGCCCTGCGGGCCGCGGATACTCGGCGGGTAGTGATTCTTCACTGCTCACACGACACCCTCACACACCCACGGATCTCCGCTCGCCTCACCTTGCCTCGGACACAACAGACACGCGTATCATCCCATTCAAACGTTCCCCTCTCACTTCCCGTTCCAACCGCCGCCATCTGTGCGCGCCGCGCGGCGGCCGGGCTCTACTCGCCTGCGAAGCAGGCTCCCCGAGCCCCTGACGGGTCTCGGCCGGAGGTTACGATCCCTCGCGCGTTTTCACGCTGCTGCCGCAGCCAGCTTCACATCGCCGCAGACGCGGCTCTCTTGCTAAGGGTGACCTCCCTCGCGCGCGTCAAGAAAATCTTTCGGCCTTTCGCGGCATAAACGGTTCCCCCCCGATCTGCACGGCGCGCTACGCGCAAATTTCGTTCGGGTCCCCCCATTTATTCCACGGTGCCAAAACATTTTCCTGACGCTTGCTACCCCCGCCCTCGGCGGTGGCCAAGGGGTGTGGCGCGACCACACCCCGAAAACGAACTCAACAGGAGATAGACGACATGCTCAACCACCACGCCGAACCCATCGATATGACGGCCGGTCACCTTGCACAGTTGCAGCGTAGCGCTGTGCTGAACGTCAACCAGAAAGGAAACCAGGTCGTCGAAAAGCAGGACCTCTATACGCGAATTACGAACCGCATTGTTGCCGAGCTTGAGAAAGGCTGCCGCCCGTGGCTCAAACCCTGGAACGCCGAACACGCCGCCGGACGGATCACCCGGCCCTTGCGTCACAACGGCACACCCTATCGCGGGATCAACGTTCTCAATCTCTGGATGGCGGCGACAGCGAGCGGTTACACATGCCCGAATTGGTTGACCTATAAGCAATCCCAGGAGCTTGGCGCGCAGGTGCGCAAAGGCGAAAAGGGTGAGCTTGTCGTTTTTGCCAGCAAGATCAGCCGCACCGAGGCCACAGAGACAGGCGAAGAGATCGCGCGCGACATTTCGTTTCTCAAAGGCTACACGGTTTTCAACGCCGAGCAGATCGACGGCTTGCCGTCTCACTTCACAGCACCGGCTGCACCCACGCTTGACACCGTGCAGCGCATCGAGCGAGCGGAAACGTATTTCAAGGCTACGGGCGCCGTTATCAACCATGGCGGCGACCGTGCATTTTATGCGCCGGGTCCGGATCGTATACAGATGCCGCCGTTCGAAGCTTTCCGTGATGCCGAAAGTTTTTACGGAACGCTGGCCCATGAAGCAGTCCACTGGACCGGCGCACAATCGCGCCTTGACCGCAATCTTTCTGGCCGTTTCGGCAGCCACGCTTACGCCGCCGAGGAAATGATAGCTGAAGTCGGAAGCGCTTTTTTGTCCGCCGACCTTGGTTTGACGCCGGAGCCGCGCGAGGATCACGCCAGCTATATCGAGACGTGGCTGCGCGTGCTCAAGAACGACAAGCGGGCGATCTTCACGGCAGCCGCTCACGCCGAGCGCGCCGCCGCTTTCCTGCACGGCTTGCAGCCTCAAGGGGAGATCGCAGACGAGCCGAACGCAGAAAGCACCGCCGCCTAACTGAACCCGAAACCAAACCTGGAGGAGTTTAATCCTATGCCCAAGAAAGCAATGAAAGCACGAACAATTGAAAATCGACCCATGACTTTGACGGAAGCAAAAGGCCACCTATCCGAAGCTTTGGAGAATGAGGGTAAGGAGGATATGGTGCGGGACTGCGCCGTTGATATTCTTGCCGTGCTATCCGCGATCGACGGCAAAGCGCAGAAAGTAAAGCTGATCCGTTGCAAGCTTCCCCGTGACCCTGAAAAGCAAAACCATGATCGGGCCGTATGGGCAGGGATTGCCCTAGGGCATTTCCAAGATGAGACCGGAACGGATGACGAGGACAGCCTGTCAGATTTACTCTGCGACCTTATGCACCTGTGCGACAGGCGGGCCAAGGCGGCAGGCTTTGATTTTGATCGGGAGCTTGATCGGGCAAGAGGGCACTATCAGGCGGAAACAGAAGGCGACGAACTAACACCATAAAATCTTCATCCTGGAAACAACGCAGAAGGAAAATGACGATGCCCAACACAATCACCAAGACCAGTAGCAACACAAACTGCCTGGAGGGCATGAAATGCCCGAAATGCGGCCAGGAGGATAGCCTGAAGATCGAGGCAACCTGTCTCTTTACCGTGACCGATGACGGCACGGAAGATGAAGGCAACGGTCACGAGTGGGATGATACGAATTATTGTGAATGCCCCGGTTGCGCGCATCATGGCACCGTTGCCGATTTCACGATTGAAGAATGGGGCAAGGAGCGAAAGTTGCCCGAGACCCTGCCACATAAAAAGAAGTTTGCGGAATTGTTCGACGCCGCATGGGATGCTTACGACCAAATGCAGCAATGCGCAAAGCTCTTCGACGAAGACCAGGAATTCCAGGATGCTTTGCGCAACTTGGGCGAGGCAATTGGAGCATGACCACAGCCGCCGGACAACCGACGCTGAGGTGATCAAATGCCGGGGCTTCGCCGTGAAGCCCCGGCATACTCCTGTATGCGGGGAATCTCGCATTGCAACGCCCAAAATCCGCCGGAATTGAGCCACGCCGGGGGCGTGGCAAGTTTCGCACGCTGCAAAGCGGCGCGCGTGTGCGCCCAAAAGCTGGGCGCACAGAAGGAGCTCGGCAAGGGAAGAAGGTGGCAGATGGAGCCTTTCAACCCGAACAGGGCCTGAGAGGTCCGCGCCACAGCGGCCCTTCGGGCCGCACGAACCTAGATTGCTATGTCCACGCCGTCCATAACCAACACATAAGCCCACTTCCAGAGATCGTTGGCGGTGGCGAAGGTGCGGACGCCTTTTGCCGCCCCGCCGGTTCCGCGCATTTCGTAACACCCGCCCCGCACCGGTTTGACCTCATATCCCTCCTGAGCAAGCAGTCCCGTGACCGACCCCGCATCCCGAAGCCTTCGCTCCAGTGCCTGCGCGCGTACACCGTCGGTAATGGGATGGTGCGGATCGGACCGCGCGCGGTGCAGGAACCACCAATCCTCGTGGTAGACCATCCGCCGACTCCGGATCGGCGGAAAGTGCCCCATAATGATGCACTCATCCCCCGGCAGGCGTGCGATCTCGTCGGGATTCATGAGCGGCCGACTCAACGTGTGCATCGAGGTCGTGGTCCCGCTCGTATGAGAAGTTCCCGAACTGAACAACCCTTGGCCCTGCCCCCGTGGCGCTTTGGTCGAACTGACCTGGGTCTGGGTCTGTGGCTCCTGGATGGTCTGTATCCCCAGATTCTTGCTGATATACTCCGTCGTAAAATTGTCCAATACGGCGAAGCACGTTACCGCCTGGGAATTGGCGATGAAGGTCCCCCAATGCGTGGGGTAGTCACGCTTGAGTTGATTCAAGTCCTGCACGAAGCCCCACATGATCATGCCGAGACCGGCCATGAGCCCGAAGGCCTGAGCGACCGCGTCAAGCTTCCCGATCGTCCCGAACTCGTCCAGCATAAAAAGCGCGGGAAGTCCGTGCGAACTCGCCGTCGCGCGCCCGCGAGCGATCGCGCGGATGCCGATCGACACCATGAGCCTCAACCACCGCGCGTGTGTTTGCAACCTCTCCACCGGCAGCACCAAATATATTGAGACGTTCCCCCGGCACAACTCATCAAAGCTGAAATCCGACTTCTCCATGCTCCGATTCAAGGCATCGCTATCCAGAAAGCTGGTCTGCGTCCTGGCGGACGAGATCACGGACATGATCGAGGTGGTGTCCTTGAAGTTCTCAAATTGTGCGAGCTTCCTGGCTGCCACAGTGTCAGGACCAAGACCGATCGCGGCTCGTATCGTGAGCTGCAATTCACTGTTCGATTGCATAAGCAGCTTGCGCGCGGCTTCAAGAGTTGCGTTGTTGCTGTATTCCGGATTCTCCACGACAAACGCCATGAGGCCAGCCCACAACTCGCGGGCGGTATTGTCAAAATAAGGCTCCTTCGTGCTCTCGGTGAGGATGAGGGCATCAGCCAGATAGGCCAGATCCTCGGCAAAATTGTCCGAGTCGGGATCGAGAATCGATAGCGGGTTGAAGCTCGCACATTGTTCCTCGACCCCGGCCAGCGAGCCATAGGCGTGATTAACCTCCTCCCAGGGATCGAGGATGATCGTATGTTGGTTCAGCACGTTTCGGCGGTACGGGGCCGTGACCCAGGCGTTCTCCCCCTTCGGGTCAACGACCAGAACCGCGCCCGCGTAGTTCAGAAGGTTTGGAATGATAAGCGAAACGCCTTTGCCCGAGCGCGTCGCCGCAACCGAGATCATGTGCTGGCGCGGAGCGCGCACATGCAGATTGCCCAGGAGCTGCTGCGATTCTCCGAGCAGCAGGAAATGCCCGTCCAGGGGCGTACCGGCTTTTCCGAGCTGCTCGCCGCGCCAATGTCCGGGGTCCGTACTCCAATTGGCCGAGCCAAGCAAATCGGACATAAGCGGCGCCTCCTTTGCGCGAAACTCTCAGGTTCCCTCTGCGGTCCGCGCAACCGGGCGCGGACATGTTCAGTGAATCCGGTACGCAATCCCGTAGATGCACGAGACGTGCGCGTATAAACTGCTGTTGTCTTCGGCTCCGGTCTTCGGGTCGAGAAGGGTATACGAGACGCAGGTTTCCGCCGGGCCCTGGTCAAGGCCGACCCGCGCGGGAACCTGGACCGTGGCGAAATCGATCTGGAGAATGCGCGCCCCGCTCCAAAGTGTCAGCGGAAAGCGGGCTCCCTTTGTCGCGTGCGTCAATAGCGCCTGCTTCACGACCGGGACGATCCGCTTGTTGTCATACTCGAAACGCCGGGCGTTGAAGAGTTCACGCCCATACAGCCCCCCGAATACGAGAAGCACCGTCAGCCCTATCAGGACCACCGTGAATCGCCGCTTCGGCCTGGCTGCTGCGGCCTGCCCCGGATGGATCGGGATGTCCGCCGGGAGCGCGGGCACTATCCGCTGCCGCCCTACAGGGTGGCCGCCGCTCGGTACTGGCGGGAATATTGGCCCGGACATAAATCAAACCACAAAAGACAAATGACGCGTTCCGGCGGCCTCGGGTTCCAGACCGCAAACCCACCCGTACTCCTCAGGCCGGAGGCGGTTCGTCTTTCTCCGGGCCGGCCTTCCCCTGGTCCGCAGATTCCGCCGCCGCCAATTCCTTCGCCGCTTCTTTCGCCAACCGCATCCCCTCTTTCACCGCCGTCATAAACGCCCTTTCGTTGAGAACGTCCCGGATCGCCTCGCGATGCTTCGGATCGGTCACGGCGACTTTTAAGGCCTCCTGGACCTGCTTCCGGAAGACCGGATTGATTTTGATGTGGGCAAGGACCGCCGCCCCCACGATAATCTTCCGGTGATTCTCTTTCTTGCGTTCTTCGGCGCGCTGCCTGGTTTTTAGCTCTTCAAGCCGCGCCTTGAGCTGACCGCTCTTCTTCTCTTCGTCGGCGATCAACTGCGCCGTGGTTTTGCGCGGCACCGTCGGCTTCTGGCCATCGGGCATAATCGCCTATTATATGACCGCGGTCAGCCACCGGGGGATCGGCGAATCCCGCTCGCGCGATTTCAGGCCGGAGCCGATCCACCGGGCGACGGCTTGGAATCGCGCGGTGGCCTATCCGGCGGCACAGTTTGTGCCTCAGGGAAGTACTCCGGCAGCGCGAGCTGATCCCGAAGCTCGGTGATACCGGCCCGCACGATCTCGCGAAGCTCGGTCTGGTATCCGGGATTCCGGCTGAGGTGTTTCTGGACGGCGACCCCAAGCAGGACCTTGCGGCGTGTTTCGCGCGTCCGCCCTTCCTTTTTCTGCCGTGCCCGCATATCCGCTTCCCGCATCCTCGATTGTCTTTGCCGTTCGCGCTCCATGGCGATCAGATCATCGTAGCTTCTGTGCCGTCCTCTCATGGGTAGCCTCCCTTCCGGCTGTGTTTCCGAAAGATCATACCCGCGGATGTTTGCCATTTCCCTAATCGCAACCATCCGCGGGTATGATAACGGACATCCCGGCAGCAGAAACCCCGGAGGGAAACCACAATGCCGCGAAAGCGGGTCCCGGAGCGACAGCGGAGGCGCACTTATGCATTGCTAGCGCAATGCGTGCGCTCAGGAGCCTTGCTCCCGAGACCCAGCGCCAGGGAAGCCTTGCTCCCTCAGCACTCCCAGCGTCGGGGAGCCTTGCTCCCCCAACTCCCCCAGCGCCAGGAAGCCTTGCTCCCTCGGCACTCCCAGCGTCGGGGAGCCTTGCTCCCCCAACTCCCCCAGCGTCAGGGGTTCCGCCCCCCGACACCGACGGGACCGGCGCACCGCGCCGGGCGTCCACAGGTGGACGCGCACCCAAACTGCAACCACGCCGCGCGGTGAGCCATGGCGCAATATCACTTGTCCGCCACCATGGTTTCCCGCAAGAAAGGCCAAAGCGCCGTGGGGTCGGCGGCCTACCGCGCCGGGGAGCGGATCAAGGACGAGCACCGGGGCAAATGGTACGACTACCGCACGCATCCCGGAATTCTGCACAAGGAAATTCTTGCGCCCGACGATACGCCGGACTGGATGCTGGATCGCGCCCAGCTTTGGAATGCAGTAGAGAAAATCGAAAAACGCAAAGACAGCCAGGTCGCCCGCTCGATCGACGTTAGCCTGATGTCCGAACTCTCACTCGACCAGAACGTCGAATTGATTCGCGGCTTCATCCGCGAGCAGTTTGTCAAACAGGGAATGATCGCCGATCTCGCCATTCACGCACCCGGTCCGGACAGCGACGACCGGAACATTCATGCGCACATCCTCCTGACCACCCGTGTCGTGACCGGTTCCGGTTTCGGCAAGAAGAACCGGGATTGGGACGACAGGGAGGAGTTGCGTGAATGGCGCGAAGCCTGGGCGGACCACGCAAACCGCGCTTTGGAGCGCGAAGGTTTTGACGCGCGCATCGACCACCGCACGCTCGAAGACCAGGGCATCGACCGGGAACCGACAACTCATGTCGGCCCATCCGGCAAAGCCATGGAGAAAAGCGGACGCACCTCAGACCGTGCGAAGAAAAACCGGGACATCAAAGCCACGAACGACCAACTGGATCTAATCAAGGAAGAACTTGCCCAGTCCGAAGAACGCCTGGCCGACCTCAGGCGGCGGCTCGACGCCGAACGGATGGAGCAAATCCAGGACACCGCCCGTCCAGCGGATGCCGCCTGGGAAAAGGCTCAACCGGGGCAGGGCCCTGCCCAGCCATTGCAGCCTCAAGGCCCACGGCCTTATCCTGAGAATTCACGGCAGCAGGGATCTGCCCGTGACAGGGCGGACAACATGCCGGACGACGCCTCTAAACAAAAGGATCTCGCAGACCAACAGGAAGCCGACCGGGTCAAGAAAGCCATAGACGACGAACTTGCCCGGCAGGAGCAGGCCCGTCGAGACCAAGACCAGATACAGAATGAATTGATAGCCGCCGACAAGCGCTTCAAAGAACTCGGCCAATTATGGCGCCAGGCACAGGACTTTCGCGAGAAGCTCATTCAACAAGCCCGCGAGCTTGAAGAAGCGAATGTCAGATACCAACAACAGCAAGCGCAGCGTCAGCAAGACTCTCAGCGCCAGCAGAATCCCGTCGAAGACTACACAAGGGAGCACAAGGACGGCGTCGAGCAACGCCGCCAAGAGCGCCAAGACGAGCAAGATCGCCGATACCTTGAAGGTAACATCCGAAACCCCTACTCCCGCTACGCGCAAGCCCTGCATGAGAATTATCAACAGAGCGGCGATCTATACCAGGGCCTCGCCAAATCCGCCATTGCCGAACACGCCGCCTTCCAGCGCGAACAAGACACTCTGCGCGGCGAAATCGCCAAAACCACAGACCCTAAGCATCGCGAAGCGCTCGAAATCCGTGCGAAGATCGAATGCTACGAGTATCTGATGATCACCGGCGAGCGCATCGCCGTGCAGAGCGAGATCATCACCGGGCGGATCAAGGGCCAGGAGGCCGAGAAGATGCGCGGCCTTGTTCGCGGCGAACTTCTCAAGGACGAAAACGACAAACCAATCGGCTTCATTCCCGGATATACCCAAGAAGTCGAAAACCTCCGCGTCCGCTACCGTGATCTGCAAGCCGAACGTGCGGCTCAGCCGAAAGAACAAGCCCCATCAGCAGAGCAAAAGCAAGACCGACCATACCGGCCGCGAGGCCGTCGAAGCACTCGCGAGCTCGACGAACTCATCAAACGACAGAACAAAATCCAGGAAGCCAAGGATCGCGAGGACGAAAAGAAAAAAGGGAAAAACCAGGATCGCGAAAAGCCGCTGCAACCCGATCCCGAACGCCCAAAGCCCGACCGGGACCGATAGGCCGCCCTGGCGTCGCGGGACAGCCAGGGCGCAGGAAACACCCCCGCAGATATCAGACGCTCCGGCAAACGGCCTGGGCCGGACTCCTGTCGCTGTTCCGGCAGGTTGGCTGGCTCCTGACGGCCTCCAACCTGCCGTCAAAACTGAAAACGCTCTGGCGTCTGATCGCCCGCGAGATTACCGAACCGAGATTCCACCGCTCCAGGAAGCCGCGTAAGGCCAAAGCCCCAAAACCGTTTTAACCAACGCCGAGGTGACATATGACTACGCCCCTCCTATCCCCGCACGAAATCGCCACCTTCCTTCTGGATTCCGGCTGGATCGACAAAGGAAACGCCGATCGTCTGGAAAAAAGAATCGCCGCCCATGGCGACAGCCGGGCAAGCGAGGGACGCAAAGAGGGCATCGCGACGGCGGCGCGCAAAGCGGCTGCGGTTGCGGGCTCCGTCAAGGGCGCCAATCAGCGCGCGGGCGCGCAGAAAGTTTGGCGGGCGATAGAAGCGCTCTTGCCCCAAGGTCGTGAAGCCGAGAAAGAAGCGTACGCGCGCGGCTTCAAAGACGGGACCGAACATCGATCCAAAAGGCAACGGAATCTCGATCGTTGACAACTTTTCGGATTACAATCCTCTACAGACATGTACTCGATGCCGGAGTTACTGAAGCGCGCGCTCGCGTGGCGAACCACACGGATCGATATCAACGATGTCACCGACCGGGTGAAGAAGAATTTTCTCCACATCAGCATCCGCCTCAAGCCCGAAGACATCCTCACACCTGAAGAGGTCGCCGCCCGGCTCAAAGTTCCGCCGTCATGGGTGTATGAAAAAACACGAACACGCTGCCGCAATCCCATTCCTTGCCTTCGACTCGGCCGTTACGTTAGATTCGATTGGAACGCTGTGATAATCTGGCTTACAGCGGAGGCCGATCAGCAAGAACGTGCAGCAAGGCCAAGTCTTCAAAAGAAACGGTAGCTGGTACGTCCGATTCTATCGGGACGAAATCCAGGACGGCGCGCCCGTGCGACGCCGGGTCTGCGAAAAGCTCGCGCGCTACAGCGACGATTACCGCTCCAAAAAGGATGTGCTGCCGCTTGTCGCCGATCTCCTCTCCCCCGTCAACAGCGGCGACTCGCAGCCCGAAGGTTCGCTGACGCTTACCGAGTTCGTCGAGCAGCGCTATCTGCCCAGCCGCGCGAAGAAACTACGGCCCAGCACGATGCGCAGCTATCGCGACCTCTTCCGCAGCCTGGTGCGCGACCGCCTGGGCAACATTCGGCTTCGCGACTTTCATACCAAAGACGGCCAGCATTATTTCGACAAGGTCGCCGATGAAATGCCGCATCTCTCCCACCAGTCGCTCTTGCGCGTGAAGGCTCTCCTATCGAGCGTCTTAAATTTCGCGAAGCAGGAAGACGCGATCCGCGGGGCTAACCCCGTACAGGGGGTCAAGGTTGAGGGACGGCGCTATAAGCCGATCCGCCACGCCTACGCGCTTGAAGACATTCAAAGCATGGTCGCAAAGCTTTCGGAGCCCGCGCGCACCGTCGTCATGGTCGCGGCGTTCGCGGGCTTGCGTCTCTCGGAGATCCGAGGCTTGCGCTGGGAGGACTACACCGGCACCGAGTTGCGTGTGTCGCGCTCGGTCTGGCGCACACATGTCGGCCCGACCAAAACGGAAGAGAGCGGCGAGAATCCGGTTCCGGTAATTCCCATTTTGCGAAAAGCCCTGGATGAGCACCGGAAACGTTATACTGGTGATGGGTTTATCTTCGCCGGAGAGCGGCGGGGTACTCCCTTGCATCTCGACAATCTGGCTCGCCGTGCCATCACCCCGGTCATTGGGGATGCGTGGAAAGGCTGGCATAGTTTTCGACGGGGTCTCGGAACAAATCTTTATCGCCTCGGTGTGTCGCCGAAGGTGATTCAGGAGATCCTGCGGCACGCCGATGTATCCACTACGGAGACGCACTATATCGTTGTGGATCGCACCGAAACCAAGGTGGCGATGCAGAAATTGGAGAAGGCTGTGGGCAAGGAATGGGCAAAGGCCAAGAGACGTAAGGCGCGTAAGTAGTAGTAAAATAAACACAAGCCACCCTAGCTCAGTTGGTAGAGCGGCTGATTCGTAATCAGCAGGTCGCCGGTTCAACCCCGGCGGGTGGCTCCATCCTAAACCAAACATAATAAAATGGATTAGGTTTGGTCATCTGGATCGCCTCCGATGTGCCATCCCGCAAAACGTGTGCCCATAAGTGTGCCAAACTCGGGCCAGCAGGCAAAAACTGCTCTGGCAAACTCTAGACTCTGGCACGAGTGGCACACACGGGATTTTCAAAACGCCGCCATCGTAGAATGGATAACTAGTGACTCCGCGCAAACTCGTTCTGGGCGCCGCTGTTCTTTTCGCGGCGCTGTCTCCGCTGGCCGGACAGCAGCAGCCTTTCTCCGGAACTCCCCAACTGCTGGAATCCGTCGAGCGCCTCAACCAACTCGGCAGCGTTCTCATGATTGCCGCTCACCCGGATGACGAGCGCACCGGCGTGCTGGCCTATTTCGCCCGCGGCCGCCACATGCGCACCGCCTACCTGTCCGTCACCCGCGGCGAGGGCGGCCAGAACCTGATCGGCTCCGAGCGGGGCGCCGCGCTCGGCGTGATTCGCACGCAGGAACTGCTGGCCGCGCGCCAGATCGATGGCGCCGGGCAGTTCTTCACCCGCGCCATCGACTTCGGCTTCAGCAAAACCGCCGCCGAGACCATGCAAAAATGGGGCCACGACCGCATCCTCGGCGACATCGTTTGGGTTATTCGCAGCTACCGCCCCGACGTCATCATTCTGGTTTTCACCGGCGGCCCGCAGGATGGCCACGGCCACCACCAGGTCTCCGCCATGCTGGGAAAGGAAGCCTTCGCCGCCGCCGCCGATCCGGCGCGCTTCCCCGAGCAGCTCCAACATGTGAAGCCGTGGCAGGCCACCCGCATCGTGCACGCCTTGTGGAGTTTTGGGCCTCCGGGCGGTCGCGGGCCGCAGCCACCGCCAGGCGGCGAGAGGCCGCAGTCGCCGCACCTACCTCCCGCTGGCCACGTGGAAACCGGCGCCTACAATCCCGTGCTCGGCTATTCGTATGAGGAACTAGCCGTGCTCAGCCGCAGCATGCATCACAGCCAGGGTACTGGCGCCATGCGGCGGCCCGGCGCTTCCACCACCGAATTCGGTTTGCTGGCCGGCCAGCCCGCGCCCGCCGATCTGTTCGATGGCATCGATACGTCCTGGAACCGCTTGCCCGGCGGCGCACCGCTCGCGCCCATTCTCGCCGAGGCCATAAAATCGTTCGAACCGGAGCATCCGGAAAGGATCATCCCGTTGCTCGTGAAAGCCAGGCCGATCGTCGCCGCCATCGCCGATCCGCTGGCCCACGAAAAGCTTGTCGAACTTGATGAAGCGATCGCCGGCTGCGCTGGCATCTGGATCGACGCCCAGGCCCATGAACCCGAGGCCGTGCCGGGAAGGCCGCTCGCCATCACCGCCACCGTCCTCAATCGTTCGACCGAGCCCGTGGCACTCGCCAGCGCACGCATGGAAGGCATATGGGACCAGGAGCTGCCCGTGAAGCCGGCGCCGCTTGCATCCAACCAGCCAACCACAATCGAATTCAGCCGCGAGGTACCGCCCTCGCAACCCTATTCGCAGCCTTACTGGTTGCGCCAGCCTCCATCAGGCGACGTCTACACCGTGGAAGACCAGCGCCTGGTGGGCCTGGCCGACACGCCGCCAGTCGCGCATGTTCGCGTGCGGCTGCTGGTGGCCGGAGCGGCAATCGAACTGGTGCGGCCCGTCCAGTATCGTTATGCCAGCCGCGCCGAGGGCGAGCGCACGCGGCCTCTGGTGGTGGTTCCACCGGTCGCAGTCAACCTGCCGCAGCCCGTCGCCGTGTTCCCTTCCTCCGCCCCGCGCGCCATCCACGTGGTCGTCGAAGCGCGCGTGGACAAGGCCGCTGGAGAATTGCGCCTGGATGCGCCGCCGGGTTGGAAGGCGGAACCGGCCTCGCGCCATTTCGAGATCGCCGCGCGCGGCGGCGCCAGCGACCTGGCATTTACAGTGACGCCGCCGGCCGCCGAGGCAACCGCTGCGCTGCGCGCCGTGGCGACCGTCGCCGGTCGCGAAATCTCCAACGGCATCCAGGTCATTTCCTATCCGCACTTCCCCCCGCAGACGCTGTTTCCGCCGGCCGACATCAAGCTCGTGCGAGCCGATATCCAGGTCACTGCACGCCGCATCGGCTACATCATGGGCGCCGGCGACGAAATGCCGGAAGCCCTGCGCCAGTTGGGGCTGGAGGTCACCCTGCTTGAGCCCTCGGATCTCGAGCAGGCCGACCTCGCCCGCTTCGAGACAATCGTGGCCGGCGTGCGCGCTTACAACGTGCGCGCCGATGTCCGCGCCAATCAGCAGCGGCTGCTCGATTACGTCTCGGGCGGCGGCACTTACATCGTTCAGTACAACACCGGCGACCTCACGCTCAACCTGGGTCCCTATCCCATGACCGTACCGCCCGGCTCGCGCTACCGCGTCACCGTCGAGGAAGCCCCGGTAGTCTTTCCACACGCCGACAGCCCGCTGCTGCGCACGCCCAATCCGATTGCGGCCGGCGATTTCGAAGGCTGGGTGCAGGAGCGCGGCCTGTATTTCGCCTCCGATTGGGACAAGCGCTATCAAACCGTGCTAGCCTCCCAGGACCCCGGTGAAACCGCTCTGGAGGGCGGCGAACTCTGGACCCGCTACGGCAAAGGCGTCTACATTTTCACCGCCTACTCCTGGTTTCGCCAGTTGCCCGCCGGCGTCCCCGGCGCCTTCCGCCTCTTCGCCAATCTCATCAGCGCAAAATGATCGAGTGACCTTGCGGACAGGCGCCTATTCCTTCGCGGCTTCTTCCACGCTGGGATAGAAGGCGAAGACGCGGTCCAACTGGTTGACGCGGAAATTCTGCAGGATGTGGCCGGTGGCGCCGGCCATCCGCATCTCGCCGCCGGCGGCGACAATGCGGTTGTAGCCGGCGATCAGGTAACCGATGCCGGTCGAATCGAGCGCGGTCACGCCACTCAGGTCGATGATGACGGTACGCGTGCCGGCCCGCACCAACTCCTCCACGGCGGCGCCTATGCGGTCGGGCGCTTCACTGATCATGACCTTGCCCTGCAGGCGGATCACCGACATACCCGGAGCAATCGTCTCTTGCAAAATCTCCATCGATGGACCAGTCTAGCAGTGCGCGCGGCGGGTGAGAAGCGCGCATCCGTTCATCATCATGCTCAGCGCGGACCTGGGGCCGAGGCGGCGAACTCGTGGCCCTCGATCTCAGCGATCCTGGCGCGCATTTCCACCGTCACCGGCGACGGCCGGCCGCTCGAGTAATCGAGCATCACCAGCGTCGAATCCACCGCCGCTGCCAGTTCGTTATGTTTGTGGCTGACGATGCGGTGCTCCATGCGCACGCTGCTGTTGCCGATGCGCGTCACGCGCGCGCCCACGTGCACGGTGTCCGGGTAATTCAGCGGCAGCTTGTAATCGCAGTGGATGCTGGCCAGAATCGGGCCCACCCCTTGCGGCGGCAGCGGCAGCCACATGCCGACCCGCTCGAGGTATTCCACGCGCACGGTCTCGCACCAGCGCAGGTACACCAGGTTGTTGACGTGCCCGAAGGAATCCTGGTCTCCCCAAAGCACGGGGAGCATTGTCACCACTGGAAACCCGGCGAGAGATTCATGCTGATGCTTCATGATCTTGCCCGGCCGGAACTGCTGGCGCGGCCGAAAAATGGATTATCGCACGTTGGACCGGGTCCCGTTCGCGCCAAACACGCAAGGCGGCCACGCCGTGAAAAGCGGGGGGGGAACACTGGCCACGGATGAACACCGATAAACACCGATAGAAAACAAGATTCAAGAACAAGATTCTTTCTTATCTGTGTTTATCCGTGTTCATCCGTGGCTCAGAATCGTTTTCCCCTACACGTCGTAGTACAGCGCGAATTCGTACGGGTGCGGGCGCAGCCGTACCGCTTCGGCTTCGTTCTGGTGCGGGCGCAGCCGTACCGCTTCGGCTTCGTTCTTGCGCTTGTAATCGATGAACGTCTGGAGCAGTTCTTCGGTGAATACGTCCCCGCGCAACAGAAACGCGTGGTCCTCTTCCAGGCAGTTCAGCGCCTCGTCCAGCGATCCCGGCATCGACGGCACCGCCTTCATCTCTTCCGGCGACAGATCGTAGATGTCCTTGTCCAGCGGCTCGCCGGGGTTGATCTTGTTCAATACCCCGTCCAACCCCGCCATCAGCATCGCCGCGAACGCCAGGTACGGATTCGCCGCCGTGTCCGGTGGCCGGAATTCCACCCGCTTCGCCTTCGGATTCGCCGAGTACATCGGGATCCGGCACGCCGCCGACCGGTTCCGCCGCGAGTACGCCAGGTTCACCGGCGCCTCATACCCCGGCACCAGCCGCTTGTAGCTGTTCGTCGTCGGCGCGATGATCGCCGACAGCGCCCGCGCGTGTTTCAACAATCCGCCGATGTAATTCAGACCCAACTGGCTGAAGCCCGCATAGCCGTCTCCGGCGAACAGCGGCTTGTCGCCCTGCCACAAACTCTGGTGCGTGTGCATCCCGCTGCCGTTGTCCGCGAACAGCGGCTTGGGCATGAAAGTTGCCGTCTTGCCATACTGGTTGGCCGTGTTGCGGACGATGTATTTGAACAGCATCATGTTGTCCGCCGACTTCACCAGCTTGTCGTACCGCTGGTCGATTTCCGCCTGTCCGCCGGTGGCCACTTCATGGTGATGACACTCGATATGGATCCCGCACTGGATCATCGTCTGCGCCATCTCGCTGCGCAGATCCTGATAATGATCCGTCGGTGGCACCGGGAAGTATCCTTCCTTGTACCGCGGCCGGTAGCCCAGGTTGTTCTCCCGCCGCCCCGAGTTCCACCGCCCGTCCTCGGCGTCGATAAAGTAGAATCCCTCGTGCTGGTTCTGGTCGAAGCTGATGTTGTCGAAAATGAAAAACTCCGCCTCGGCCCCGAAGTACGCCGTATCCGCGACCCCGCTGTTGGTCAGGTACATTTCCGCTTTGCGCGCGATCCACCGCGGGTCCCGCTCATAGCGCTGCTTGGTGATCGGGTCCTGCACGTCGCCGATCATCACCAGCGTCGGCGTCTCCGCAAACGGGTCCATCAGCGCCGTCTCCGGATCCGGAATCAGCAGCATGTCGCTTTCGTGGATCGCCGCCCAGCCGCGGATGCTCGATCCGTCCATTCCAAACCCGTCCTCGAAGCTGCTCTCGTCGAGCTCGCTCATCGGATAGGAAACATGATGCTGCAAGCTCGGAATATCGGTGAA
>JBEKKO010000019.1:0-63139 GCA_050010695.1 Bryobacteraceae bacterium
TGAACTCTGCAATCCTCGCCCTGGAAGACGGAACGGTCTTCGAGGGCCGGAGTTTTGGTGCGCCCGCCGAGCGCGCCGGCGAAGTCGTATTCAACACCGCGCTCACCGGCTACCAGGAAGTATTCACCGACCCGTCTTACTCCGGCCAGATCGTCATCCTGACCAACCCGCAGATCGGCAACTATGGAACCAGCCGCGACGACAACGAAAGCCTGCGGCCTTACATCGAGGGGCTGGTGGTGCGCGAGTTCTCGGCCGTCGCGAGCAACTGGCGCTCCGATACGGTGGCCGGCGATTTCCTCAACGCGGGCGGCGTCCCCATCGTTTCGGATCTGGACACGCGCGCGCTGGTGCGCCACCTGCGCAACCGCGGAGTGATGCGCGGGGTTCTCTCGGCGGTGGAATCGGACGCGCAGAAACTGGTCGAGAAAGCCCGCTCCAGCCCGACCATGGCCGGGCTGGATCTGGCCAGCCGGGTGAGCACGCGCGAGCCATACGAATGGACCGCGCCGGTGGAACCGTGCTCGCCATCGCAGCGGGTGGGCCGGCCGGCCGAGGTCCGCTACCACGTGGTGGCATACGATTTCGGCATCAAGCACAACATTCTGCGCCGCCTGGTGCAGGCCGGTTGCCGCGTCACGGTGGTGCCCGCGCTTACTTCCGCCGAAGACGTGCTCGCGCTGGCACCGGACGGCGTCTTCCTCTCGAACGGCCCCGGCGATCCCGAGCCGCTGGTGGCGCAGGTGGTCAACATTCGCAAACTGATCGGCCGCAAACCGGTGTTCGGCATCTGCCTGGGGCACCAGTTGCTGGGCCTGGCCTTTGGCGGCAAGACCTACAAACTGAAATTCGGCCATCGCGGCGCCAACCACCCGGTGCGCAACGAGCTCACGCAGAAGGTAGAGATCACGTCGCACAATCACGGCTTCGCCGTCGATCCCGATTCGCTCGACGCGAACCAAGTGGAAATCACCCACTGGAATCTCAACGACCACACGCTGGAGGGCTTCCGCCATCGCCAGCACCCGGCCTTCTGCGTGCAGTATCACCCGGAGGCTGCGCCCGGCCCGCACGATTCGCATTACCTGTTCGACGAATTCACCAGGCTGATGCGCGAGAGCCAGCCGGGGACGGGGAAATAACGGATGCCGCGACGCAACGATCTCCATCGCATCCTCATCATCGGCTCCGGCCCGATCGTGATCGGCCAAGCCTGCGAGTTCGACTATTCGGGAACGCAAGCGGCCAAGGCGTTGCGCGCCGACGGTTTCGAAGTGGTGCTGGTGAATTCCAATCCGGCCACCATCATGACGGACCCCGAGTTGGCCGATAAGACCTACGTCGAGCCGCTCACGGCGACCTATCTCGAAGAGATCATCCGCCGCGAACGGCCCGACGCGCTGCTCTCCACCGTCGGCGGACAAACCGGATTGAACCTCTCCGTGGAACTGGCCGAGGCCGGGATACTGGAAAAATACGGCGTGGAGCTGATCGGCGCCAAGATCGACGCCATCAAGAAGGCCGAGGACCGGCTCCTGTTCAAGGACGCGATGCGCAAGATCGGCCTCGAGACGCCGGAATCGCAGCTCGTCAACAGCCTGGAGCGCGGGCAGAAGTTCGCGGCGCGGATTGGCTTCCCGTGCATCCTGCGGCCCAGTTTCACGCTGGGCGGGACGGGCGGCGGCATCGCGTACAACAAGGAAGATCTGGACGAAATCCTGGAGCGCGGGCTGGCGCTTTCGCCGGTCCACGAGGTGCTGATCGAGGAAAGCGCGCTCGGCTGGAAGGAATTCGAGCTGGAGGTGATGCGCGACCTGGCGGACAACTGCATCATCGTCTGCTCGATTGAGAACTTCGACGCGATGGGCGTGCACACCGGCGATTCCATCACGGTGGCGCCAGCGCAGACGCTCACCGACCGCGAGTACCAGATGATGCGCGATGCCGCCATCGGCTGCCTGCGCGAGATCGGCGTCGATACGGGCGGCTCCAACGTTCAGTTCGCCATCAACCCCGCCAACGGCCGGATGGTGATCATCGAAATGAACCCGCGGGTTTCGCGCAGTTCCGCGCTGGCGTCGAAAGCCACCGGATTTCCGATCGCCAAAATCGCCGCCAAGCTCGCGGTGGGATACCGGCTCGACGAAATCGCCAACGATATCACGCGCAAGACGCCGGCCTGTTTCGAGCCCACCATCGACTACGTGGTCGTCAAGATTCCCAAGTGGGCTTTCGAAAAATTCCCCGGCGCCGATCCCACGCTCGGCACGCAGATGAAGTCGGTGGGCGAGGTAATGGCCATCGGCCGCACCTTCAAAGAAGCGCTGTGGAAGGGCATGCGCAGCCTCGAAACCGGCAAAGCTTTCGGCTCGGAGAAATTCGACCCGGCGCTGGTGGCGCAGAAGCTGATCACGCCCACGCCAGACCGCCTCGGATACATCCGCTTCGCCATGGCCAACGGGCACAGCGTCGAAGAGATCCAGGAGATGACCGCCATCGACCCCTGGTTCCTGCGGCAGATGAAAGAGGTGGTGGATTTCGAAGCTGAGCTGCGCGAGGCTACGCTCGACGGCGCGCCAACCGCCTTGTTCCGCCGCGCCAAGCGGTACGGCATCTCGGACGCGCAGCTTTCCAAGACCTGGGGTGTGGATGAGCAGGCGGTGCGGAGCCGGCGCAAAACGCTGGGCGTGGCCGCTGTTTTCAGCCGCGTGGACACCTGCGCGGCGGAATTCGAAAGTTTCACGCCGTATCTTTATTCCAATTACGAAACCGCGTGCGAGGCCGATCCTTCCAGCCGCAAGAAAGTCGTCATCCTGGGCAGCGGGCCCAACCGCATCGGGCAGGGCATCGAGTTCGACTACTGCTGCTGCCACGCGTCGTTCGCGCTGCAGGAAATGGGCGTCGAATCGATCATGGTGAACTGCAATCCGGAGACCGTTTCGACCGACTACGACACCAGCGACCGGCTGTACTTCGAGCCGCTGACGCTCGAAAACGTATTGAACATCTGCGACACCGAGAAGCCGGATGGCGTGATCGTGCAGTTTGGCGGCCAGACGCCGCTGACGCTGGCATTGCCGCTCCAGCGGCTGGGCATTCCGATCATCGGCACCGATCCGAAGAACATCGACCTGGCGGAGGACCGCAAGCTGTTCGGCAAGCTGCTCGACGACCTGGGCATCCCTTGCCCCGCCAACGGGACCGCGACCAACGCCGAGGAGGCCTGCGCGGTGGCGCGGCGCCTCGGCTTTCCGGTGCTGGTGCGGCCCAGTTATGTGCTGGGCGGCCGCGCCATGGTGATCGCATACGACGAAGAGATGGTGCGGCAGTACATGCGCGAAGCCGTGACGTTTTCCCAGGACCGCCCGGTGCTGATCGACCGGTTCCTCGAAGATGCCACGGAGGTGGACGTGGATGCGCTCGCCGATTCGGGCGGCGGCGTTCTCATCGCGGGCATCATGGAGCACATCGAGGAAGCCGGCGTCCACTCCGGCGACAGTTCGTGCGTGCTGCCGCCGCAATCGCTGCCGGAACCCAACGTCCGCACCATCGCAGACTACACCGTGCGGCTGGCCAGAGCGCTGAATGTGATCGGTCTGATGAACGTGCAGTACGCCATTCAAAGCGGCACCGTGTACGTGCTCGAGGTAAACCCGCGCGCGTCGCGCACGGTGCCCTACGTGAGCAAGGCTACCGGCGTGCCCTTGGCCAAGATTGCGGTGGGGCTGATGTGGGGCCGCAAGCTGGAAGATTACGCGCACCTCACGGGCGGAGTGACGTCGGGCACATTGACCGTGCCGCAGGTGTTCGTCAAATCGCCGGTGTTTCCGTTCAATAAGTTTCCCGGCGTGGACCCGGCGCTCGGTCCCGAAATGCGATCCACCGGCGAAGTAATGGGGGTGGGCGTCAATTTCGGCGAGGCCTTCCTGAAGGCGCATATCAGCGCCGGCAGTCCGCTACCGGAAAAGGGCACGGTCTTCATCAGCGTCAACGATCATCACAAAGCCGACGCGGTGGACGTGGCGAGGCGATTCGCCGGACAGGGATTCCAACTGGTGGCGACGCGCGGCACGGCGGCTGCGTTGCGCGGCGCCGGACTCACCTGCAAGACCATTTTCAAGGTGAACGAAGGACGGCCGAACGCGGTCGACCTGCTGAAAGGCGGCGGCGTGCAACTGGCGATCTACACCACCACCGGCGCACCCGCGTTTCTCGACGAGAAGGCCATCCGCCGCAACGCGGTGATTGCGCGCGTCCCGTGCATCACCACCATGAGCGGCGCCCGCGCCGCCGCCGACGCAGTGGCCGCTCGCCTGCGCGACCCCATCCGCGTCTGGAGCCTGCAGGAGATCCACGAAGCCAAGAAGACCGTCGCGTGAGTGGCGTTGCGGGATTATGAGACACTGAGAAGCATGAGCGACCACGAGAGCGTCAACCTACGGAGCCTCATGGAGCGCGACGAGCAGACCGCCAAGGCCAAGGAGCGGTTCCTCAATCGCGTCCGCAACGCGCCGGATCTGGGCACGCGCGACGTGATTCGGTGGTCGCGGGACGAGATGCATGAACGTTGAATTCCCCCGGACGAACGTACCTATTTTGTGCCGCGCACGGGCAAGCTAAAAGCATGCCCGTGTGCTTCTTTGCCTGCAAGAGTCCTGAAACTCCGAATTTAATGTAAACTCAAGGCATGGGTTTATTTCATCGGAGCGGCGGTTACTCGATTTTCATTTCCGAGATCGACGCCGAGCACCGGACAATGTTCCGGCTGGTTGACGAACTAGCGACGGCCCTGGACTCGCACTCGCATCATGCGCGTAGCGAGGTGCTGGAGGCGCTCGTTTCTCAGATGCAGCGTCATTTCGCGCACGAGGAGCGCTTGATGCGGGCGAGCCGTTATGACGCGTTCGCGTGGCATAAGCGGCAGCACAATGGCGCGCGCCGCCAGGTAAGGCAGTTCATCAAGCGAATCGAGGAGGGCGACCGGAAGGCCGGCGCCGAATTGCACCAGTGCCTGACGAGCTGGCTGCTGACGCACATCCCGGTGACCGACCGGATGATGGCCGCCTATCTACGCAACTTCGAACGTCGCCGGGCGGCGTAGAGGTAGGACAGACGATCGGTTTTTGTCGTCTGTCAAGGTCGCGCACGAGCGCAGCATGACAGACCACGAAAGGCGATGGTCTGTCCCACCCCTCAATCCAACTTGGTGGCGACGAAGAAGGTTCGGCCTTCGCCCAACTGCCCGGCCATGCCCAAGTCGCCGGCATCGTAGCATAGCAGCTCGCCGAAGCCGGCCGCATCGAGGGCGATCGAGATCTCATCGGGCGAGTAGCAGCGCTCCTCGATCGTCACATCCGACCGTTGCCACGCGCCTTCGAGCAGGCGGAACATGGTGACGGTGATGCGGGCGATGCGGGAGTGGGAGTCGAAGGCGGCTCCGGTGATGGTGAGCAGGTGATCGTGGCGCACCAGTGCGAAGGATTCGCCCCAGCGCGCCTGGTAGGCTTCGTCGAGTAGCATGTCGAAGGCCAGCAGGCCCCCCGGGCGGAGGGCCGCGGCGATGTTCCGGAATGCGTCCTCGAGAGCCGCCGGTTCCAGCAGGTGGTTGAGCGAGTCGAAAGTGGAAACGGCCGCATCGCAGGCGCCGGGCAGGTGAAAGGACGCGGCATCGGCCAGGATAAACTCTGCCGCGGGCGCGTTGGCGCGGGCGTAAGCGAGCATTTCCTCCGAAACGTCGAGGCCGGTGACGCGGAAGCCGCGCCCGGTCAGCAGGGCCGCCAAATAGCCGGTGCCGCAGCAGACATCCAGAATGCGCGCCTCCGGCGGCAGGCGGTCGAGCCAGATGCGCGCCAGGATTGGAAAGGCCGCGGAATGAAATTCCTCGCTCCAGTAGCGGTTGTAGAACCAGGCGAAATCGTCGTAGCAGGCCACGATCCCCGAACCCCCTTTAGCATGGCATACTGGAAGATCAATGCGAATCTCACGGTGGATTGCCTTGTTCGCGGCCGGCGCGGTGGCGCTGGCCGGATGCTCGTCGTCGAGCGAGCCCAAGCAGGAACAGCCGGCCGCGGAAGCGTCGGCGGCGCAAAAGGAAGCTCCCGCGCCGCCAAAACAGGAAGCTCCGGCCACGTTTCAGGTGCACGCGCCCGCAACTTTCAACGTGACCTTCGACACCACCAAGGGTCCGGTGGTGGTGGAGGTCCATCGCGATTGGGCGCCCATCGGCGCCGATCGTTTCCACGAGCTGGTGAAGTCCGGCTACTTCGATGGCTGCCGCTTCTTCCGCGTGGTTCCGCACTTCATCGTGCAGTTCGGCATTGCCGCCGATCCGGCCGTGACGCGCAAGTGGAAGGAACCCAGCCTGGCCGACGATCCGGTGCTGCGGCACAACGTTCGCAGCACGCTGGTCTACGCCACGGCGGGGCCGAACACGCGCACCACGCAGTTGTTCATCAACCTGGTGGACAACACGCAGTCGCTCGACGGCCAGGGCTTCGCGCCGTTCGGCACGGTGATTTCGGGAATGGACGCGGTGGATGCCGCTTACTCCGGCTACGGCGAAGAACCCGCCCCGGGTGCTCCCACACAGGCCTTAATCGAGAGCCAGGGCAACGCGTACCTACAACGATTCACCAAGCTGGACTTTATCCGCAAGGCCACCATTCAGTGATATAGTAGTCGGTGCCCCGATTAGAAGGGGACCAGGAAGTTACTAATACAGGGTCAAATTAGAACGACGCGGCCCGGCGGAGGCAAACGCTTCCGCCGGGTTTGTCGTTTAATCGAAAAAGCCGAGACGAATCTCGGCTCAGCAGGCCCGACGGCCTGCGCCACGAAAAGTTTCTTGCGCGGCGCGCTCAACCGCCGGTGACTTTCCGCCGGTAACCCACACCCTCCAGTTCCTGCTTGGCCACTTCGGCGGTGTTGGCGTGAATCGTCACGGTGTCCTCCACGCTCTGCGCGTAGCCGCCGGCGAGCACGATGGCGACGGGAACTCCCTGCTCCAGCGCGGACCGGATCACCAGCCGGTCGCGCTCCCGCAGGCCCTCGAAGGTCAGCGCAAGGCCGCCTAACTGGTCCCCGAAATACGGGTCGGCTCCCGCGACGTAGAGGATCAGCTCCGGTCGGAACATCTTGAGGGCCGGGCGGTACCCACTGCCCAGGCGGTTCAGGTATTCATCGTCGGCCACGCCATCGGCCAAGTCAATGTCGAGGCTGGAGGGCGGCTTGTGGGCCGGGTAGTTGTTGTACTGGTGAATCGAGAGCGTGAACACCGAAGCATCGCCGGCGAAGATGGCTGCCGTGCCGTTGCCGTGATGCACGTCGCAATCGACCACCATGGCGCGCTTGACGAGTCCATCGCGCTGGACGCGCCGCACGGCGACGGCGATATCGTTGATGGCGCAGAATCCTTCGCCGTGATCCGGACAGGCATGGTGAAAACCGCCGCCCAGGTTGTAGCCGATGCCATCTTCGAGAGCCAGTCGCGCTGCCAGCATGGAGCCGCCGGCCGCCAGCCAGAAGCCTTCCACCAGGTAGCGCGAGTAAGGAACTTCGAGTTGCAGAATCTCCTGGTAGCTGAGGGTGCCGTTCGAGAGTTTGGCGATCCAGGCGCGGTCGTGCGCCAGCAGCAGGTCCTCGTCGGTGGCTGGCTCCGGAGCGACGAAGTCCTCTTTCACCGCAAACCGCGTCCACAGCATGCGGTCGTGCAGCCACTTGAATTTTTTCGAAGGGAAGACGTGTTCGCCGAAGTGCAGGTCGTAACGTTCGTGATAGACCAGACGGAACGGCAGCATGGCCGCCTCCCTACGCGGCACTCTCCGATTGCAGAGCCGTCACCACCGCCACGTTGAAAATATCTTCCGCCGAACAGCCTCGCGAAAGGTCGTTGGCCGGCTTCGCGAGGCCTTGCAGAAAGGGCCCGATGGCAATGGCGCCGCCGAGCCGCTCGACCAGTTTGTAGCCGATATTGGCCGCCTCCAGAGTGGGGAACACCAGCGCATTCGCACGGCCGGCCACCGGCGAGCCGGGCGCCTTGGAGCGGCCGACGACTTCGGAGACCGCGGCGTCGGCTTGCAGTTCGCCATCCACGTTCAGGTCCGGCGCGCGCGCCTTGGTGATGCGCAGCGCCTCGACAACTTTGTCGACTTCGTCGCCCTTCCCGCTTCCTTTGGTGGAAAAGCTCAGCAGCGCCACTTTCGGCTCCGCGTTCAGCAGCACGCGCGTGGTCTCCGCGGTGGCGATGGCGATATCGGCTAGTTGCCCGGCGTCCGGATTGATCACCACCGCGCAATCGGCGAAGGCCATCAGCCCGTGGTGGCCGAGCGAGCGATCCTGCAGCGCCATGATGAAAACGCTCGATACCAGCCGCGCCCGCGCATGCGGCCCCACCGCGTGGAGAGCCGCCCGGACGGTTTCGGCGGTGCTGTTGGCGGCTCCGCCCACACTGCCATCGGCGTCTCCCGCGGCCACCATCAGGGACGCGAAGTAGAGCGGCCGGCGCGCGATTGCCGCGGCTTCCACTTGGGTGGTGCCCTTGGCGCGACGGCGCTCATAATAGATGGCCGCGTAGCGCGCGATGGCGGGCGAGGCCGCCGGATCGACGAACTCAACGCCTGCGGGCGCGTTGCCGGGCTTGGCGCCGATCAGCACGGGCCGCACCACGCCTTCGCGCGCCAGTCGTGCCGCCGCTTCCAGAACCCGCGGGTCACCGCCCTCGGGAAACGCAATCGTCTTTTTCAATTTGCGGGCGCGCTCGATGAGCCCCGCCATGAACAACCCCGCCGATTCAGGCATCGTTATCAAGTCTAGAGTCTAACAGGTGGCAAAGGGCAAGCTAAAAGCATCGCGCGTGCCGCTGGTGAAGCATGCTTTTAGCTTGCCCTATGATGGTACGGAGCATGGCGTTCATTCTTCTGCTGCCGGCGACATTCGCGGCACTCTGGTGGGCGGCGGCCGCGGAAGACGGCTGGCGTGACCGCTTTCTGCGCGCGGCGGTCGCATTCGGCCTAACGGTTGTGCTGGCCACGGAGCTGCTCAGTGCGCTGGGCCTGTTGCAGCATGGGCCGATGGTGGCGGCGTGGAGCGTGGCGCTACTGGCGGCGCTCGCTCGCGGCTGGCGCGCGGGGCGCCCGGCGCCATGGCGAGGCATGCGGCCGCCGATTGACGCGGTGGTGCTGGTGGCTGTGGCCGGCTGCCTGGCCATCGTCATCGCCACCGGCGTCACGGCCGCGTTCAGCCCGCCCAACAGCGCCGACGCCATGGCGTACCACCTGCCGCGCGTCGTCTATTGGATGGAGCAGGGCAGCTTGCGCTTCTTTCCAACCGCGTATCTCACCCAGATCATGTTGCAGCCCATGGCCGAGTATCAGATGCTCGATGGGTACCTGCTGGCGGGCGGCGACTGGTTCGTGAATTTCGGCCAGTGGTTCGCGGCGCTGGCCTGCATGATCGGCGTTTCGGCCGTGGCGAGACAACTCGGCGCGCGGGCCAGAGGGCAAGCCATCGCGGCTGTGTTCTGCGCCACGCTGCCGGCCGGAATTCTGGCTGCCTCCGGCGCCAAGAACGATTACGTGATGGCGATGTGGGCGGTGGCCGCGGTTTACTTCGCACTGCGGTTGCGGGAAAAAATCGCAGGAGCTGTTGCCTTGACAGACGAAAGCGTCTGTCCCACCCCTCAGGCAAGTGGGGCAGGCCCTTCCGCCTGCCAACCGTTTCTCATCGACGCGCTGTTTCTAGGCGGCGCGGTTGGTCTGGCGTTGTTCACCAAGGCGACGGCGTACCTGTTCCTGCCGTGGCCCCTCGCCGCCATTTTGCTGCCGACGGTGTGGCGCGAGCGCCGGCGGGCCGCACGCTTCGCGATCGCGGGCGCGGTTTGCGCGCTGGCCGTGAATCTGCCGCATTACTGGCGCAACTTTGAATTGAGCGGCTCCGTGCTCGGGTTTGACTCGGCGCAGGGCGACGGGCTTTTCCGCTGGCGCAATGATACCTTCGGCTGGAAGCAGACGGTTTCCAACATGCTGCGCCACGGGGTGGAGCAACTCGGCGGGCGCAGCGACCGCTGGAACCAGGGCCTCTACGATTTCGTGCTGACGGCGCATCGCAAAATTGGGATCGATCTCAACGATCCGGCGACCACCTCGCGCTGGGGCGTGTTCGAGCCTCCCCGCAACGCCAACCATGAAGCCAACGCGCCCAACCGCTGGCATCTTTTGCTGTTGGCTGGCGTGGCGTGTGCGCTCGCCTGGCGTGCTCTCCGCGGACGCGACCGGCGCCGCGCCGCTTATGCGCTGGCGCTGGTGTGCGGCTTCGTGGCGTTCTGCGCTTATCTCAAGTGGGCGCCGTTCGTGGCGCGCTATCAGTTGCCGTTATTCGTACTGGGCGCGCCGCTCGCAGCCGTGGTGGAAGAATTCGGCTGGCGGTGGCTGCGGCCGTTGTGGATCCAACTGGCGGTCTGCCTGTTCCTGCTGAGCGGCGCGCGCCTCCCCGCGCTCGAAAACTGGGTGCGCCCGCTGCGCGGCCCCAGGAGCGTGTTGCACGTCAGCCGCGACAAGCAGTATTTCTCCGACATGGTCCAGTGGAACGACCGGGCCGACTACTTCGCGGCGGTCGGCGCGCTCGAAGGCTCCGCCTGCAGGACCATCGGAATCGACATCCACAATCTGCAACTGGAGTATCCGTTGCAGACGCTGCTGCGCGAGGCGCGCCCCGATGCGCAGTTCGTGCACACTGGCGTCGAGAACGTCTCGCGCCGCTACGCGCCCTCGGTCGCCGCCGCGGCATGCGCGGTTGTGTGCCTGGATTGCCTGGGCGACGATGCGCGGCTGAATCTGTACCGCGCCTTTCCGACACGCGTGGCGGCGGGCAAATTCGTGGTGCTGCTGCCGGCGCCGGCTCGCCGGTAGCGTGGGGCAGCCTGGCTAGGCCAGATCACCGTTTCACGCGCTTCAGCGCTCGGGCCAGGGCCACCTTCAACGGGGCGTAGTTCGCCGCCGCCACCATCAGACCGAGGCCGCACCCGAGCAACAGAATCGGCCATCCGGCGCGGTCCGGGAATACGTTTTGTTGCAGCCGGAACACGCCGATGGCGAAGAACAGCAGGCCCGAGGCGAAGAAGTTCTTCATCTGGCGCGGGATGCTCGAAAACACGAACACGCACGCCACCGCCGGCAACAGCCATTCGAAGACGCGTTGTTCAATGTGCGAATTGGCGTTGAGCCCCAGCAGGAACAGCGAGGTCATCACATGCCCGGGAATCACGAAGCGGAAGGCGCGCCCTACCATGTGCACCTGCGCCGACGAGAGCCGCTCGCAGATGCGGTCGAGGACGAAATAGATCGCGGCGTTGGCGATGAACAGGTACTCGATTTGCCCGCGCGTCCACGGCGCGGTAGCTTGCAGCCATTTGGCGTAGGGTTCGTGGAAGGTGGCCACGCCGCTCAGCGCCGCCCAGGTGAACGCGACCGCGAAAGGATAGAAATAGCGCGAGTCGTCGGGCCGGCCGAGCCGTTCCAGGCCGAACCCGGCGGCCATGAAGAGCGCGGCGCAGGGGAGCAGGTGGAAGTAGAAACGGCCGGGGTCGTTGTCCAGCCAGTCCAGCAGGCCCATGCGGAGCAGCGTGGCCAGGCACAGCAGCGCGGCCATCGAGGAGAACATCAGCGAGAAGACCGGCGCGCGCGTGAAGCGCCGCAACCACCAGCAGACCGGCAACCCCGCCAGCAGCGCCCACCACAATTGCGCGTTGGTGGCCTGCTTGTCCACACCCAGGCGGTGAAAGAGTTCCAGGTTCGCGCTCCCGCGGGTGAGCAAGTCGAAGAGGCCGGCTTCCTCCAAGGTGACCAGCATGGATACCGGCAGCACCACGCAGAAGGCCAGCAGGTACGCGATCGCGACGCGGTGATATCCGCGTTCCCAGGTGCGAATGCCGATCCATGCCATCGGCACCGCCGCCGCCCAGGCCACCATCACCGCCGGCGCTCCGGACATCGCCGAATACCGGAAAAACGTCAGCAGCGCGGCGCCCACCGCCAGAATCCATGCGCCCAGGTAGAGGCTGACCTGCGGCAGAGTGAGGCGGCGCGCCTCCATGATCCAGGCGTCCTCGCGCTCCAGCAGACGGTCATACCGTTTGCGGATGCCCTCGTACTCGGAGTCCGAGACCACCTGGTCGCGCCGCCAGCTTTCCAGGTCGCGCAGATGCTCGCCGACCTTGCCGGCAATCAGCCGCGCATAGGCAGCCGGTTCGGCCAGCACCGCTTCGCCGGCGAGATATCGGCGCAGGTCGTCGGCCATCTCGCGCGCCGAACCGTAGCGCTGCGCCGGGTTCTTTTCGAGCGCCTTCAGGCAGATGTCCTGGAGGCCTTTGGGAATTTGCGGGTCCTGCCGGCGGGGCAATGCCGGTTCGTCCTCGCGGATGCACCGCAGCAGTTCCGCCACCGTTACGCCGCGAAACGGCGGCGCGCCCGCCAGCAGTTCGTAAAGAATCGCGCCGAGCGAAAAAATGTCGCTGCGCGCATCGAGCTTCTCTGCGCCGCCCGCCTGTTCCGGAGAGAAGTACTCGGGCGTGCCGGCCATCTCGCCGGTTTTCGACAGCCGTTCGTGTGGCCCGAGGTCGAGCGCCAATCCGAAATCGAGAAGCTTCGGTTCCAGATCCGCGCCCACCAGAATGTTGGCCGGCTTCAGATCCCTGTGGAGCATCCCTCCTTCGTGCAGGAACTCGACCGCCAGCACCACCTTGTGCATCAGCTCCGCTTTTTGTTCGAAGGTCAGCCGCGCGGCCGCCTTGGTGAGCGGCACTCCTTCCAGGAACTCCATGACGAAGTGCGGCGGCTCTTCGGCGTGGCCCAGGTTGTAAATGCGCACGATGTTGGGATGCGACAGGCGCGCCATCGCGCGCGCCTCCGCCATGAAGCGGGCGTGCAGTACCGGGTTGTCCGCGTATCGGGGAGCGAGTGTCTTGATGGCCACCTTGCGGCCCAGGGCTTCGTCGATCGCAAGCAGCACGCGGCCCATCCCGCCGGAGCCGATCTCGGCCACGACCTTGTGTCCGGAGAGCCGTTCCGGGAGCGCCGCGGCTGCGAGCGCGCGATCGATCTCGTCGAGCGCCGCCAGTTCTGCCGCCAGCTCGGGAGTGTCTTCGCCGCGAGCCCGGCCATCCAAAATCTCCGCGAACGATTTGGCCAGGCGCAGCTCGCGCTCGTCCTCCATCACCGCTCCCCGCCGTCGCACAAACCGCGGAACCGCTTCACCGCCCGGTAGACGAGAAGGGCCACCTGTTCGCGAGACTTTCCCAGGCGCTCCGCCATTTCGGCCGTCGAGAGTCCCTCGATTTTTGCCAGCAGGATGGCCTGCCGGTAATCCTCGGGAAGCTCATTCAGACGCCCGAGCAGCCGATCCACCGCCTCTTGCTGTCCCAGCAGCCGGCTGGGGGTTTTCGTGTCGGCGGGCTCGGGGCCGAGCGGGTTGCTTTCGCTCCGGAACGGAACCTCTTCACCCGCGCGCCGGTCGCGATTCCGGTATCGCACCCTGTCCACGATCACGTGATCGGCGATCGAGGAGAGCCAGCGCAGAAAACTCCCCGGCGTCCGATAGGTGAAACGATTCACGTCGCGGAAAGCGCGCAGGCAGATCTCCTGCACCACATCCTCCACCTCCGCGCGCTCGCGGGCGGATGGACTGAGCTTGAAATGCACCAGCACCGTCAGGCGGCGGCGGTACTGTTCGAATACCTGCGAGAGGGCCCCGTCATCGCCGGCCTTCGCCTTTTCAAGCAGCGCGAACGTCGAGGTGGTAGCATCCATCGCGGCAATCAGCCGTCGGCTATCGGCAAGAGGCTGACAGCCGCATCAGGTTCATGATACGAGAAAACCCATCTATTCGTACCGCAGCACCTCGGCGGGAGCGATCCTGGTGGCGTTGCGCGCCGGGTACAACGTCGCCAGGAAGCTGACCAGGATGGCCGCGGCGGCGATCCACACTCCATCCACCCAATGCGCTTCGAAGGGGACGAAGCTCAACGAGTAGACCGCTTCGTCGAGCCGCACCCAACGGTATTTATCGGCGAAATACGCCAGCGTGTAGCCGCCTACCAGGCCGATGGCGCTGCCCACCACGCCTATCAGCACTCCCTGCAGTATGAAAATCCGGCGTACCTGCGCGGTCCGCGCGCCCATCGACATGAGGATGCCGATGTCGCGGTACTTTTCCATCACCATCATCACCAGCGTGATGAAGATATTGAGCGCGGCCACCATGAGAATCAGGCCGATCACGATCATGGCCACCACGCGCTCCATGCGCAGCGCGCCGAGCAGTTGCTTGTTGCGCTCCTGCCAGGTGGTGGTGGTGTAGCGGCTGCCGGCCACGCGTTCCACGTCGCGCGCGATCTCGGGCGCGCGGTTCAGGTCGTCCACTTTGAGCTCAATCTGGTTGATGACGTCCTCGAGCGATAGCGCCTTCTGGGCGGCGGCGATGGAAGTGAACGCCCAGGTGTCGTCGATGTCGAAAAAGCCGGTCTCGTAAATCGCGCACACCTTGAAGCGGCGGATGGCCGGGCGCGGGCCAAAGGGCGTCAGCTCGCCTTCCGGGCTGACGAGCGTGATGTTGTCGTTCACCCGCATGCCGGTATCTTCGGCCAGTCGCGCACCGAGAATGATGCCGGGCGGCGACGCATTGGGATCGCGCAGCCGGTTTGTCGAGCCGGCCTTGAGGTGGCGCAACGCATCGCTGATGGCCAGTTCGGAATCGACCTCGACGCCTTTCAGCACCGCGCCGTGCGACTGAATGGCGCCTTCCAAAAAGACCGGCGTGTAGAGCGCGGGCGAAACCGCGGTGACGTGCGGCGTGGCCCGCAAGCGCGCCGAGAGATCGCGCCAGCCGTCGATGCCGTTGTTCAGCTTCTCGGACACGTTGATGTGCGCCATCGCGCCCAGCAGGTTGCGCTCCAGCGTGTTGCGAAAACCGGTGGTGACGGCGATGGCTATAATGAGCGCCATCACTCCCACCGCCACGCCGAGCACCGAGATGGCGGTGATGACGGAGATCACCGATGCGCCGCGGTGCGCCCGCAGGTAGCGCGCGGCGACGAAAAGCTCGAACCGATATCGCATCATGATCGGGCTAGGCCTGCGTGCCTCCCTCATCCAGTTCCCGCATCGCGCGGACCAGATCGATCGGGCCTTCCGGCCGCAGCAGCGGGAAGAGAATCACGTCGCGGATGGAACGGGAGCCGGTCAAAATCATGGTGAGACGGTCGATTCCAATGCCTTCGCCGCCGGCGGGCGGCATGGCGTAGGCCAGCGCGCGGACGTAATCTTCGTCCATCTGGTGCGCCTCTTCGTCGCCGCGCTCGCGCATCGCAATCTGCATTTCAAAGCGGCGCCGCTGCTCCTGCGGATCGTTGAGCTCGGTGTAGGCGTTGCCGATTTCCATCCCCGCGGCGTAGATTTCGAAGCGCTCGACGAAGGCCGGGTCGTCGGGCTTGTTCTTCGAAAGCGGCGACGTCTCCACCGGGTAATCAAAGATGATCGTCGGCTGAATGAGCTTGCTCTCCACGCGCTGCTCGAAGATGTCGGCCAGCGCTTCCCCGGCGGTGGGCCTGCCGGAATGGCGCCGCAGCCACTCGGGATTGGCGACGTCCTCGAGAGCCGGCCGGTCTTCGCCCTCCCAGAACCGCACCACCGCTTCGCGCATGGTGTAACGCTCCAGGCGGCTGAAGTCGAGCTTATGCCCGTCAAATTCCACTTCCGTCGAGCCGCCCGCATTGAGCGCGGCCTGTTTAAGTAATTCTTCCGAAAAGTCCATCAGGCCGCGGTAATCGGTGTAGGCCTGGTAGAACTCCAGCATGGTGAACTCCGGGTTGTGATGCGTGGAGAGGCCTTCGTTGCGGAAGTTGCGATTGATTTCGTACACGCGCTCCAGGCCGCCCACCACCAGCCGCTTCAGATATAGCTCCGGCGCGATGCGCAGGTACAGGTCGATATCGAGCGTGTTGTGATGCGTGACGAACGGCCGCGCGGCAGCCCCGCCGTAGAGCGGCTGCATCATGGGCGTTTCCACTTCGATGAAATCGCGCGCCTCCAGTTGCCGCCGCAGCGACGAGATGATGCGCGCCCGCGTGACGAACACCTTGCGCACTTCCGGGTTGGCGATCAGGTCCAGGTAGCGCTGCCGGTAGCGCGTTTCCACGTCCTCCAGGCCGTGCCACTTTTCGGGCATCGAAAGCAGCGTCTTGGAAAGGAACTCCAGCTTCTCGACGTGAATGCTCAGCTCGCCGGTGCGGGTGCGGAACAGGTAGCCCTCCACGCCCACGATGTCGCCGATATCCAGCATCTTGAAGAGCTGGAAATCGCGCTCGCCCACCGCGTCTTTCTTGACGTAAACCTGCAACCGCTCGCCGTTTTGCTGCAAGTGGGCGAACCCCGCCTTGCCCATGTGGCGAACCGTCATCATGCGTCCGGCCACGCGCACGCGCACTTCGGGCGTGAGTTCCTCGGCGGTCCTGGAGCCGTATGCGCCCAGGATCTCCGGAATGGTGTGGGTGAAGTCGAAGCGCCGGCCGTAAGCCCGGTAGCCCAGCGCCTCAATCTCGCGGACGCGCGCCAGGCGCTGCTTGAGTAGGTCGTCTTCCAGCGACAAAAGTCTCTCCTGTGAGCGGAAACACCTATTATAAGGCTTCGGTTTCCTGGAATCCCCCGCGCGGCCCGCCTGCATTTATTCGGTGCTAAGATAATAAGGTCCGCTCGGCAAGACCCTGCGGAATCCGTGTCCTCATATGTCCGGTCTTTGTTTGGCCCTGCTGATCACTCCGTCGGCATCCGGCCGGTTGAGCCAGATGTTCGTTAAGACGCCGTTCGCGGGCATCCACCAACTGGCGTGGTTCGACTGGGCCATGCTCATCCCCTACTTCAGCGTGCTGGTGGTTCTCTCGGTATACGGGATTCATCGGTACGACATCATCCGGACGTATTTTAAGTACCGCAAGAACGCCACCCAAGAGCCCGCCGCCCGCCACTTTGAGAAGCTGCCGCCGGTGACCATCCAGTTGCCGCTCTTCAACGAGCGCTATGTCGTGGAGCGCCTGGTGGAGGAAATCGTCAAGATCGAGTACCCCAAGGAGTTGCTGCAAATTCAGGTGCTGGACGATTCCACCGACGACACGGCGTCCTTTGCCGGCGCGCTGGTCGAGCGCTACCGCGCTCTTGGCTACCCGATCGAATATCATCACCGCACCAACCGCCACGGGTTCAAGGCGGGAGCCTTGCAGGAAGGTCTCGAAACCGCGACCGGCGAATTCGTGGCCGTGTTCGACGCCGACTTTTGCCCTCCGGCCGACTTCCTGATGCGCACCATCCATCACTTCGCCGACCCCAAGGTGGGCGTGGTGCAGACCCGCTGGAGTTACATCAATCGCGATTACAACTTCCTCTCCGAAGTGGAAGCCATGCTGCTCGACGGGCATTTCATCCTGGAGCACGGCGCGCGTTCCCGGGCGGGCTATTTTTTCAACTTCAACGGCACCGCGGGCATGCTGCGGCGCGCCATGATCGACGATGCGGGCGGTTGGCAGCACGACACGCTCACGGAAGATTCCGACCTCAGCTACCGGGCGCAGATCAAGGGCTGGCGGTTTGTCTATCTGCCCGGCCTCGATTGCCCGTCCGAGTTGCCGGTCGACATACACGGCTTCCAGGTGCAGCAATCGCGGTGGGCCAAGGGACTCACGCAGGTTGCCATGAAACTGCTGCCGCGCCTGCTGCGCGCCGACCTCCCCAAGCGCGTCAAGGCCGAGGCCATTCTCCATCTCACTCCCAATATCACTTACCCGCTGATGATCGTGGTTACGGCGCTGATGCTGCCGGTGATGATCGTCCGCTTCTACATGGGAGTCTGGCAGATGGTGTTCATCGACCTGCCCCTGATCGTGGCTTCGTTCTGGTCGCTTTCGGCGTTCTACGTAATCGCGCAGCGCGAGCTGCACCCGAAGACCTGGAAGCGGTCCATCCTGATGCTGCCCATGCTGATGGGGGTGGGAGTGGGACTGACGATCGTCAACACGCGCGCCGTACTGGAAGCGCTGTTCGGCGTGGAGACCGCCTTCGTCCGCACGCCGAAATACGCCATCGGGGATCGCCCGATGAAACTGGAAATCAAGAAGTACCGCCGGCGGAGCGGCTGGCTGCCCTACGCCGAGATCCTGGTGGGCACGTATTTCCTGGGCATGGTGGTCTTCGCCATCCAGACTTACAACCTCCTCGCGGTTCCCTTTCTGCTGCTCTTCGTCTTCGGCTATTACTGGGCCGGTTTCGGCACCCTCTATCAGGAGCAGCAGGGCCGCCTGCGCTGGATGAAACAACAGCGCCTGGCGCTCAACGCCGCACGGCAGGGGTGAAAAGCGCCCGCCAGGTCGGTCACCGGAACCAAGCCCCTCGCGTGCTACAAGACTAACTCGCCCACCCCCGCCGCGCGGTACGATACCATGATTCCAGCCATGTCTACAGCTCTGGATCAACTCGAACCGAAGGCCGTCTGGAAGCATTTCGCTGCTCTCGCGGCCATTCCCCGCGCCTCGGAAAAGGAGGCCGCGGCGCGTAATTATGTGCTTGCCGTTGCCGGCCGCCTGAACCTGGAATCGGTGCAGGATTCCGTCGGCAATCTGGTCGTTCGCAAGCCCGCGCGCCCCGGACGCGAAGCCGCCGTCCCGGCCGCCCTGCAGGGGCACCTGGACATGGTCTGCGAAAAGAACGAAGGCACCGTCCACAACTTCGATACCGATCCCATCCGCCTGGTGGTGGATGGCGACTGGCTCAAAGCGGATGGGACCACCCTCGGCGCCGACAACGGGGTGGGGGTCGCCGCCGCGCTGGCCGTCATGGAAAGCGATACCGTCGCCCATGGCCCGCTCGAGTTCGTCTTCACAATCGACGAAGAGAGCGGCCTCACCGGCGCTTCCAAGTTTCCCGGCGGACTCCTCAAGTCCAGGTACCTTCTCAATCTCGACAACGAAGAGGAGTACACGCTTTGCATCGGCTGCGCCGGCGGCGTCTGCTCGGTGGCCCGGCGCAAGATCGCGCGCCGCCCCGCCCCTTCCGCCGAAGCGTGGCGCATCAAGATCGCGGGCCTGGCGGGCGGCCACTCGGGCGTCGACATTCATCGAGGCCGCGGCAACGCGCTTCGCATCCTCGGCCGCGCGCTGCTGGCTGTGCTGGATCGCCTCCCCGTGGCCGTTGCCGAAATCAATGGCGGAAGCAAGCAAAACGCCATCCCGCGCGAAGCCTTCGCCGTCGTGCTGCTCGATTCCGCTCACCTGCCGCAATTGCAGTCCCTGCTGGCGGCTTACGCGGCCGAGGCGCAGGCGGATCTCGGCGCGTTCGATCCCGGCCTTCGCATCGCCGTCGAAGAGGCCGCGCGTCCCGAGCAGGTGATCGCCGATGCCGACGCCGCTCTCATTGCGCGCATCCTCTCCAGCCAGCATCACGGCGTTATTGCCATGAGCCCCGACGTTCCCGGCCTGGTGCAGACGTCCACCAACCTGGCGATTGTCGCTACCAGGCAGGACGAAGTCGAGATCGTCACCAGCCAGCGCAGCGCCATCGAGAGCAGTAAGCGCGCCGCCGCCCGCATGGTCGCCACCGTATTCCACTTCGCCGGTTTTGCGGTGGAACAGTCCGGAGACTACCCCGGCTGGAAGCCCGAACCCACCAGCGACATCGTCCGCACGGCGCAGGCCGTCCACACTGACGTTCTCGGCAGGAAGCCCGAACTGATCGCCATGCACGCCGGCCTCGAGTGCGGGGTCATCGGCGAAAAGTACGCCGGCATGCAGATGATCTCCTTTGGCCCGCACATCGTCGATGTCCACAGCCCCAGCGAGCGCATCAAGATCTCCTCGGTTGCCCCCTTCTATAGCTTGCTGACCGGCCTTCTGGAACGCCTGTAGCAAGGGCCTGCGGCGATGCGCGACCGGGGAGGCACGCGCGGGGCGGGAAGTAGCGAGACGCGAGCGGAAGAAAACCGGGGCCGGGAATTCAACCCCGGCCCCGCAAAGCAAGGAGACTACTCGATAGGCATCGAACTGGGGGCACTATAGAGCCGGCTAGCTGCGCCGGCCGGCGAAAACGCCACCGAGAACGCGATGTTATTGCCCTGCGGCGCATCGCTGGGCACCTGGAACTGGACGGTATATACGCCGATCATATCCAGCGACAACTCGGCCTGTATCACCGGAACGCCGTTATTATCGACCCCGACAGTCACCTGGCTGGTATCGACCGTCGAGGGCGTATAGAGAATCGGCAGCGCGTTGGTCGCTACCTGCGGACTCACCGGGCCCAGGCCGGTGACGAACGCCATGTCGATTTCCCCGCGCCGGCCCGGGTTGGATATGTTCACAAAACTGCCGTCCGGCCGCTCGATCACGGCGCGCACCACCCCATCGGACATGACCATCTGGAAGATGCCCGGGCTGGCCGCCAGCACGTTGACGTTGAGGGTCTGGCTGGCGCCGCCCACGGTCACCGTTGCCGGCACCGTTCCCGGCGTCACTTCGCAGGGCACCTGGAACAGGATGCGCTGCTGGCCGATCACGTTCGACACTGAAAAGATAGGCGCCGAAATCGCCGCCGAGCCGGTCCCGAAGCTCACCATGTCGGTCGCTACTTCATACGGCAGCGGTCCCACCACCGGTGGCATACCCGCCCCGGCCGGGGCCACTCCAGCACCGACAATCGCCGCGATACTGCACGGCGAAATCGAACCGACCTGGCCATCGGCTCCGTTCACGAAGTTCGCAGCCGTGAGGTTCGGCCCCGGCGCCAGCACGGTCAGACTGAAGACCTGGCTGAGCGCGCCGATCGTGGCGGTCACCGTGGCCGTCCCCGCCGTCGTTCCCGCGGTCGCCATCACCTGCGCCACCCCGGCCGAGTTGGTGGTCGTCGAACTCGCCGAAAGCGAGACCGGCCCGCTCGACGCGAACGAAACCGTGACGCCGCTCATCGCCAGCCCGTTGCTGCCCGTCACCAACACCGCCAGCGGATTGGCGAATCCCGCGTTTTCCGCCGCCGTTTGGTTGTTGCCGTTCTGAATGGTGAGACTGCTCGTCGTCACCGCTTGCGTGGCGGTGATCGTGAACGAGGTCGATGCGGCCGGGTTGCTCTTGGAGGTTACCGTGACGTTGATGGGTCCGAGCGCCGAGGCGCTCAGCACCGGGCTCGCTACCTTAACCTGTCCATCAGAATCGGTAGTCGTCGTTTCGCTGTTGAGGTGGATAGCGGAGGCTGGCGTTGCGACCCACGTAACAACCTCGCCCTCAAGCGCTTTCGCGGAAGGGTCGTAGACTTCGGCCACCAGCGGCTGGAGCGTCGAGCCCGCGATGCCGGTTTGGTTGTTGCCGCTGACCACCTTGACGCCGCCCACCGTTGCCGCCGTCACGCTGAGACTCAGGGCGCCGCTGAGGAAGTTGGTATCCGGCAGGGCACCCGCCGTTTGGGACGCCGTTCCTCCGGTCACGATGTAATATGTTCCCGCGCCCGCCACCGGGCCGAACGCCACGTTGCAGGTTGCAACGCCCAGGCTGTTGGTCAGGGCGGTATATTGGCTGGCGCCCGACTGCGTCTGGCAGTAAGCCGAAGGCACGGTGGGCGACGGTCCGAGGGTGTAGTCCGAATTCAACAGCATCAAGGCAACGTCGGGAACAGCCCCTCCGGTGGTTGCGGAAACGGTGATCGTGAAGGATGTTCCCCCCGAAGAACCCGCCACCCCGCTAATCGGCTCGTACAGAGGCGCATTCAGGTAACTCACGTTGATAGCAGGCACGGACACGCCCTGCGTCGACGGTTCCCCCTGCGTCTCGTAGAAGGTGGCCGTTACGCTGCCGGCCGTCGCCGTAATCGTGCTCTGCACGAATAGAGAAACGGATTCCAGGGCTGGCGTCTGTCCGATCTGGGTGGTTGCCTTCCCCGTGTTGTCGGTGGTCACGGTAGAGGAACTCGGGCCGTAGCTGCCTTGCGGGCCAAGATACACGGTGCCGCTGGTCACCGTCCAGGTCACCGGGGTGTTAACCACCGCGTTTCCGTTGGCGTCGACGACCTGGATCACCAGAGGATCGAAGTGGGTCCATGGAAGGCCGTTCACGCCATCACTTGCGGCGCAGTACCCACAGGTCAATTGCCCGTCCCCCGAAATGATGTTGATTGCGGCGGGCGTCTGGGCCATGAGTGTCGCCGTGGCGAGCATGCTACACAGCACCGCAAATACGAAAATGCGCATCTTATTCAAGAAAGCCTCCAGTTCAGCAGGTCAAGCACGGTTGGAATGGTGGTCGGACGCGGGAGAATCTCAGTGTAGCACGTCACGGCCCGATTTGGCGGTTGATTTTGCGCTTGCATACCGTAAGACTCGGCTAACCCGATTCGCCGTCCGCCTTGGCTTCGGGAGCCACCGCAAGTTGGCTGCGGTGAATCGCGTCCAGCACCCCGTTGACGAACTGCACCGATTCCTCGCCGGAAAACTTCCGCGTCAGCTCCAGCGCCTCGTCGATGGTGACCGCGGCGGGCGTGGCGCCGTGGAGCAGTTCATAAACCCCCAGCCGCAGGATGTTGCGATCGACCGCCGGCATTCGCTCCATCCGCCAGTGCTCGGCGTGGCGGCTGATCAGCCCGTCCACTTCCTCGATGTGGGCGATGGCGCCTTTGAGCAGGCTGATGGCGAACTCGTCGCGCTCCGGGTGTTCTTCGGCGTACAAGGTGTCGAAATACGCGTCGATCGCCTCGTCCGGCGGCTGACGGCGCGCATCCCAAAGAAAAAGGATCTGCAAGGCGCGCTGGCGCGACCTGCGGCGAGCAGGCATTAGTTGGCCTGGCGCATGGCGCGCAACAGATTGGCCATTTCGATGGCGCTCATGGCGGCGTCGAACCCCTTGTTGCCGCCCTTGGCGCCGGCCCGGTCGATGGCCTGCTCCAGCGTGTTGGTGGTCAGCACCCCGAAGGCCACCGGGACGCCCGTCTCCAGGCTGGCGTGCGCGATCCCCTTGGCGGCTTCGGCGGCAATGTAGTCGAAATGCGGCGTATCGCCGCGAATCAGCGCGCTCAGGCAGATCACCGCGTCATAACGGTGCGACCGCGCCACTTCCGCGGCCACCAGCGGGATCTCCCAGGACCCCGGCACCTTGACGATTTCGATCAGGTCCGCCGCCGCGCCCGTGCGCGTCAACGCGTCCATCGCGCCCGCCAGCAGGCGGTCCGTAATAAAGCTGTTGAAGCGGCTAACGATGATGACAAATCGCAGCCCCGCCGCACTTAGCTGGCCTTCCCATACTTTCGACATAGATTACTTCCCCGTAAACGCCGGCGCCCTTTTTTCGAGAAACGCCCGCGTGCCTTCGCGGCAGTCTTCGCTGGACCCGCTCAATCCGAAAAGCGCCGCCTCCAGTTGCAGCCCTTCTTCCATGCTACAGTCGAGGCCCGTATCCACCGCTTCCATCGCCAGCCGCACGGCCAGCGGACCGTTCCGCAATACCTTTTCCAACCAGCCGCGCGCGGCGCCGAGCAACTCGGTTTGCGGCGTCACCGCGTTCACCAGGCCGATCCGCCAGGCCTCGGCCGCGTCAATCGGCTCGCCGGATTCGAGCATCCAGAGAGCGCGCCCGCGTCCCACCAGCCGCGGCAGCCGCTGGGTCCCGCCAAAGCCCGGAATCATCCCCAGCTTCACTTCCGGCTGCCCCAGCCTGGCATTCTCCGATGCCACCCGCACCGTGGCCGCCATCGCCAGTTCCAGCCCACCGCCCAGCGCGAACCCGTTCACCGCCGCCACCGACGGTTTGCCCGCCGTCTCGAGGCGCCGCAGCACGCGCTGTCCGTCGAGCGCGTACTGGCGCATTTCCACGCCCGAGAGACCCGCGAGTTCGCCGATATCCGCCCCCGCCACAAAGGCCGTATCGCCCGCGCCGGTAATGATCGCCGCGCGAATCGCCGGATCCTCCGCGACCCGGCCGAATGCCGCGCCTAATTCCCTAACCACCGCTCGCGAAAGGGCGTTGCGCTTCTCCGGCCGGTTGATGGTCACCAGCGCGATGCCCGTCTCATCCACCGCGAACAGGATCTGCTCGAACGACACCACCGATCAGTGTAGCATCCAGGTGGGGCATGCTTTAGCTTGCCGTTGTCTTCCCGAACCAGCGCCACATTCCCTGCGAAAACCAATGAACCCTCGAATCCTATGTCGCGCGCGTATGAGCCAAGCGAGCCAAGCCCCCGCCTTGCTTCCGGGGACTGTACGTGATATCTTCCAGCAAGCTGGCTTAGTCCCCAAGGATGAGTTTGCGCCATTTTGTCTGGTTCTGCTGCGTTAAAGATATGTAATAAGTCCGGCACTCACAATATTCTGTAGGAGGAGACCATGAACAAACTATTTCGGACCTTGGCCATCGCTGCTTTGGCGTTAGCACTGCCGCTGGCCGCCTTGGCGCAAAACAACCTGAATTTGGACACCGGCGCCGTCGTCTCGTCGGGCGGCGACATCACTTTCAACCCGGGCACCAACATCGCTCCCGTGAACAACGCCATGTTGGCCGACCTTACCACGGCATTCGGCAACTCGTTCAGCGAGCTTGCCTCGACTGGCGACCTCGGGCAAGTCCTCGCAGGGCAACAGTACTCGACGACGCCGATCCCCGACAGCAGCCTGGTGCCCAACGAAGTGATCGCGGTGCAA
The DNA here is from genome assembly GCA_050010695.1 of Bryobacteraceae bacterium. Lineage (GTDB taxonomy): Bacteria > Acidobacteriota > Terriglobia > Bryobacterales > Bryobacteraceae > Bog-375. Next base: position 24,706 of record JBEKKO010000019.1, read on the forward strand.
ACCAACGGCGGCAATTACGCCGCGCTCCTGGTGACGGCTGCCAGCAGCGGCTCGATCACGTTGCAGTTTTTCACCTACAATAACTCCGGGAAGCAGCTCCAGACAGGCATCGTGACTTTGGGCGGGCCTGCCGCTCCGCAGATCACCATGGTGCAGAACAACTACAGCTACATCCTGCCCGGTGCGCCTAACTACGGCATCGCACCCGGCACGCTGGTCATCATCTTGGGCAGCGCGCTGGCTGAGCCAGGGAGCCAAGCGGTTCTGCAAGACCCCGCCAATGCCCTGCCCAACACCCTGAACGGCGCCAGCGTCTCGCTTATCGTGAACGGCACCACTGTGCACCCTGTGTTTTACTACGCGATTCCCACCGTGGTTGCCGTGGTGATTCCGTCCACTACACCCGTGGGAACCGGCACCATCACGGTGTCATACAATAATGTGCCCAGCGCACCGTTTCCGATCCAGATCGTGGCCCACGCCTTTGGATTCGACAATTACGGCGGCGGTCTGGCCGCTGCGACCGACAACACGACGGGCAAGCTCATCACCACCACCAACTCGGCAAAGCCCGGCGAGAATATCGTTTTTTGGGGCGCGGGCGATGGCGCCGATCCCAATAACACGGACATCGGCCCGCCCACGCACTACGATAACCTCAGCGGTATTACGGCGTTTTATTTCGGCAGCGTCCAGGTGCCCGCGACGGAGCTTTTGTATCAGGGGAGGTCGCCGTATCAGGGGGTCGATCAAATCAATGTGACCGTCCCGGCAAACGCGCCCACCGGCTGCGCGGTTTCAGTGTCGGCGGTGACCGGCACGGGGAGCAGTGCCCTGTCCAGCAATTTTGTGACGCTACCGATCGCCGCTGGCGGCGGCACCTGCGTCGATCCGCTCTCCATAGTCAGCCCGATTGAAGAGGGCACACTGTCAGGCAAGGGCACCGTCAGGTTCGGCTTCGTCGCGGTCGAGCAATTGACCGATTCCTCCGGGGTTACGGATGCGGCAGCCGCGGTTTTCGATAGCATCAGCGGCAGCTCGTTCGGGTCCGAGAGCAACAGCCAGCCTTCGCTGGGAAGCTGTGTCGTCAGCCAGTCCAGTTCGACGAACCTGGGCAATCTACCCACCTTCACTTATCTGGAAGCCGGCACCATCACCGTAACCGGACCACCTAACGGAACCGTCCAGTTGGACGAGTTCCAAAAGGGAATCTACACCGCTGACAACCTCGGACTACTCGGCATACCAAATTTCACGATTCCCGCTTCGGGCGGAACCTACATATTCAACGGTTCGGGCGGAGCCGACGTTGGAGCCTTCACCGCCAGCGTGGCTTTTCTCACCCCGCTGGTATGGACCAATGCGAGCTCCGATGGGACGGTCACCCGCGCAAGCGGTGTGACGACCACCTGGACCGGGGGCGCCAGCGGCACTTACGCTAGAATCTCGGGGAGTTCGGCGTCCTCGAACTCCTTGTTCAGCGCCTCCTTCATTTGCGATGCTCCGGTGAGCGCCGAAACGTTCACAGTTCCGCCAGCCGTGTTGCTGTCCCTCCCGGCTGGCATCGGCAGCCTGGCAGTAAGCAACTATACCAACCCGGTGAGCGTGACTATACCGAATCTGGATTTCGGATTCGCGGAGGCATACGTGTCCACTTCCATCGACGCAACCTACAACTGAGCGGCCGGAAGCGGCGTCCCCTCGTTGAGCATGAACTCGCTTGCTGACGCTCGTGGCCCGATTCGGAGCTGCGAGCGTCAGTTGGCGTGGAAAGATGCGGCCCTCGCGTCAGCCGTAGGGGCCGGGCATGCCCGGCCCGGCTTTCCGCGTCAAGCCCGCCGCGTCAGCAGCCCTTCCGCTCTCCGCTTTCCTCATCCACCGCCAGCGCGCGCAGTTCGTCTTCCGGCATTTCGTAGCAGTGCTCGGCCGCTGGAAACGCCCCTTCCCGGACCTCGCGGATGTACGACGCGGCAGCGTCTGCGATCATTCCGCCCAACTCGAGATAGCGTTTGGCCAGGCGCGGGCTCCATGGCGTCAGCCCCAGCGCATCGTGCAGCACCAGGATCTGGCCGTCGCAAAACGGGCCGGCGCCGATGCCGATGGTCGGCACGGTCAGCCGCTGGGTAATCAATCGCGCCACCTCGGCCGGCACGCACTCGAGAACCACGCCGAAGGCCCCCGCGCCCTCCAGCGCGATCGCGTCATTCAGCAATTCGCCCGCTCGCGCCGCCGTCTTCGCTTGCACGATGTTGCTGCCGAACCGGTGGACCGATTGCGGCGTGTACCCGAGATGCCCCAGCACCGGAATCCCCACCTCCACCAGCCTCTCGACCACGGCCAGAACCGGGCCGGCGCCCTCCACCTTCACCGCCTCGACGCCGCCCTCCTTCAAGAACCGGCCTGCATTGCGAACCGCGTCGTCCATGCCGGCCTGGTACGAGAGGAACGGCATGTCCGCCACCGTCAGCGCCCGCGCCACGCCGCGCGCCACCGCCTTGGCGTGGTGCAGCATCTCGTCCATCGTCACCGGCAAGGTGGTCGGGTAGCCCAGAACCACGTTGGCCAACGAGTCGCCCACCAGGATCATGTCGATTCCAGCCTGGTCCAGCAGTTGGGCGGTGCGAAAGTCGTACGCCGTGAGCGCGGCAATCCTCCCACCGCTTTGCTTGATCTTCGCCAGGTGATTCACGCGAACCTTGCCTGGCTGTTCGGGTTCTGCTTGAGATGGCACTTGTCTCTTCACGATAACGGAGAGCCGCGCCGTGAAGCAATCCGCAACCTTGCGCCAGCGGGTAGCGTCTGAGATCCAAGAGGCTGCGGGCTGCACTGGCGGTGGAGGCGGGGATCGCAGCTCAGCATGGACAGGACTGGAGTTGCTAGCGTGAAGTGACTATGGTTCGGCTACTGCCTCAGTTTCTGGATGGCAAAATCCATCTGCCTCTTGACGGCCGCCAGACGCGGCTTTGCCTGTTTTTGATATACGGATAGCGGCAAAGGATCGCAGTGGTATCTGGCTTTCTTGCTCAGGGAGTATAGGAACTCAAAACTCGGGTATGCTGCCCTGATTCTAAAATCGGACTTGAATCTATTGTTTCGTTCTTCGTGCCCATAACAAGAGGTTCCGTCAGCTGCGACAAAGAACTGCTCAGTGTAGTGCAGCGCCGCATAAAAGGCAGCGACTACCGCCCAGTTCTCCTGCACTACGTCGGATAGGTCTAACTGATCCGCGAACTGCTCGTTTCGCTCGGCCTTGGCTCGGTGCTGATCTTCACGCGGCATTCAATCCCAGGTTGGATTCCTCGTTTTGCGCGAAGTCGATATTAAAATCAAATCGTAGGCCAGGATACTTGTCGAATAGCTCCAGTTCCTTCGCTACAACTTTTTGGAAACTCTCGAAATCGATTGTCTCCATGACAACATTGACCGCATACGAGTCCCCTGCCTGCTTGATGGACACGCCCTGAACGCCGTCGATATCTTCAATTTCGTTAGTCACTGTTTGCCCCAAGCTGATTCCGGTAGAAACCGAGAAGCTATTCGAGATTGTAGCGATGTTCGAAATGCAGTATGGCTCCGCAACGACATGCCGCCGGCGCGCCGTCGTGCAAATGGTCGTAATGGCGAAAACGGTTTCAGCCACGAAAATCATAGACTCAACCCTTTGCGTTCGTCTGATCTGGAGTTTTGACTATGGCAATGGCGGTCTGACCCATCAGCATGTAGATGGGAGATCCGTCCTCCTTCTTCTTATCGCACAGCCGATAGATCTTCTTAATGGCGTGCTCCAGGTTAATCGTTGTTCCATCGGCGAGCCGGAACGAACACTGCATCGGTCCGGAAGCATCAAAGGTGACGTCCTCCGCATCAACGGTTTCGCCTTCGAATGGAATCTTTACGAGTTCGCTGCCCATTTCCTTTGGTTCGCCCGCGCTCCACAAAACTGCGCAAGTTCGACGTCAACTAACATAAACACGGAGCGAGCAAAAGTCAATGTGTCTTTCATCTGCCTTCGGCCAAATCTCGCCGCGGCAGGGCGCAAAAACATCCTACATGCTGGTGCCGCGCCTGACCCAACAGTACTATCGCGCGCCCCAGGCTGTAGCGTGCCCATCGTGTTATCGGGCACCAAATCAACGAAGAAGGGAACCTCTCAACCTGGTGAATTGCAATCTGCAATAAGCTCAGGATTCTGCTATCGGGGAAACCAAGCAAGGCTGAACCGTTCAGTGCGTGCACATTTGTGCCGTCAGCCTTCCCTTTCCCTCCCGTAGACGCACGTTTCGTGTATCCTCGCGCCAGCTTTCCCGCGAGCCAAGCTGCTACAATCCCCTATACGGGCTTGTCCGCTCGCCGCCCTTCTTCACCGTGCTGCGCCGGGTCTTCAAAGCATTCCAATATCGCGACTTCCGCCTCATGTGGGTGGGCGCCTGCACTTCCAGCATCGGAACCTGGATGCAGATCGTGGCGCAAGCCTGGCTGGTCTACGACCTGTCGAAATCCGGTTTCCTGCTGGGTCTCGACATGTTCCTCGGCGGCATCCCCATCTTCCTCTTCTCCCTGTTCGGCGGCGTGATCGCCGACCGCTTCGAGCGCCGCCGCGTGCTGCTCGCCTCGCAGTGGGTGCAGATGGCCTCGGCTTTCACGCTCACCATCCTGGTCTTATTCCACGTGGTGCACGTATGGCACATCCTCGGCCTTTCCTTTGTCTCCGGCTTCGCGCAAGCGTTCGGCGGCCCGGCATACCTGGCGCTGATTCCCACCCTGGTGAACAAAGAAGACATGCCCAACGCCATCGCGCTCAATTCCATCCAGTTCAACACGGCCACCGTGATCGGCCCCATGCTGGGCGGCTTGGCTATGGTGAAATTGGGCAATGCCTGGTGCTTCGGCCTCAACGGACTCTCCTTTCTGGCTCCCATCATTTCGCTCAGCCTGCTGCACATCCGCATGATCCCCGAAAAGACCGCCGAGAGCGTCCTCGAGAGCATGAAAGACGGCTTCCGCTTCATCCACCGCCACGGCACCATGGAAGCGCTGATGGTGCTGGCTTTCTCGATGACCGCGCTGGGCGTGCCTTCGCGCACTTTCCTGCCCATCTTCGCCAAACAGGTTTTTCACCGCGGGCCGGAAATCTACACCATGTTTCTTTCCGTCGCCGGAGTCGGTTCCGTGCTGGGCGCGCTGGCCGTGGCCGGTCTGGGCAACGTGGGGCACAAAGGAAGAATCGCCCTGTGCATGCTGATCCTGATGGGCGTCGGCGTCTCCGGCTTCGCGCTCTCCCGCTCGCTGGCGCTCACCTTCGTCCTGCTCTTCCTGAACGGCGCATCCATGGTCGGCGTCTTCGCCATGGTCAACTCGCTGGTGCAGTTGATCACCACCAACGAAATGCGCGGCCGCGTGATGAGCGCCTACAATTTCGCGTTTCGCGGCGGCATGCCGATGGGAAACCTGGTGGTGGGCTGGCTCGTCCCAATATTTACGGCTCCTACCGTGCTGGCCGTCAATGGCTTGCTGCTGGCGTCGCTCGGTTTGTATTTTCTGCTGGTGCACCGCAAGGTGGCGGCTTTGTGACGGTTTGAAATCGCTATGATTGTGCACTTACTGATGGCGGGCTTCTTCGCCGGCACCCTGTCGCCGCTCGAACTGGCCCGTGACGCGCAAGACCGGCCCGCCCTGGAGCGCCTGGTCGATGAGGCCGCCGCTGCCGCCGCCAAGGCGCCCAAGGATGCCGCCGCGCAATTCCGCGTGGCCTTGGCGTCGTCTTATCTCGCCGAAGTGGAGATCGAGACGCACGACAAGAAGGCCGCGCACCAGGCCGCCATCCGCGGCATTCAGGCGGCGGACCAGGCCATCGCCCTCAAGCCGGATGACGCGGAAGACTATCGCGTCCTGGCCACCCTCTGCGGCCAGGCCATCACCGACATGCTGAGCGGCCTGAGCTACGGACCGCGCGCCAAGGACGCCGTCAACAAGGCCGTCTCGCTGGCCCCCAAATCTTCGCCGGTCTGGGTGGCGCGCGGCGTGGGCAATTACTATCTGCCGGCGCAGCTTGGTGGCGGCGCCGCCGAGGCTGTCGCCGATTTCCGCAAGGCCATCGACCTCGACTCGCGCAACGCCGAAGCCTGGCTCTGGCTCGGCATCGCCCTGCGGAAGCAGAATCAGGATGCCGAAGCCCGGCAGGCATTCGGCAAAGCGCTGGCGCTCGACCCCAACCGCGTCTGGGTGCGGCAGCAGATCGAAAAGACTCCCGCCAAATGATGCGGCTTCGAGTGGCCGCCGCCGCGCTGGCGCTGGCGACCTTCTTCCTGTTCCCCGGCCACACCTGGCTCCAGCAGGATTCGCAGATCTGGACGCCGATGCTGGAACATCTGCGCGACCCGGCCGTGCTGCGCAACGACATTCTGGCCCAGCACCCCCACGTCGGCTATACGCTCTACGATGAGGTCGCGCTTGCCCTGCGCAGCTTTACCGGACTGGGTTTCGGCGCTGTGCTGGCGCTCCAGCAGATCGGTTTCCGCGCCGTGGGCATCTGGGGATTGATACTGATGGCCACCGCGGCCGGGCTCGAACTGGGGCCGGCTGTGCTGGTGGCGGCGCTCTGTTCGCTGGGTGCGGCCATCGCCGGTCCCGCCGTGCTCACCGTCGAATATGAGCCCACCCCGCGCGCCTTCGCGCTGCCGCTGGTTCTGCTCGCCATCGGCCTCACCGCGCACCGGCGCTATTTCGCCGCCGGCATCGCCGCGGCATGCGCGTTTTTGTATCATCCACCCACCACGCTCGGGTTTCTGGCGATTTTTGCCGTGCTGACCTTCCGCCGGCGCCAATGGTGGGCCTGGCTTCCGCTGGCCCTGGCAGCGGCGCTTCTGGCGTTAGCCGCAGCCCACCAGGACGGCGCCGCCCAGCAGCCCTTCTGGGGACGCATCGGCGCGCCGCAGGAGCAACTGCAGCGGCTGCGTGCGTCCTATATCTGGCTCTCCGCCTGGCCGCTCCGCTACATCGTTCACCATCTGATTCTCGCCGCCGCGCTCGCCGCCGCGTGGTTCCGCATTCGCCGCAGGATCCCCGCCGAATTGCGCGCGTTCGTATTGGGGCTGCCTCTGTTGGGCCTGGCCAGCATGCCGCTTTCCTGGCTGCTGCTGGAGCGCGCCCGCTGGGTGCTGATGCCGCAACTCCAGCCCATGCGCCTGCTGCTGTTCCTGGCCTTGATGATGCAGTTTCTGGCCGCCGTGGCCGCCGCGCACGCCGCGCTGGCCCGCCGGTGGTTGGCATCGGCGGCGTGGTTCGCCGTGGCGTGCTGGCTGGCGCTCCAGCCTGTGGTCACCGAACCTTACCAGTGGCGCCGCGTCGCGGTGCTGTTGCTGGTGGCTGTCGCCGCCGCGGCCGCCGTGCGCTTCCGCGTCGCCCCGCTGGCCGGCGCCGCCGCGCTCCTCCTCATCCCGTTCGCCGGCGGTGTAGTCAACTACCCGCGCCTCGATACGCCGGAACTCCGCCAGCTTTCCGACTGGGCCGCCCACTGCACCGCCCGGAATGCCGTCTTCCTCTTCCCCGATGCCGGCCGCTCGCTCGCCCCAGGCGTCTTCCGTTCCGAAGCCCTGCGCGCCGTCTACGTGGACTGGAAAGGCGGCGGCCAGGTGAACTTCGTCCGCCAGTTCGGCGAGCAGTGGTGGCTCCGCTGGTCCGAGACCATGGCCCCAGGCTTCCATCCCGCCGACATGCCCAAGTATGGAGCCGCCGGCATTGACTACATCGTACTGCAGCCCCAACACCGCCTGCCAGACCCCCCGCTCTTCGCCAACGCCGGGTACCTGGTCTACCCGGTGGCGCCCAACACTTCAATCATCTGCCCGAACAGTTCCTGGCAGATGGCGTCGATCAACTCGGCCGCACCGCGCAGGCCGTTCACCAGCAGGTAAGCGAGAACGGGTGCTCGTAGAACACGGGTGCCTCAACTGTCCAGCCGGTATCGCGATTCGGCCAGGTGGTACAGTGGGCGCCACACCAGGCGGTTGACGCATACCACCAGCATCGCCATCACCATAGTGGAAACCAGCAGCAGTTGGCTGTTGCCGGAATCGGTGGCGGCGCTGATCTGCGCGCCCAGCCCTAACGTGCTCATGGTCTTGCCCTGGAAGTGAAAATACTCGGCCACGATGCTGGCATTCCAGGCGCCGCCCGAGGCAGTCACCAGCCCCGTAACCAGGTAGGGAAAGATGCCCGGCAGGATCAGCGTCCGCCAGCGCTGCCAGCGGGTGAAACGGAAAACCGAAGCCGCTTCGCGCAACTCGGTGGGGATGGCCATGGCGCCGGCGATTACGTTGAACAGGATGTACCACTGGGTGCCGAGCAGCATCAGGATGATGGAGCCCACGCCCAGCCCGCCACCCAGCCGCACCAGCCCCAGCAGCACCACCGGGAACAGCGCGGTGGCGGGAACCGAGGCCGCAATCTGCGCCAGCGGCTGCGCCACTTTCGACAATCGCTGGTTGAAGCCGATGGCGACTCCCGCCGGAATGGCCCACAGCGACGCGATTCCGAGCGAGGCGGCCACGCGTCCGAAGCTCGCCCCCGCTGCCCGCAGAGTTGCCACCAGCTCCGCGCTGTGAAGGCCTTTCAACAGCAGCGCGGCTTTCACCAGCAGGTATGGCACGGCCACCGCCAGCGCCACCAGCAGAACGAAGCCGACGATTCGGCCGCGGTGTCTCGTCCGGGCGGCCGGCACTGTGGTCACGCGCGGAGGGCTGGTGGTGAGCCGTTCCCAGAGCGGCTCCACGGCGCGCTTCTCCACCCAGCGCGTGACGTCCGCGTTGCGCAACAAGTGCAGAATGGGCGACGTGACTTCGGTGGCGCTCTCCACCTGCTCCATCTTGAATTTTTCCGACCACGCGATGGCGGGCCGCCACAGCAGTTGATCGAGCAGCACAATCACCGCGATCATAGCGGTGAGCCCCCACAGAATTCCAGCCGTATCGCCTGCGCTCGATGCCGTCTGTAAATAGGAGCCCAGGCCGGGCAGGCGGAAATCGTGCGGCCCCAGCACGAACATTTCGCAAGCCATCAGAAAGAACCACCCGCCGGCCACGGAGACGATCGAGTTCCACACCAGGCCGATGGTGCCGAACGGCAGCTCCAGTTCCACGAAGCGCTGGGTGGCGCTGAAACGGTTGATCAGGGCGGCCTCGCGCAGCTCGCGCGGGATGGATTTGAGCGAGGAATAAAAGCTGAACGCCATGTTCCACACCTGGCCGGTGAAGATGAGCACGATCGAACCCAGCTCCACGCCCAACTGCCGGGTGGGGAACAGCGCCACCATGGAGAGCATCACGCCGGGAAGAAAGCTCAGCACTGGGATGGACTGCAAGATATCCAGCACGGCGATCATCACCATCTCCACGCGCCGGTTATAAGCGGCGATGTAACCGTAGGCGACGGCAAACACCAGGCTCAGCACGTAGGCCACCGCCATCCGCATCAGGGAGTAGAAGGCATAAGCGGGCAGCGCCGCGGGCGACCGCGAAATATGGGCGGCCGGCGTCACCACCCCCATCCAATACCTCACCGTGGATAGCACCGCATAGATGCCCGCCAGGATCGCCGCGAACACCAGCACGTCCACCAGGACGGACCAACTGCGCTCGCGTATCAGCGACCGGCCCAGTTGCGGAAAAGCCATCAGTGGCCGCCCGCCTCATTGCCAGCCGGCTGCGGCGCTTCTTCGGGAATGAAAAAACGGCCGGAGGAATCGCGGTCGAACAGCTCGGCGTAGCGGCCCCAGGTGACGGCGGTTTCGAGTTGCCGCTCGGTTTCCTCTTCGCTGAAATGCTCGTCCAGCAGGTCGTGAAAGAAATCGGCGGGCATGGCGTGGTCGGACTTGCTGGCCAGCGCGCGATTGATCTGGCGAATGAGAGGAACGCGCTCGGCGGCCACGCGGAAGAGTTCCTTGCGGCGCAGGATGCCGGCCTCGGCGAAACGCTTCCCTTCGGGCGTCAGCTCCGCGTCGCCTTCCTTCACATTGATATAACCGAGCAGGGAGGCGGCTTCGACGATCGGCAGCAGGTCGTCGATCTCGAAGGCCAGATCGCCCGCCAGGTGATAGATATCGTCGCGGCCACCGCGGTCGCCCAGCAGCTCCAGTAGGCCGCCGATTCCGCCGGGGCGCGCGTGCGGCAACATCGGATACTTGGCATGCGCCGCACCGGCCGCCGCCGGAGCGGCTTCCGGCTCGGGCATCGGGGTGGGCACCAGGTCGGGCTGCGTGAGCACGCGGTAAATGTAATCCACGGTCTCGAGGAAATGGGGATCGTGACGGTCGCGCGGCCGCGGCATGGCCACCCGGAAATCGGTGCGGACGTGGCCGGGATTCTTCCCCAGCACCACCACCCGGTCGGCCAACGTCACCGCTTCTTCAATGTTGTGAGTGACGATGAAGACGGCGCGCGTGGGCATTTTCTTGCCGTCCCATAACTCGAGAAGCTCCGAGCGCAGGTTCTCGGCGGTGAGCACGTCGAGGGAGGAAAAAGGCTCGTCCATGAAGAGCACTTCCGGCTCCACCACCAGCGCACGGGCAAAGCCGACGCGCTGCTTCATGCCGCCGGAGAGCTCCTTGGGATAGGCCTGCTCGAAGCCGTCCAGGCCAACCGAATCGAGGATCCGCAGAGCGCGCTTCATGCGCTCCGTCGCCGCGATGCCGCGCGCCCTGAGCGGCGCTTCCACATTTTCGAGCACCGTCAGCCACGGGAACAGCGCGAAGCTCTGGAAGACGATGGAGACGTTCGGGCATGGGCCCACCACCGGCTGGCCGTGCCACAGCACCTGCCCCGACGACGGCGAAGCCAGCCCGGAAAGCATGCGCAGCATGGTGGATTTGCCCGAGCCCGATGGCCCGAGCAGCGCCAGAATCTCGCTGGGATACACGTTCAGGTCGGTGGCTGCCAGCACCTGGATGCGTGCCTCGGGCGGCCCGTAGAACTTCTCGATCGCGCGGGCCTGGATGATCGGCTCTGCCGTTGGTGTCACTCGCTTCTCGCTTGCCGCTGGATTGGGACGAGGAGTCCCTCATCCTTTATACCGTTGTTCGGCGGCGACCTGGGTTACGGAATCGTGAAGATGGGAGCCAAACCGGGCGTGTATGCGTGATACGCTTACGGCTAGAGGGGTCCACAGTGAGAACGCCCGTCTATCTGTCCCTGGCCGGACTTGCTTGCGCGATTTCGGTCTTTCTGGTGAAAGGCTACTCGCCGCAGCCACCGTCCGCCACGGATCAGCCCGCCGCGAATTCGCTTGCCGGCATCACGGTGGACTACCCGAACGAGGGCTCCCTCTTTCCGCCCGATATTACCGCGCCCACGTTCCTGTGGCGCGACGCCGCCGAGAGCGCGCATTCGTGGGCGATCGACGTCACTTTCGGGGATGATCGCCCGCCGGTCCACGCGACGGCGCACGGCGCGCTGATGCGCGTGGGTGAGATCGATGACAGCTATGTCGGCTTCGTGCCGCCCGCGCTCAGCCCCGAGCAGGCCGCGGCGCATACCTGGAAACCGGACCCCGCCACGTGGGCGGCCATCAAGGCGCGCTCCAGCCGGCAGCGGGCGTCGGTAGTCATCACCGGATGCCGCGACGACAATGCAACCCAGCCCGTCTCGCGCGGGCAAGTCAGCATTGAAACATCCACCGATCCGGTGGGCGCGCCGATCTTCTATCGCGACGTGCCGCTGCTCGATTCCAACGGACAAGGGGAAAAGGGCATCATCCAGCCTCTGCCGGATTCGCTGCTTCCGATGATCAAATGGCGCCTGCGCTACGTCGACGAGCCCAAAAGCGCCATCATGATGCAGAATCTGCCCACTTGCGCCAACTGCCACTCCATCTCGCGCGATGGGAAGACGATTGGGCTCGACGTGGATGGTCCCAACAACAATAAGGGGCTGTACGCTCTGCTGCCGCTCCAGAAGGTGAGCTCCATCAGCAAGGAACGCGTCATCAAGTGGGCCGAGTTTACCGAGAACACGCCGCAGCGGTTCGGCTTCATGTCGCAGGTTTCGCCGGACGGGAAGTACGTGGTGACCTCCGTCGAGGTGCCCGGTTCGGGCAGCCGGCATCTGGGCGACAGGCTCTACCAGGGCTTTTATCCCTCCTATGGCTTCGTGCAGGTCTTCTATCCGACGCGAGGCGTGCTGGCGTGGTATAGCCGCGAGACCGGTAAGTTGCAGCCGCTTCCCGGCGCCGACGACCCCGCGTACGTCCAGGCTTGCGCGTTCTGGAGTCCGGATGGCAGCTACCTGGTGTTTTCCAGGGCGAAGGCGCGCGACCCGTATCCTCCGGGACAGCCGAAGTCCCGCTACGCCAACGATCCGAACGAAACCCAGATCCAGTACGACCTCTACCGCATTCCGTTCAACAACGGCAAGGGCGGCCAACCGGAGAAGATCGCCGGCGCCTCGGAAAACGGGATGAGCAACAACTTCCCCAAGGTCTCGCCCGACGGCAAGTGGATCGTGTTCGTACAAAACAAGTCCGGCCTGCTGATGCGTCCGGACAGCCATTTGTACATCGTCCCCGCGCAGGGCGGCGTCGCGCGGCGTCTGAACTCGAATCAAAAGATCATGAACTCGTGGCACAGTTTCTCGCCAAATGGGCGCTGGCTGGTCTTCTCGTCGAAGGGGCGCAATTTGTACACGCAACTCTATCTCACCCACATCGACGAGAACGGCAACGATAGCCCGGCGATCCTGATCGACGAAACCACTGCCGCGAATCGGGCAGCCAACATTCCCGAGTTCATGAACATCCCGAGGGGCGGCCTGGAGCGGATCGAGGCGCCCGCCACCGAATTTTATCGCTTGTTCAACGTGGCCCTCAAGCTGATGAAGAACAACCGGTTCGGCGAGGCCATCCCGGAGTGGCGCAAGGCCCTGGATCTGGATAGCGACGACGACAAGGCTCACTTCAACCTGGGCTTTGCGCTGAGCGAGACGGGCGACCTGCGCGGCGCCGTCGCTGAGTATCGCAAGTCGAGCGAGCTGAATCCAACGCGGGCGGTCACCTTCGCCGATCTGGCGCTGGCGCAGGCGCAAACCGGCGATCTGGATGGTGCCATCGCCAATTACCGCAAGGCCGCGGCGCTCGATTCCACGAATCCCGCCCTGGAAGCCGATCTGGGAACCGCGCTGTTCGAGAAGGGCCAGCGCACCGAAGCCATCGAACATCTCGAGACAGCCGTGGCCATAGCTCCGGAATCCGCCGACGCGCACAACAAACTTGGATTCATTCTGGCGAAAGCGGGCCGCGCCGAAGAAGCGCGCGCGCATCTGGAAAAAGCCGTCGAGTTGAATCCAGCTTCGGCCGAATACCGCTTTAACCTCGGCTACGTGCTGGTCCGCGGAGGCAACGCAGCCGCCGCCATTCCCCAGTTGGAAAAGGCCGTGGAACTCTCTGGCGGCAAGGACTGGCAGTGCCTGGCCGCGCTGGGCTCGGCATACAGCCTGGCCGGCCGCAGGAACGAGGCCATCGAGACCACCAAGCGCGCGCTCGACCTGGCATTGCAAGCCAACAATCGGGAGCTGGCGCAGAGCCTGCGCGCCACCCTGGAGCGGTACCAACGCAGCGGCGTGAATCAGCCGCATTGATATCGCGCGGGCACCGCGCCGCACCGCCGGCGCTACGAGAGCTGTGCGCAAACGCACATAGTGTCACGTAGTCGCGGTGCCGCAGAAGTAACGCTCCGGCCGGGTCCGGCATCAGCTAGTGGTAGTGGGGAGGGTCGCCATGCCACGCGGAATCGGGGTCTGTTTGCTGGTGTGTTCGAGCCTAGCCGCTGGCGCCGCGGGTGCACAAGCGCAGGATCTCGAATCCCGCGCAGCCGCGGCGCGCGATGCCGACGACGTTCCTTCGGCGCTCAAGCTGTACCGGCAAGCCGTTCGGGAGAAACCAGCCTGGCTGGAAGGCTGGTGGTTCCTCGGGCTGCTGGCGTACCAATCGCAACAGTTCGCCGATGCCCGGCAAGCCTTCGCGGAGTTCACCAAGCTGGACGCAAAAGTGCCGGCGGGATGGGCGTTTCTGGGCCTCTGCGAATACGAGACCGGCCAGTACGATGGCGCGCTCGAGCATCTCGAACGCGGGTTCGCATCCGGCGCCCGGCTGGATCCCGAGGTGGAACAGGTGGCGCGCTTCCACAGGGCGCTGCTGCTGACGCGGGCGGGCGCTTTCGACCGGGCGCGCGATGAGCTGAAGACGTTCGTCGAGCGCGGCATCCACGATCCCGTACTGATCGCCGGGGTCGGTCTGAACGCTTTGGAAATTCCCGATCTCCCGCAGGAAGTGCCGGCCGGACAGCGTGACCTGGTCGAGATGGCGGGCAAAACGGCCTACGCTTGGATCGCCGGCGACTCCCAGCAAACCGAAGCGGCCTTCCGCTCCTTGCTCGGCCAATACCCCAGCGCCCCCGGTGTTCACTATCTGTATGCCACTTACCTGCTTCAGTCCCGCCCGGAGGCCATGAATGCGGAATTGCAGCGGGAGTTGGAGGTGAATCCGGGCAACGCGCGAGCGCGCGCGGTGATGGCGCTGCGGCTGAGACTTGCCGGGGACCCAGCCGCCGCCGTGCCTTTGGCCAGGAAGGCGGCCGCAGACTCGCCGGGGTTGGGCCTGGCGCAGTATGCTTACGGAGTGGCGCTCACCGAGACGGGCGCTTTGAGCGATGCGATCGTACATCTGCAAGCTGCGGTGCGGATCGAACCGGGCGATCTGGGATACCACGCTGCGCTGGCCACCGCCTATTCCGAAGCGGGCCGCTACGAAGACGCGCACCGCGAGCGTCAGGCGTCGATCAAGCTGGCGAGGGAGTCGCGTGGGCCGGGCTAGCCTGGCCGCGGTGGCGTGCCTGGCTCTGGCCGGCGCCGGGTATTCGGCTGAGCGGCCGGCCGCTAAATTCGCTTGCGCCACCTGCCATCGCGCCGAAGCGGAGTCGCAGCCCAGGACGGCCATGGGCATCGGCATGGAACTGCCTCCCAACCAGACCGTATTGCGGGCGCACCCGAAGTTGACGTTCGAAAGGAACGGCTACACCTACACCATCGAGAGCGACGGCGACCGGAGCACCTACACCGTGAGCGACTCGAACGGCAAGCTCAGCCTGCCGATCCGCTACGCCTTCGGAGTGCACAACCAGACCTTCGTGCTGGAGCATGACGGTGGATTTTACGAAAGCATGGTGAGCTACTACGCGAGCCCGAACGGCCTGGGCGTCACGGTGGGCAACGGAAAGATCGAGCCGCACAATCTGGTGGAAGCGATGGGGCGGAAAACGTCGGACACGGAGATCGCCGCCTGCTTTGGTTGCCACAGCACGGGCGCGGTGAACGGCGGCAAGCTGACGCTCGCATCGCTCGAGCCGGGTCTCAATTGCGGGCACTGCCACGCGGGCGCCGGCGCTCACATGAAGAGCCTGGCGGCAGGCACGGCGGGGCCTTTGCCCAAGAAGCTCGGTGAGATGAATGCCGAGCAGACATCGCGGTTTTGCGGCCAGTGCCACCGGACCTGGGAGGAGATCGTCAAGCTGCGCCAGTTTGGCGAGGCCAACGTGCGCTTTCAGCCCTACCGGCTGGCGAACAGCCGCTGCTTCGTGGGCGGCGATCCGCGGATCCGGTGTACGGCCTGCCATAATCCCCACGCCGATCCCGCGCCCGAAGCGGCCGCGTACGACCACAATTGCCTGGCGTGCCACAGCCAGGATGCGCCGCCGGTGGCCGGCCTGGACGTGCCGCGCGCCAAAGTCTGTCCCGTGGCGCAGGAAAAATGCGTGAGCTGCCACATGCCAAAGTTGAAAATACCAGGCGGGCCCACGCTTTTCAGCGATCATCAGATTCGGATTGTCCGCCCCGGCGACCCTTACCCGAACTAGGTGGGGCATGCTTTTGAGCGCCCTTTGCTTTTGCCGCAAACCGCCGCACACCCCTCTGTATCCCACCGCACACCGGTTTCGTGCGAAATTAGTAGAGCCGCACGCAGGTGCGGCACCGCCATGCCCAAGAAGATGCTAGCTAGAGCCGCTGGGTCCGGCGCTCCACAGCAAGCCGCCGCCGCGGCGCCGGTCGACCTGAAAGATCCGGCGCTCTACGTAAACCGCGAATTGAGCCTGCTGGCGTTCCAGCGCCGCGTGCTGGAGGAGGCCGAGGATGAAACCAACCCGTTGCTGGAGCGGGTGAAGTTCCTTTCGATTCTCGGCTCCAACCTGGATGAGTTCTTCATGGTGCGCGTGGCCGGCCTGACGGCGCAGTTGGAGGCGGGTTCGATCGAGGCGGGTCCGGATGGGATGAGCCCGCGGGCGCAACTGGTGGCCATCCGGCGCGAGGTGAAGCGGCTGCTGGCCGAGGCCCATCGCACGCTCGAGCGCTTGCTCGAGGCGCTTCGCGAGCAGGGCATTTTCGTGCACGACTACGCCGAGTTGAACGAGACCCACCGCCAGGAGGCGGCCAAGTATTTCGACGAAACCGTATTTCCCGTGCTCACGCCGCTGGCCTTCGATCCGGGCCGGCCCTTTCCCCACATTTCGAATCTCAGCCTGAACCTGGCGGTTTCGATTCGCGACCGCGCCGGCAACGAACACTTCGCGCGCGTCAAAGTGCCCGATTCGCTGCCGCAACTGGTGCCGGTGAGCCCCAGTGCGAAAGCCGCCACCAAGCGCGGCCGGCCCAGGCGGATCGACTTGGTGTGGCTGGAGCAGGTGATCGCCGCGCAACTCGGCGTGCTGTTTCCCGGCATGGAGATCCTCGAAGCGCATCCCTTCCACGTCACCCGCGACGCCGATATGGCGATCACCGAACTGGAGGCCGAGGACCTGCTCGAAACCGTCGAGGAGGGTCTTCGCCAGCGGCGCTTCCAGAGCGTGGTCCGGCTGCTGGTCACCGCCGACATGCCCGGCCCCATTCTCGGCATTCTCATGAACAACCTGGGAATCGGGCCAAGCGAAGTCTACCGCTCGCCGCGGCCGCTCTCCCTGAAGCGCCTGATGAGCCTGCACGGCCTGGACCGGCCGGACCTGCGCGATGTGCCGTTCCTGCCCGCCACCCCGCCCGAGCTTGCCGAGGTTTCCGACGAGGAAGACATTTTCGGCATGATCCGCAATCGCGATATCCTGCTCCACCACCCCTTCGATTCCTTCCAGCCGGTGACCGAGTTCCTGCGCAAGGCGGCGCGCGATCCGGCCGTGCTGGCCATCAAGACCTGCCTCTACCGCGTGGGCCGCAATGCGCCGGTGGTGGAGGCGCTGCTCGAAGCCGTGGAGGAAGACAAGCAGGTGGCCGCGCTGGTCGAGCTCAAGGCGCGCTTCGACGAGGAGAGCAACATCGAGTGGGCGCGTGCGCTGGAACGCCGCGGGGTGCACGTGGTCTACGGCCTGATCGGCCTCAAGATTCACTGCAAGGTGGCCCTAGTCGTGCGGCGCGAGCAGGACCGCATCGCCCGCTACGTCCACCTTTCCACCGGCAACTACAATGCCATCACGGCTCACCTGTACACCGATATCGGCCTGTTCACCTGCGATGAAGCCGTAGCCGACGATGTCAGCGACCTGTTCAACTATCTGACCGGCTACTCGCACAAGGACGATTACCTGAAACTGCTGGTGGCGCCGGTGAATCTTCGGTCCAAGTTCGAAGCCCTCATCGAACGGGAAATCAAGCACGCCAAATCCGGCGGGAAGGCGCACCTGATCTTCAAGATGAATTCGCTGGCGGACCCCAAGATCATCCGCGCGCTCTATAAGGCTTCGCAGGCGGGCGTGCGCATCCAGTTGCTGGTGCGCGGCATCTGCTGCCTGCGCCCCGGCGTGCCCGGCGTCAGCGACCACATTGAAGTCTCGAGCATTGTCGGCCGCTTCCTGGAACACAGCCGTGTTTTCTATTTCCGTAACGGCGGCGAAGAAGAGATTTACATCGGCAGCGCCGACCTGATGTCCCGCAATATCGACCATCGCGTGGAGGTGCTGGCGCCCATCCGGGAACCGGCCATGATCCGCCACCTGCGCGACAACGTGCTGTCGGTGTATCTGGCCGATAACGTGAAGGCGCGGGACATGAATACGACCGGAGTCTACACGCGCAGGAAAAGCGGCGCGAAATCAAAGGTGAACTCGCAAGAATGGTTCATCCGGCAGCGCCGCGAACCGCCCAAGAAACACGAGCGCGATCGGGCGCGGCGAAAACCGCCGTCATAGGATCAACCCAACATGGTGCGGAGGATCGTGATCTTGGATGTCGGCAGCGGGATGCCGGCCCTGGATGCGGATTCGTCGGCGTGAACATCGCAAAACGCTGCGATGGGCCCATCTTCCTCACGGAATAGATAAGCGGCTTTCGCGTGGCAGCCTTCCGCGTCACAACTCATGGCGGGACCATTCAGGATCTTGATTCGGGTTCGGCGCTGCTCGACCCGGTCGGCAACAGCGGCTGGTCGCATCATATACAACCTATTTTAAGCCGCCTGCGTATTGGCGCGGCATCTAAATTGTTTCATTTCCGTTACATAACGATGAACGAATGATTGCGATCGGGTTGCCCGGTGCGCAAGGTTACACGGACGGGCAATCGGGCAGCCCCATCCAAAGCGGGCAAATCAACTGTGTTACTCTGAAATTTCCACGTGTGCCAGCGCGCGTCAGCGAAGCTCTTGTTCTGCGCACCTACCCGCTTCGGGAGGCGGACCTGGTAGTCAGCTTTCTTACGCGGGATCAGGGGAAATTGCGTGGCGTGGCCAAGCGGGCGCGGCGCCCGAAGAACGCGTTCGGGTCCGGTCTGGAGCGGCTGTCATACGTGCGGATGGCGTACTTCCAGCGCGAAACCCGCGAACTGGTCAGCCTGGACGGATGCGAGTTGATTCGCTCGCAATTCGGGCTGGCGTCCGACTACTGGGCCGGCGTGGCGCTGGATTACTTCGCGGAGGTGACCGAACAGATATTGCCCGACGCGGAGCCGAATGAGAAGTTTTTCCGCCTTCTGCTGGCTGTGCTGGATTACTTGCGAACTGCCGCTGGGAATGGCGCATGGCGGGCCGTCGCCTACTTTTCGCTGTGGGCGGTTCGTCTTTCCGGATGGCTGCCGGAATTGCACGTTTGCCTGAGCTGCGGCAGCCTGCTCGACGATCCGGACGCTCCCGAGCGCGCTTTTTTCAGCCGCGACCGGGCTGGCCTGATTTGCGGCCATTGCCGGAAAACGATGGGCGCGGCAAGCCGGGAGCTGAGCGCGGAATCCAGAGCCATCGCCGCCCAAATGCTGCGCACGCCGGTGTCGCAGCTTGCCGGGCCGGTTTGGGGTCAGGCCACCGCGGTGGACCTGCGCCGCTTTCTGGTCGAGCAAATCGAATCGCACGTGGAGCGCCGGTTGGTGACGGCGCCGTTATTGGAGAACGCAACGTAACCTCCCACAAGGCAGACCGATGTCATCGTTTCAAGAAATCATCTTCAAGCTGAAACAATACTGGGCGGAACGCGGCTGTATCATTCAAGAGCCGTACGACGTGGAAGTGGGCGCCGGCACCATGTGCCCGGAGACTTTTCTGCGCGTGCTCGGCACCGAACCCTACCGCGTGGCTTATGTGCAGCCCAGCCGCCGCCCGGCCGATGGCCGCTACGGCGACAACCCCAACCGCTTGTTCAAGCACTCGCAGCTCCAGGTGATCCTCAAGCCCTCGCCCGATGACGTCATCGAGCAGTATCTGGCCAGCCTGGAAGCTATCGGCATCGATCTCCGCAAGCACGACATCAAGTTCGAAGAGGACAACTGGGAATCGCCCACGCTGGGCGCCTGGGGCATCGGCTGGCAGGTGATGCTGGATGGCCTCGAAATCACCCAGTTCACCTATTTTCAGCAGTGCGGCGGCATCGATCTCGATCTGGTTCCCGCCGAGCTGACCTATGGCCTCGAGCGGCTCACGGCGTTCCTCCAGGTCCGCGACAGCGTGTATGACATCGAGTGGGCCAAGGGCTTTTCCTACGGCGACGTGCGGTATCGGGATGAGCTGCAGTATTCGGTTTACAACTTCGAGATGGCGGACATCGCCATGCTGTGGAAACTGTTCGAGCTGCACGAAGGCGAAGCGGCGCGCCTGCTGAAGCTCTACGATCCCAAGGCCGCCGACAAGCGGCGTTTCCCGTTGCTGCCGGCCTATGACCAGGTGCTGAAGTGCTCGAACATCTTTAATACGCTCGATGCGCGCGGCGCCATCAGCGTCACCGAGCGCGTCGGAGTCATCCAGCGCGTGCGCAAACTGGCGGTGGGCGTGGCGCAGGCGTGGGCCGATCAACGGCAGCCGGCTGTGGCGGAGGTGGCGCAATGAGCCTCGCATCTCTTCCTTTCCTGCTCGAAATCGGCACCGAGGAGATTCCCGATTGGATGATCCCGGCGGCTCTCGAGAGTCTGCGTCTCCTATTCGAGAAGCTGGACATTGCGCACGATTCGGTCACGCTGGACGCCACGCCGCGACGCCTGGTGCTCCGCGCCGAAGGCTTGCCGGCGCGCCAGGCCGATAGCGAAGAGCGCGTTCTGGGTCCCGCCAAATCGGCCCCGCCGAAGGCTGTGGCCGGCTTCGCCCGCAAGCACGGCGTGGCGCCGGAAACGCTGGCGGTGGAATCCACGCCCAAGGGCGATTACTACACTTTCGTCAGAACCGTGGCCGGCCAAGCCACCCGGGACATTCTTGCCGGAGCGCTCGGCGGCATCATTCTGCAAATCGTCTTTCCCAAGACCATGTACTGGACCGGCAAGGGCGGCCCGCGCTTCATCCGGCCCATCCGCTGGATGGTGGCGCTGCTGGGCGATGAGGTGGTGCCGTTCGAATTGGCGGGCGTGCGCTCCGGCGCGGTCACTTGCGGCCATCGCCGGCTGGGCGCGCGCACGATCGCCGTCACCACTGCCGATTATGAGCAGCGGCTGCGCGAGAATTACGTGATTCTCTCGGCCGAAGAGCGCCGCCACAAGATCCACACCGAACTGGCCGGCGTGCGCGTCAAGCCGGACCCGGCGCTGGTCGAAACCCTGGTTTATCTCACCGAGCATCCGACGCCCATCGTGGGCAGCTTCGATGCGGAATTCCTGGCGCTGCCCGAGGAAGTGCTGGTCACCGTGATGCGTCACCACCAGAAATACTTTTCGGTGGAGGACGAGCACGGCAAGCTGGCGCCCCAGTTCGTGGCGGTGATGAACATTCCGTCCGATCCGGAAGGTTTCGTGCGCCGCGGCAATGAGCGCGTGCTGCGCGCGCGGTTCAACGACGCGCGTTTTTTCTGGCAGACCGATCAGAAGAAATCGCTAGCCGAGCGCCTGCCCGATCTGGCGCATGTGACCTTCCAGGCCAGGCTGGGCACTTATCTCGAAAAGACTAACCGCGTGAAAGCGCTGGTGACGACGCTGGGCGGCGATGCCCACGCCGTGCGCGCCGCGGAGCTGGCCAAGTGCGATCTCACCACGGAGCTGGTCAAGGAATTTACCGAACTGCAAGGCGTGGTCGGCGGCCTTTACGCCCGCGCGCAAGGCGAACCGGACGCGGTCTGGCAGGCCATCTACGATCACTACAAACCGGAGAGCATGGAGGACGCGATCCCGCGCAACCGCACCGGCCAGATGGTGGCGCTGGCCGACAAGCTCGACACCCTGCGCGGCTGCTTCACTGTCGGCCTGATCCCCACCGGCTCGCGCGATCCGTTCGCACTGCGGCGCGCGGCGCAGGGCGTGGTCAAGATTTTGGTGGAAGGCAAGATCGACCTCGATCTGGCGCCCCTGGTGAATGACGGAACGGACGGAGCGAAGGCGCTGGCCGAGTTCCTGCAGGATCGTATCCGGTATTACTGTAAGGACGTTCGCGGCTTCAAGTACGACGAAGTCAACGCCGCCATGGGTGCCGGCTGGAGTAACCCGGTCGATCTGGAAGCGCGGCTGCTTCGCATTCAAAGTTTGCGGTCGTCGCCCGATTTCGAACCGCTCGCCGCCAGTTTCAAGCGCATCCGCAATATCCTCGAGCAGCAGAAATTCGAGGGCGTCAATTCCGCGGCGATCGATCAGACGTTATTGCAGGACGGGCCGGAGCGGGATCTGTACGACGAATACCGGCGCATCGCGGGCCAGCCGATTGAATCGGTGGTTTCTCGACTGCGGCCTAAAGTGGATTTGTTTTTCGACAAGGTGTTAGTAAATGCGCCGGAAGATAACGTCCGGCGTAATCGCTTGATGTTACTCGGCACGCTATTACTGGAGTTTTCCAACATAGCGGACTTTTCGGAGATTGTAACTACATCATAGGAGCTAAAGCATGCAGAAGTATGTCTACTCGTTCGGCAACGGAACCGCCGACGGTGACGGGAAAATGAAAGATACGCTCGGTGGCAAGGGCGCCGGGCTGGCGGAAATGTCGCGGGCCAAGCTGCCCGTGCCTCCAGGCTTCACCATTTCCACGGAAGTCTGCAATATCTACTTCCATAACAACAACAGCGTGCCGGCGGAAATCGACGCGCAGATGATGGAGGCGCTGAAGACGCTCGAGGGGCGGATGGGCCAGAAACTCGGCGACGTCGCCAACCCGCTGCTGGTCAGCGTGCGGTCGGGCGCCAAGTTCTCCATGCCGGGCATGATGGACACCATCCTCAACCTGGGGCTGAACGATCAGACCGTGAAGGCGCTGGAAGCCAAGGCTAACAACGCCCGCTTCGCCTACGATTGTTACCGCCGCTTCATCCAGATGTACGGCAACGTGGTGCTGGAGATTCCCAAGGACGAGTTTGAGGCGATCTTCGATGGCCAAAAGAAAAAGACCAAGGCCAAGCTGGACACTGAGCTGACCGCCCAGGACCTGGCCGCAGTCATCGAAGGCTATCAAAAGCTGGTTCTGAAAAAGACCGGCAAGCCGTTTCCGCAGGAGGCTCTGGAGCAACTCGCCGGCGCGCGCAACGCCGTCTTCCGCTCCTGGTTCAACGACCGCGCCAAGCACTATCGCAAGATGAACCAGATTCCCGACGACCTGGGCACGGCGGTCAACGTGCAAGCCATGGTGTTCGGCAACCTGGGCGAGACTTCGGCCACCGGCGTGGGATTCACCCGCAACCCGGCCACCGGCGAGAAAGTGTTCTACGGCGAATTCCTGGAGAACGCGCAGGGCGAAGACGTGGTGTCCGGCGTCCGGACGCCGCACCCGATTGCCGAGCTCGATAAATGGAACCCCGCCGTCTACCAGCAGCTTCGCGACATCACCACCATGCTCGAGAAGCATTATCACGATGTGCAGGACTTCGAGTACACCGTGCAGGACGGCAAGCTCTACATGCTGCAAACCCGCAACGGCAAGCGCACCGGCCCGGCCGCGGTTCGCATCGCGGTAGAGATGGTCGCGGAAGGTCTGATCGACAAGCGCGAAGCGGTGCTGCGCGTGGAACCGCAACAACTCGACCAACTTCTGCACCCGGTGCTCGATCCGGCCTCGAAGAGGACGCTCACCAAGCTGGCTGTCGGCCTTCCGGCTTCGCCCGGGGCCGCGGTCGGCACCATCGTCTTCACGGCCGATGAGGCGGTGGTACAGGCCAAGACGGCTCCGGTGGTTCTGGTCCGCAAGGAAACCGTGCCCGATGACATTCACGGCATGGAAGTGGCCAAGGGCATTCTCACTGCGCGCGGCGGCATGACCAGCCACGCGGCGGTGGTTTGCCGCGGCATGGGCACGCCCTGCGTGGCGGGCGCCGAATCCATCACCGTCGACGGGCACAAGAAGCTGGTGTCGGTCACGGTCGGCGGGAACGTGGTCACCCTCAAGGAAGGCGACTGGCTGTCGCTCGACGGTTCCACCGGCGAAGTGTTTGCCGGCAAGGCCAACACGCTCGACGCCGATCCGTCTTCCGGCGTCCTGGCCAGCTTCATGAGCTGGGCCGACGAATTCCGCGGCAAATTCGGCGTGCGCGCCAATGCCGATATTCCGCGCGACGCCAAGGCGGCCCGCAAGTTCGGAGCCCAGGGCATCGGCCTGTGCCGCACCGAGCACATGTTCTTCGCCGAGGATCGCATCGAACACATGCAGGCCATGATCCTGGCCCCCGACGAAAAGACCCGCCGCAAGGCGCTGGCCAAGCTGCTGCCGTTTCAGCGCAGGGATTTTGCCGGACTGTTCCAGGCCATGGACGGTTTCCCGGTAGTGATCCGCACGCTCGATCCGCCGCTGCATGAATTCCTGCCCAAGCGCGAAGAGCTGATGGTGGATGTCGCCATTCTGCCTTACGCCGATCTCAAGAAGAAGAAGGAACTGGTCGCCACTTACCAGCGCTTCGGCGCCGGAGTCAAAACCCTCAAGACGGTGCTGACCGCGTTGCTGCGTCGCGTGGAAGAGCTGCATGAGTTCAACCCCATGCTGGGCCTCCGCGGCTGCCGCCTGGGAATCCTCTATCCCGAGATCACCGAAATGCAGGCGCGCGCCATTTTCGAAGCCGCGGTGCAGGTGGCTAAGAAAGGCGTCAAGGTAATTCCGGAAGTCATGATCCCGCTGATTGGCGGCGTCAAGGAACTGGAAGATCAGAAGAAGATCGTGGTCGCCGTGGCCGAGGAAGTCCTCGGGAAGGCCGGCATGAAGGACCTGAAGTACATGGTCGGCACCATGATCGAGATTCCGCGCGCCGCGCTCACCGCCGATTTGGTCGCCAAGGAAGCCGAGTTCTTCAGCTTCGGCACCAACGACCTCACGCAGACCACCATGGGACTTTCGCGCGACGATTATACGAAGTTCCAGCAGGAGTACAAAGACAAGAAGATCTTCGCCGCCGACCCGTTCGCCGTTCTCGATCAGGAAGGCGTCGGCAAGCTGGTGAAGATGGCGGTCGAGCTCGGCCGCAAGACGCGGCCCGACCTGGAAATCGGCATCTGCGGCGAGCACGGCGGCGAGCCGAGCTCGGTCCAGTTCTGCTACCGGATTGGCATGAATTACGTTTCCTGTTCCCCGTACCGCGTGCCCATCGCCCGCCTGGCCGCCGCGCAAGCCGCCATTTCGGGCGACAAGTCCGAAACCCAACGCACGGCGTAAGCCGTCACCTCAGCGTGGACATGGCAGTTTGAAACGCCATGTCCACGCCTCTCTTCTAATTAATTGGGAGTTTCGCAGCATTCCTCCCGGTCCTCCCGGCGTGGGACAGATCCGGCCCACTTTTCTACGACTAACTCATTGAAAACAGTAGAGGCGGTTGGCTTCTTGTGGGCTAATTCTGTCCCATTCTTGGGCGATTCGCAGCTCAGGGACCTGCGCCACCTTCCTATCCTTACTGTGACACGGAGGGCGGGTGGAAGCGGTGCCTGGAGGGTGGGGAAATGGGTGCAAGCCACTGTGGAACCAGGAGTTGGGAGTATCTGTCGAATCGGTGATTGGGCTGATTGAGGATGAGAACCTGCTTCCGCTTCAGCCCACGCCCACCGTCCGATCGGGGGCTGTGGATTTGTGGAATCGCTCCGACAGGGAAAGAAGCTGCGAGAGAGGGCTGCGGTTCTTTTTTTTCGGCAGCCCGGCCAGTCTTCGAGCCACTTCGGCCATCTGCTTTCGTAACGCGCTGGTTTCGGCCGGCGGCTTTCTTGCCAGCAGCGCCTTCTGCAGCTCGGCGGTATCCTGCGGCACCATGGCATAAACTTCGATGCCGAAGATACTGGACATGTCACGCTGCTGGAGCGCGGGCGCCTGGTCCGCTTGATTCACGATCAGACGGATCCGCTCTCCCCCAAGTCCCGCTTTGGCCAACGCCCCGACTGCGCGTTTGGCTTCATAGAGTGCCGCCATGCCGGTGCCGGTGACCACAAAGACTTCATTGGTTCTGTCCAGCAAGGCCACGCTGAGCTTGTTGAGGCGTCCCAGGTCGAGCACCACCCAATCGTAGAATGGCTGCACCATGGCAATTACCTGACGGATGGTCTCCGCCGGCACATCGTCATGGCCCAGATACGCCGGTGAGGCGGCGATGTGCAGATCGTTAGGGGTGCGCGCGACGATTGCGTTCCAGCAGCTCTGGTCGAGCCGGTGGGAATTGGCGATGGCGTACTGGAAGGAATATGGCGGATCGACCCCCATCATGAAGGCGACCAGGCCGGCCTGGACATCCAGGTCGGCCAGCAGGACGCGTTTTCCGGTCTGGACGCGAAGCTCGGTGGCAAGAGTGCACGCGATGGTGGTGGCTCCAACTCCCCCTTTGGCGCCGATCACGCCGACGATCCTGGTCCGGCTGGCGACCTCCGCCGTATGCTTGGCCACCGCATAACGCAGCGCTCGGGACAGCAGCGGGGCATTGCACGCGCCCTTAACCAGATAATTCTCCGCGCCTTCCTGTATGGTTTGCAGCGCCAGCGACTCGGTATCGGACCCGCTCAGAACGATAATCGGAATCCCGCGGGCCCCGGCGTGCTTCTGGATTGCCGCGAAAGTTCCGAGTCCGTCGCTGTCGGGCAGACCCAGGTCCAGGAGCACTACATCCACTCCTCCCCGCGAAATCTCACCGAGTCCGCCGGCCAGGGAGTCTGCCCACGACAACGCGAAGGCCACCTCCCCGCCGGAAGTCGCGAGCCAACTGAGCACCAGTTGGGCGAACTCCGGGTTGTCCTCGATCAACAGGACCGATATGCTACTCTGTTCCATTCGTTTTTTTTCCATTGCCCATCCCGCAGGCTCTGCCAGTATACTCGGCCGAAAACCGCGAAAGCTTTAGGAGGATGCGGATCGGTTCGCTCCACCCACCCTCAGACGGGGCCCGCCGCCACGCGGTCCCGATCCGATTCGGTTACGGCGTTATGCAGGGCCTCGAGGTTCGTGGTAATGCGTTCGGCATCGCGCTCGACCGCCGACTTTTCGAGCTCGCGTCCGATCTCTCCGATTCGCGGGAGCCCGTAGCCGGATCCGGTGCCTTTGAGATTGTGGCCAAAGCGCCGGATGGGGTCGAAGTTCCCGGCGGCCAGGCACTCCCGCGCGTCCTGGATTTGAGCGGGCTTGGAAGCCAGATACCCGCGCACTAGGGCTGCCATATCGGCGGAGCAGGCGAGTGCCGCCGGCCGGCTGCTGCGCGCATAGCGCAGGATCGTCGAGAGCAGCGTGTTCCGGTCGACCGGCTTGGCCACGTGCGCCACACAGCCCGCGTCCCGGCTGGCCTGCACCGCTTCGCGCATGGCATCGGCCGAGAGGGCCACAATCGGCGTCGGAACCGCTCCGTGGGCGCGCTGCCATTCGCGGATGGCCTTGGTCGCCTGAAAGCCGTCCATCACCGGCATGTCGATGTCCATGACGATCAGATCGAAATCTTCGCCCTCCTCGATGGCGTCCAGAGCCTGCCGGCCATTGACCGCGAAGCGGACCTCCACCGGCTCGCCCCGCAGATACGCGGCCAGCAGCAGGCGGTTATCGTCGGTGTCCTCGGCGACCAGAATCCGCACTCCGTTCCGGTGCCTGGGCCAATGCAAAACGGGAGGCGCAACCCCGCTGTCCGGCTCGGCGCGATCCGGATCGGCCGCCTGGAGCGGCAAGCTGAAATAGAATTTGCTGCCGTGGCCAAGCTGGCTGGTAACGCCGATTTTGCCTCCCATCAGATCCAGCAGCTCCTTGCAGATCGCCAGTCCCAGGCCGGAACCTCGAACCACACCCGGCTTGTGATTCGGCAACTGGGTGAAGGCCGCAAAGATCCGCTCCTGGTCGTCGGGCGGGATGCCCGGGCCCGTGTCGGAGACCGCAAAATGCAGGTGCCCGGCATCGGCCGTCACGTCCAGGTCGACCTGTCCCGCGTCAGTGAACTTGAGCGCATTGCTCAGCAGGTTGACCAGAACCTCCAGCACGCGGAGGGGATCGCCGAGTTGCCACTCGGGGAGGCTGGGAGCGAGTGTGACATTCAGGCCCACGCCCTTGCGAAAGGCCGTCTCGCGGAAGGTCGCCACCGCCTGGTCGATGGTCTCCCACACGCGAAACGGGATATTCTCGACCCTCACCATGCCGGCTTCCACCCTGGAGAAGTCCAGGAAATCGTTAATCAAGGCCAGCAGCGTGCGGGAGTTTCGCTGGAACATCGCGACATGTTCGGCCTGATTCGGATCGAGCGGCGTGCGGGAGAGCAGGTCGGCCGAACCGAGGATGGCGTTCAAAGGGGTTCGGATGTCGTGACTGATCTTGGCCAGGAATTCCGACTTGGTCCGGTTGGCGGCGACGGCCGCATCCTTGGCGCGGACCAGCGCGCCTTCCGCTTCTTTCTGCTGCGCGATGTCCCGCAGGAAAATGTAGTAGCCGGGCACGTCCGACACCGGGAGAAACGTCATTCCCACGTCGGCCGATCCGCCCCCCCGGCGAACGATGCGCGCCTCGACTTCGGCCCTGCCGCCCCGTTGGGCGCGGCCGACGGCTTCATCCACCTTCGACCGGTCGCGCGCGTCCACGGTTTCCAGGAAGGTGGCCGGCGCGGGAATCGCCGTCATGCCCGTCAATTCGCCGTAGGCTTTGTTGAACGACACATAGCGCCCGCAATCATCGGCCTGCGCGATTCCGTGGAGCACGTTTTCGAGCGCGGCTGCGTGGTGCCCCAGGATTTGAGCGGCCATGGCGATCCCCTGGCTCAGAACGCCGATCTCGTCGCTGCCTTCCGGCAACAGGTTGAGCGGTTCGCCGCTCTTCAGCCGGGCCACGTTCCGCTGCAGCTTTCCGATCCGCCTCGTGATGCCGGAAGCGAACAGGAGCGAAATGACCACACCTCCCACTACACCCAGCAGCGCACAGCCGGCCGTGGCGGCGCGCAACTGTGTCCGCAAGTTGTCGCCGTGCCGCAGATACGCCGCGTGCACGGCTCGCTGCTCGGCCTCCATGGCATCCAGGATGCCCGCCATCTGCAGACGCTCCGCCTCTTTCACGCGCAGCGCGTCGCGCAATTGTTCCCTGGTCAGGACTCGAGCTTGAAAACGCGCCGCGGCGTCGTAGATCACCTCTACGCGGGCGTGGTGGATCGCGTCGAGCCGCAAGACATCCCGGGTTTGGCTCGGGTTGCCCGAAACCAGATTCGCCAGGCTTTGCTGCAGGCCGTCGAACCTGCCGATATCGCGGCGGGCCTCATCCTCGAATGGATCCTCGGCGGTGAGGAAGTACGCACGGATGTGGGCGCTGGTCTCCGTCTCATTGGATTTCAGCAGTTGAACCGCTTCGACGATCTGCAGCGACCGGTTCGCCGCCTGGTCGGCGGCCGAGATACGACTCTCGATCAGGTAAGCCGCGCACGCAATCGCCACCGTGGCCGCCGCCGGAAACGCGACCACGATGAGCCCCTTGGTTCGCAGGCGCAGGTCCGGCCAAATATGGGTCCACTGCATAGCTAGAGCCTCCGCAGACCCGCCGGCAGGGCGGCGTGCGGGCATTCAGCCGGCAAGGACGGCGGATGGAGTTCGGAGTCACCCTGGGGCATATGTCCTCTATCGGCCATTTTCCGCGAAACCGTGAGCGCCGCACATCTGCCGCGTGCCGATCGCCCGCCTGGCCGCGGCGCAAGCTGCGATTTCCGGCTAAGTGCTTCATTTCACGTATACAGCCTCGTATGGTGTGGAAATGGTAGCGTGAAAACGGCCATGTCCACGCCCCCCAAGTCGCTCACGCGGGAAAGCAGTACTGCGCAGGGCCTGGCAAACGCGGTGTCCTGGCGCGACCGCCTGCTGGGCGCCGTTTTCGTGTCGATCGTGCTGGCTGCACAAACCCGCTGGATGGGCAGCGCCATCATTCTTCTTAGCGGCGGTTTGGTGGTGGCTTATGGCGTGTGGGCGGCGGCTCGCTGGAAGAACGATGCCGCCGCGGTTCTTCCCGTCTACCTGCTCGCCATCGCCGTGCAGTGCCTGCACTTCACCGAGGAATACCTAACCGGCTTTCAACACCAGTTCCCCAGACTGTTCGGAGACGATTGGAGCGACGCACGCTTTGTGACGTTCAATATGTTGTGGCTGGCCGCTTTCGTGCTGGCCGGACTGGGTGTCTACCGGCGGGTGCAGTTGGCCTACCTGATCGTTCTGTTTCTCGCGTTGATCGGAGGTGTGGGAAACGGCATCTCCCACCTGGTGTTGAGTGCAGCGTACCGCAGATATTTCCCCGGCCTCATCACAGCTCCCTTTTGCCTGCTGATGGGTATCGCGCTGCTTACCCGGCTCTTCGCCGGAACAGGAGCACGGCGAGGGAGGCGCGATGAGCGAACAACGACTCCGTGATAATTCGGTAACCGGCTACCAGGCGACGAAGCCGCTGCACAAGCCTATTTGGTTTCGCTTCTCGGCACCAAGGAAAGACGGCCAAGCGAGCCGAGACCGGCAAAAGCCAGACGCGAAAGAAAAAAGAAACGCTCCGATCCAGAGACTCCGTCAACGGTCTGGGGCAGAGTAGCGACAGCGCGACCTGGTCTTACAGCCTCGCCTGCCCGGCCAATCTCCTCAACAGCTTCTCGTACGCGTCGGTTACGGCGTCCCAGGAATAGCGCTGGCGGACGCGGTCCATCGCGCGGGCGCGGTACTGGGCGCGTTCAGGCTCGGTGAGATTGAGAACCAGTTTCAGCTTGGACTCGAGCTCATCGGGCTCGAACGGGATGCCGGCGTCACCGGCCACTTCGGCGTTCTCCGGCGTGTTCCGGTACAGCACCAGCGCGCCGCGGCCCATCGCCTCAATCAGCGCCGGATGCGTGCCGCCCACTTCGGTGGCGTGAATGTAGGCGAAACAGTGCGATCCCAGCTCGCGGTACCCGTCGCCGTAGATGGCGCCTGGTATGACGATGCGGGCATCGCGCGTGTCGCGCACCTGCGCGATGTAGCCCTGCGCATAAGGCGCATCGCCGATGAGTGCCAGCTTGAACTCCGTCTCGACCCGTTCGAACGCCTGCCGCACTGCGAGCGGATGGTTCTCCGGTTCCATGCGGCTCACGTACAGGAAGTAGCGCCCGGGTTCGAGGCCCAGCCGAGCCAGCGTATCGGCGCCAGCCACTTTGCCTAACTCGGCGCCATACGGAATGAACGTGCTCACTTTGCCGTAGCGCGTGCGGTAGTAATCCTGAATCGTGCGCGCGTCGGTTATAACCTCGGTGGGGCAGAAGGTGGCCAGCAGTTCCGAAACCAGGTACCAGGCTTTGGCCAGCCGGTTCCATTTCCTACGCAGGCGCTCGATGCCGTCCACGTTGAGCGCCACGGGCATTCCGAACACGCGCGGCAGCCAGGTGAAGATGGCGTTGGCTCCGTTGCAATAGAGCGCCACATCCACGGGGTGCGCCAGCAGGTGGAACGTCGAGACTAGCGTGTGCGCCAGGGTGTCGAAGTATTTGTGGCGAATGGTGGGCAGGTAGAGCAGGTGCACGGCCCGGTAGACCGGCTGCGGATAGCGCTCGCGGCAATAGACGGTGACGTGGTGCCTGCGAGCCGCCAGGCGGGTGGAAAGCTCTTCGGCGAAGGTTTCGAAGCCGCCGTAGCCGGCTGGAATGCCGCGCGTGCCAAGAAGGGCTATCCGCATTGCTGTGAAAAGACCGGTTGGCAGGCGAAAGCGCCTGCCCCACTTGCTTGCAAATCCTCCGGCGGCAAAGTGGGACAGACGTTTTCGTCTGTCAACCCGTGCGTGCTCACGATTTTGGCAGAGTTTCTCAGGAGCGGTTGCCGGCGATCGAGATGGTTGTTTCCCGACAGCACCTACGTCTTGGCGGTCTCGGAGCGCATCAGCGTGCGAGCCAGTTTCTTGGGCGCGCGCTTGCTCACCGGCGTGTAGTGGAACCAGCTCGCCATGTACTCGTCGTCCACCCGGCGCGCGCTTTGAATCAACTCGCGCTTGGCCCGGAAGCGGCTCCAGTTCCGCAGCAGGAACCAGAACGCCTTGAGCGAAGTATGCTCCCACAGCAGACAGCACATGACGACCGTGATGTCGCGGCCGGTAATCGACAGCCAGTTGCGCCAATACAGATCGCCTGAAATGTTCTTCAAGCGCATCAGGAAGCGGTTCTTCACCGAGTGCATGTTGATGGCGGCCGGCAGCGCGCGGCGGTTGCCGGGCAGCACCTTGCGCACGTGGTAGCCGCGCGCGTATGGCACGTACAGGCACTTCCAGCCCATCAACTGGGCGCGCCACGCCACGTCGGCGTCTTCGCGGTAAACAAAGAAATCGGAGTCGAAGAACTCGCCGTCGAGCGAAATGTCCTCGATCATGGCGCGGCGGTAAAGCGCGGCGGCGGCAGTGGCGCCGAAAACGTACTCGTATTGCAGATAATGCCCGTTGTCCACTTCCTGGCTGCCGCGGTCCAGATGGCGCAGCATGGGATTGAAGTAGATGCCGGTCGAATCCACCACCGGGCGCTCGGGAATCTCGAAGTGCGCCGTCATGGTGAGCAGCTTGCCGCACACGGCGCCGATCTTGGCATCGAACTGTCCGGCATCGAGCAGGGCCTGGATGAAGTTCGGCAGCAGCAGCACGTCCGGGTTGAGGGTGAGCACCCAATCGCCGCCGGCCATCCGGATGGCCTGGTTCTGCGCCGCGGCGAAACCGACGTTCTCCTCGTTATAGTGGATCCGGCAGCGGTCCTCGAACTGTTCCAGGATGTCGATGGTGCCGTCGTTGGAAGCATTGTCGATGACGATGACTTCCTTGAGGCGGTACCGCTGCGACAGCACGGATTCGAGGCACCGCTTGATGAAGCGGCCGCTGTTGTAGGTCACTATCGTGACTGAGACGAAGTCGTTATGCCCCATGCACTAGCACTCGAAAAAGCGGTACTTCCACGCGAACCTGGGTCTAAAACCTGGAGCCGGACATCACGGCTGCGTCCTTCCAGCCGAATAACAGGCAGTAGCCGGCAAGCCGCACCACGTTCCCGTAAGTCGCCAGGGGCCTCCGACTCCTCTGCAACAACATTCCCGCGGCGCCACGGAGAATCGAGCCTGCCAAAACCGACAGGCACACCATTCGGAATGCGAACGGTCCATAGTGCCTGGCTGAATACCTCAGTAAACTACGATACCAATAAAAGCACCGGGCCTGCACGCCGATGCTCGAGATCGAATGCCCTCCCGTGTGCCGCGCAACCGCCTCCGGCGTATAAAACAGGACATAATTGTGCTCGGCCGCCCGCCGGCAAAAATCCACATCCTCGAACCACACGGGATAGTAGCCCTCGTCGAAGCCGCCCAGTTCCTGCCACACCGCCCGTCGCAACATCAGAAACGCGCCGGCGGGCTGTTCCACGGCTGTGCGCAAAGAATAATCCACCGCCATGGCCCGATAGCGGCGATTAACCGGATTGTTCGGCCAGATTCGATTTAGCACGAGGACTTCCAAAATCAGCGCCGCCGGAGTCGGGAGGGCTCGCACCATGAAACCGGTCTGCGGTTTGTTGTCCGCGCCGATCAGGCAACCGCCGGCGCCCGCGGCGCCCTCGAGATCGCAAGCCTGGCGCATCGCGTCGAGGCCGCCGAGGATCACCGCGTCGGGGTTCAAGAGTAGAACATATGGCGAATTAAGCACCCTAAACCCTTGGTTTACAGCGGCGGCGAATCCGCGGTTGTCGCGGTTGGCCACCACCCGAACTCCGCGTTGCGCGACTTCGGCGAGTGTCCCGTCCCGCGAGCCGTTATCGACGACTACCACATCGGCGCGGGTGGCCAGGGCGGCATCCAGACACGGGCCGATTTCAGATTGCGAATTGTAGGTAACGATAACGATTCCAATTTCCGACATGTGTCACTTTGCCCCACCCCGTGTAAGGAGAAAGTACAAGCGCCAGTACAAGTCGCGCCCGTTGGCGGACTGCGCCACGCGTAAGGCGCGTTCGTGGGTCGCCAGCAGCGGTTCCAGAACTTTGAGGCCGCCAGGTGGCGCTTCGCGGCGGATGGCCGAAAATCCGCGCAGGCCCTGCCATTTTCCTTGCAGCCACGCGGTTCCCGCGCCGTGGCGCAGCGCCACCCCTCCCCACAGCAGTTGGCCGACCAGAATCGGCCAGGCCCACTTCCACAATAAGCGCCGGGGATAGTGCCGGGCCAGCAGAAACACCTGGTTGCGAGCGATCCGCCGCACCGTCTCCGGATGCCAGCGGCCCAGCGTGGCGCTGCCCTGGTGCCAGGCGATGGCGGTAGGGACGTACTCGCCCGCCAGCGAGTGCTCGGCGCAGCGCATGCCGAAATCCACGTCCTCCAGGTACGACTCGAACAGCTCGTCGAGCAGGCCCACCCGTTCGAACAGCGCGGCGCGGAACAGCGCCGCCGTCCAGGGGGCCGTCCAGATCGGTTGCGCCCGCGAGAATTCCGGCGCATCCAGCCGTCCGCTGCCGGCCCGCCAGGCCGCCCCGCTGCGGGAAACCAGGTCGAAGGTGCCGTCGATGCGTGCCGGATCGCGCGCGGAAAGGATCTTGCCGGTGGCGAACCAGCCGCCGGAATCCACCAGTTGCGCCAGGTAGTCCGGGGCCAGTACGACGTCGCTGTTGAGCACGGCGATCCAGTGCGAGCTTGCCGATTGGATGCCGCGATTCACCGCCGCCGCGAATCCGGCGTTGCGTCCCATCGGAATCACGCGGGCGCCGCTGCGCGCGGCCATTTCTGGCGCCCCATCCGTCGAGCCGTTATCCACCACCAGCACCTCGGCCACCGGCGTCGTCTGCGCTTGCAGGCTGTCCAGCAGGCGGCCCAGCGGCTCGCGCCCGTTCCACACCGGTATCACGGCGGCGATGCTCATCGCCAGAACCGCTTCTTGACGAGAAACGCCAGGTTCGAAAAGCCGTCGCGCCAAAGGTGAAGCTTGGTTTCGCCCAGCCGCGAGGTGTACATGATGGAGATCTCGCCGAACCGTATCCGCGAATCGCGCAGCGCCTCAATTTTGATTTCCTCGGAGAACGACATGCCGTCGGATTCGAGCTTCATATGCTCCAGGATCGCCCGCCGGAACACCCACATGCCGGACTGCGAATCGCGCACCCAACGAAAGAACAGAATCGACATCGCCAGCGAAAGAACCAGGTTCCCGAGCAGGTTGATGAAGCTCATCGAGCGCGCGTCGCGCACCGGGAAGCGCGAAGCATTCAGGAAATCGACATCGAAGTGGAGAAACGCCTCGATCAGGTAGGAGAGCGCATCCACCGGGTAACTGTGGTCGCCGTCCAGGGTCACGATCAGGTCGCCGATGGCCTCGCCGAAGCCGCGCTTGTAACTGCGGCCATAGCCGCGCACATCCTCGCGAATGACTTTCGCGCCGAGCCGCGCGGCGATCTCCGACGTGCCATCCGTGGACGCGTTGTCCACCACGATGACTTCGTCGACGAAGGCCGGCATCGCGCGCAGTATCCGCTCGATGCCCCGCTCCTCGTTGAGGCAGGGAATGATGACTGTGATGGACTGGTTCTTATACATGGCGGAGGCGGCCCGCGCGTGATTCACACATATGCGTGACGATACTCTTCCAGCGCTTCGAGGGCGAGCCGGCACACCTCGGCGTGCCGCGCCTTCTTGTCGTGCTTGAGCCGCAAACGCGCGGCCTCATCGAGCGCCGGCAACAGATCGAACGTGATATTGGCCGGCTGGTAATTCGCGGGATCGGCGCCCGCGATGTAATGGCACAGCGAGCCCAGCGCGGTCTGGCGCGGCAACCCGCGCGGCGCAACACCGGCGGCCAGCGCCGCCGCGTGCATGCCGGCCATCAGCCCGGTCGAGATAGCTTCCACGTAACCTTCCACGCCGGAAATCTGCCCGGCGAAAAAAACCCGCGGCGCCTCGCGCAACTGGAGAGTGGCGGAGAGCAGGACCGGCGCGTTGATATAAGTGTTGCGGTGGATCTGTCCGAAACGCAGGAACTCGGCCGTTTCGAGACCCGGAATCGTCCGCAGCACCCGCGCCTGGTCGCCGAACTTCATGTGGTTCTGGAAGCCAACCAGGTTGAAACTCCGCGCGCGCAGATTCTCCTGCCGCAACTGCACCACCGCGTACGGCCTTCCGCCGGTGCGCGGATCGCTCAGCCCCACCGGCTTCATGGGCCCGAAGCGCAGCGTATCCCGCCCGCGCCGGGCCAGTTCTTCGATCGGCAAACAGGCTTCGAAAAACGGTGTCCGGTCCGCTTCGATATGCGCGGTAACGGGTTGAGCATCGAGCAGCGCGTCGACGAAACGCTCGTATCGATCGCGGTCGAGCGGGCAATTCAGATAGTCGCCGGTTCCATCCACCGATTTGCCGTAACGCGAAGCCCAAAAAGCTACCGCCGTGTCCACCGAATCGGCGTCGACAATGGGGCTGATGGCATCGTAAAAGTACAGCCGTTCGGAGCCGGTCAGGCGCGCGATGTCTTGGGCCAATGCGTCGCTGGTCAGCGGGCCGGTAGCGACGATGACGATTGGCTCCGGCGGAATCGCCGTCACTTCTTCGCGCCGCACCTCGATCAGGGGCTCGCGCGCGATGGCCGCCGTCACTTCGCTCGCGAACGCTTCCCGGTCCACCGTGAGCGCCTGCCCGCCTGGAACGCGCGTCCGGGCCGCCGCTTCGAGCAGCAGAGAGCCGAGCCGCCGCAGTTCTTCCTTGAGCAGCCACGGCGCGGTGGACTCCGCCTCCGACTTGAGCGAGTTGCTGCACACCAGCTCCGCCAGCCGATCCGTCTGGTGCGCCGCCGTGGACCGCACCGGCCGCATCTCGTGCAACACGCACGCATACCCGCGGCGCGCAATCTGCCAGGCCGCCTCGCAACCCGCCAGGCCGGCGCCGATAATGTGGATGGGGTCGCCCACGCCGAACTTCCAGCATACAAGAGCCCCCCATCGTGGCGCGGGCAGTCCTGCCAGCTGTGTCGAGAGAGAGTCATCTCGACATTTCTTTGATTTCTTCTGACCGGTGGTGGCCTTTACCCGGCGTCCTCGGTGTTCCCCACTTTGAGCACGGCCAGGAAGGCTTCCTGCGGGATGTCGACGCGGCCGACGCGCTTCATGCGCTTCTTGCCTTCCTTTTGCTTTTCCAGCAGCTTGCGCTTGCGCGAGATGTCGCCGCCATAACACTTCGCCAGCACGTTCTTGCGCAGGGCCGAAATGTTCTCGCGCGCCACGATCTTGTTGCCGATGGCCGCCTGCAGAGCCACTTCGAACATCTGGCGCGGGATCAGCCGGCGCAGGCGCGAGATCAGCTCCTTGCCGCGCTCGAAGGCGAATTCTTTGTGGACGATGATGCAAAGCGCGTCTACCGGCTCGCCCGCCACCAGCACGTCCAGCTTTACCAGCGACGAAGCGCGATAGCCGGCCAGGTGGTAATCGAGCGAAGCATAGCCGCGCGACGCCGATTTCAGGCGGTCGTAAAAGTCCAGCACGATTTCGTTGAGCGGCAGCTCATACGTCAGCATCACCCGGCTGCCGCCGATGTATTCGAACTTCTTCTGCACGCCGCGCTTCTCTTCGAGCAGCTTGAGGATGCCGCCCAGGTACTCTTCGCGCGTGATCACGGTGGCATCGATGATCGGCTCTTCCACCTGTTTGATGCTCGAGGGGTCCGGGAACTTGGTGGGGTTGTCGACCTCGATCACTTCGTTCGTCGTCGTCGTGATGCGATAGCGGACGCCGGGAGCCGTGGTGATCAGGTCGATATTGAACTCGCGCTCCAGGCGCTCCTGCACGATCTCCAGGTGCAGCAGGCCGAGGAAGCCGCAGCGGAAGCCGAAGCCGAGGGCCACCGAGTTTTCCGGCTCGAAGCTGAAGGCGCTGTCGTTGAGGCGCAGTTTTTCGAGCGCGTCGCGCAGCAGGCCGTGCTCGTGCGATTCCACCGGGTACAAGCCGGCGAAGACCATCGGCTTGATCTCTTCGAAACCGGGCAGCGGTTCGTCGGCGGGAAACTCGTCGTCGAGAATGGTGTCGCCGATCTTAGCATCCGAGACCGTCTTGATGTTGGCGGACAGGAAACCCACCTCGCCGGCGCTCAGCTCGTCGCACGGGGTGGCTTTGGGCGACTGGTAGCCGACCGCCTCCACTTCATAGGCCTGCTGATTGGACCACAAGCGGATTTTCTGGCCCTTGCGGACGACGCCGTCGAACACGCGCACCAGGATGATAACTCCCCGATAGGAATCGAACCAGGAATCGAAGATCAGCGCCCGCAGCGGCGCCTCGGACGATCCTTTGGGCGGCGGCACCAGGTGCACGATGTGCTCGAGAATCTCGTGCACGCCGGTGCCCTGCTTGGCGCTGCACAGCACGGCGCCCGAGGCGTCCAGGCCGATCACGGTTTCGATCTGCTCGCGAATCCGCTCCGGCTCGGCGGCCGGCAGATCGATCTTGTTGATCACCGGAATGATTTCCAGGTTGTGGTGCAGCGCCAGGTAGGTGTTGGCCAACGTCTGCGCTTCCACCCCCTGCGAAGCGTCCACCACCAGCAGGGCGCCCTCGCAGGCTTGCAGGCTGCGCGAAACCTCGTAGGAGAAATCCACGTGGCCCGGCGTATCGATCAGGTTGAGCTGATACTGGTTG
>JBEKKO010000020.1:0-62984 GCA_050010695.1 Bryobacteraceae bacterium
TTCACCTCGACGGTCGCGCCGGCGTCGACGAACTTCTTCTTGATGGTCTCGGCTTCGTCCTTGCTGACGCCTTCCTTGACCGGCTTGGGAGCGCCATCCACCAGGTCCTTGGCTTCCTTCAGGCCCAGGCTGGTGACTTCGCGAACCGCCTTGATGACGTTGATCTTGTTCGCCCCGACCGCCGTCAGAACCACCGTGAACTCGGTCTTCTCTTCGGCTGCCGGAGCAGCCGCCGCGCCTCCGCCGGCGCCCGCCACCATCACCGGAGCGGCAGCCGCCGCCGATACTCCGAGCTTCTCCTCGAGCAGCTTGACCAACTGGGATGCCTCCAGCAACGTCAAGCCTTGAATCTGTTCCGCAATTGCGTTAATGTCCGCCATCTCTTGAACTCCTTAGAATCG
This sequence comes from Bryobacteraceae bacterium, assembly GCA_050010695.1. Lineage (GTDB taxonomy): Bacteria > Acidobacteriota > Terriglobia > Bryobacterales > Bryobacteraceae > Bog-375. The sequence continues at coordinate 402 of JBEKKO010000020.1, forward strand.
AAAATCGCCGGCTCGGGCCGCGCGTGCCCGGCCCTTACGCCTGAAACTTGTTTTCCTTCACTCCCTGATCCACTACCACAGTCAGGTTGCGTCCCACCGCCTGGAGCGCCGTCAGCAACCGCTGCGCCGGAGCATTGATCAGGTACAGCAGCTTCGCAAAGATCTCTTCCTTCGAGGGCATGGTGGCCAACTCGTTGATGGCCCCCACGTCAATCGCCCGGCCTTCCACAATCCCCGCCTTGAAGGTGAACGACGGGTTCGCTTTCGCGTAGGTGGTCAGCGCCTTGGCCAGCGCCACCGGATCGTTGCTCGTGTAGGCCAGCGAGGTCATCCCGCGCAGATTTTTGAGCACCGCTTCCGAGGGCGTGCCCTGAGCCGCGATCTCGGCCAGGTTGTTCTTGATCACCCGGTACTTGCCGCCCGCGCCGCGCACCGCCTTGCGCAGTTCGAAATCCTGGCTCACGCGCAGCTTCTCGTAGCCGGTGACGAACAGGTTGGCCGATTGCTCCAGGTCCTGGTGCAGCGCGTCGATATCCTTCTTCTTGTCTGACTTCTTTTTCATGGAAACACCTGTCGGAGCTCTAGACCGCCGTCTTCACGCTGAAAGGCGCGGTGTCGACGGCAACGCCCGGCCCCATGGTGGAGCAGATGGTCGCGCTCTTCACGTATTTGCCCTTGGCTACCGCCGGTTTGGCCTTGATCACCGCCGAGATCAGAGTGGCCGCGTTTTCCACCAGTTTGGGCGCCGCGAAGCTGATCTTCCCCACCGGCGCGTGAATGATGCCGGTTTTGTCCACCCGGAACTCCACCTTGCCGGCCTTGATCTCGCGGATCGCCTTCACCACATCCACCGTTACCGTGCCGGTCTTGGGGTTCGGCATCAGGCCGCGCGGACCCAGCACTTTGCCCAGCTTGCCGACCTGGCGCATCATGTCCGGAGTGGCGATCACGGCATCGAAATCCGTCCAGCTTTCGGACTGAATCTTGTTGACCATGTCCTCGCCGCCCACGTAGTCGGCGCCGGCCTCGGTGGCCTCGCGCTGCTTGTCGCCGCTGGCGATCACAAGAACCTTCTTCGACTTGCCCAGCCCGTTCGGCATCAACACCGTGCCGCGCACCATCTGGTCGGCGTGCTTGGGGTCGACGCCGAGCCGCAGATGGACCTCGACGGTCTCATCGAACTTGGCGAATTTGATTTTTTGGATGAGCGTCACAGCCTCTTCGAGCTGGTATTCGCGAGTTTCCACCTGTTTTCTGGCGGATTGATAGTGTTTGCCTGGTTTACGCGCCATGTGACCTCATTGGTGCAAGCGGTCCGTTTTCCAAGAAACAGGCAAACGAACCTCCCACTGAGCCTTACCTTCGGAACATCCAGCAGTGTAGCAGATCGAAACCCGCCCGCGCAACTGGGGTTTGCTGCCACTTGTGGCGCCGGCGGTCTTTGCCGCCGGTGGGTTTCTCAAGAGCCGCCGTGCAGGTAGGACAGACCATCGCCTTTCGTGGTCTGTCGCGCCTCGCTCAGGCACAAGCCTTGACGACCAAAACCGATCGTCCTTCCTGCCGCGCCTTATGCCTGGAAGGAACTGCCGCAGCCGCAGGTAGATTTGACGTGGGGATTGTTAAATTTGAATCCGGCACCCTCCAGCGTCTCGACGTAGTCCACTTCGGCGCCGTCCAGATAGAGCATGCTGGCCTGGTCGATGTAGACCTTCAGCCCGCCGAATTCATACGTCTTGTCCAGCATGTTGGGCTGGTTTTCGAACGCCATCGAGTAGCTGAAGCCGGAGCAACCCCCGCCCACGACAGCAATCCGCAGGCCGGCCGGAGCCGGTTGCTGCGAGCCCATGATATCCTTCACCTTGCCGATGGCCTTTTCGGTTAGTTGCACCATGCGTTTAGACTCCTCTGTGGGGTTCACCCCTGGTTGGTATTATACAAAGGCGAGCCGGGTGCTCGCCCTCTCACACATTTGGATGAGCCAGTGGGCGATTGGGTCGCGAGAAAATTGGGGGCGAACGTGAGGATTCGGCCTGCGGCGGGTTTCCAGGGAATTCTACCCGGAAAGGCGATGGTTTGGAACCACTGCCCCGCGATCTGGCAAACTAGTATTGGTCCGTCATTTATTGAAACCCCTACCCCGAGCTTAACGTCGGAAGCCATGTATGGAAGCGGCGACCGGCACTTTGACGATTCCGGGGTTCGGCAGTAAGGTTGCGGCGAAACCCAGAGTGGACTATCAGAACACCCCGGAAGGCGTGCTGGTCAGCCGTGCGCAGGCTGGCGAGGAAGGGGCGTTCCGCGAAATTGTGGAGCGTTACCAGACCAAGGTGTTTTCCATCATCCACGGCATTGTGCGTCAGCGCAATGACGTGGAAGACATTGCGCAGCAAGTATTTGCCAAGGTTTACGTCTCCATCCGGAATTTCGACTTCCGCAGTTCGCTGATTACCTGGATTTACAAAATCACGGTTAACGAGTGTTTCGATTACCTGCGCAAGCGCAAGGTGCGCAAGCTGGTTTACGAAAGCGATCTCAGCGAGGACGAAGTGCGGCGGGTGGAGAATTCCGAGCCCGCTGTGAATCGGCAGACACCCGCCGACACCAGCCTGTCGCAAAGGGATTACGTTGTGAAGCTCCTCACTCGGGTGTCCGAGGAGGAGCGCATGTTGTTAATGTTGAAAGAAGTGGAAGGTTACTCCGTGGAAGAACTGGCGGAGCGAACCGGGATGAACGAAAACACCATCAAGGTAAAACTTTTTCGCGCCCGCCAGAAGTTGGTGAAGGCGGCGCAACGGCTGGACCGTCCGGCCGGGTTGTCGGCAAACTGAAACTTGTGCGGGCGGTGTTTTTGGTTGGGTATGTGAGCCTCCGAAGCGGGCGGTCGCTACGGCCAGGAAGATCCGCGGTGGGGCAGGTTCTGAGCGTAGTATTGCAGGTTGGCGTTAGTAAGGGAAGAAAAGTATGCACGCAGTAGTGATGGAGAGCCTCGAAGAGTACCTCTCCGGTCTGCTGGAGCCGGCGGCGCACCGGCGCATCGAAACCCATTTGAACGACTGTGCAAGCTGCCGGGCCGGGATCGAGGGCATGGCGGACGTATCGCGTCGGTTTGGGGCCCTGCGGAACCAGGAATGCGAGCCGGCGCCGGGTTTTTATGCCCGAGTGGTGGAGCGGATCGAGACCACCAGCGCCGCGCCTTCCTTTGCCGGTCTTTTCGCGTTCGATCTGGTCTTCGCGAGACGCCTGGCGTTTAGCTGCATGTTGACACTGGCGGTGTTGGGCAGCTTCCTGGTGTCGCGGGAAATCGCCTACCGCGGGAGTTTTACGCCCGATACGGTCCTGGCACAAGATAGCACCGCGGCGTCCGGCAGCGCTCTGGCGCAGGACAACATGCTGCTGGCGCTGACGGCGTATGAACGCTAACTTGATGGAGAAGGCCGCCCCGAGCCGCGCCTGGAACCCCAAAGTGGCCGGCCTCACGGTGCTGGCTCTGGTGTTTCTGTGCGGCTTTGCCGCCGGCGCCCTGGTGATGCACCTGGGCTGGCATAACCGCCTCCATCAGCCGGCGTTCGATACCCCGGCCGGCCGCACTCTCTACTTCGAGCGTCTGCAAAAACAATTGGATCTGACGCCGGCACAAGCCGAGCAGATGCAGTCCATTCTCGGCGACTCCTGGCTGTACTACCGCACCGTGCTGAGCGACAGCAAAAGCCGCATCGACCAGGTGCTCAACGAGGAGCAACGGCGCAAGTTCGAGCGCATCCTGCAGGACGCGCAGCGCCACTAATCCCGCCATTGCACCCACCCGGACGATTGGGTAGTGCCTGAAATGTGCGTTGAAACGGAAACCTCAACCAATCGGATCGACGGGGAGCAAGTGAAGAGTCTCGCCGTCAAACTCCGCAATCAGCCAATTGACGGTTGCGCCGCTGGCCGCTTGCTTGAGCCGGGCAATCTCGCGGGCTGTCACGCCAGCCGATCCGCCCTTCAACTGGACAAGGCGCACGTCCAAGAGATCGCAGTTCTTGCGACCGAGCCGAAACGCAATGGCGTCAATGATCCCGGTTCGCGGAGAGCCGGTAGCGCCTTCGAAGAAGGCCACGCGCCAGCCGTGAGCCTCGCAGTACGTTCGCAGAGCGTCTTTGCTCGCGGCTTCGGCAGCATGGGCTTTGGAGAAGGCGCTAAGGTGCCTGCGAGTGCGTACCGCTTTGGCTGCGGCTGCGCGGCGCTTGCGCGTGCGTGCGGCCTTCTGTCCTGCCGAGAGCGAATCAGACATGGTGAGTTAAGGATATCAGGGTGCAAAAATGATAGTCTATCCAGTTAAGGAAGAATCTGTGCGGCGCGACATGGACCTGATCCGAGAAATTCTCCGGCAGGTCGAAGCGAACCCGAAAATGGACGGTAGAACTGAGGTTGTGTACCAGTCGCCGGAAGAAATGGGAATCAGCGGACATTCGCTTGAAGAATTGGCCTACCACGCGAAGCTACTCATTAAGGGCGGATACTTGGAGGGCAATCTTTGCTCTGGATACACAATGCCGTCAATATCCAGCCTGACCAACGCGGGTCACGATTTCTTGGGTAGCATCACTGAGCCAGGAATATGGGAGAAAACGAAAGCAGAGTTCAGCGGACTCCCGGGCGTTGCCTTGCGCGTTATTGAAGCATTTGCGGAAGCCGAATTGAAGAAACATCTTGGCTTATAGTGGGCATCATGCCATCAGTTCTCCCAACTCCCAGACATGATCGGTGATCTTCGCTTCCATCGCGGGCGTCACGCGCAGCGTCTTGTGAATGCGGCAGAAATTGTAGTAGGCGAAGTGAACGCAGTAGGCAGCCCAGAGGTTCTCCCACTTCTTTGAGAAGGCATTCGTCAGCCTGGTCAGGCGGCGCATGGACATGCGAATCGTAAGGTTCTGGCGTTCCACATGGCTGGTGCAAATCTTCGCAGGATCGGGATTACCCATGACTGGGACCTTCTCCGCGTGCGTGACGTCAGCCGGGCTGTAGCGGCGCCGATCCTCTTTCGGGGCCTCGGCATATACCTTGATGAGTTGCGCGAAGTCGCAGCGGTCGCTGAGCGTCGTGGTGATGGCTGAGACGTAGGGCTGGAATCCGTCTGCCGTGAGCTGGAAGTGTTGAGGGCTGGTAGCGGCGCGCAGCCCTTCGATAAAGGCATCCGTGGTTGCCTGGCTGCGACGGCCAAGCGCGAAGTTCAGAACGAGCTTTGTGCCCCGCTCGATTGCCACAAAGCAGTAGGCGTCGCCAATGCTGTCATCGTCCGATTCCATCGGCAGTTTGTGGGCTTCTTTCTTTCCGACGTACCCCCAAATCTCATCGACCTGAACATCCTTCACGGGGATGTTGACCAGTTTTCGTCCCATGAGTTTCTCGCATTTCTCGCCAGCCAGGACCAGCGCTTTCATGATCGTGTTTTGATCGAGGCCCGTGAGCCGCATCGTGCTGCGGATGCTGTTCCCTTCGATCAGGAGTTGAAGAGCGAACGCGGCCTTCGCCTGGGGAACATACATACTGCCGAGCGTGCGGGCGTGGGCTTCCGTGTAGGTCTTGTGGCAACGCGGGCAACGGAAGCGGCGCAGATCGTTCCTATGTTTTCCGAAGCGTTGACATTCGATCTCGCAAGCTCCGCAAGTCATTGTTTCTGATGATTTTGTATCGCTCTTCATGATTCAATAATACAGCGACTAGTCGTTGTTTTAAAGAGGAAAATGCACTCCGAACGCGTCTTTTTGGCTTTATTTTCAGTGGCTTACTGGGTAAAATGGGGTTGCTGCGGAAACGCAGTAAAGCCCCGGAACCGGCGAATTGTGACCGCCAGTCCCGAGGCTTTTGTTTTGGGTTATGGTGGCCCGCGAATTCGCAAGAGCATGTCCGAATATTCGCTGAAGGGCACACGTCATCACCACACCAAGGCGCACGACATCTTACGACAACTTCACGACATCTTTCTTATAACCACTTCTCTTTCCAGTTGCTTAGAGAAGACGCGTTCGTAGGTCGCGATGTGTCTGGCGTAGGGCATTGAATCTTCTGCCAAATGCCGCTGAACCGTGCGAGTGGTTACGCCGACTTTCTCCGCTAGTTGCTCTTCTGTCCACTTGCATTCGCATCTTAAACGGTTGATTTGCGCGGCGATTGACTCTGCCCGCTCGGGTTCGGGAGGAGTTTCCTTGCCCTCCCGAATTGCACGGAGGTTCCGTTCATGTTCAAGTTCCTCTTCGCGCTCAAGCTGGCGGTGTATGCGATCCACAAAGCGAGACGTGGTGCGGATCGATGTAGAAGGGGCCGATGCAGGGGAGTCGTGAAGCTGGCGGTCGAGTGCTGCCGTCTCAAGCCTGTAGCAGTGGTCCTGTGATGCGGTACATACGTCTGAGATTATGCCGCCTTCCCTGCTCTCCATCGTCCCGTCAGGAAGGTCACGGCTTTGTCGCAAGCGCTGATAGTGTGGGCTTTCCCCCTTCAGTTCATTCAGCCAGCGGAAAAGCGCAGCGGGGCCAATTGGGGACCCGAGAAGCACGCCAGCCCGTTCAGCAACAGCTTCAAATAGGCTAGCGAACCTGTCATCATCAGCGCCACCAATTTGCCACGTTAAATCGCCGATTCCCCAACCAGGCGGAGGGCATGAGGCAAAGAGCTTCCCATTATGAAGTTGCCTGAGTTCCGCGAATTGAGCGGCAAGCAAACTCCATTCGACTGCTTCGTCCATCGTTGGCCTTGCGTCCAGAGCGACGAAGGGCTTACGATGAGGGTGTCTAACGTCCGCATCGAAGAGCCCCGGCCATCGCGCCGGGCTTTTCGTTTTAACGGACCATTCTAGCGGGTTGCGGGGATGGTTATTCGGATTGCTTGCGGGGCCTGCCGCCGGCCCGCGTCTTACGCAGGGTTGCGAGCTTGCGGAAGTGGTCCGCCCCGAATCTCCGCGCCGTGACATTGCCGCCCTTGCGCCCGATCAGTTCTCCCGCCGTCTTTCCGGCCTGGCTCATCAGATCGTCCGTGAGCGCAAGCGCCGCGCGCAGCAGCTCGCGGGAGCGGCCCGTGCGGTTCTCGGGAAGCGGCGGACAGGTTTCGAGGAGGAGGTCTACTTCGGAGAGGATATTCTTGAGGGCCTTCAGCGATGCTCGATCAGATGCCATGCTTCCATCGTGTGGCCGATCAGGCGCGAAAGCAAGCGCTCGCTGGTTTCTGTTCAACGCACATTTCAGGCACTACCGACGATTGACATGCCGGGCGCCGGTCGAGACAATGGTTCTGCTGATGCGCCTTCATCGCTGGATGTTAATACTGGTTCCGTTCTGCGCCGTGTGGCTGGCCTCCTGCGTCGAGCACGCTTGGGAGGTTCGCACCTACTCCCTGGGACAGAAGGTGGCCATCGGACATCTGACATACCTCGGCATAGTTACGCAATGGCTTCCTGCGTTCGGCCAAGGTCCGGGTGCACGCGCGGCGCAGAACCAGTTCTTGCTGGTGCGGCTGAGTGTCAGCAACAGCGGCAACTCCGACGTGGCGGTGCCCAATTTTAGCGTCGAAGACAGCGCCGGGCACCGCTTCCCCGAACTGAGCGACGGGACCGGAGTGCCGGACTGGATCGGCGCGCTGCGCACGCTGGCGTCCAACGATACGCTGGTCGGCAACGCCGCTTTTGACGTGGCTGTCGGTCCCTACACCCTGCACATTCTCGACGAAGACGGCCAGCATGAGGCGCGCATCGAACTGCCGCTCGATTTTCAAAATCAGTCGGTCGAAGCTCCCGCCTTGGAGCTCAGCCCCGCGCCTTCCCAGGCCACGAAAAAGTAGACCGGCGTCGATGCGGCGGATTCGTTTGCATCCAACCAGCCGCAACGAACTGGACGTGCGCTGGCTTGGATGGCGGGAGGAATTAGAATTGAATTATGTGGCCCACCCTGGCTGCGCTGGTTTTGTTGCAGGCGTCCGACTTCGCGGCCGACGGGCTGAAGGCGCTGGGAAGCGGCGAGTATGCTACCGCCGCGGAGGCGTTTCGCAAAGCCGTGGCCGCGGACCCCTCCGATTACAGCGCCCATTTCAACCTGGCCCTGGCCTACGGGTTTCTCGCCCGCGACGAGGATGGGATTGCGGAGTACCGCCGGACGCTGGAATTGAAGCCCGGCCTGTACGAAGCCGAGCTCAACTGCGGCATGCTGCTCCTGCGGCGTAAGGACTCGGGCGCCGAGGCCCTGCTCGAAGCAGCCGTCGCACAGAAGCCCGGCGAGTTCCGGCCGCGTTATTACCTGGCGGAAACCGAGGCGCTGGCGGGGGCCCTCGACCGCGCCGAAGCCAGCTACCGCCGCGCCATCCAACTGGACGCGAAGTCCGCCGCCGCCGAATCCGGCCTGGGCCGCGTCCTGGCGCGCGAGGACAAGCTCGCCGATGCGGCGCCGCACTACCGCCAGGCGGCCGCGCTCGACCCCAAGTACGGCAGTCTGCTGCTCGATCTGGCCGGCGCTTACGAAAAGGCGCACCAGCCCGCCGAGGCGGCCGCCATCTATCGCGATTTCGCCGGCGATCCCGCCGCCCAGGCGCACCTCGGCCAGTTGCTCCTCGAGGGCAAGCAATACTCCGAGGCCGTGCCGGTTCTCGAAACCGCATACGCGAGCGAGCCGTCCACAACTAATGCGGTGGCCCTGGCGATGGCATACGTGTTTTCCGCTCAACCCGTCAAAGCGGCGCCGCTGTTCCAAAAGGCGGTGGCCGCCCAGCCCGCCAACTTCGGGTTGCGTATGATGTACGGCCGCGCCTTGCGCGATGCGAAGCAATTCCCCCTTGCCGGCGCGCAATTCACCGAAGCCGCGAAACTCAAGCCGGACGCCCTCGAGGCGTGGCGCGAGTTGGGTGACGCGTTGTATATGGCCGGCGACCTGCCGCACGCACTCGCGGCCTTCGACCAGGCCCGCCAGTTGGGCGAGAAGACCGCCGGCCTCGCCTTCATGCGAGCCATCGTCCTGGACAAGATGCGCCAATTGAAGCCCGCGCTCGAAGCCTACCAACAGTTTCTCGAGATCAGCCAGGGCAAGTTCCCCGACCAGGAATTCCAGGCGCGGCAGCGGGTGCGCATCATCCGCCACCAGTTGGAGGCACATTGATTCGCGGCACAGGGATGACGCGCGGCTGCTGGGTGGCGCTGTTGGCGCTCGGGTGGATAACGGGCGGGGCCCGCGCGGACGATCTGGCGCAGGCGCGCGCCGAGCCGAACCTGGAAAAGCGCGCCCGGCTGGCCCTGGACGAATCGGCCGCCGCTCTCGAAGCCGCCCGCTCCGATTATCAAAAGGGCGACAACGAGCGGGTGGCCGACGACGCCGCCAGAATCGTCGATTCCGTGGATCTGGCCTTTCGCTCGCTCACCCAGACCGGCAAGGACCCCCGCAAGAGTTCCCGCTGGTTCAAGTACGCCGAAATCCAGACCCGCGCCCTGCTCCACAAGCTCGATACCCTGGAACGCAACATGAACTTCGCGGACCGGCCCTTGCTCGAGAAAGCCAAAACCGAGGTGCAGCAGGTGCACGACAAGCTGCTGCTGGGCCTGATGGAGGGTAAACCAAAATGAAACCACTGACGTGCTCGGTTTCGATCGCCTTGCTGCTGACTTGGGCGGCCATAGCCCAGCAGCGGCGCGATTTTCTTTCCACCGACGAAGCGGACCAGATCCGCGAGGCCCAGGAACCCAATCAGCGGATGGCCCTTTACGCCGGCTTTGCCCGCCAACGCATCGACCTGGTGAGGAATCTGCTCGGCAAGGACAAGCCCGGCCGCTCCATTCTGATTCACGATGCGCTCGAAGACTACAACCGGATCGTCGACGCGCTCGACGATGCGGCCGATGACGCGTTGCACCGCAAGATCGACATTGCCGAGGGACTCAAGTTCGTTACCGGCGCCGAGAGCGAACTGCTGCCCGCCCTGCGCCGGATTCAAGACAGCCACCCCAAGGACGCGGATCGCTACGATTTCGTTCTCAAGGACGCCATCGACACCACCAGCGACAGCCTGGAGCTGGCGCGCGAGGACATGGGGCAGCGCGAACGCGCCGTGGAAGCGCGCGAAGAGAAGGACAAGAAAACCCTGGAAGATTCCATGTCCCCGGCCGAGCGCAAAGTCAAACAGGAAGCCGATCAGAAGGCCGCCGCCGAGGAGCAGAAGCGGAAGCCGCCCACCCTATACCGCCCCGGTGAAAAGCCCGGCGACAAGACCACGGATACCACCCCCGATAAGACCGATAAGAAAGACACCGGCGACAAGCAGAACTGAGGCGCTGCGCCGTGGTTTCGCCGCTTCGGTGAACGCGCCGTTACGGGCGCCAAAACTTCTTGGAACTATTTCCCGGAAACCCCGAAAGGGCCCCGCTCATCTATAATGGTGACCAAAGCAAGCATAGTTTCATGCGAGTTTCATGCGGATGAAAGCGAAATGAAGGGCCTTTTCCTCATCCTCGGAACAGCCGGTCTGCTGGCGGCCGGATCTCCGGAACTCGAGCGTGCGCGCCAACTGTACGACCTCACCGCCTTCGATCAGTCGCTGCGGATCCTTGAAGCCATTCCCGCCAAAGACGCTGCCGTTTACGACCTGATGGGCCGCGATTTTTACATGCAGGGCGACTACAAGCGCTCGACCGAAGCCCTCGAGAAGGCGTTGGCCGCCGAACCCCACGATTCCGCCCACGCGCTCTGGCTGGGCCGCGCTTACGGGCGCCGCGCCGAAAGCGCCAGCCTATTCACCGCGCCCGGCTTAGCGTCCAAAGCGCACCAGTATTTTGAGCGCGCCGTCGAACTGGATCCGCGCAACCTCGAAGCCCTGTCCGATTTGTTCGATTACTACCTGCAAGCGCCCGGCTTCCTGGGCGGCGGGATGGAGAAAGCGCAGCGCACGGCGGCCCAAATCGCCGAACTCAGCCCGGCCGAGGGTTACCTGGCGAAGGCCAAGCTGGCCGAGAAACGCAATGAGTATTCCACCGCCGAGGCCCACTTGCGGTCGGCCGTCGGAGCCGCGCCGCAACAGATCGGCAAGTTGATTGAGCTGGCGCGCTTTCTGGTGCGGCAAGGCCGCGTGCAGGAAGCCGACCAGAGCCTGGCGCGGGCCGAGCAAATCGCGCCCGGCAGCCCCAGGCTGATGCTCGCCAAAGCCGATCTCTACATCAAGACCGGCCGCAAGCGGCAGGCACGCGAGATCCTGCAACGCTATTTGAGCGCGCAACTCACGCCCGACGATCCGCCGCGATCCGAGGCTCTGCGCTTGCTCCGCCAGGCAGGCAAATAAGCCGCCCATGCTGCTCGGCGAATCCCTCCGTTTCAGCGCCCAGGCGCTGCGCGCCAATCCCATTCGCTCCCTGCTCACCGGACTGGGGATGGTGATCGGCACCGCCTCGGTGATCCTGGTGGTGACGATTTCGCTCACCAGCCGCGATTACATCCTGGAGCAGATCGAGGGCATCGGCTCCAACATCGTCTTCGCCTACTATGTGAACAGCGGGCCGACCGTCGTCACCGCCGACGCCGATTACGTCAAGCTCGCCGACATCGAAGCCGTCCGCCAGGATCTGGCCGCCGACATCGCAGCCGCCACCGCCGTGATGTCCGATATCGACCCCCTGCTGATCGGCGGCAAGGTGCGCGACGTGAAAATCATCGGCACCGACGATTCCTATGCCACCGTGCGCAATATCGCCATCAGCTCGGGACGCCCGCTCGATGCAAGCGACCTGTCGCTGCGCGAGAAGGTCGCCCTGCTCAGCGATCCGCTCGCCCAGCGCATGTTTGGCGCGCGCGCCGCGGCTCTGAATCGGAAGATTCGCTTGTACGGCCTGGAGTTCACCGTCATCGGGACCTTTCACGAGCGGGTGGAAACGTTTGGCCAGTCGGAAATCGAGCGCGACACCATCCTGATGCCGGTCACCGTCCTGCGCTACTTCACCCCGGTGGAGCGCATCGACCCGATGTACGTGCAGGTGCGCACGCCCGAACAGGTGGACCGCGTGGCGGCGCGCGTGCAGCAGATCCTCGAGAGCCGCCACCGCCCCGGCGCGCCTTACCGCGTGCAAACCCTCACCGCCATTCTGGAAGCCGCCAAGAACATCTCGCTGATTCTGTCGCTGGTGCTGGTGCTGGTCTCCGCCATCACCCTGGTGATCTCCGGAATCGGCATCATGAACATCATGCTGGTGACGGTGACGGAGCGCACCCGCGAAATCGGCCTGCGCCTGGCGGTGGGCGCTTCGGCGCGCGAAATCCTGCTCCAGTTCCTGGTCGAAGCCATGATGGTCAGCCTCTCCGGCGGCCTGGTCGGCATCCTCGCCGGGGTGGCGATTCCGTTGAGCGTCAGCCTCTTCGCCGATATCCGCATCCCGGTCTCGCCGGTTGCCATCGCCGTGGCGTTCGGCGTTTCCTGCATGGTGGGCCTGGTCTTCGGCATCCTTCCCGCCAACCGCGCCGCGCATTTGAATCCCACCGAAGCGCTGCGGTATGAATAGCTCGCAGCCCGCATGACGGCCATTTTCGCGGCTTTGCTAGACTTCAGGTTATGAAGAAGGCGATCTGGCGATTGATAGTTGAGGTAGGCTTCATAGTCTTCCTGTTCTATTCCAATCTTCTCATGGGCGAATTTGCCCGCTCTGGAGGAGGGCAGAAAATGGGCCTTGCCTGGGCGATCGCCGACATTGTGACTCCAGCCAATTTTGCGATTGCCGTTACGGCCGCGCTCATCGGCTATGTCGTTTTCGAGTTTCTTCGCAACCGGCCCTAAAGGGCCATCCCCTCCCCGTTTACCCGGCTGTACAATCGGAGCAGGGAGACTCGCGTATGAGGATACTTTGCGGGTTGGCGCTTGCTTTGCTGGCTTCCGGCTGCCTCGCGGCGCAACACCATGACGGTTCATCGTCCGCCCACAGCGGGGCGGCGTCCCATGGTGAGCGGTGGAGCGTCCCACATGCGCCTGCGCGCTTCCGGAGCGCGGCCTCTGTGGTGAGGGCTCCCTACGCCTATCCGGTCGCTTACGGTTACGACGCGCCGCCGGCGGACCAGTCGTACGCCGATCCTTACCAGGCTGCGCCCGCCGAGCCCGTTGATGACAGCCCGCCCCGCCCGCAGTCCGTCAGTGCCGCCGAGCCGCCGCCACACAGCCTGATCCTCAACTTCGAAGATTCCGACGCACCCGTGGCCACCGAGCCGACGCACTACTACATCGCCCTCAAGGATCACCACGTCTACCTGGCCGTGGCTTACCTGGTGCAGGGAGACACGCTGCATTACTTCCTTTCCGGCAACACGCACAACCAGGTCTCGCTCGCGCTGGTGGACTACGACCTGACCCAGCGCCTCAATCGCGAATCCGGCGTGGACGTGCGCCTGCCCGCTAGGAAGTAGGTGGGGCAGTCCCCCGCCGGACTGCGGCCGACGCCCTCTTCGGCCTTTCGAGAAGAGCCGGACTGGGGGTCTGGCGGTTGCCTGCTGAATCGATCTCATTCCCACTCGATGGTGGCCGGCGGCTTGTTCGTCAGGTCGTAGAATACGCCGGCGATTTCCGGTATCGCCATCAGCTCCTCGCACAATTGGTTCAGCAGCTCGGGCGGCATCGCAACCGAGCGCGCGGTCATGCCGTCCACCGAGTCCACCGGCCGCAATACCACCGAATCCAGCGCCTCGGCCGCGCCCAGTGGAATCAGGATCACCGGGAACTGCCACACCGTGGCGTCATAGCCGCTCTCGTGCGAGATTCGCCGCACAATGGCGTCGGCGCGGCGCAGTCGATCGATCCGCTCCAGCGTCAGGGAGCTGGCTCGCACCCGCATTCCAGCGAGCGGAACGCGCGTGGCCACGGCGGCGATCACGCGGTTGACGCCGCTCAGGCGGTTGATCAGCGCGGTGGCGCGCTCGTGGTCGAGAGCGTCAATCGCCAGCACCGGCGCATAGCTGCGCGAATCGCCCTGCACGCCGACGGAATGGACCGGGATGACGAACCCCTCCGCGGTGGCGCTCACCGCCGCGTCCGATTCGGCGCACAGGCAGCGGATCGCCAGGCCGGGACCGGGAAACGGATGCCGTTCGAGCAGCTCGGCGGGCAGGCCCAGCTCACGGCCCACCTGCCGCACCTCGTCCTTATAAAACGATTTCAGCGGCTCCACGATGCGCCCACTTGCAATCAGCGCCTGAATCCCGGCCACGCGGTTGTGATGAGTTTTGATCACGGCTGCTTTGGCCGTGCCGCCGGATTCGATGGTGTCCGGGTAGATCGTGCCCTGCCCCAGAATCCAGTTCTCTTCGAAGATGTGCCGCGCTTCGATGATGCGTTCCTGCACCCGCACGAACTCTTCGCCGATGATGTGCCGCTTGCGCTCCGGATCGGCGACGCCGGCCAGCGCGCCCAGAAATTGCTCGCCCGCCTGCTCCACGGTCACCCCCAGGCCGCTCACGAAGTCGGTCTCGCCTTCCCGCATCAGGCCGGTATCGACATACACGCCGCGCACGCGTCCGCGCCCAAGCGCGCGCGTGCACAGGGTGTACGCCACGCTCGAATCCACGCCTCCGCTGACGAAGAAGAACACGCTGCGGCCGCCCACCGTGTCGCGGATTTCCTGCTCCAGCATCGGCACGCGCCCGCGCGGCTCCCAATCCTGCACGCACCCGCAGACACCGAAAACGAAATTGCGCAGATATTCGCGGCCGCGCAGCGTGTGCACCACTTCCGGATGGAATTGCAGCCCGTAAAGCCTGCGCTCCGCGGCGGCGATGGCGGCCACCGCGCACGTATCGGTGCGGCCGGTCACCACGAACCCAGCCGGCGCCGCCGCCACCACGTCGCGATGGCTCATCCAGATCTGCTGCCGCCCGGCGAGGCCGGCGAACAGCGGGTCTTGCGCTTCCTCGAGTTCGAGCGTGGCCAGACCGTACTCGCCCTTTTCGCCGCGGGTGACCGTGCCTCCCAACAGGTACGCCATCAATTGCTGCCCGTAGCAGATGCCCAGCACGGCTTGCCCGCTGGAAAAAATCGCCGGGTCGGCGGTGGGGCTGTCGGGATCGTACACGCTGGCCGGCCCACCCGAGATAATGAGTCCCCTGGCCCCGGCCAGATCGCCCGCCCGAGTCTCGCTGGGACGCACTTCGGCGTACACGCCCAGGTCGCGCACTTTGCGGGCGATCAGGTGGCAATATTGCCCGCCGGCGTCCAGCACGAATATTTGTCGATTGGGATTCAAGTACCGATAGTAGCAAGAGCGCGGCTGCTACCGTAGCGCACGCAGGAGTGCGTGCGCCGCATGCGGAATCGCTCAGTTCCGCTTCGCGCGGTAGACCGTGGTCGCGGGGTTGAAGTGCCGCCAGTCGAACCAGTAGTCTTTGATCGATTCCACCCGCTCCAGGCAGGCGCCGGTCGACTTGCCGGAGACGGCGCATCCTTGGAAATTCCACTCGCTGCCGGTGGCGCTGTCCATCAGAAGCGCCGCCGGCGAAGCGGATTGCCCCGCCAGCACGCGATAGAAATCCGCCACCACTGCGACGCCCGGGATGCGCCGCCGGAAGGCCCGCGCGGAGTGTCCGTCCTGACCCAGCACCAGCAGGACGGGTTCAGAGCCCAGATGGTCCTCGATGAGTTTCTCTTTTTGCAACCCGGCATACGGAAACGCCCGGCTGGCGCCGAATCCGTGCAATCCCACCATCAGTGCGCGCGGGGCCAGGCCGGATTCGGGATAGGCGATTACGGTGGGCGCCTTCCGCATCCTCATGTCCCAGTCCTTTTTCGAATACAGAGGAATGTCCGCGGCGAGCTCGCGCAGGATAGTGCCCTGCGGCTCTTCGGCTTTCCAGGTGGCGAAGGTCAGCTCATCGGATGCGACCAGCGTCAACTGCCGGCCCGCGAGCGGCCCCGATATGGCCGCGCCGGTGATCTGCTGCCAGTAGCTGCCGGTCTCCTCGTCGCGCATCAGGAAGTTCTGATCGTTGATGCCGGCCAGGTGAAACCTCAGCCGCAGACCGTCGACTTCCGCTCTCCACACCAGACCGGTGTGACAGAGCGTTCAATACGTCGCCACAATCGGAACGCCGTCCACCAGGTCGTTCACGATGTGGTAGTACGAAATGTTGCGGATCGGATAGGCGCGCGCGGCCCGCCCCACGTGGATCGCAATCGCCATTTCGTCGCCATCCAGCTTGCTCTGGCCGGCTGCCATGAAGGCAGGAGGCCCCAGCGGGTGGAACATCAGTTCGTAGATATTCACGCGCGAGGCCAGCGCCATCGCCACCACCGCCAGCGCACCCGCCGCGGAGCCCATCCGGCGAAGCCAACGCCGTTCCCGGCCCCAGTACCAGACCAGGGCCGCCAAAGCGGCAGCGGCCAACGCCACCATGAAGGCTGCGCGGTACCGTGTCACCGCCAGCGCCACCATCAACTCCCGGACTCCTTGCGCCCGGAACGGACGGATCACGTATACCGGATAGACCAGGAGTGCGAAGGAAGCCAACAGGCAGGGAACGAGGCAAAGCAGAAACCTGCGTCCGGGCGTTGTGATTTTCGTCAGATTCTCCCCCTGGGCGGCGTTCCGGCCGCCTGGGCAACCGGATTCCGAAACCAATAGTATGGAAACCCCGCGGATTTAGGCAATAATGCCTTTCCGTTAGTATATTCCAATTATTGTAGAGACCCACTTTTTCCGTTATGCTCTATTCAACAAGCGAGATTTCCTAAGGATTAGGCGTTAAGGTAAGCAGGCTACTGGATACCCGGAATGAGCCGGTTCGCACACCCCGCGGACTGGCGAACACGGCCCACCGGTGCTTACCCTAACGCCTACACTTTCTTGAGGGGTACCCACATGAGTGACGGCAAGCCCGGAATGTCTCCGATGTTTCTCCCCGGCGTGGAAGCAAACCCGAAGCCCGGGACCTACTACGAGAATATCCGCAGGATGCAGAACGCCGGCGCCGAGTACCCGCAAATCTGGCACTTGTTCGGCTTTCTTCCCGAGGCCACCCGCCACCTGGCGAATTTCACGCAGGAGATCATGCGCGGGCCTGCGCCGCTGCCGCCGGGAATCCGGGAACTCATCGCGGCCTACACTTCATACGCCAACCAGTGCCCGTTTTGAATTCAGTCCCACGCTGCGGTCGCGGCGGAACTGCTCGGTAGCGAAGAACTGGTTTGGGGAGCGCTGCGGGACCTGGAGAGCTCCGGGCTCGACGCCAAACACAAAGCGCTGTTCCGCTTCGTGGACAAGGTGAATCACGACTCGCAGCGGATCGCCGCCGAGGATATGAAACCGCTCTACGAAGCCGGTTGGGATGACGACGCAATCTACTTCGCCATCACGGTGTGCGCGCTGTTCAATTTCTATAATCGCTGGATCGATGCGAGCGGCGTCCACGCCATGTCGGATGAAGCGCACCGGCAGGGCGGTAAGCGGATGGCCCTCCACGGTTACGCCGGCGGATAGCGGCGGCGAGTTCTGCGCGAGAGTTTATTTATCGCTGCCCGATCGCCGCGGGCGCCGGCCGGCGGCTCTCCACCACCACCCGGCCCTTCTCCAAAAGCGCGGCGGCTTGCGCCAGAGCGTCCATGGCCTGCCCCGCTTCCGGATCGGTCATGGCAAAAACGCGGTCGCTCTCGTCCACGTCAAACGCCCAGATGTACATCTCTCTCGCCAGGTAGCGCTTGATCCAATCGTGGTCCCGCGTGAACTCGGCCTCGGTGAACTGGTAGCCATGCTTCAGCAGGTAGTCGTGCAGTTCCTCGATGGTGTCGTTGCCCGGCATCCAACCCTCCGGCAGCTTGGCCGGATGCGCGGCGAAGTACGCGCGCGTGAAGGCGAACAGGCCCGTCCGCTCGAGCGCGAACTCCAGCCGGTCCGTGCGCGGCGAATCGAACTTTTCGTCCGGCGCGATGCCGTTGCCGCCGTACACCGCGCGGCCTCCATCGGTGCTGCGCCGGTCGTTCGAATCGGACGTCGCGCGGCCCTCGTGGAAGTAGTAATCGTACAAACTTTCATGCGAATAATCGCGCTGAATGAGACGGCCGCTGGGAGTGTAGAAATGCGCCGTCGTCAGCGCCAGCGCGGTGCGCCCTGGCAGAGAAAAGATGGTCTGCACGAGGCCCTTGCCGAAGGTGTTCTCGCCCAGTATCCATGCCCGGTCGTGATCCTGCAGCGCGCCTGAGACGATTTCGGCGGCCGAAGCCGAATAGTGATTCACCAGCACGACAATCGGGTACCGCCGGCCCTGGCTCGAGTGCTCCGCCGTGTAAACCCGCTCCCGGGAAGCTCGCCCGCGTTGCGAGACTACGCTCTGCCCCTTCTCCAGAAAATGGCCGGCCACTTCCACCGCCTGGTTCAGCAAACCGCCGGGATTGAAACGCAGGTCCAGAACCAAGCCCTCGATGCGGTCCTCGCCCAGACGTTTCAGGTTCTGCTCCACCTCGCGCCCGGTGTAGTCGCCGAAGCTCAGAATATGCAGGTAGGCGATGCCGGGCCTCAGCCAGAAAGCGTCGTGTACGGTCTTGCGCGTGATGTCCTCGCGAATTAGCGTGAAGCTGAGGCGCTCGTTGGTTCCGCTGGCCCCCTCGCGCTCCACCGTCACCGTCACCTGCGTGTTGCGCGGGCCCTTCAACAGGTCCACCACCTCGCTGGTGTTCAGACCGCCGACGGACTGGCCGTTGACCGCGACGATGGCGTCGCCCGGTCGTATCCCCACGCGGTAGGCCGGCGAGCCCGGAAACGGCGCGCTCACCACCGTCTGGTCGCCGCGCACTCCCACGCTCATGCCCACACCGCTGTAATGCTCCGTCTGCTCTTCGCGTAGCGCCTGATAATCCTTCGGATCGAAAAATGTGGAATGCGGATCGAGCGTGCGCAGCATTCCCGGAATCATGCCCCGGTAGATGGCCTGGTCCGGATCCGGAACCGTGGCGAAATTCTCTTCCACCAGCTCGTAGGCGAGCGCGATGCGGCCCACGTTCTGGCTGCCGCCCGGCTCCGCCTCAGCCGCCGACACCGGCCGGACGTAAAGACCGCCCGCCAGCGAACAGGCCAGGATCAATGCCGCCGGCATAAACCGCATTCGCCGCTCAAACGTCATGTGGGATCTGTCCCCCCGCGAACTAATATAGTTCACCTTACAATTAGACGCATCAACTGAGGTTTCGGCTGCGGGGATTCGCGCCAGGATGGCGCCTTTAGGGTGTGACAAGTCAAAAAAAAGAGGGGAGCCGAAGCTCCCCTCTCTTAAAGAAACAACAGGCTGAAACTAGTTCTGCAACTGCTCGGTCGGTCCAGGTGCCACGCCCTTCGGGCCGCGGAAGGCCGGAAGAGTCGTATCATTAGCAATCACCAGGGCCAGGTAGCTCGCCATGATGTTGCGGACGCCGACATCGGTCACGGCCGCATAGCCATGAGCATACTGGAACTGGCAGACGGCGATCATGTAGCCGGACCATCCGGGCCCGACTTCAGGCGAGGCCGCCAGAACGACCGTAGTGCCGGCCGCGATGGGCGTGCTGTCGCCAGCACCACCCGCACCCAAAGTAGTGGGAGCAGTGGCGGCGTAAGTAACAGGAGCTGCAACCGGACCACCATACCAATTCAACGTGCAGGTGCCCGATTGAGGTGTTGTCGCGAACGGATCCATGCTGGTATTGGAAATCGCGATACCAGTTTCGAAGCCGGAGACCTCGAGGCCGAGAGTTCCGGTGGCCCCAAACGCCGTCGTCACATACGGGAACAACAGCGCAGTCTCGCAGAGGTTGATGGAGATGAACGGCTGCGTGCTGGCAATCGTCCCAGGCTGGAACCGCGGAATCGTGAGGGTGGCCGAAGCGGCGGCAGCGGCCGGGAGCGGCACTGCGGGCGGCGTCGGAGCGTAGCTCAGAGTCGCCGTCATGATGGATGACGCGCCGGCCTGAGCGGCGTTTGTGGTTGTGACATACACGCCGAAATCAAAGTTTTCGGTTGCGTTCGGAAGAGCCTGCGCAACTTCCCAAACCGCCGTCGCCGTCCCGGCAGCGTTGGGTGTCAACGCATACTCGGAACCGGTGGTGAGGGTAACTGGGTCGATAGTCGTCTCGCCGCTCGCTACCAAGAAGGCGTACTCGGCAGGAAGCGGGCTGACCGTATTGGCAAGAGTGGTGCCCGCACTCACGGGAGATGAAGCACCGTTGCTTGCGCCGACCAGATTGTAGGGCGACACGTAAACGGTTATGCCGGCTGCCGGGATATTGTTGAACGTGGCCTTGAGGCGAGTGCCATAATCGGCCAAGCCGGCAGTGAACGTGCCAACGTTGGCTACAACACTTTGCAGCGGGAAGCCGTTGAACGTGCTGACGAAGCCCGACTCTGCGTTGTAGGTCGCGCCCGGAATGTTCTGGAGCGCGGCTGCGGACGGGTACGAAGCTATGGTATTCGGGTAACCCGAGCCACTGCCGCTGACGTTGCCGTTGACGCGCGTCTTGAACGCAGTACCGAACAGCTCGCTAAATCGCAGGATTCCGACCGCGTTGCTGCCTGGTTGGCACTGGAAGAATTGGAACGCGCTCGAAAGGGCGCCGGTGTTCCCCGCATTCTGGAACCCACCGCTGAAGCTCGCTTGGACGTAGCCAACCTGCACGGTTGGGTTGATAACCGACAGCGGAACGTTGTTGACCGAGACTTGGGAATTAACGTTCGCGAAGCCAGTTGTGCCGCCGGCTACGATGCCGCTGGCGTTAATGCGGATGTTCGTGATGCGGAACACGCGGTCTCCGCTGCTGACCGGTGCCAGAATCGGCACGCCAAAGAACGTCACCTGGTTGGCGCCATTCACAACGCCCTGATAGACGTTATAAGCTGGCATATTGGAGGCGGCGCCCGTAGGCCCCATCACCGCGCCGTAACCCGAAGTTCCGTTCGGAAGGACAACTGTTCCTGCGTATGCAGGGCAGCCGGTTGCCGGGGTGGTGCAAAGGGCTTGTGTTTCCTGTGGGCCAATGCCCGTCAGGTTGTTTAATGCGAATGCGCCCGGTTCGTCAATCAACAACAAAGCTTCCGAGGCGTTGGCGACGCCGCCATTCCCCAGCAGGCGGCTGGTAACGGGGGCCGACGTGTTGATCACGATGTTGGCTGCAGGAACCAACTGCCCTGGGGCCAGTTGCGATCCGCCGCTGCAGATGAGCGTGATGTCGCCCGTCAGTTCGGTGTAACCTTCAGATCGTATTTGTGGGAGTACAGCGGTGCCGGCCTGGCATTGTATCACTGTAGCCTCGCCCACCACCTGCGCGCTGGCTACCCCTGTGAACACCAGGGCTAGCACAAACATCGCAAGAATCCATTTGCGAAATGCCATTTCCTTCTCCTTTGTAAATTTTCAAAATGTTGAATCGGTCGAAGTACTCTTCCAACCTGAGCCTCTTGACTCCAGTTTCCAAGCCGTTCACACAACCTGGGAGCCTCTCCGTGTCGGGCGGAGATTCGATTTCCGAAGGTCACCAAGCTGACCGCCGGGCCTTTGTTGAACTCTTGCCGGGTGGTACACCTTATTGTTTTGAACGAATTATGTACTCACCAAGCACGAACGAAAAATTGCACACGAGCATTGGACGCGGTAAACCCTATTAGTAACTGATTGCCCGGCCAGTGTCAAGAGAAATTCTTTCCCTGCAACACGAAACGGCCCGCTCTCGCGATTGCGTTTCGTACAAGTTTCGCCTGATTTAACCACGTAAAGCACCCCTCAGTCAAGGGTTTCACACCGAATCCTCTCATTTTTTTGTCCAGCGCAACCCGACATTTCTCGCACCAGGGGTCGAGAACCGGATTTCCGGAGGGGAAACCACTTCAATATGTTCGATGGCACACACCCTGAGCGTCTGTTTTCATCCTGTTAGAGTACTTTTGCGGACATCGGCCCACCCCCGCAGTCCGCTTGGCTACGAGGCTGCCTGCGGCGCCGCTGCCGGTTGGAAGCTCAGTTCGCCGGTGTCGCTGGCGGCATCCACCAGAATGACCTGGCCATCGAGAACCTTGCCCCCCACCAGCAGGCGGCCCAGCGGGGTTTCGATTTTTTTCTGAATGGCCCGCTTCAGGGGACGCGCTCCATAGGCCGGATCGTAGCCCGTCCGCACCAGGTTCGAACGCGCCCGATCAGTCAGCTCGAGCCTGATTTGCCGGTCCGCCAGCCGGGTGCGCACGCGGCCCAACTGGATATCGACAATCTGCTTCAGGTGCTCTTCGGCCAGCGCGTGAAACACGATGATCTCATCCACGCGGTTGAGGAACTCGGGGCGGAAGTGGACGCGCATTTCCTCCAGCACGGCTTCCTTCATGCGCTCGTAACCGTCGCCCGAAAAATCGCCGCGATAGTCGAGAATGCGCTGGCTGCCGGCATTCGAGGTCATGATGACGATGGTGTTCTTGAAGTCGACGGTCCGCCCCTGGCCGTCCGTCAGCCGCCCGTCGTCGAGGATCTGCAGCATCAGGTTGAACACGTCGTGATGCGCCTTTTCGATTTCGTCGAACAGCACCACCGCGAAGGGCCGCCGGCGCACCGCTTCGGTCAACTGCCCGCCCTCTTCGTAGCCCACGTATCCGGGCGGCGCGCCCACCAGCCGCGCCACCGTGTGCTTCTCCTGGTATTCCGACATGTCGATGCGGATCATCGCGCGCTCGTCGTCGAAAAGGAATTCGGCCAGCGCGCGCGCCAACTCGGTTTTGCCCACCCCGGTAGGCCCCAGAAAAATGAAGCTGCCGATCGGGCGCGCCGGGTCCTTCAGGCCGGAGCGCGCGCGGATCACCGCCTCCGCCACCGCGGTGACGGCTTCATCCTGGCCGATCACCCGCCGGTGTAGCTCGTCTTCGAGATGCAGCAGCTTCTCCATTTCGCCCGCCAGCAGCCTGGTCACCGGCACTCCGCTCCAGCGGCTCACCACTTCCGCGATGTCTTCCTCATCCACCTCTTCCTTAATCAGCCGGGATTGCGCCTGCGGCAAGGCGAACTTGCCGGATTCGTCGTTCAACTGCCGTTCGAGACCGGCCAGCGTGCCGTATTTCAATTCCGCCGCGCGGTTGAGATCGTATTGCCGCTCCGCCTGTTCGATTTCGAGCTTGGTCTGCTCCACCCGCCCGCGTAACTGGCGCAGCCGTTCCACCGCGCCCTTCTCTCTCTGCCAGCGCGCGGCCAGGGCGTCGGATTCGGCTCTCAGGTCGGCCAGTTCCTTCTCGAGGCGCCCCAGCCGCTCCTGCGACGCCTTGTCGGTTTCCTTGCGCAGCGCCTCGCGCTCGATCTCGAGCTGCATGATGCGCCGCCGCGTTTCGTCGAGTTCGGCCGGCATGGAATCGATCTCCGTGCGCAGGCGCGCCGCGGCTTCGTCCACCAGGTCGATCGCCTTGTCCGGCAGAAAACGGCCGGTGATGTATCGGTTGGAAAGCACGGCGGCCGCCACCAGCGCGGCGTCCTTGATGCGCACGCCGTGGTGCACTTCGTAGCGCTCCTTGAGGCCGCGCAGGATCGAGATGGTGTCCTCGACGCTTGGCTGATCCACCACCACCGGCTGGAAGCGCCGCTCCAGCGCGGCGTCTTTTTCGATATTCTTGCGGTATTCGTCGAGCGTGGTGGCGCCGATGCAGTGCAGCTCGCCGCGCGCCAGCATCGGCTTCAGCAGGTTGCCGGCGTCCATCGAGCCTTCCGCCTTCCCCGCCCCCACCACCGTGTGCAGCTCGTCGATGAACAGCACCACCTCGCCCGCCGCGTCCTGCACTTCCTTCAGCACCGCCTTCAACCGCTCTTCGAATTCGCCGCGGTACTTGGCGCCCGCGATCAGCGCCCCCATGTCGAGCGCCACAATGCGCCGGCCCTTCAGTCCCTCCGGTACATCGCCGCGGACGATGCGCTGCGCCAGCCCTTCCACGATGGCGGTCTTGCCCACCCCCGGCTCGCCAATCAGCACCGGGTTGTTCTTGGTGCGCCGCGACAGCACCTGGATCACGCGGCGGATTTCTTCGTCGCGGCCGATCACCGGATCCAGTTTTCCCTGCGACGCCAGGCGGGTCAGATCGCGGCCGTACCGTTCCAGCGCTTCGTAAGTAGCTTCCGGATTCTGTGAGGTCACCCGCTGGCTGCCGCGCACTTCGCGCAGCGCCTGCATCACCCGCTCGCGCGTCAGGCCAAGCTCTTTCAACAGGCGGCCCGCCGCGCCCCGGTCTTCGAGCGCCGCTAGCACCACGTGCTCCACCGAAATGTATTCGTCCTTCAGTTGCCGGGCTTCCTCCCCGGCGCGCTCGAGCAGCTTGCTGAAGCGCGGCGTCACGTAAGCCTTGCCCGGATTGGCCGCCGGCCCGGATACCTTGGGCAGCCGGTCCAGCTCCGTTTCCAACCTTGTCCCCAGCGTATCCGGGTTGACGTCCGCCTTTTGCAGAATCGACGCCGCCAGGCCGCCCGGCTGCTCCAGCAGCGCCTTCAGCAGGTGCTCCACGTCGATCTGCTGGTGGCCGTACCGCCCCGCCGTGCTCTCCGCCGCCCGGACGGCCTCTTGCAGTTTTTCGGTAAAGCGGTTGATGTCCATACCTCATCATTAAACATATGGATGGGCCGCCGCGCACCACCCCCGTCGTGGTGCAGGCAGTCCTGCCGGCAGTCCTGCCTGCAGGGTCGAGATTCGTCTCGACCTTTCTTCTCTTTTCTTGGCCTCTCCCCCGCTGTACTAACCTGTAATTTGATCCCTTACCGAACTCTGTTCACCGCCGGCGCCGGGGCGCTCGACCCCTGGTGGTCCCGCTGGCGTCCTACCCTCCGATATTTGATGCAGACGGAGGCGCACGTCTACGCGCTGGCAATTGCGGCCAGCGTGCTGCTGGCGTTTTTCCCGTTCCTGATCGTGATGATCTGCTTGTTCCGCGACGTTCTGCATTGGCCGGCCGCCGTCGACGCGGTTTACCTCGCCATTCGCGACGTCTTTCCGGGCAAGTCGGGCGGCGTGGTGGCGCAGAACCTCCAATCCTGGATGGTGCCGCGCTTGCCCGTCGCTTCCGTCGTACTCCTGCTGATCACCTCGAACGGCATTTTCGAGCCGCTCGAAGTGGCGCTCAACCGGACCTGGGGCGTCACCACAAATCGCAGCTACTGGAAAAACCAGTTCGTCAGTCTCGGCTTGGTTTTCGCTTGCGGCGCGCTGATCCTGCTGTCGCTCGTCTTCACCGCCTACAACCGCGAGTGGGTCGCCGCCTGGGCCGGACAGGGCGAACTGGCCACCTGGCTGACTTTGCTCCTGTTCAAGGTCGCCGCCGTGCCGGTTTCCATCTTCATGCTCTTTCTGATTTATTGGCTCCTGCCCAATCGCAAGGTCGATCCCCTGCAAGTGGCGCCGGTGGCTGTTTGGGTGGGCTTGGTTTTGGAGTTGCTCAAGTATCTGAACATCCTCATCCGCCCCTGGCTGGCGGGAAAGCTGGATCGCGAATATCACATGTTTCAGTATTCCGTAACTATCCTGCTGGGAAGCTTCGTGGCGTCCCTGATCGTGCTGGCCGGCGCCGAATTCGCCGCCCGCCGCGGCCGCGACGCCTGCGCGCCCTAAGGCCCGGGCAAGAGCGGCCGAGCTCGCAATAGTTCGAGTGTGCGTCAAATCACCCAGTCCAACTGACGCTATGTGGGGGAAAGCCACGCTTTCCGGCCTGCTTGAGAGACGGCGGTGCCCCGGCTTGCCCGTCGGCCCGATCAGTTTGTCCCCACCGGATTGCGAATCGTCGGCCCCGGCCTTTGATGAAGCAACTAATGAAGCAACCGTGCTTTTAGCCGTGGCGCGCCCCGGCTCGCCCGATCCCCTGAGGAATCTCATTTAAGAGCAATCGTTACATAGGCTTATCCGCTCCGAATTCCCGCCTCCACATTTTCATAGCCACCAAAGCCCAGGTCCGCCATGCGAGACAGCCGGTCAAAGGTCTTCCGCTCGCCTCGCGCCCACAAGAGATTGCACTTGCCTCGTTTCGGCACATCCATAACTGCAACATTCTAAAAATAGTTAACATCCTGCACCCTGGGCGGCGCACGGCCCTGCTGCCGGGCGTTCAGATTCCTTCATCCCGTATTAACCCCTATGTAATTCCGTAGTTATGGGCCTTCCGTGCGCTTGCAGCGCGAGATTCGCCCCAAAAAGCCTTTTGTTTTCAATACGGCTCCTCGAATGCGTCGAATGGCACTCCGAATGCTAAATTTGACTGCCTACGGGAGGAAGTTGATGCCTAATCGCGGAAGTCTGACGAGAACCCTTTGTGTTCTCACTTGCATCGTTGCCCTATCGTTGCCATCCGTGTTCGCCCAGTCGCTGACCACGGGCGATATCGCGGGAGTCGTTAAAGATCAAAGCGCTGCCGTGGTTCCGGGTGCCACTATTACCCTGAAGAGCCTCGACAACGGCGCTGTCCAGACCGGCACCACGTCGCAGACGGGCGAATACCGCTTCCGCCTGCTGAGGCCCGGCACCTACCAGGTGAGCGCCAGCAAGGCCGGCTTTCAGAAGACCGAGCAGAATCTGGATGTGGCCGTCGGCGCCGTCGTGGCCCTCGACCTCACCCTGCAGCTTGGCGCAGCTACGCAAACCGTCGAAGTGTCCGCCGCGGCGCCGCTGATCAGCACCGAGCCTAGCACCAATACTACGTTCACCCCGCAGCAGTTGGAGCAATTGCCCTCCGCGGGCGGTGACATCACCAACATCGCGTACACCGCGCCCGGCGTGGTCGTCAACACCACCAGCGGTTATGGCAACTTCCAGATTAATGGTCTGCCCGCCACCTCGAACCTCTTCACGGTCAATGGCGAGAACGATATGGACCCGTATTTCAACATCAACAATTCGGGCGCCTCCAACCTCACCATCGGCCAGAACGAGTTGCAGGAAGCCACCGTCATCGCCAACCCGTACGGCGGCCAGTATGGCCAGCTCTCCGGCGCGCAGGTCAGTTATGTGACCATGTCGGGTACCAATGCGTTCCACGGCAACGCCGCGTATTGGTGGAACGGCCGGGCGATGAACTCCAACGACTGGTTCAATAACTACTACGGCGCCTCCAAGCCCTTCTCCAACGCCAACCAGTGGGCCGCGCGCTTCGGCGGGCCGATCCGCAAGAACTCGACTTTCTTCTTCGTCGATACCGAGGGCCTTCGCTTCATCCTGCCCAACGTTTTTTCGATTGAAACCCCGACTCCGGCGTTCGCCACCGCCGTCCTGAACAATGTCACCGCCATGCAGCCCAACGAAGCCGGTGCTTACAAGACTCTGCTCGGTCTTTGGGCCAATGCCCCGGGCTCGGCGACCGCCACGGCCATTCCCAACCCGAGTTCCTGCAATTCCCTGGTTCTGCCGGGCTACAATGCAGCTTCCACGCCCTGCGCGCAGGTGTTTGAGTCCAGCGCGAGTGCCCTAGGTTCCGAGTGGGTCCTGGCCGTCAGGGTGGACCAGAAGCTGGGTCCCAATGACACCGCCTTCTTCCGCTACAAGGGCGACCATGGCTTGCAGCCCACTACCCTCGATCCCATCAGTCCCAAGTTCGACGCCCTCTCGAACCAGCCGGCCTACGACATGCAGGCCGAGGAAACTCACGTGATGGGCGCGCGGTCGACCAACACCTTCGAGGCTACTTTCAGCCATTATGTCGCTCAGTTCGCGCAGAATACGCAAGAGGTGGCCAGCACGTTCCCCTGGCAGATCGCGGATTCCGGCACGGTGCCCTTCACCGGATTCAACGATCAGCACGCCTTCCCGCAGGGCCGCAACATCAGCCAATACCAGTTCATCGATGACTTCACGCTGAATCGCGGCAAGCACAACTTCAAGTTCGGCGTCAATTTCCGCCGCTATGACGTCAGCGACCACAACTTCTTCTACGGCAATCCGGTGGTCTACTTTGGGTATGTCGGCGCCGGCATGCAGGAATTCGCCGATGGCCTGGCGTACCAGTTTCGCCAGGCGTCGAACATTTCTTCCGACGTCCCCATCGCCATGTGGGGTATCGGCGTTTACGCACAGGACGAGTGGAGCGTGGCGTCCAATCTGAAGTTGACGCTGGCCCTTCGCATCGAGCACAATTCCAACCCGGTGTGCAACTTCAATTGCTTCGCGAACTTCGTCGGCCCGACTACCTCGCTGGCCAGTTTCACCAGTTCCAACCCGGGGAGCGTTCCCTACTCGAGTGACATCGTTACCGGCCTGAACAAGGCTTACCAGGGCGTCGATACCGCTGTCGTCTCTCCGCGCATCGGCTTCAGTTGGTCGCCCGGAGGCAATCACAAGACCGTGGTCAGCGGCGGCTTCATGCTGGCCTATGACAACCCGCCTGCCGGCCTGGTGGACGATCTGTTGGCCAATCCGCCCGATTCCGTCAACATCCGCGTCCGGCCTACCGCCGGCACGCTGCCCTTCGACCCGGCCGGCGGCCCCGCCACCTTCAGAGCC
Organism: Bryobacteraceae bacterium; assembly: GCA_050010695.1. GTDB lineage: Bacteria > Acidobacteriota > Terriglobia > Bryobacterales > Bryobacteraceae > Bog-375. The sequence goes on from JBEKKO010000020.1 coordinate 28,815, forward strand.
TCGGCCAACGCTTTCAGCCTGAGTAAGTCTTATACCACCATCTCATCGCAGTTGGCGTCTCTCGGCTCCATCTTCGCCGTCCCTGCTTTCACCTCCATCATCGGCACCGTTCACGCTCCCATGGTGCGTGAGTGGAACCTCCAGATCCAGCGCCAGATCAGCAACGACTTGGCCTTCTCCGTGAATTATGCGGGCAACAGCACCACCCGCCTTCCCTACGGGAACGCCTGGCCCAACGCTTACGATCAATACGGTCTCTATCCGGGCGTCGCTGGCATCCCGTCCAGTGTTCCCGTCCCCAACTACGGAACCGTAACCCAGATCCAGAGCGGCGCCATCGCCAACTACAACGGCGTGAGCTTCATCGTCACCAAGCGCTTCTCGCACTCGGTGGCGGCCCACTTCAGCTACACCTGGTCGCATGGCCTCGACGAATGCTCCAACGGCTGCCTCTTCGGCGATGGCGCCGGCGACGTGCAAGGACAGACCAATCCGCTCGGTCTGGCCACCAACAACTACGGCAATGCGGATTACGACATCAAACAGAATTTCGCCGGCGATTTCGTGGTCAACCCGACCTTCCACGTGCAGAGCCGCGCGGTGCGCGACATCGTCAATGGCTGGGAGTTCTCCGGCAAGATCTTCTGGCGCACCGGCATCCCGTTCACGGTCGGCGACGGATACGAATCCGCTCTCGGCAACGGTGGTGGCGCGATCTTCGCTACCCCGCTCGGCCAGGGTTGGGGCGGCATGAGCTGCGGCGCCGCCGCGGCCGGTACGCCCGGTGTCGCTACCCCCTGCATCGACTCCAGCAAGTACCTCGACAGCTCGGTCATTTCCAACTTTACGGCGTGGTCTCCGGCTACCCGCAACCAACTGTTTGGGCCGCATTACTTCGACATGGACCTGAACCTGTACCGCAGCTTCACGGTCAAGGAAAGGGTGTCTATGAAGTTCGGCATCCAGGCGTTTAACGCCCTGAACCATCCGAATTTCGCCACGCCGGATGGCACTTTGAATGACGGCTCCACCGGCATCATCGGTGGAATGGCTGCCACCACGACCAGCGCCTACGGCTCGTTCCTGGGCTTCGATTCTTCCGTGCGTGTAGTGCAACTTACCGGAAAAATCAACTTCTAGTAGCACGTTCCGCTTCAAGAAGGCCGCGCGCCCCACTCGGGCTCGCGGCCTTTTTTTGTTGTGGGGCAGGCGCTTCCGCCTGCCAACCTCGCATGTTTCCAAACTGTTGGCAGGCGAAAGTGCCGCCCCCACCCCGGCAGTTGAGAATTCGCCGGGCTGCGGGCCACTACTCCTTGTTCGATATGAGAAATACATGGTGCGCGTGGCTCGTGCTGGCCTGGGCATCCGCCCTGCCAGCGGCTGACGCTCCGGCCTATACCATCCAAACCGTGGCCGGCAGCTCGTTCATGGGCGATGGCGGCCCTGCCACCGCGGCGCAGATCGGCTCCATTCAGGGCGTGGCCGTGGATGAGAAGGGCAATCTGTATCTGTCCGACACCGACCACAATCGCGTCCGTAAAGTGGACGCCGCCGGAATCATCACCACCATCGCGGGCAACGGCGCGGCCGGCTTCAGCGGCGATGGCGGCCCAGCTACCGCGGCCCAACTCAACCTTCCCTACGGCCTGGCGGTAGACGCCGCCGGGTACCTGTATATCGCCGACCTGGGCAACAATCGCGTGCGCAGGGTGAGCCCCGATGGGACCATCGCCACTTACGCCGGCACCGGGGTGGAGGGCTACTCGGGCGATGGCGGCCAGGCCACCGCGACCCAGCTCTGCGCGCCGCGCAATGTGGCCGTCGATGCGGCCGCCAACGTCTACATCGCCGAGTTCGAAGGCCACCGCGTGCGCAAGGTCACACCCGCCGGCATCATCGCCACCGTGGCCGGAACCGGTATCGCCGGCCTCGGCGGCGATGGTGGCCCCGCCATCGCGGCTCAGATCGACTTTCCGGCCGGCCTGGCCGTGGACCGCACCGGCGCGCTGCTGATCGCCGATTCCGGCAACAACCGCGTCCGCAAAGTCCTGCCCGGCGGCGTCATGTCCACGGTTCTGGGCGGTTGCGCGGCGAACTCCGCGCCGTGTGCGAGTTCTTCCACCGCGCTGGCTTCGCCGACTGCCGTCACGGTCGATCAGGCTCTCACCATCTACGTGGCTGATGCTAGCGGCCTGGTACGCTCCTACACCGCCGCCGGAGTTTGGGCGAATTTCGCCGGCACCGGCGTGCCGGGGTACTCCGGCGACGGCGGCACTGCGGTCGCCGCCCAGCTTACGGCGCCGCGCGACCTGGCCGCCGATCTGGCCGGCGACGTCTTCATCGCCGACGGCGCTCGCGTCCGTGCAGTGTATGCGGGCGGCATCATTGCGACCTGCGCGGGCGACGCATATCTGCACGCGGTGGGCGACGGCACTCCCGCCACCAGCGCGATTCTTTACCATCCTTCCGCCGTCGCGCTCGATACGTCCGGCAACCTCTACATCGGCGACACGGGAACCGAACGCGTCCGGATCGTGCTGGCCACCGGCCTCATTCAGACCCTGGCCGGCGACGGTACGGCGGGCTATAGCGGCGACGGTCTGGCGGCCACCTACGCCGAACTCAATGAACCGATGGCCCTGGCCTTCGATCCATCGGGCCGCCTCCTGCTGGCCGACACCGACAATCAGCTCGTGCGCGAGATTTCGGCCGGAGTGATCTCCACCTTCGCGGGAACCGGCGCGGCGGGCACCGGAGCAGAGGGCTTGACGCCGATCGAGATGCCCCTGCGCAGCCCGCGCGGCGTCTGCACCGGGCGCGACGGTTCGGTCTACATCGTCGATACGGACAATCATCGCGTGCTGGTGGCGCCGCCGCTCGGCGTGGTGGCGACCTTCGCCGGCAGCGGCAGCCCCGGAGATGCGGGCGATGGCGAATCCGCGCGCATGGCGCAACTCAACCAGCCCTCCGCCTGCGCCCTGGACGGCGCGGGGAACGTGTTCATCGCCGATACTTCTAACCATCGCATCCGCCAGGTCACGGCGACCGGCGTGATCGGCACCGTGGCCGGCATCGGCGCGGCGGGCTATTCCGGCGATGGCGGCGCAGCCACCGCCGCCGCGCTCTACGCGCCCTCCGGCGTGGCCGTGGACTCGAGCGGAGACATCTTTATCGCCGATACCGGCAATCACGCCATCCGCCTGGTAACCCCGGATGGCGCCATCCGGACCATCGCCGGACAAGGCGCGGCAGGCTTCTCGGGGGATGGCGGAGCGGGGTCCGCCGCTCTCCTCAACTCGCCTTCGGGGATAGTGCTCGATGGCGCGGGCGACCTCTACTTCGCCGACACCGGCAACAACCGCGTGCGGCGCCTGATGCCAAACACCGTCACCGTCCTGGTGGGGCCGCCCCCGGTCGCCGCCGCACTGGCGCTGGTCAACGCCGCCAGCCAAAGCCAGGGAGCGGTATCGCCCGGCGAAATCGTCACCCTCTACGGCGCCGGCATCGGCCCCCCCTCCGGCGTCACCGGATCGCTCGATGCCGCCGGCCTCCTCGGCAACCTGCTGGCGGGTGCGGAGGTCCGCTTTGACGGTGTGCCGGCCCCGTTGTTCTACGCGCAGGCTTCGCAAGTCAACGCCCAAGTGCCGTACTCCATCGCCGGCCAAAGCGTCACGCGCGTCGAAGTCTTCTATCAGGGCCAGTTGGCCGGCGTGCTGAACCTGCCGGTGGTGGCTGCGGCGCCGGCGCTGTTTGCGGCGGCACTCAATCAGGATGGCAGCCTCAACTCATCCTCTGCGCCCGCCGCCCGCGGCACGGTAGTGACCTTCTTCGGCACCGGAGAAGGTCTCACCAATGGCGCCAACATCGCCGGCCAGCCCGCCGCCGCGCCGTATCCGATTCCCGTTTTGCCGGTGACACTCACCGTGGCCGGAATCGCCGCCCAGCTTCTCTACGCGGGCGAGGCGCCGACTTTCGCCGGCTTGCTGCAAGTCGACGCCGTCATCCCCGGCGGCTTCGTCCCCTCCGGCCCGGTGGCCGTGCAGTTGACGGTGGGAGTGGCGACGTCGCCTCCGATTACGGTGTGGCTCCAATAGCTGCACTCCGCGAACGGAGGCGGCGATTCCGCCCGGCGGTTACCGAGATTCCGGAGGCGAGACTCTGGCTCAAGCGAACCAAGTCCGTGCGGTCCCCAATGCGGACCCGCAGAGAGGCGTTACGCGTTCCCATCTCCACCATGATTGCCACACCCGGCCTCAAGCCGAGGCGTGTCATCTCGCGCAAAGCCGCTGGGTCGCGGTCGGACACGCTGCTGATCACGGCAGGAACGCCACAAGCCAATTTCGATAACAGCACCTCCGAGCGAATCGGTAGCGCACCGCTTCGCTCGGGGATCGGGTGCCCGTGCGGATCGGTTTCCGGGTCTCCCAATTTCGCGGCGATCCGGTCTTCAAACCGCTCCGAGATGAAGTGCTCAAGCCGTTCCGCCTCGTCGTGAACCTCGTCCCACGAGTAGTCGAGGAAATCATGGAGGAAACGCTCCAGCAAACGGTGGTGGCGAATAACCTCCAGAGCGCGCACCTTCCCCGTTGCGGTCAGACGCGCGCCGTGGTGCTTCATGTATTTCACAAACGGTGGCTTCTGTGCCGCGAGCTTTTGGAGCATTCCAGTGACGGAAGCGGCACGGACGCCAAGACGCTGAGCAAGGGCGTTGCTGGTCACCCGTTCCTGTTGAGGGCCGCCCAGCTCCAGTATCGCTTTCAGGTAATCGTCGGCCGATTCCGTGCTGTACGGTCCATGCACTCTAGGTGGCACTAAATCTTAGACTACTCCCGTCGCCGCGCGACCGCAATCATTCCGGATCGATGGCCCTGGTCATCGGCGTTTGACTTGAAGAAGGGCAGAGCGATAGTATTTAGGTATGCCTAAATTACGGGCGCGCAAATTGATCCTCCTGGGGCCATCCCTGGCGTTCTTGCTCTCCGCTCTGCCAATGCAGGTTCCGGCGCTGGCTCAAGGCGAGACGACCAGCGCGATCGTCGGGTCGGTCACCGATCAGACGGGCGCGGCGATCTCCGGCGCGATAGTGACCATCACCAGCACGGAGAATGGGCTGAAGCGATCCGAGAAAACCGACGGCGCGGGGCGGTTCGGCTTCCCGCAACTCAAGCCTGGCGCGTATGCGGTGAAAGTCGAAGTGGACCGTTTTCAAACCCAGCAGAACAGCTCCGTCATCGCCGAACTGGGGCAAAAGCAGACGGTCGATTTCAGGCTGAACATCGCATCCTCGACCGAGAGCATTGTGGTGCGGGAGCAGGCGCCGTTGATTAACCCGGAAAATCCGAATACTACAACGACGCTGACCGCGCGATCCATGGAAAACCTGCCGAACCCGGGCGGCGACATGACATATCCGCTGCAGTTCGCCGCCGGCGCTCTGATCAACACCGCGGGCAGCGGCAACGATTTCGTCGGCGGCACGAACGGTTATGGAAACGTGGAGTTCAATGGCCTCCCGTCCCTGTCAAACGGCTATATAGTCGATGGCCTGGAGACGAACGACCCGCTGACAAACCTGAACAGTGGCCTTTCGACCAACCTGGTGCTGGGCTTGAATTCGATCGCGGAGGTGACCGTGAACACGGTCTCCTATGCGGTGGATCAAGGGCGCTATGGAGCGTCGCAAGTCAATTACGTCACCAAGTCCGGAACAAATCAGATGCACGGAAATCTGTATGAACTGTGGGACGGCTCGAAGTTCAGTGCGGCTGACTTCTTTACGAACTCGACGCCGGACAACCACAAGCCGCGTTCCACGGTGAACCACTTCGGGGGCAGTCTCGGAGGCCCGATCCGGCGCGACAAGCTGTTCTTCTTTTTCGATTCCGAGTGGGTCCGGATTGCGCTCCCGATCGTTACTGCCACTACAGTGCCAACGCCGGCGTTTCAGAACTATGTCCTGCAGCAATTGCCGCGCGGCGGAGTGGACTCGGTGACCGGATCGATTTATCAGCCGGCGCCGCAACTGGTGCCGTTTTACCAGAAGCTTTTTTCCCTGTACGGGAATGCGGCGGGCATTCCGCTGCCGGTTTTGGGTTGCCCCTTGAGCAGCGCTGGAACCGCCGCCGGCGGGTATCCGCCGGATGGCGATGGGTGCGCCAACCGCCAGAGCATTTCGCATTCGAGCGACGATGGCGAGCAGGTACAAACGGCGCGTGTCGACTACAACATTGACCCCAAGAACGTCGCCTGGTTCCGATTTCAGTCCGACACCGGACTTCAGGCCGCCTACACCGATCCCATCAATCCGCTGTTCAACGCGGTTTCTCCCCAGCCTCTGTATTCGTTCGCAGCGGGCGAGACGCATATGTGGTCGGGGCATCTGGTGAATTACTTCAACCCGGCGTTCTCGTGGTATGAAAGCCTGTTCGGGCCAGCCGATTTTCAAAAGACGCTGGCGGCGTTTCCAATCGTCCTCCAGGGCAGCGGTGCCAATGCGCCGTTCACTACGCTCGGAGGGCTCGACAATACGTGGGTACAGGGGCGGCGGGCCGCGCGCTTCTTCATGAATGACAATCTCGCCTGGACGCTCGGCGCGCACGAACTCCGGTTTGGAACTAACAGCAGGATCTTTCGGTTGAATGATTATGATTTCGGTGAAGGCGTAGTGCCGCTGGTCACCTACACAACCCTGCCGCAATTCATCTACGGTGTCGCTTCGACCGCTTCGGAAACCTTCCCGCTCGCCCGTTCGCAGCCCTACAACTTCCTCAACCTGGACTTTTATGCGCAGGACACCTGGAAGGTTTCGCGCAAGTTGACCTGGACCTTCGGCGTACGCGATACGTACAATTCAAATCCGCTGAATCCACATGACGCCGTGGCCCGCCTCGCCGGGTCGTTCGACTCCATTTCCCACAATGTGAATCAGCCGCTGAGCCAGGCCATTCAGACGCACCAGGGGACCATTTTCGCCGCTACACCAGCGGCGATCCTGCAGCCCAGAACCGCCATCGCGTGGCAGATCGCGCCGCAGACGGTGCTGCGCACCGGATTCGGCCTGTTCAGCGACATCTTACCGGGCAGCGTCGTCGATACCGTGGGAACCAATCCTCCCTACTCGAAGACATTCCAGGGCGGCCTGCTGGGCACAGCGGGCGGAACGGCCATTGCGCCTGGCGTACCGAACAGCGCTATCGATGCGACTTCGGCGGCGAATCAGCAATTCAGCTCCGGCTTCGCTCAGGGCGAGCTTTCCTGTACCTCGGGTCTGGCGAATCCGAGCTCTTGCCTTCCGCCAATTTCGTTTACCGCGGTTCCGGATGGCAAGCTCCATGCGCCTTACTTCATGCAGTGGAGCTTGGCCCTGGAACATCAGGTCGACAACACACTCAATCTACGAGCTCAGTATGTAGGCACTCGCGCGGTCAACCAGCCCTATGAGACGCAAGTGAACGGTTATCAAACCGTCTGCGAGGGCTGCTTTGCGCCGTTCCCTTACGCCAAACCCATCGATCCCCGCTTCGGGCCGGTCACGCAATTGAACACAGGAGCAAACAGCCATTACAACGGACTCCAGTTGACGGCCGAGAAGCGGCTCGGGCACGGCTTTCAGATCCAGGCCAACTACACGTGGAGCCGTTGCATGGACACGGTCTCAAACGGCGGATTCCTGCCATTCGCCGCCGGGGCCGTTCTCTCACCGCTGCCGGGTGAACTGGGCCGCCAATACGGCCCCTGCGATTACGACGTGCGGCAGAACTTCACGGCGCAGTACGTTTATCAGTTGCCGGTCAATTTCCGGAATCACGTGCTGGGCGGAGCGCTAAACGGATGGCAGGTGTCCGGAACCGCGTTTTGGCATAGTGGCTTGCCTTTCTCGGTGTTGAGCGCGGCCTATTCCGCCAACGGAAACGGCATTGTGCAGGGCAGCGGCCCGCAGTATGCCAGCGTGGTTCCCGGCGTACCGGTGTACGAACACAATCCGATTCCCGGCGTCACTCAGCCCGGTACGATTCAGTGGCTGAACCCGGATGCGTTCGTTTCGACTGTCGATCCGAGCACCGGCGCCTGTGCCGGTGGCAACAGCCCGACGAACTGCCAGTTCGGCAATCTCGGACGGAACGCGTTGCGCGGACCCGATTTCGTCTGGAGCGACCTGTACCTGACGAAGTGGTTCCAGTTGAGCGAGAAGTTGAAGTTGCGCGTCGACGGCCAGTTCTTCAACGTCTTCAACCACCCGAATTTCGGTCTGCCGGTCTTGGGATATGCAGGTATTCCGGGCAAGCCGTCCACACAGACCGGATTCGGAGCGCTTAGCTATCCGACTTCGCCTCCGACAGGACTATTGGGCGTCGGGTTAGGTGGGGACAGCTCGCCTCGCATGATCGCGCTCCAGGCACGGCTGGACTTTTGAGGTAGCCCGCTAACCGCCTTGAAAGCCCCGGCCAGCTTTTCCCAGGTGGTTTCGAGCGCCTCGGGAACCACGCGGGTCTCGCCGGTGGTGGTGATGAAGCTGGTGTCGCCGCCATCTGGGAAGCTTGAGGCTGCAAGCCCCATCGGCAGGATCAATCCCGCAATACACCGGTCGCGTCCAAACCCTTGCGCTTGGCATCAGTGGCAGCGCGACTGGGTGGAGCAGGACATATCAGGATGTATCCCTGGAAATGATGCGTAAGGCGGAAGTATACAGAAGTCGCCCGGAAAGCGCGGCCTGCTAAGAGAACTCGGATGCGCTCGCATCGCCGGGCGGTCGCCGCTCCGAATTGGCGTTGTGCGGCGCCGCACGCTTGCGCCTGGACACTCGTGCCCCATGTCTAAAAGTGAAAACCCAGCGTTGCCGTGATCGCGCGCGGAGTGACGTAGTGCGTGCCGCTGAAAGTCGACAGGAAGTTGTACAGGGCTTCTTTGTCGGTTAGATTGACCACCGTCAAACGGGCGCTCCACTTGTATTTGTCGCCGCCGAAGAGGTTGTCGTGGCCCACCGCAACGTCGAACAGATTGCGCGGCGCGACGCGCGGCGGGTTCAGGTCGTCATTCTCCGTGCCGGCCGCCGGTATCTTGAGCAGCGTGGAACCATACTGTGACGCGAGGCAAAGGCCGGTGGGGCTGATTGGTGTGGTCGCGGTGGCGTGCACGCCGCCGCAATAGAGTCCCGCCTGGAACTGTTGGTCCGGCGTCAAGTTGGAAACGTCCACCACCGAGTCGGTCCCGTCCGGCCCATTCGCGCAGTTGCCGCCCGCGCACGGCACTGGCCCCGCGACCAGGCCGCTGTCATACCGCCAGTTGAAGCCCAGCCACGGGCCCTTCTTCCAGGGCTGGTATTGCACGTGCGTGGTCTGATTGAAGTTCTCGTCGTGGTCGATGCGGAACACCGTGGCGCCGCCAGGCGTGGCGCCGATGCCGCTGATCTGCGGTGTGAAGAAGCGCGCCGCCACGTGGGAGAAGACCACGTACGCGGTCAGCCCGTGGTAATTGGGCATGCTGGCGCGAACCGCATAGCCGGGAATCTTGGAGCGGTCCCACTCGATGGGAAAGGTGATCGGCGAGGCCCCCAGCACGCTGAAGTCGTAAGCTTTGTGAGTGTACTTCCAGATGTATTCGCCGTCTATCACCAGGTATTTTCCAAATGCCTGCTGCAAGCCGGCGTGGAACTCGTTGCGCCAGCCTGGACCGAGCGGAGCGGTTTCGCAAGGTCCCGTCACCGACATGATGGCGTTGATCACCGGATCGTTGCAGCCCAGACTGGAGAGGACCAGATTCTCGTTGAAAGGCGTTTCGAGCGAGCGGGCATAGGAAATCCGCAGCACGGTTCCGGTCGGCTTAATATTGTAGGCAATCCCCAGACGCGGCTCCGGCTGGCTGGCGCTGGTGATGCCGCGGTAAATATCCTCGCGGAACCCCACGTTGAACGACCAGTTCTTAATCGTGATGCTGTCCTGTATAAACATGCCCACCTCGCGAATGTCGGCATGGCCGTAATAGTGATACAAGCCGCTCGTGGAGTTCGGGCAGCCGTCGGAGGCCGGCAGAGGCCCTGTCCGTGTGAGATCGTAGCAGCCGAGCAGAGGGTTGAATGCGGGATTGGGCTGCAGGGCGCCCGTGCACTGCGTTGGATCGGTGATCGACGCCAGCGTATTCGGGCTACCGTCGGCATTCAGGCAAACCGCGTTTGTGCCAGGATCGACCAGCCCGAGAGCGTCTTTCTCCGTGATGATGGTGTCCTGATACGTCACGCCCGCCTTGATGTTGTGCACGCCCCTGACGTAGGACACACTGGTGCGCGCGCCAAGATTGGTCAGCCGGCGATTCTGGCCGATGGTCTCGGACTGCAGATCCGGGATCAGGTCCGCGAAGGGATTTCCGCTCGGGTAATAGTTGTATTGATCCTGCCGCACGAAGCCGCCGAGCGTGAATACGGTGTGCGGGTTGAGCAGGCGCGTCCAGGCCGGCGCCACGTTAAACGTGCGGATCTGGGAACGCTGGTCGGTCGAGCCCACCGGCACGCCGTTCGGTCCAAGCCCTCCGTTATCCGCCACCAGCCCGGACCACGCAGTCGCGTTCTGGGCGTCGAACGAATTCGGCGTCTGGAACCACGACCGGGTGAAGCCGAAGTTCACGTTGATACTGTCCGCCTGCGAAGGCTTGACGTCGACTCGATCGAAAAAATTCTCTTCATTGCCGCGATCGTGCATGACGGCTAGTTCCGGTCCATCCAGAAAGCGGCCGCTCTGGAGTCCGCTGGCGGCGATAAAGTTGCCCCACCAGTTGCCGCCGTAGGCGAGGTTGAAGCTGCCGCCGCCGGTGCCGAAACTGCCGTAAGTGGCGTCGATTTCGCCATGCGGTTGGGTGACGCCCAACCCGGAGCGCGTCGTCACCACGATCACCAGGCTGGTTTTGTCCCCGTATTCGGCCGGCGGTGCGCCTTCGATCACTTCCATCGACGCCACCGAATCGAGCGGGATCTGATTCGAGAAGACCTTGCTCTGCTGGTCGGTAATCGGCTGGTCGTCCACCGAAAATGAGTTGGAGGCGTGATCGCCGAGTCCGTGAAACAGACCGTCGGAATCGGCGGCGACGCCGGGAACGCTGGCCGTCACCAGCGAGCTGAGCGATGAGGATTGGCTGTCGAGCGGCAACCTGTCAAACAGCGCGCGGTCGATATCGGTGTGCGTGGTCGGGACGGTTTCCAGTAGGTCCTGAGAACCTTCCACATCCACGGTCACTTTCGACTCGCCGAGCTGCAGGTTGATCTTCAGCTCGACCGGGACCGATGTCCGAACGTTGACGTCCTGGACGCCGATCTGGAAGCCGGATGCGCTGGCGGACAAGTGATAGTTGTTGAACGGGACGTTGGCGAATGCAAAACTCCCCTGGGCGTCGGTTGCGGCGCTGCGGCTGAGCTGGGAAACCGGGTTTTGAATCTCCACCACCGCGCCCTTGACCGCCGCGCCACTCGGGTCGAGAACCGAACCGCGAATGGTACCCGAACTACTACTGCTCGACTGCGCATAACTCAAAAGGCTGAATCCAAGTCCCAGTGCAAGTAACACGAGTACGGTGCGCGCAAATCCCGTCATGTTTTTTGTTTTCCCCTCCTAGCATTGTCCGCGCGAGAACTGGCGAACCCTAGTACAATCCGATCGGCGGGCCGCCGAGAAGGACATACGGGATGCTTTCTTCGATGAACGGACTGCATGAGGGAAGCCCGCACGCTCAGTGGGTCATTCGCCTGCCAACGGCCGGTGAACTGTCCCCGGAGTGCGCGTCACACCGCAGCCGAAGCGTCACCCGCCCAAGAGTTGGCGCACACGGTGGGCGCGGCGTTTGCTGGCGATGAACTCCTGATCGTTGCTCAGCGTGATCAGCCAGCGCTGGCTGCTGAGTGCGCTCATCTTGCGGACGTGATCCACGTTAATCAGCGCGTTGCGGTGGATGCGTTCGAAGTTGCCGTGCCCCAACCGCTGCTCGATCACCTTTAGCGTCTGTGTGGCGAAGTATTTCTTCCGGGCTGTGAAGATCCACACCAGGTCGCCTTCGGCCTGAAATGCGACGATCTCAGCGGCATCGAGGAGAAAATACTCTTCGCCGACCTTGCCGACGATCTTCCGCGGGCGAGGCCCCGACGCAGGCGCCGCAACCTCCTGAAGCTGCGCCAACCGCTCCACCGCCTGTCGCCCACTGACGCGGCTGGCCCGCTCGACGGCTTGCCGCAATCGCTCCTGCCCCACGGGCTTGAGCAGGTAGTCGATGGCCCCCGCCTCAAACGCCTTCACAGCGTAACTGTCATAGGCGGTTACAATGACGATCACAGGCATGTGGGACCCGCGCCGGATGCCGCTCACCACTTCAAATCCGCTCATGGCAGGCATCTGAAGGTCGAGCAGCACGAGGTCGGGCCGGTGTCTGGCGATTTGGTCAAGCGCTTTTGCGCCGTTGTCGGCTTCACCCATCACTTCCACGCCAGGGATCAATTCCAGTTCCTCGCGCAGCACTTGGCGGGCGATGGGCTCGTCGTCGACGATTAGCGTTTTCAATGGCATCGCACGGAGCCGGGGCTCAGATGATTCTAGGACGAAGAAATCACTTAACGAACAATTTTTGCATGATCGGGCAGGAAGATGTGGCAAGCGGGCTGAGAATACGGGTGGACGGAGCAAAGCGCGTGGCATCAACGCGAGACCGGGGTTCTGGTGGCGGGGATGGAAAGCTCGGCGGCAGCGGTGCTGCAGTCGACGGCAAGACGCAGGCTGGCGGCGGAGCCGTAGCAGATTTCGAGCCTGCGCCGCAAATTGTCGAGTCCCACTCCCGTCCCCGGACTGCCGGCGGCGCCACCGGAGGAGCTGTTTTCAACCAGGATGCGCACCTGCCCTCCCTCGATTTCGCCGCGGATGCGAACGTAGCCAGGCTCGGCGCTGGGGGCTATGCCGTGCCGGATCGCGTTCTCCACCAGCGGCTCGACCGATAGCGCTGGGATGGGAATGTCGAGAAGAGCCTCGTCCACGTCGATCTCCACTCTAAGCCGGCTGCCCAGACGCGCCTGCTCCACCTCCAGATAAGCACGCACGATTTGCATTTCCTGCGCCAGCGGCACGAAGGTCTTCTCCGATTGCAGGAAATAGCGAAAAATCTCCGCCAGGTTGAGCACCATGCGGCGGGCTTGTGCGGCTTCGCGCGGTATGGTGCCGTATACGGCGTTGAGGGCGTTGAACAGAAAATGTGGATTGATTTGCGATTGCAGGGCGCGCAACTCGCCCTGTGAGACCAGCCGCTCCATTTCCCGGCGGCGCAGCGACTCCACTTTCTCGGAGATTTCCGTGGCAGCACGCGCCAGCATGTCGAGGTCTTCACTCAGGTAGCGCCGTCCGCCCTCGCGACGGCCGAGCAGGATGAGCCTGCAACTGCCCGCGCCGAGCCGCACCGGTACCACCGTTTCCGCCCAATCCCACCGGCGCAGCGATGCCGCGTCGGCGATGGCGCTGACCGGTGCCGGGGCGTGCAGGTTTTCCGCGCCTGCGATCTCCGCTCCACCCGCGATCGCGTGTTGGGGCGTTCGCACGGCGTCGGCCATGGCGGAAGCGGACCATTCGAGGAGCGGGTCTTCCTCGGTGAAAGGAGGGCAATCCTTGATGCGGCCGGCCAGGCCGGCCACCCCGCTTTGCCGGAACACCACCCCCGTGAGCCACGCCTGCAGTCGGTTGCGCAGCCAGGCAAAGAACACCAGGAACAGGCAGACGCTGATCAGCAGCGCCGCTTCGTGCAGCGGATCGGCAATCCGTTCCACCAGCAGCAGGCGGAAGGCGGCGGCGGTCACCAACAGCGTGAGAACGGCGGCGAGCAGTGCGTTGGCGAGGAAACGGATGAAGGCGTCCAGCAGAACGAAGCGATAGTCCTGCAACAACAGAAACAGGGCCAGCGGAATGCCGGCGTGATGCACCACCAGTTCGCTGGCCCAAGCCTGGTTGGCGTGACCTACGCCGAAGTGGACGAACGACATGGCAAATAAGGCCAGGCACATAGCAGCCAGGATTCGGATTCCGCCCGGGCGCTGGCGGTATGCCGCGCTGGCGGCGGCCAGGCCGGTAAGCAGCAGGAAACCGATGGTGGTGACCAGTAGCGCGGCTTCGTGCCAGTCTGCGGCGTTGCCTCGTATCTCGACGAAATGCATGGCCGAAGCGATCGTACCGAGCACATAGCCGGCGATTATCAGGCCGCGGTTTCGCTCGCCCAGCGAGATATGCAGTAAGACCGCCGGAAGCATTGTGAGCGTGGAAAAGCTGCAGGCCACCAGGACACCTTGCAAGGCAGCGGGCAGGCCCGGCCAGGTCAGCACGACCAGCGATCCCAGGTTCCAAAGCAGCGACAGTGCTGCCGCCAGGCCCGGCAGGTACCGCCCGCGCGAACCGGACCAACCGCGCCCGCTGTAAAGCAAAACCAGAAAAATCGCGAAGATCAGCGCGCCGCCAGCGTGACCCAGAATGTTGATCAGCAGAGGTTGGTTCAAGCCAGGCATAGGGCGCAGTCTTGCACCTTCATCCTAGATCATCAAGGGCCTGCTTGAACCAACGGGGCTGCCGCACGCACGGCCCGATACCTCCGCAAGAACTGGTCCCACGCAACCGGCGGAAAGCTCCGCAGCAGGCATCCATAAGCTGCCGGCCGCGGGCAACGGCCGTGCGGAACTCGCGGGTGGCGATGCAGACGAAGATCCAGCCGGGCGCGCGCCGCGCGAGTTTCGCTTTTATGGTCCGATGCAACGGCTTCACGCCTATGAGCGGAACCGGCCAGCAATCGCGAGATCCAACTCGGCGACCGATTCTTGGCGACAACAGCCCATTCATCCAGCAATGCGGATAGATCTCGTGACACGGCGTTCTGGGAACCCCGCCAGCTTAGGTGAGCTTAGGTGCAACGCCCGCTAACCCGCCTTGAAAGCCCCCGCCAGCTTCTCCCAGGTAGTTTCGAGCGCCTCGGGAACCACGCGGGTCTCGCCGGTGGTGGTGATGAAGCTGGTGTCGCCGGTCCAACGCGGCAGGACGTGCATGTGCGCGTGGGCGGCAATGCCGGCGCCGGCGCTCTGGCCCAGGTTCATGCCGAGGTTCCATCCATCGGGGCGATAGAGGACGCGCAGGTGCTTCACCGCGTCGCGCGCCAGGCCGATCATCTCGGCCAGCGCCGGCTCGGGCAGGTCTTCGATGGTGGCGATGTGCGCGAAGGGCACCACCATCACATGGCCGCTGGTGTAGGGGAACCGGTTGAGGATAACGAAATTGTGCGCGGCGCGGTGGACCACCAGCGCCTGCCGGTCATCCGCGGCGGCGGCCCGGCAGAAGACGCACACACCGGGCTCCCCCGGCGCGGCCGTGATGTAGTGGTAGCGCCAGGGAGTCCACAGATAGTCCATTGGGGTGCCGCGCGCGAGCCTACGGGTTCGGCACCGGTTGCGGCGCGGGCCCCGCGCCTTCGGCCGGCGCCGGCGCCGGCGCGACCGGAGTCGCCGACAGGTTGACTACGTCCTTCAGCTCCTTGCTCGGCTTAAAGTAGGGGATTTTCTTGGCCGGCACTTCCACCCGCGCCCCGGTCTTCGGATTGCGGCCGACGCGCGGCTGCCGCTGGCGAGTGCGAAAGCTGCCGAAGCCGCGAATCTCGATCTTGTCCCCGGTGCGCAGGGAGCGTACAATGCTGTCGAAAATGGCCTCCACGATGACCTCGGACTCCTTGCGCGTCATTTCCACTACGCGGGAGACCTCTTCAATCAGATCGGCTTTCGTCATCCCATTCTCCAGAGTCTCAATCGTTTACGAAACCGCAGTATCTCTTGATTCCATGTCCATTTGCAAGTTTACTTAGGTTCTGTTTACTTCGGTTCAGGCTCTTTAAGACTCATCGCCTCCTCGATGGTGGTGGTCGCAGCCGCGGCGTTCCGCTGATAATCCACCAACCGGGTCTTCTCTTCGTCGTCCGCCGCGGCCCGCAAACTGAGACCGATCTTCTTATCGACCTCGCTCATTTTGACGATCTTGAAATCGGACTCCTGGCCCACCGCCAGCGGCAACTCGCCGCCGCGCTTGCCCAAGTAACCCGGCACCTCGGAAAAGTGGCACAACCCTTCCACGCCTTCGGCCAATTCGACAAAAGCGCCGAAGCTGGCCAGGCGGCACACCTTGCCGTGCACCGTGTCGCGCACCTGGTGGGTCTGGAAGAAGCTCTCCCAGGCATCCGGCTGCAATTGCTTGACGCCCAGCGAGAGGCGGTGCGCCCCGGAATCGATAGCCAGAATCACCGCCTGCACGGTCTGCCCCTTCTTCAACACCTCGGAAGGATGCTTGACGCGCTTGGTCCAGGAGAGATCCGAGACATGCACCAGGCCGTCGATGCCCTCCTCGATTTCGATGAAAGCGCCGAAATCGGTCATGTTTCGCACCCGTCCCTCCACCACCGAGCCGACGCTGTAGCGCGTGTCGATGGTGGTCCACGGGTTGGGCTCGAGCTGCTTGAGACCGAGCGAAATGCGCCGTTCCTTGGAATGCACCTCGAGCACCACGGCTTCCACCTGGTCGTTGGGCTTGACCACCTTCGACGGATGTTTCATGCGCCGCGACCAGGTCATTTCGCTGATGTGGATCAGGCCCTCGATGCCGGGCTCCAGCTCGACAAAAGCGCCGTAGTCGGTGACGTTCACCACCCGGCCCAGCACGCGGCTGTCGACCGGGTAGCGTTCGGCCACCGACTCCCAAGGGTCGGGCTCCAATTGCTTCAGGCCCAGCGATACCCGTTCCTTGGCGCGGTCGAACTTGAGCACCTTGACCGCGATCTCGTCGCCGACGTGCAGCACTTCGGAGGGGTGAGCGATGCGCCCCCAGGAAACATCGGTCACGTGGAGCAGGCCGTCAATCCCGCCCAGGTCGATGAACGCTCCGTATTCGGCCAGGTTCTTGACCACCCCGGTGATCACCGATCCTTCCTGGATATGGTCCAGCGTGGCGCTCTTGCGCTCGTGGATTTCTTCTTCCACGGCAAGCTTGCGCGAAACCACTACGTTGCCGCGGCGCCGGTTCAGTTTGACGATCTTGACCGGCACATCCTGGCCGGCTAGAGCGTCCAGGTTGCGCACCGGGCGCGGATCGGCCTGCGAGCCCGGCATGAACGCCTTGACGCCCACGTCCACCGCCAGCCCGCCTTTCACCCGGCCCAGCACGCGGCCGGAGACCACGAGCTGCTCCTGGTAGGCCTTTTCCAGGTTGTCCCAAACGCGCAGCCGGGCGGCCCGCGAGTGGGAGAGCAGAACGTATCCTTCCATCTGCTCGCCGTGGTCGATCATCACGTCCACCACGTCGCCGGGCCGCACCGTGATTTCGCCGCCGGGACCCTGAAACTGCTCCAGCGGAACAATCCCTTCGGACTTGTATCCGAAATCGACGATGACGTCTTTGGCGGTCAGGCTGAGTACGGTTCCCTGCAGAACTTCGTCGGCCGCGGGCGGCGCGAAATGGCTGTAGTCGTCCAGCAGTTCTTCGTAGCTGTCCGGCGCGGCCTGGTCCAGTTGCGCGTCATTCTGCTCGTCAGCCATTAGTACTCCGCCCTTGTTTGATTCGCTGGTAGTTGCCGGGGATGACGCCTCTGCGGGGAGACCAAAATACGTGAAAGCGCCTGCGCTACGCGTTCCCCCGAAACACGATCGAACGAGACCATGGGCCGACTACCGCAACCGTTGAGAGATCAGTATGTTAGCAAATATACGCCGGTTAAGATGGGGTTGTCAATGTGGCCGTCGGTGTGGATCAGGCCACGCTGGACCGCGTCGCCGCGCCGTGACATTCCCAACCCACATTGCAAGGGCTATTGGGAGGTGGCTGGTAGACGTTGGCCGGATCGAAAGAGGACGCCGCTCACCGCGTTCTGTGGCCGGATGAGCCGCCCGGCCGCAAGACTCCCAGCATGCGATTCGAGTATTCGGAAAAAGCGGCCTTCCCCTTGCCCGTGAGACTGCACACCGTCAGCGGCACTTTGCCCTTGAACGTTTTCTCGATCGCGACATACCCGGCCTCCTCCAGTTTCGCCAGATGTCCCGATAAGTTCCCTTGCGTGAATCCACCTTCCCGCTGCAGGTAGAGGAAGTCCGCTTCGCCGGTGCCGCCGAGGATCAGCATGATCGCGAGCCGGGCCGGTTCGTGGATCAGACGATCCAGTTGCGAGATTTCCTGCATTCGCTGGCTCACGCCCGCACGCCTGCCGTCACGCGTGGATAGGGGTTCGCGCGCAGGTAGTGGACCAGCGTGAACGCCCCCTGCGCCAGCAGCCACAAGCCGGTTAGCAAGAGCGGCAGCGGCGACTGCAGCCGCGCTGGAACGTCCAGCCACAGCGGCGTCAGCCCGGTGAGCGCCAGAATCAGCGCGGACCACCATCGGAAGGGACGCTCCGATTTCCGGTTCAACGCATACAGAGTGACGGCGAGCGCGGGCATCGCCAATGCCATGTACCAACGCCGCCAGGGGTTCAGGCCGGAGAGAAGGAAACACCACCAGAGAATCACTGTCACCGTCCGCGTGTTGAAGTGGGTCACGTTTTCGTCCGGCGGAGGTGCGGGCCGCAAGGAAAGCGTGATCAGGGTGTCGGGGCGTCCTGCGAGCGTTTCCGGAAGTTCCTCCGGCGGCTGCACGTAGCCGGTGCGCGGATAGGTCAGGTGCGATTTCAAAAAATCCAGGATCTCGCGGCCCTTCCAAAAGAGAAGGAGCAAGCCGGCCGCTAAAAAAAAGAAATCGAACTGCGGCGCAGGACTGCGGGCATAAATGCGCCACCAGAGCCCCAATCCGCCGAAGAGGAGCAACGTCACCCCGAGCACAATGTCCGGCAGGCCATCGACAAACCAATAGGAGGCAGCTCGCCGCCCTGGAGAAGCTGCCAGCATCGCAGTATCGTCCTTCATAAGAACCAGTTTGCATCAAAAACTAGTCCCTGTCAAGGAAAACATGACCAGGTAGGACACACGATCGCTTTTTGCCGTCTGTCAATGCGTCGTGCCTACCTCCCGGTAGGCACGGGCTCCCCTTCAGCCCCCTTCAGCCTGGTTCGACAGCAGCAGTTTGCCGCCGCTCGAGAGAACCACGTGCAAGGCGGCCGGCCCCACCAGGCGCTCCAGGCGCGGGCGCTGCGCTTCCTTGGTCACCAGGTAGCAGCGCTTGGCCGTAAGCCAGAGGGCCTTCCAGCCGGCATCGTCAAGGAAAACGTCGGGCGCGCCCGGGGCGTAAGAACCGTACACCAGGTTCTGGCGGCGTCCGTTCAACAGCAGTGCGGACCGGTCGGCGTAGAAGATCACCGAAGAGAATGGGTAGTCGTGGCCTTCCACCACCAGCGTGCCCTCGGGCGCGCGCAACAACGCGTCGGCCAGCGGGCGTGACGACAGATAGGGATCGAAAGCCACCATCGCCAGCCGCGCCGCATGAAGAAACACAATCATCATCAGCGCGGCCGCGAGAAATGCAGCCGTGTCTTTACCGATCCGTCGGACGCGCCCGAGCGCGGGGGCGAGAAATGCGCCCAGCAGAAAAGCCAGGCCCGCCAGCACCAGCGGCAGCCGCAGATAGGCCAACGAAGAAAGCGTGAGGTCTTCCATGTGGCCGAGCGACAATTTGTAAGCGCCGGGATGCTGCGACAGCGCCATCGAGATATCGCCCGGCGCGGCCGTATTCCGCACCAGCCAGGCCAGCGCCAGCGCCACCGCGCCCGCCGCTCCGGCCAGCGCCTGGAGCACCCGCGTTCCCCGTCCGATCCACGCGCCGCCATCGGCCATCGCCGCGCCCAGCAGTAAGGCCAGCGCCGGATAGCACGGCATCGAGTAATACTCCTGGGTGGTCGAGAAACTGAAAAAGACCAGCACGAAGCCGGTCCAGCAGAGCGCCAGCAGGCGCGCCCGCCCGGCGCGATCCACCGGCCGGAACCGCAGCTTCGCCACCGCCGGAAAGTAGACGCTCCAGGGAAACAGCCAGAGCAGATGAAATAGCCAGAAGTATACGAGCGGCACCGTATCGTAATCGCGCGGGTAGCGCAGGTTCAGGAAACGCAGCACCTGCTCATTCATGAAATAAAACCACAGGAAACCGTGGTATTGGCCGGGAAGACTGCGCAGCGTGAAATCGAAATACGGTGGATTGCGCAGCGTCGCCAGCACGTGCCATGGGGCGGCAATGACCAGCGCCACCGCGGCGCCGGAGAACGGGTGCAGCCGCTTCCACACCGCGCGCGAAAACAATTGTCCGCTCAGGCCCAGGTAGATCAGAGCCGCCGCCACCGGAAACAGCACTCCCACCGTGCTCTTGAGCAGCAGCCCCACGCCCAGGCTGGCGGCCAGCGCCATCGCCCACAGGCGCGGATGCGGCTCCCGGTCGTCCAGGGCGCGCAGAAACGCCCACATGGCGAGCGCGGTGGCGGCGGTCAGCATCACGTCCGGAATCAGGATGCGGGTGAACAGGAAAAGGCCCGCCGAAGTGGCCATCGCCACGCCGGCCAGGGTTCCGGCCCGGCGCCCGAACGCCCACCCGCCGAAGGCCGCGGTGATCCAGCAGAGCAGCACCGCGGACAGCGCCACCGGAATCCGCGCCACCCAATCGTAGGCGCCGAAGAGTTTGAAGCAGCCGCCGATCAGCCAGTAAATCAGCGGCGCTTTTTCCAGGTAGGGGATGCCGTCCAGCCGCGCCGTCACCCAGTCGCCCGACCGCACCATGTTGCGCGCGATCTGCGCCTGCACCGCGTCCACGTCGTCCATCAACGAGGGCGGCGAAATCATGGTGCCGCAATAGACCGCGGCGGCCGCCAGCAGAACCATCGGGTAAAGCCAGGCGCCATGCCCACCGCCCGCTCCCCCGCCGCTGTTTGAAGGCTGCATCTTTCATTAGAACGCATCAGGCGGGGAAAACGCAGCGCCGCCGGGGTTACCGGGCGCTCGCCGGACCTCTCACGAAAATGTGGAAACTCCCCATCTCAATCACGGACCAAATCGCCCGCGCAGCTCCGCCGCGACAACCGGGCACAGATCGTCGCGCCGCCCGAAAACGCGGTAGCGAATGCGCGCTATGAGCTCGTAGAACGCATCCCGCACCGGCCGCGGGATCACGGCCACTAGAGCCGCTATCATTCTCCATCCTCCGCCGAGCCGCCGAAGGATGTGAATGCAGGCGTCCGACCGCACCAGCAGGCCACCATTATCGCGTTGCACCACCATGCTATCGGGCACGCCGCCCTGCCGGTTAACTGGAACTCTCGCGCGGAATGTCTCCCCCTGCAAAGGCGCAAAGCGGAACGCAGTTCCCGAGCGGTCGTGCTTCAAGACAAACTTCACCGCGCATTGACACAGGGCGCAGTGACCATCGTAGAAAATGATCTCCATCGCTTGGTTCCGTAGCGCCGGCGGTCTCGCCGCCTACCCGCCTACTCGCCCTTTTTGCGGATCTTGATGTCCAGGCGCTTGATCTTCTGATTGAGCGTGGAGAGCGGCACGTGCAGGCCTTCGGCGGCTTCGGTCTGGCTCCAGTTGGACTGTTCCAGCCGCTCGACGATGATGCGCCGCTCGAAATCGTTGACGATCTGAAACAGCGTGGCGTCGGGCGGCAGCGGCGAGCCTTCGCTGCGCTGCAGGCGGATGCCGTTGGCTTCGAGCAGCGCTTCGGGCAGCACGTCGATGGGCACGCTGGTGTCGGTGGCCAGCACCACGGCGCGCTCCACCACGTTCTCCAGTTCGCGCACGTTGCCCGGCCATGCGTGCTCCATCAGCACCTGCAGCGCCTCGGGCTGGAAGTGCAGCACCGAGCGGCCGCCGGGGTCCAGATACTTGCCGTTCTCGCGGCAATAATAGGTGAAAAAATAATCCGCCAGCAGAGGAATGTCTTCCTTGCGGTCGCGCAGCGGAGGCAGCGCGATGTTGATCACATTCAGCCGGTAGTAGAGGTCCTCGCGGAATTTGCCTTCCTTGACCAATTGGTGCAGGTCGGCGTTGGTGGCGGCCAGAATGCGCACGTCCACTTTCACCGGGACGGTCGAGCCGAGCGGCGTGAACTCCTTTTCCTGGATCACGCGCAGCAGCTTGATCTGCGTCTCCGGGCCGATGGTGCCGATCTCGTCGAAAAAGATGGTGCCCTTGTCGGCGACCTCGAAGTAGCCCTTTTTCGATTGCACGGCGCTGGTGAAGGCGCCCTTGGTGTGGCCGAAGAGGGTGGATTCGAGCAAGTCCGGCGGCAGTTGGCCGCTGTTGACGGCGACGAACATCTGGTCGGCGCGCGTCGAGTTGGCGTGAATCGCCTTGGCGATGATCTCCTTGCCGGTGCCGGTCTCGCCGGTGATCAGAATCGTGGAACGGCTGGAGGCCACCTGCGCCACCAGGTCCAGCGTGCGCACCATGCGCTCGCTCCGGCCAATGATGTTAGGGAAACTATAGCGTTCCTTGAGGGCCCTTTTGAGGTGGGTGTTTTCGTATTCCTGCCGGCGCAGCGCGATCATGCGCCCGATTTCGATCAGCAGCTTTTCGTTATCCCAGGGCTTGGAAAAGTAGTCGTTGGCACCCAGCTTGAGGGCTTCCACCGCGGCTTCCACCGAGCCGTAGGCGGTGATCATGAAGATGGGAGTCTCGCGGTCGCGCGGGCGGACTTGGGCCAGCACGTCCATCCCCGAGAGGTCCGGCATCATCAGGTCGAGCAGCACCAGATCGTAAAGGTGCCCCTCCATCCTCTCGATGCCCTCGGTGCCGTTCTGCGCCAGCGTTACCTTGTACCCTTCGCTCGAGAGCAGCAGCTCGAGTCCTTCGCGGATATCCGCTTCGTCGTCGACGACCAGGATGTCGCCCTTGCTGTCGGCCGGGCTGAATGAAGTGTCGGTCATCTTCAAGCGGCGCTTACCGGCTGCCGGGCAGCGGCGCTCTTGGCCAGCGGCAATTCGATGCGGAACTGGGCGCCGCCGCCGGGGCGATTGGTAACCTCGATGGAACCGCCGTGCTCCTGAATGATTCCGTACGTCACCGCCAGCCCCAGGCCGGTCCCCTGGCGCGCGGGCTTGGTGGTGAAGAACGGGTCGTAGACGCGGTGCAGATGCTCGGGGGCGATGCCGGTTCCGCTGTCGGCCACTTCGATACGCGCGCGCCCCCCTTCCTGCCAGGTGCGCACCTCCAGCGCCCCGCCGCTGCGCATGGCATCGCGCGCATTGAGGATCAGGTTGAGAAACACCTGCTGCAACTTGCCGGCGTTGCCGTGGACCGGCCCTAACTCGGGGTCGAAGTCGGTGTGTACCTGGATACCGGTCTTCTGCAGTTGATGCTCGAGCAGCGAGAGCGTCTCCTGAATCACCCGGTTGAGCTTGACTTCGCCGAACGCGCTGCTCGAGGTGCGCGAGAAGTTGAGCAGCGAATTGACGATCTCGCTGGCGCGGAAGGTTTGTTTGGCGATCTTATCGAGGATCACCGATTTCTGCGTGTCGTCGGCCACCTGCTTGGCCAGCATCTGCGCGTAGGTGGAAATCACCGCCAGCGGCGTATTCACTTCGTGGGCCACGCCGGCGGCCAGCAACCCGATGCTGGACAGCTTGTCGGCCTGCACCAGGCGCTGTTCCAACTCGGCGCGGTCGGTGACGTCGTCGAAAATCACCAGCCGGCCGATCCGTTCCTGGTCCTTCGAAACCAGCGGCGCGATGGCGATGTTCAAGATGGCTTCCCGGCGCAGCGGCGCTGGACCCGGGTGGCCGTTGCCGTTGGCGCCGGCCGGCAACTTCAGCGCGAATTTGTAAATGTGATGAATGCCGGTTTCTTCGCGCACGCGGTCGAACTCGCCCAACAGGGCCGCCGGAAACAGCTCCTCCAGGCGCCGGCCCACGGCGCGCTCGCGCGGGATGCCGCTCAACTGCTCGATCTGGCTGTTCCAGCTTTCCACCCGGTCGTCCAGATCGGCCGCCAGAATTCCCACGTTGATCGATTCCACGATGTTCTCGCTGAATTCCTTCAGCCGCTCGTACTCATCCACCTTGCGTTGCAGCGAGCGGTAGAGCCCGGCGTTTTCAATGGCGATGCCCACGTATCCGGCCAGCGTGGCCAGCAGCTCCATGTCCACGCTGGCGAGGTAGTCGCCGTCGGTGGTGCGGCTGATGCCCAGGTAGGCGATGGTGCGCCCGCGCACGGTGCACGGCACGTAATACGTAAGGTCCAGGCCGGCGATGGTGCGCCGCACCGAAGCCGGCCAGGAAGTGGAGATGGCGTCGATTTGATGGTGCGTGCGCTCGAAGAACAGGTACGGCTCCGGCAGTTTCCAGTTGAGAAAACTCAGGTCCAGATCGCCGTCCGGGTCGGCGGCCAGCCGCGGGTTGTCGCCCATCGCGCTGCGCAGCCGGAAGACCGGTTCGCCGGCCGGGGAAACCACCCCCTCCTCGCACAGGAAGAACGCCAGGTGGCTCACCGAGAGCGTCGCGATCAGCCGGTCGCCGGCCTTGGTCAGCATGGTGTCCAGATCGGCTTCCGAGCTGAGTTCCTGCGCGAACTCCACCAGCGTGCTGCGGTAATCGTAACGGTCGCGGTAGAAATAGCGGTCCAGCTTTTCCTGAATCCAGGTGCGGATCGGCTGGAACAGAAAAGCGCCGATCAGCATCACGATCAGCGGCGCGGTGTTGCCCAGGTTATTGAAATAAACGTGCGCCAGGCTGCCAAGCGTGAATACGATCAGGTAAAAGCCCGCCAGAACGCAGATGGTGGCCAGCGTGTACGCGTAGCCGCGGCGGAACAGGATGTCCACGTCCATCAAACGGTAGCGAACAATGGCATAGGCCAGGCTCAACGGCAGCAGTACCACCGAGAGCACCGCCAGGCGGAGGTTTCCCGAGGGCACGGCGCCCAACGCGTAAGGCAGCACATACAGCACGGTGTAAGGCAATATGGCGCAAAACGTGCCGTTTCGCAGCCACTTGAGCTGTTTCCGCACAATCGGGTCTTCCGCCTTGCGGTATGCCAGGCTGACCGCCAGGCCGCCCAGCAGATACGGCGCTACCGTGAACACCACCCAGATGCGGTTCAGTATCCAGTTCAACTCAATCGGGGAGACGGCGGCCTTCAGTGTCTGGGAAGAAAAGCCGATATAGACCAGGGTGAGCAACGCGGCGGGAACATAGAGCAATGCCCGCCTGTAGCGTTTCTGGAACCATCCGTTCGGTTCCGGGAAAGTGAGGCAAAAATGTAGAAACACCGTGGGCGCCAAAAGACCGGCTACGAAATTGCCTAAGTAGATGACTTTGTCGAGATTATTGAGCTGGCCGGTGTAGTGAAAACAGAGGAAGACAAAAGACGCCAGGCAGAGCACATAGAAATGCGTCGCTTTCTGAGCGCTGCCGCGGCGAAAGTAAACGAACAGTCCGATAACCAGGTACGCACAGCCTGCCAGGTACTGGTACATCACCGCGCGGTCGCGTGCCACCTCTTCGGTGATGACGAAGGCATCGAACTCCTTGCCGCGGCGCAGGTGGTAAGTGGCCCTGGTCCAGGTGCCGACACGGACCAGAATTCGAGTCACATCCAAAGCCTGCTTGACCGGTTCGCCATTGATGCTCAGCAGCCAGTCGCCGACGTGAATACCGGCTGTGGCAGCGCCGCTGCGCGGGCGGACATGCTCCGCCTGGACCCCGGCCTGGCGGTCGGCCCAAATCGCGCCATCTTCGGCAAGACCATGAAATTGAATGCGTTGTTCGAAGTTAATAGCGGCAGCGGCAACCGCCGCAACGGTCGCGATGGTGAGCAACGCGGTAGATAGTTGGAACTTAAGTTCCTTCATGGTGGCTGCAGGCCGGGCTCAGCGAGACAATTCCTCCCCAGGCGCAGAGCACGTTTAATGCCGTGAGAGGAATGGCTTGCCATTTCCAGACTAGCTGATAATCCTACCGCTTCCAAGTTCGCGACCGCGCCGGCCTCCGGTTTTTAGGAGAATACACTATGCGTAAGTGTATACCTCCGCCCTTCCGCGGACTCAACCCGCCCCGCCGTACTGGAACTGAAAGTCTAGGTGACCGGGGCGCCTTACCAGCCCGGCCGAATGCTGTACAATTGGACCAGATGCGCCCTAGCAGGCGGCAGGCCGCCGAAGACGCGCTCCACTTGCTCAACTTGAGGAATTCATGAGAACCGTTCTGATTGCCACGGCGCTGGCCGGGTGGTCCGCGTGGTGCTTGGCTGCCCAGGCCCCCGAGGCGGCACCACAGGCGGCACAGCCACCCGCGGCATCTCCAGCAGCGCAGAATCCGCCCGCCGATGCCGGTGCGCATCCGGCTGCCGGCCCATCCATCGATCCCGTCAGGATGGCCGCGCCGGCCGCCGCGACCAAGGCTGCCCCGCCCAGCACAAAGGTCTACATCATTGGTGCAGAAGACGTGCTCAGGATCGTGATCTGGAACAACACTCCCATGTCCGGTGAGTTTTCGGTGCGTCCGGATGGGGCGATCTCGATTCCGCTGCTCGGAGACGTGATGGTTTCGGGGAGCACCCCACAACAAGTGGAGCAGGATATCGCGCACCGGCTGGTCGACGGCCAGTTGATTCGCGATCCCCACGTCAGCGTGGGGCTGACAGCGGTTCACAGCAAGAAATACTATATCCAGGGCGAAGTGAATAAACCCGGCTCGTACGATCTGGTGGTGCCGACCACGATCATGGAAGGTCTGGTGAATGCGGGCGGGTTCCGCGATTTTGCCAACACCCGGAAGATCCGCATTCTGCGAGGCAGCCAGGAGTTGAAATTCAACTACAATCTGGTGAGCCACGGCAAGAACCTGGAGCAGAACATTTACCTGGAGCCGGGAGATCAGATTATCGTTCCCTAACAGCGGCGCCGGAGAGCACGAGGGAATCGGAGGCAAGGGAGCAAGCCATATGGGTGCAGCGCAGAATTATGGAAGCGCTTCGCGGCGTCAGCCGGACATCGAAGATTACATCGACATCATCCGGCGCTACCGCTCCTGGATCATCGGGCCGATGTTCGCGGGGCTGGTGGTTTCGGTGGTGGTGGCCTTTTTCTGGCCCGACACGTACGTCTCGACGGCGGTGATGACGATCACGCCGCAGCAGGTGTCGCAGAGCCTGGTTCGATCCGACGTCGGCACGCAAATGGCCGCGCGGCTGCAAGAGATGGAAACCGAGATTTTGAGCCGCAGCAGCCTTTCGGACCTGATCGTGCGTCTGGATCTGTACAAGAAAGAGCGCACTCAGAAGCCGCTCGACGATATCGTGCAGGACATGCGAAACAGGGCCATCCGTGTGCAGTCTTACGAGCCGACTGCCACGGGAACCGAGAACCGCGTGCAGGCCTTCACGATCTCTTTCAGCTACACGGACCGCTATAAGGCCCAGCAGGTGGTTCGCGATCTGATCGGCAAGTTCGAAGAACAGAACGTGATTTACATGACCAAGACGGCCAGCGTAACCACGGAGTTTCTGGGCGACGAATTGAAGAACGCCAAACAGCACCTGGAGGATCTGGATCAGAAGCTGACCCAGTTCAAGATGGCCAACCAGGGGAAATTGCCCGACCAGTTCCAGGCCAACGTGCAGGCTGAAAACGCGGCCGAGGCCGAAGCCGGCAGGATGGCCGACATACTGTCCCAGGCGCAGGCGCGGAAAGTGATGCTGGAGCAGTCGTTGCAGAACCTGATCGCCGATCAGAATTTCTACGCGCAACACGGCGAGGACGTGACGCCCTCCGGCCCGACCGGCGTGAAGAGCCAGCAACTGCTCTCGCTGGAGGCGAGTTTGTCCCAGCAGAAATCCAATCTGGCCTCCATGTTGAAGCTGTACGGCGAGAATTATCCGGAGATCAACTCTCTCAAGGCGGGGATTTCGGTTACCGAAGCGCAGAAGGCGGACGTCGAAAAGCAATTGGAATCGCAAGCGGCTTCAACCCCGGATCGGGGGCCGACGAAGACGGCGAACCCGGCGGTGCAGGCGCGGCTCGAGGAGTTGAAGAACAGCATCAACACCATTAAAACCCAAATCCAGACCACCCAGGGCGATATCGACCGCGTGGTCAGGAACCAGGGGATCCTGAACCAGAAGATCGCGGCTTATCAGGCGCGCATCGAGCAGGCGCCGCTCAACGAGCAGGAGTATATGCAGCTCAATAGCGACTACCAGCTTGCCAAGAGGAATTACGAGGACATGGTGCAGAAGCGGGACTCCTCGGAGACGGCCAAGGACCTGGAGCAGCACAAGGGCGGCGAAAACCTGGAGTTGCTGGACCCGGCCTCGCTGCCGGAACAGGCTACCGAGCCGAACCGCCCGGTCTGGGCGGCGATGGGGGCGGCGGTCGGACTGGTGCTGGGCATCGTGCTGGCGGGAGCCAAGGAGATGCGCGACACCTCGCTGAAGAATTTGAAGGACGTGCGCGCTTACACCAACCTTCCCGTGTTGAGCAGCATTCCCTTGTTGGAGAACGCGCTGCTGGTGCGCCGCAAGAGGCGCCTCTTCTGGCTGGCGTGGTCCAGTTCCTTCATCATCGGGTGCATGGCGATGACCATTTCGGTTTACTATCACTTTTTTGGCAGGAGCTAGCCGCGGACTTTGTCGCGGCTGGAGGTAACCATGAGTCGAGTACACGATGCTTTGCGCCGGGCCGAACAGGGCGCCCTGTTGAACGGGGAGGAGCCGGCGGATGTCCGCGCGGAGGCACCGCGCCTGCCCGAGTTTCTGCCGGTGAACCGGGGCGGCCCGGCGGCGTCCGCCCGTTTGAGCCTGGATCCGGCGGTGCTGCGCGATGTGCAGACGGTGGCATTCGATCCGGCGCCGGAATCGCACCTGCTCGATCTGAACACTTCGCACGAAACCCCCGCGGAAGAGTTCCGCACCCTGCGCACCCGGCTGAATCACCTGCAGACGCTGCAGCCGCTGCACACGGTGGTGGTGACCAGCCCGTCGCCGGCGGAAGGCAAGACCTTCAGCTCCGTCAACCTGGCGCTGGCCCAGGCGCACTTGACGGAAAGCTCGGTGTTGCTGGGCGATTTCGATTTGCGGCGGCCCATCATCCACAACCTGCTGCAGGTGGACCGGGCGCCCGGCCTCTCCGATTACATCACCGGCGCGTGCACCTTCGCCCAGGCGCTCCGCAAAGTGCAGGGCACCAACCTCTACCTGCTGCCGGCCGGCACGCCGGTGAAGAATCCGCTCGAGCTGCTGAATATGCGGCAGGCCAAACAGTTGTTCGAAGATCTGCCGCGCCTTTTCAACTGGGCGATCTTCGATACGCCGCCGCTGCTGTTTTCGGCGGACGCGAACCTGCTGTCGACCATGGCGGATGGCACCATCCTGGTGGTCAAGATCGGCAGCACCACCTTCGACAACGTGACCCGCGCCATTCAGTCGTTGTGCGAGAACAACGTGCTCGGAATCGTCGCCAACGGCGCCCGCGCGTCGGAGCTGTACAGCAAGTACACGTATTACTACTCGAAGACGGAATAAGGACGTGGCCCGCGGCTTGTTCGCGCCCGCATTGATGAGCGCACGAAGAGGCAAGCTGCGGCGGCCCTGAAGAGGGCCGGGCTGACGGTATCGGACGCTTTCCGCTTGCTGCTCGTGCGCGTAGCGGCTGAGAAGACGCTGCCGTTCGAGCCGCTTCAGCCGAATGAAGGTAACCGTCGCGGCAATGAGGGCCGCGCGGCGGGGCGAGTTGGTCGGGGCCGGCAAGCCGGACAAGTTGCTGCGAAGCCTAAATAAGGGACGTTAAGTGTTTCCCGTTTCTTGGTTTCGACGGGTAGGTTTCCGGGGCCTTCCGGGCGGCTGCCCTCGTGACGCGGCGTTCCCGGAAGCTCGTCAAATCATCTCGTTGAGCAATTCGGGGCGCGGGCGCGGGATCACGACTTTGTTCACCAGCATGCCTTTGCCGCCCACCACGGCGGCTCCTGCATCAATCGCGCTCTGGACCGCGGCCACGTCGCCGGTCAGCGTCACGAAGGCTTTACCGCCGAGCGCCATGGCCAGGCGGATCTCGATCAACTGGACGTCGGCCGTTTTCACCGCCGCATCGGCGCCTTCAATCAGGGCTGCCACCGAGAACGATTCCAGAATTCCCAGCGCTTCGAGCGTCTCCACCTTAGCGGAGCCGGCGATGGCTGGAAAAACGGATTCGTGCAGGTTGGGAATGACGAAGGAATCGATCACCGAAAAATTGCCCGCGCCGATGCCGGCAGAGACGCTGGCTTCGACGGCTCCCACTTCGCCTCTTACCATCACCATGTACTTGCCCGAGCAGATGGAACGCGACAGCATGAGGTCCACCGCCGCCGTCTTGAGCATGGCGTCGGTGACCTGGTAGCCCGCCGCGACGCTGGTCAGTTCGATCAATCCAATGGAATTCGCGGTCATGGTTTATGCCACTATCTCCACATATTCGGGGGTGACCGCGCGCACCTTGCCGCCGATGCTCGCGTGCACGTGGGCGCCGAGCTTGGCTTCTTCGACACGTCCGGCCACTTGCCCCTTCTTGATTTTCTGCCCTTCGCGGACCACCGGTACGGCGGCCTCTCCGGCGTGCTGCCGCATGCGAATGCGCACCACCGCGGGCTGGCACCGGGCGGGATCGAAAGGCGTCTCCCGCTCATACTCCTCGACCTGCAGCCGGCGCCGCAACTGCTTGAGCGGCACGCGCCGGAACTCCTTCATGGGATGCACCACGACCGGCTTCTGCTGGACGAACTGCAAGCCGGCGGCGCGGCGGTCGCGCTTGCCGTCGTCGCAGGCCTCCTTGGGGTAAAGATCTTCGGGACAGGCGTAGAGCGTGCACAGGCCGCAGGCGCAGCACAACTCGGACCATTGGTTCCAGATGTCGGCCCCGGTGGCGGTGAAGCCGAGGCTGCGCATCACCTTGTGCGGCTGCACTTCGTAGCCCAGCAGGTAACGCGGGCAAAACTCGGTGCAGTAGCTGCACTGATCGCAGGCGGATTTACCGATACGGTTCATCTCGGGCTGCGAGCGCGTGCGGCGCGTCATCAGGTAATGGTCGCGGGGGAGCACGATCAGGCCGCCGGTGGTCTTGGTGATCACTTCGTCGGCATCGAAGGTGAGAGTGCCCATCATGATGCCGCTGACGAAGATGCCATAGTCGGACACCGTGGCGCCTCCGGCCATGGCGAGGAGGTCGCGAAACGGCGTGCCCACCGGCGCCCAGAGGGATTTCGGCTGCGCGACCGCGCCGCTTATGGAAAGAAACTTGTCCGTCACCGGCCGGCCTTCGAGGGCCAGTTTCACGTTGTACAGCGTTTCGACGTTGTTCACCACGCAGCCGACCTGGAGCGGAATGCCGCCCGGCGGAATCAGGCGGCCGGTGGCCGTGTACACCAATTCGTATTCGTCGCCCGAGGGATAGAAATCGCCCAACTCCACGAACTCGATGCGGGCGGAGGGCTGGCTGCGTTTCAGCGCATCGATGGATTCCTGGTTCTTGGTTTTGACGCCGAACTTGCCGGACTTGGCGCTGGTCGCGTCGATCATGGCTTCCATGCCGGCCAGAATCTCGGCGGGAAAGTGCTTCATGAGCTCGGCGTCTTTGTGCATCAGCGGTTCGCATTCGGCGCCATTGGCGATCACGAATTCCACCTGCGATTTGGCTTTCACGTAGGTTGGAAATCCGGCCCCGCCCGCGCCCACCACTCCCGCTTCGCGCAACCGATCGCTGAGCATACTTCAACAGGATAGCGAATTGCGGCGAGTGTTTTCCGTTCCGCGATTCGCCTGCACGCGATTGGGTTCGCTAACCTGAGATGTGGATCGGCTGACAGGATGAGCAAGCTGGCCGGCAGGTTCAAACTTCTCATGCGCGGCGACCGGCTGGCGATCGCGCTCGAGTGCGTCATCTACGCCGCGGTGCTCTGGTGGCTGATGCGGCTGCTGCCTTTCTGGCTGGACGAGGCTACGCAACTCGCCGGAACCACGCAGCCCAGCTTCGGCGCGTTCCTCGCGTATCACCGCTACAACGCCGGAGGCGTGCCGCTCGGGTACCTGCTGCAATTCTGGCTGATCGCAACGTTCGGCCTCGGGTTTGTGACGGCGCGTTTGCCCTCGGCGCTGGCCAGCCTGCTGGCATGCGTGGCCCTGGCGGGATTGGGCCGCGAGGCCGGCATCCGCAGCCGGACCGTGCTGCTGGCGGTCTTCATGATCCTGCCCATTCAATTGCGCTACGCGGTGGAGGGGCGCAACTATTCGCACGGGCTGCTGTTTGCCGTGGTGGCCACCTGGTGCCTGGTGCGGCTCGATCGCTCGCCGGGAGCCGGGCGCGGCTTGCTCTACGCGCTGGCGGTGGCGGCCAGCTTCTACTCGCAGGGTTTCGCCGCCTTCATCCAGCCGGGGCAGGTGGCAACGCTGGCGCTCACGCGGCGCTGGCGCTCGTTCGCGTATGCGGCCGCGGCGTTCGCCCTGGCGTGTCTGAGCTTTGTACCTTGGTACATATGGACCAAGTCGGGATGGCAACACACGATCGCCGCGCTGTCGCTCCGTTTCGAGGCATCTCCTCACGTGGCCCTGGTTCTGCTGCGCGAGATCTCCGGTGACGGGTGGGCCGCCTCGCTGCCGCTGATCGCGGGCGCGGTCTACGGATTCCGCCGGATGGAGCGCCGCACCGGACTGCTGCTCGCGGGCGGCATTCTCTCCGGCGTCGCACTCGGTCTCGCGGTCGACTACAGGTTCCACTACTTCTTCGCCATCCGCCAGTTCATTTTCGTGGTGCCCGCGCTGACGCTGTTGGCCGTCCACGGGCTGCTCGAAAGCCGCCGCACGCCGGTTTGGGGCGCGCTGGTGCTGCTATTTGCCGGCGGCGCGCTGGCCAAGAACTACACCTATTTCAGCCGGCCTCACGAGGACGTGGCGGCGGCCGCGCGCCTGCTGCTCGACACCGCGAAGCAAGGCCCATGCATCGCCTATGTCCCGAGCGACGATCCGCGGCTGTATGCCGTGTTCGAACCGGCCCTGGAACAACACCGCTGCGGGTGGCCGCCCACGGGTCTGTCCATCGCCTTCGCCGCGAACATCCACAGCGAGGAGGGGGATCGCCGGAACGCGATGGCAGTCCTCGGCGCCGCCGGATATCAACCCGGTGAGCAACGCCAGGCCGGCGGCACCACCGTCACACTGTTTCGCGAGCGCGCGCCATCACGATGACCTGCGGGCCGCCGCCGGGCACGGTCTCATAGCGAATGTCTTCAAAACGCGGCGCCAGCCTTTGCACGAGGTAATCGCGGGAGTGCCAGGTGGTGTGATACCAGTCGGGAACGATACCTTGCAGCTTTCTGGAACGGCGATGAAGGAAGCCGGTGGCGCGAAGGGTCGCCAGGCCATCGGCATCGAGCACCTGGGCGGCGAGATCGCTGTGAACGGTGAGCAAGACGATTCCGCCGGCCACCAGCAGACGGCTCAACTCAGCCAGCCAGAGGTCCTGCATGGCCTCATCGAGATGGGTAAAAACCGAAAGACAGTAGATGACATCGAAGTGGTGGTTGGGATATGGCAAGGGCGGCTCGGGTTGGTTTTGAACGAAGCTGGCCCGGGGGAGATTCTGGCGGCACCACGCGATGGCTTCCCGGTCGACATCGGCGCCATGAAACTCGACGCCGGGAAACTCGCGCAGAAACCAGCGGAGAGTGCGGCCGCAGCCGCAGCCGAAATCGAGCACGCGGCGGGCTTGCGTGAGATCGACGCCCATCGTGCGCGTATACTGCTCCATCATCTCGGCGCAACCCCCGCCAATGGTGAGGAAATCGTCGCGGCCCAGGAGTTCGCTCACGCGATATCGAAGCATGGCAGGAGGCAGAGGCAAGCCGGATTCGTCGGGAGTGGCAGTGCGGTCGGCGTACCAGCAACGAAGGCGCAGTTGGAGGCGGAATAACCCGTGATAGACGCTCCGCGCCGCGCGCTTCAGCAAGTTCGATTATGGCATGTTGCGGAGAGGCGCGAGTGGGAGTTTGGGCACACTACGGCCGATAGGTGTGGATGGAAAAATAGGAGTGCGTTGCGGGTGGCCGGGCTTCGCGGACTTATCGCCGTGCGTATCGGCCACCCCGTGATTTGAGTAGGAACTTCGATGATCTAGGCCCGCTGTATGGCGGACATATCCTTGCCGATTCGTTCCTTCACTTTCTGTTATCCGAGCGGGCGGCAATAATGGCTATCCGTTTTCCGCCGGCGGTCAT
>JBEKKO010000021.1:0-62045 GCA_050010695.1 Bryobacteraceae bacterium
AGTCGGCTATCCATCGGCCTGTTATCGCTGATGGCAGCGGCTCGCACCATGAGCCACCTCGATTTCCCCCGCCAGGGTGCTTGAGTTCTTCTTCGCCGCCGGCCTACGGACGGATTACGGCCTGACGCTGTCGCCTGGAGTGTGCGCTGCAGGTAGCGGAATGAGCCCCGGCAGGGGCCGCGTGGCTCTCACTTCCGCCAGACCGTCGCCGGTTTGATGCTATCCTGCGAAAAGATACTGGGTATGCGCGTTCCAACGCCGCTGCTGTGCACGGCATGCGGTTTGGCCCTCCTCAGCGCGGTGTGTGCTTTGCAGAGACCATTTCGCCAATACACCAGCATGGAGGGATACGACGCCATCCCGATGCCACCCGACTGGCGGGAGCCAGGCGAGTGGGTGTTCGCCCGCCTGATGTATCCCGAGCATCCCAACGCCCTGTTCGGCGGTTGGGGACGCTACGGCCGGCGCGGCCTGCTCGACTGGCGCGAAGGCGGCACCAGTTGGACGCAGGATTACCCGCGCGCCGACCGCCATTTCGCCCAGGCGCTGCGGCGCCTCACCCGCATCCACGTGCGCAGTATCGAGCAGCCCGTCAATCCCGACGAAATCGACGACTTCTTCAACTGGCCGTGGATGAACGCCGGTGAGATGGGCGACTGGAAGCTCACCATGGCCCAGGCCCGCACCCTGCGCGAGTACCTGCTGCGCGGCGGGTTCCTCATGTTGGACGATTTCTGGGGGCCCGAGGAATACGCCCGCTTCGATGAGAGCATGAAGGCCGTGTTCCCGGAGCGCCCGGTGATGGACATGCCCAACGACGACGCCATCTTCCACACCGTCTACGATCTCGATGACCGCTACCAGGTGCTGGGCGAGTGGGGTTTGAATCCAAACCGCGGCATGTTCCGCCGCCGCGCCCTCGGCACGGTCGCCCACTGGATGGGGGTTTACGACGACCAGGGCCGCGTGATGGTGGCCATCTCATTCAACTCCGACATTGGCGATTCCTGGGAGTGGGCCGACGATCCGGGCTATCCGGAAAAATTCTCCGCCCTGGGAATCCGCATCGGCGTCAACTACGTGGTTTACGCCATGACGCACTGATTGCGCGCGCCCGGCTTTGATATCCTGGATACCGCATGCCATCCAAAGTCACTGTGTTCAGCAACGGCCCGATTCGCATCGAGGGCGAATTTGAGATCGTGGACTCCAGCGGCAACCGCTTCGGGCTCGCCGGCCGCACGACCATCGGGTTGTGCCGCTGCGGCCATTCCGCCAACAAGCCGTTTTGCGACGGCTCGCACAGAACCGCCGGCTTCGCCGACGCCGTGGTAGCACGGGAATTGCCGCCTCCTACGCCAAAGGTGTGATCGGCGCCGTTGGCGTGCGCCACCGCTGGTACGGTATGAAGCTGATATTGCCTGTCGCGGCTTGCCTCTGCTTCGGCGTAGCATTTCATCTGCGCGGCCAGGCGCTCCAGGTCGACCCGAGTCGCGTGATGGTGGATCAGCCGGCCACCATCCGCGCCAGTGGACTTCAATCGGGTGAGCGCATCACCATCCGCGCCGAGCTGATCGATGGAGGCGATGTGCGGTGGACTTCGCAGGCCGACTTCAGCGCCGACGCCCAAGGCACTGTCGATACTTCCCGGCAAGCGCCCATCGCCGGCTCCTACAAAGACGTTTCCGCCATGGGTCTGGTGTGGTCCATGATGCCGCATTCGGGGAAGGAGGGCCACTATCAACCGCCGAAGAAGTTCGCGCCCCAGACCATCGAATTCCAGCTGGTCCGCAAAGGCGAGCAGCTTGCCACCGCGCGCCTGGAGCAGGTGGCCATCGCCGAAGGCGTCGAGCGCATTCCTGTGCACGATGGCGATCTGCGCGGGGTGCTTTTCCTGCCGCCCGGTAATGCGCGCCATCCCGGCGTGCTGGCTTTGGGCGGATCGGAGGGAGGCTATCCGGCCCGCCGCGGCGCCTGGCTCGCCTCGCATGGATATGCCGCGTTCGCGCTGGCGTATTTTCATTACCAGGATTTACCGGAACTGCTGGCCGGCATTCCGCTCGAATACTTCGGCCGCGCGCTGAGCTGGATGGGCCGGCGGCCGGAGATCCTGGCGGACCGCGTCGCGGTAATGGGCGGATCGCGTGGCGGCGAACTGGCGCTGCAGCTCGGCTCCCTGTACCCGCGCATCGGAGCCGTGGTGGCGTTCGTGCCGGCTAACGTCCGTGGTGCGGCGTGTTGCGGCTTCACCCCGGTGCCTTACGCGTGGACCTGGCAGGGCAAGCCGCTGGCCTTCCATCCGATCCACGGAGCGGCGGCGCCGTCACCGGGCACCGCCATCGCGGTAGAAAATACGCAGGGACCGCTGCTGTTGATTTCCGGCGAGGCGGACGGCGTTTGGCCGTCATCGTCGATGGCGGATTCCGTGGTCAACCGGCTCCAACACCACAACTTCGCGTACAGCGTCGAGCATTTGAAATATCCCCATGCCGGACACGGCGCGGGCCGGCCCGAAATCGTTCCTGCCTGGGTGGGAACGACCAAGGCGCCCATTTCGGGCCAAGAACACAACCTCGGCGGTTCGCCAAAAGGCAACGCCGAATCTTCCCTCGACGCCATCCCCAAGGTGCTCGAGTTCCTGCGAAAAAACCTGCCGCAACAGTAAAGTGGCGCAGGCCCCCCCTTGCCTGCCAAGGGCCGGGCCGCCGCAGTCAGGAAAGCTCGTGGAACTTCACGGCTGCGCTGGCTTTCTCTTCGGCGGGTGAGAGTTCGGGCTTCGGCTGGAGTCCCAGCAGGCCCGCCAGGAGATTGCCGGGAAACATGCGAACCCGCCGGTTGTAATCGCGGACCGTGGCGTTGTAATCGCGCTGCGCATTCCTGAGCGACTCTTCGACGCTCATCAGATTCTGTTCGAGCGCTTTGAACTCCTCGCAGGCGCGCAGTTGCGGGTGCTCTTCCGCCATGGCGAACAGATGGCGCAACGCTCCGGTCAATTGGTTCTCAGCCTGGACGCGGACTTCGTCGAAGCTGGTGCCTGCCGCGGCCGAGCGCCACTTCGCGATATGCTCGAATGCCCCAACTTTAATCGGCCGCATAGTCCTTCACCGTTTCCAACAGGTGGGGAACCAGATCGTGACGCACTTTGAGGAGAGCCTCGATGTTCGACCAAGCCGATTCGGACCGGACCAGGAGCCGAATCAGACGGTCGCCAATCAGAAGGGCGGCGATTGCTGCGATGAGGCCCACGGCGGCCAGGATTGCGATAACGGTCATTTGTCGGTTCCAGTTCCTCTAAAGTTGTGTTGCCGGATCGTCTGAGGTTTATGTTTCCCGATCCTCTAAAGTTATTGTTGGTTGAGGAGGCGAAACGTGACAAAAAAACCGGATGAACAACTCTTTTCAAGTCAAGGAACCGGCGGCAAAGACCACCGGGGTTACAAGGAAACGCAGGGCGCAGAGAAATGGCTTCGCGCCTGCTGGCGGCGTGGCCATTCTTGGAGCCGCGCGCGCCAGCAAGCGTGCCGGGCCTGGTGACTTAGACTGCCAGGTAGAGCGTGATGCCCTTGCGCTTGATCAGCAGCAGGGTCTCGGCGGTGGAATGCTTGAGCGCCTGCTCGAATTCGGCGGTGTCGCGCACCGGCTTGCGGTTGACTTCCACGATCACGTCGCCAGGCTTCAGGCCATTGACGGCGGCCAGGCTGCCCGGATCGACGCCGGTCACCACCACGCCGGCCGCGTCGGACGGCAGGCGGAACTGGCGAGCGTTGCGTGCGCTCACGTCCTCGACGGAAACGCCTTCCATGCCGGTTTGCGAATCGTCGGACTCGCTGGCGGCCTTGGCGGTTTCGGTGGGCAGTTCGGTCAGGTGCGCCGAAACCTCGCGCTCCGCGCCGTCACGCAGCAGCTTCAGACTTACCGGCGTGCCGGGCTGCATCAGCGAAATGGTCATGCGCAGTTGCGGGCTGTCGTTGATCGGCTTGCCGTTCACGGAGAGTATGATGTCGCCCTTCTCGATGTTGGCGTGCGCAGCCGGGCTATCGGGCTTGACTTCCGCCACCAGCGCGCCACCCGGTTCGTTCTCGTGAAATGCCTTAGCCAGCGCCGGAGTCACTTCCTCCGACATCACGCCCAGGTATGCGCGCGTCACCTTGCCGTGGCGCAGAATCTGGTCGGTGACGTTGCGCGCCACGGAGACCGGAATGGCGAAACCGATCCCCTGGTTGCCTTCCGAACCGTTCGCCAGGATGGCCGTGTTGATGCCGATCAGGTCGCCGCGGTCATTCACCAGCGCGCCACCCGAGTTGCCCGGGTTGATCGGCGCGTCGGTCTGGATGAAATCCTCGTAATCCTCGATGCCCAGGTTGCCGCGGCCGGTGGCGCTGATGATGCCCATG
This sequence comes from Bryobacteraceae bacterium, assembly GCA_050010695.1. Classification (GTDB taxonomy): domain Bacteria; phylum Acidobacteriota; class Terriglobia; order Bryobacterales; family Bryobacteraceae; genus Bog-375. Next base: position 4,395 of record JBEKKO010000021.1, read on the forward strand.
GTTACCGTGCCGCCCAGACCGAACGGGTTGCCGATGGCCAACGCGTAGTCCCCCACCTGCACTTTGTCGGAATCGCCAATCACCACCGAGGGCAGATTGGCGGCATCGATTTTGAGCACGGCCAGGTCCGTCTGCGGATCGGTACCCACGATGCGCGCTTTGAACTCGCGTTTATCCGACAGGGTGACGCGCACGTCGGTGGCGCCATCCACTACGTGGTTGTTGGTCAGCACGTAGCCCTCGGGGCTGACGATCACGCCCGATCCCACGCCCTGTTCCCGCTGTTGCCGCGGCGCCCGGCCGCGTTCGCCCCGGCCGTTGGAGCCAAAAGACGCGCCGTCATCGTCGCCGAAAAACTGGCGGAAGAATGGATCCATATTGCCCGGCATCATGCCCACTGGGCTCTTCACCATCTTGGCCGAAGAAACGTTGACCACCGCCGGCAACACCTTCTTCACCACCGGGGCGAAAGTGTTACGGCTGGCCGACTCGTCCGGGCCGGCGTAGCGGAAGGAAGCCGGCGGATTGGCGCTGCTCAAATGCTCCGCTCCGGCCACCGCCAGGGCGCCCAACCCCGCTGCCAACACCGTTGCCAATGCCGTTGCGCGCGGACGGGTCCAAATGCCTTTGAAACTCATGTAACCTCCAGAATGTTTGTCTGATGTGCGCCGCTCGGAGGTAAGTGCGCCTCGCAAGTGGCCTTCACTTGGAACAGACGTGTCGCAGCCGGGAAGGTCACGCCGGGAGCGGGGACGGGCCCGCGCGGAGTTGGCCCAGGACGTGCTCGATTCATTGCACCACGCCGGCAATATCAGCGTAAGTCATTGAAACGGGCGAGGCTGGGAGGGGTCCCATGGTAATAGTTGAGAGCAGGGTGGGGGAAATGGCGCAGATGTCTACCCCTGCGCGCGGGTATCGGGTTGGGGAGTTTCACGCAAACTGGCAATCGCAGCGCACCACGGTCCAGTGCGCCGGCACGGTTTCGGTAAAGCCAAAGAAGCTCAGTTGTAAAATCTGCTCCGGCCAACGTTGCGTCGGGCGGTGCCGCTTCTGAAAAGCTGCGGGAACTGCCGGCTCCCAAGTCACGATCCGGGCGATATGATTGGACCATGACGCGACGCGATCTCGGCAAGCTCGCCCTGGCGGGCGCGGCGCTGGACAACGTTTCCGCCCAGGACAAATCGCCCCAATACGCCGGCGCTCTCGACGGATTTGAAAACAAGGTGGACGCGGCCGGCTTCGACCCGGTGCGCTACACCATCGAACTGCATGACGCCGCCCCGCTGCGGATGACTTTTCGCGCTGCGACGCGCGCCGAGGCGGAGGCTTGGCAGCGCGGCTTGCGCGCCAAGATCGCCGAACTGGTCGGCGGCTTTCCCGATGAGCGCACGCCGCTACACGCCCAGACGCTGGAGGTCCGGGAGTATCCCGACTACAGGCGCGAGAAGTTCGTCTTTGAGAGCCGGCCCGGCGTCTGGGTGCTCGGCTACCTGCTGACGCCCAAGGCCGGTGGACCATTCGCCGCGGTGATTGCGATTCCCGGCCATGGCCGCGGGGTGGACGACATTGTCGGCATCGACGAACACGGCCGCGACCGCACGGTGAAAGGCCCTTACGAGTACGATTACGCCATCCAGATCGTCGAACACGGCATGGCCGCGGTGGCTATCGAACCGATGGCTTTCGGCTGCCGCCGCGACGCCATCACCAAGGCCAAAGGCCTTACTGCAACCGCCTGCCAGCCCGCCGGCGGCTCGGCGCTGCTGCTGGGCCAGACCATTCTCGGCTGGCGTGTTTATGACACCATGCGCGCCATCGACTGGATCGCCACCCGCCCGGAGCTCGACGCCGCGCGCGTGGGCTGCCTGGGGTGCTCCGGCGGCGGCACCTGTACGCTGTTCACCGCCGCGCTCGATACCAGGATTCGCGCGGCACTGGCGAGCTCGTCCCTCAACACCTTCCGCGACAGCATCATGAGCGTGTCGCACTGCATCGACAATTACGTTCCGGGCATTCTCAACTGGGCGGAGATGTACGACGTGGCGGGCCTGGTGGCGCCGCGCGCGCTGTTCGCCGAAGGCGGATTGCATGACGACATTTTCCCGATCGCCGCGACGCGCTCGAGCTTCGACCGCGTGAAGAAAGTCTACGAACTCTTTGGCGCAGCGGACCGCACCGAACTCGAAGTCTTCGATGGCCCGCACGGTTTCTGGGGCAAGCGCGGCCTGCCCTTCCTGGCACACCATCTGGCCGAGGGGTAGTCCGACGTGGCGCACCTCACAAGATCACGCGCAGGCTCTCGACGGGAAACTCGACGAGCCTGCTCTTGTTATCGCCGAGCGCGGCGAATTGGCTGAGGGAGAGTTCGGCCACGATGGGGCCGGCGAACTCCAGGCGCACCGATTGCGCTCTCTCGGCGATGCGGACTAACTCCGCCGGGATGACGTTCGGCGCCGGTGCGGCATCGTCGCGTCGCGGGCGCACGGCTGCGGCGCGGATGGCCACCCACAGGCGATCGCCACGCAAATGGCCGGGAAGATAAGGCACGGTAAGCGAAAAGCCGCCGAGTTCGACACGGCTCTGGTTGGCGGCGCGATCGAGCGTGGCGATGGTGCCTTGCCAGAGATTCTCGTAGCCGGCCAGCCGCGCCGCGTCGATGGTTGCCGGTTGGTCCAGGACAGTCCGCGGCACGCCGCGCTGCACAATGCGGCCGCCGTCGAGCAGCGCCATTTCCGCAGCCGCCGTGCAAGCCAGGTCGAGATCCCGGGCAGCCACCAGGATGGGACCGCGGAAATGGGCGCGGATCAGGGCGAAGAGCGCGCCATCGATGCCGGCATCGTCGGCCAACAGAAGTGCGGGCCCGCCGATCAGCGCACGGGCAATCGAGCAACGTAGCCGTTCGGCCGGGCCGGCATCGGCGGGCCGCAGCGCGGCGGCGTCGGCCAGCGTAAAGTGCTCGATGGCTTCGGCCACGCGGCGATGGCGATCCAGACGCGGAAACCGGCGCGCCGCGAATTCCAGGTTCTGCCGCAGGGTTCGATGGGGAAACAGCGAATCGGTTTGCGAGACGTAGCCACAGGCGCGGCGAACGGGTGGCAGATCGACGCGCGCCTGGCCATCGAACAGAATGGCATCGTCCAGCAGGATGCGGCCCTCATCGGGGGTGGCCAGGCCGGCCAGCATTTCAAGCAGCAGCGTTTTGCCCGCGCCGGGAGGGCCGATCAGCGCCGTGATACCGGGTCCGAGGCTGAGATCGGCCTCGAGCGCGAACGCCTCCGACACACGCTTTTTGACGCGAATGCTGGTCACGAACGGGCCTGCCGTTCCGGGATAGCTGCGGCTTCGCGCCGCAGCCACAATGCCAGCGCCATGCCGGCCAGAGCCGTAAGCAGGATGGCGCCGGCGGGCGGCGCGCTCAGACGGCCGACGATCCACAGCGCCACAGCCATCTCTAGGGTCGTCTCGGAAAACACCTCTGCCGCCGCTGCCAGCACTACGCTCCCGCCCAAAGGCAGCGCCAGGGTGTAGAAGATGCGCCAGCCGGAAGCGCCGGTCATGCGCGCCGCTTTCACGTAGCCCGGATTGAGCGATTGAAAAGCCGTGTGGCAGACCGCGAGGGTGTAGGGAACGGCGCGGACCAGGCCCGCCGCGACGGCTATCGGCCAGGTGAGCGCGGGTGCCACTAGCGCGGCGACGATCACCGCCGGAACGATCGAGAGAAAGCGCGCGATCAGCGCGACCACCGGCCAATTCCGGCGCGCCAGCCGCCACGCGGGCCACGGCGCAATCACCAGCGCCACGACGCTCACCATCAGCGCCACGCGCAGGCTGAGCCACAACGGCGACCAATCGGCTGTCATCAAGGACCTTCAATTATAGCGGCCGGAAGCGGGCGCTGAAGTGACGCAAAAAGGGCGGCTCCTCGGCGATCTCCAGGCCGCGAATGTCCCGCTTGCGGGCGTTGACCTCCAGCACGGCTTCCACCACGTAGTCGATATGGCTTTGCGTGTAGACCCGGCGCGGAATCGCCAGCCGCAGAAGCTCGTGCCGCGCCGCCGCGCCGAACATCACCGATCCGATCTCGACCGACCGAATGCCGGCGTGCCGGTAGAGCTCCACCGCCAGCGCCTGGCCGGGAAACTGGTGAGGCGGGATGTGCGGCAGCATGCGGGCCGCATCGATATAGATGGCGTGGCCACCGGGAGGTTCGACGATCGGCACGCCGCGGTCGGCGATGTGGCGGCCCAGGTAGCCCGTGGAAGCGATCCGGTAGCGCAGGTAATCGGGATGGAGAATTTCCTCCAGGCCCACCGCGATGGCGTCCAGATCGCGGCCGGCCAGGCCGCCATAGGTCGGGAAGCCCTCGGTGAGAATTAAGAGGTTGGTTTCCTGCTGCGCCAGGCGGTCGTCATTGGTGCAGAGAAAACCGCCGATATTGGCGAACGCGTCCTTTTTGGCGGAGAAGGTGCAGCCGTCGGCCAGCGAAAACATCTTCTGTGCGATTTGTTTTGGCGTCCAATCCCCGTAGCCGGCTTCCCGTTCGCGGATGAACCAGGCGTTCTCGGCGAATCGGCAGGCGTCCAGATACAGCGGAATCGCGTGGCGCGCGGCCACCCGTTTCACCGCTTCGATATTCGCCATCGAGACCGGCTGGCCGCCGCCGGAATTGTTGGTGATGGTGAGCATCACCAGCGGAATCTTCTCTGCGCCCTCGCGGGCAATCAGAGCTTCCAGCGCGGCGGGGTCCATGTTCCCCTTGAAATCGAGGCGCGCCTGCGTATCGGCCGCCTCCGGGATGGGCAGGTCCACGGCGCGGGCGCCGGTGAATTCGATGTTGGCTCGGGTGGTGTCGAAGTGCGTGTTGGACGGCACGACGTGCCCCGGCTTGGTCAGCACGGTGAACAGAATGCGCTCCGCCGCGCGACCCTGGTGGGTTGGAATGATATGACGAAAGCCGGTGAGCGCTTCCACCACCCGGCGCAGGCGGAAGAAGCTCTCGCTGCCCGCGTAGGATTCGTCGCCGCGCATCACCGCCGCCCACTGTTCGGTCGACATGGCCGAAGTGCCGGAATCGGTGAGCAGATCGATCAGGATGTGACGGGCTTCGATGAGGAAGAGATTGTAGCCGGCCGCTTCCAGGTAACCTTCGCGCTCCTCCCGGCTGGTGTAAGTGAGCGGTTCCACGCTCTTGATACGGAACGGTTCGATGATAGTGCGCACACCAGTATTATTTCACCCGGCGCGGGAGCCGTAGGGGCGGGGCATGCCCGGCCCGCTCGCAACCGCCATGACAATCCCAGTCACAACTCATCTTTCCAACTAATCCAATCACTTAGCGCCAGAAACCCTTGACGTACACTCTATCCTCAGATTGGGGTATCTGCATCACAAGAGTCTGTCTAAGTGAGGCAGGCATCCATTCGAAAAACAATGCTTAAAATACTCGCACTATCGCTCTTATTTGCGATTTCGCTGTTCTCGCAGCCGTTGCTGACGGCGACAGTTGCGCAGCCCCAACCGAGTGAACCGACCACCGTGATCGTCAACTTTCAAGACGCATATCCACCGTCAAGCCTGGCTGGGCTTTCTTTCTCCATCGGCGTGCCAACCGGGGCCACTTTTGGAGCAGTGAATCCACTGGCGGCGGCCATCGCCGCACAGAAAACAATTCTGCCTGCCGGGCCGGCATTCGAGGTTATCGGATCGGCCACGATCGGTGGTCAAGCGGCCCTTTCTTCAGGTCAGTTATTCAGCGCTTCCATTGCGCCCCCGTCCACGTCCGGCTCAGGTGTAATGACAATCACCTTGCTATCGCCGCAAGGCGTTTCGACGGTCGGGTCGCCAGTGAGCATCGCGGTCGTCCCTACCGTCTATGTGTGCTCAGTGTATGATCTGACCGGCGATTGCCTGATCAATCAGGACGATGTGAATGTCATGCAGCAGGCGTCCCTTGGCGAGATTCCGTGCGCCGGAGCGCTGCTGAACATCGGCGACGGAGCGTGTACCGTGGTAGACGTTCAGAAGGTGATACTGGCGGCGTTGGGGCAATAGCCGGCGGGCCACCATTTCGCAGTCCAGGCTATCCCGCTTTCCCGATTTCCCCGATTCCTATGGATTCCCAGACGGAATCTCGACCGATCCGCTGGTGGTGGTCATCATGCCGCCCTGGGCGCTGCGAACCACCAGGCGCACCAGGTAAGTGCCGGGGCTCAGGCTGAAGGTCGACTTGAGCGTCTCGGGCGGCCTCTGTTCCAGGCCGGCGAGTGTCTCATCGCGCAGTCTGAGTTTCAGCAGGTGCTGCTTGCCTTCCAGGTAATTGCCGTTGCGGTCGAACACGGCGGCGACCACCGTCACTTCATCCGAATTGCGGCCGTCAGCCTTGACGTAGTGCAGTAACCGCAAGTCGACGGTCGCCATCACCGCGAGTTCCGCGGCGGTTCCCTGGCCCCGCGACACCGCGGTGCGCATCTCTGCCGGCAGGTCATGCACCTCATCGCGGGAGAAGACGGCCTCGCCGATTTCGCGGGTGGCCGTGGCGGTGGCGTCCTCCCCATGCGACGGCGCCCAGTAACCCTTGCGCGCCTGCAAGGACAAGCCCTTGGCGTTGGCCACGGCGACCTTGATGTCGTGGAACCTTCCGTCCGGTTTGAGGTCCCTGGGGTAAAAGCCCAAGTAATAGACATACTCAGGCGGGTTGGACAGGCGGCCGAATTCGCCCACGAAATCGTTCTGGGCGAGAGCGGTGCCTCCGGTCGCATCGGCCAAGTCGGCCAGAATCAGCCCTTGAGTGGTAATCTCCTCATGGTTGTACTGGGCGACTTGCTGCTCGGTCTGGGGGAGCGTCAGACGGCAATTGGGAACCTCGCCGGTTGGGTCGATGGTGTAAACGCCGCGCGCATCGAGGGTATTGACGATAACGCCCGAGCGGGTGGCGCGGTCGATGGACTCGCTGAGTTCCCTTTGCAGTTCGTCGGGGAGGTACATGCCGGGCGATGTGAGAATCATAATCCGATCGCCGGGCATGGAACCGAGCAAGCGCACCGCGTTGTTGAGGACGCGGAAGGCATTGATGGCGTCGTCCCGGCCTTCATTGGCGACCGCGCGGAGGGTGTTCTTGGCGATCTCGACGTCGGCAGGGGGCTTTTGGAGGCAATCGTCGGTAATGGCGATCTGCATCTTCAGTATCGGAGAATTATCGTCTTCGCCTTTCACCCATCGATCCGCCACGTAGAAGCTCGCGGGAGGGAAATGTACGCGGGGCGGTATGGGCATGACCTTCATCAGAGTCTGGCGCAATTTCACCAGGTCATCGGTGAATTCGAGCGACACGTTGCCGGAGAGCGTGAGCAAGGCCACGCGTTCCTGCGGCGGGATTCCCTGGTCGATGTGCTTCAACGCCGCCACGCGGATGGTCGACAGGTCTTCGATCTTGAGATGGACATCGTCGAAAACAAAGGCGACGAAGCGGCTGGGGACCACCGGCTTGGCGGGCGCGGCGGGGATCTCAGCTTGGGCGGCAGCGGGACGGGCATGCCCTTCCCCTACGACCGGCTGCGCGATGGCGCTGCCCTCGAGGGCGAACTGCGCAATGGGTTGCGGCCTGCCGCGATCGGTGAGCTGGAAGTCTTCTTTGTGGAAGCTGCCGACTGTGTGTCCCTGCTTGTCTCGAATCACCACCGGCACACGCACCAGGTTCACAGTGGATTGAAAGGTGGGTGTCTCTTCGCGCGTGGTTACCTCGCCGGCCTGCAACTGACCACTCTGCGACTGAAAAGTGGGTTTCTCTTCACGGCTGGTTATTTCGCCAGGCTGGGGCTGTGCGGCCGGTGTTGGCGCAACCGGCAGCGATGCGTTGGTCGCAGGCTGCGCGATCGCCGCCGGCTCAACCGGCGGCACTGCCGTCTGGGCGCTGGCGCGCTCCGCGGCCGTTTCGGTCGCGTAGTAACCGCCGCGCGCCCGCACGTTCAGTTTGCGCGAGTCTTTCACCGTAACCTTCAACTTATGAAAGCTGCCGTCCGCCTGCCCCTCCGGCACAAAGCTAAGCAGATAAATGCAATCCGGCGTGGCCAGTTGCCGCAAGCCCGCTTCCGGAGCGTTGCCAGCCTCGACCACCGTGCCGCCGGTCCCATCCGCGACAACGTTGAGGTTTTCCGAGTTAAGATCGGCGGAGACCGCCGAGTTGTCACCAGAGCGCGCGGGGAAGCCGTACGGCGATCGCGGATCGTCTGGCGCGGCGCCCCGGTTCTCGACGATGTGCAGGGAATCGATGGTCACCTTCGCCCGCACCGCCTGATCGATCAGGGCCTCTCTTATCTTCTGCTCATCCCGGCTCACAGGGAAGCCCGCCGAGACGATCACGATGCGCTTGGCTCCGGGCAGGTGGGCCATCTGGCTTACCAGCGCCTCCAGCAGGGTGATCTGCAACGGCAGCGTCCGCGTCACCCGGCAGATGCGAATCGGGTCGGGTTCGAGCTTGGAAGCGATTTCCTGCAGCTTCGCGCGGTCGTCCGTGAAGTCCGTCACCAACCGGCAGGAACTGGAAAAAAACGCCGCGCGGTCGGAGGGCTGGAGGCTCGAAATGTTGTGGAGCGCCGCCTCCCGCAGCGGAGCGACAGTGCCGAAATCGTGCAGCGAAACGTCGTCGAAGAAATAGGCGATGAAATGCGACGGCGCCACCATGGTCGCCGTCGCTAACTGGGAGGCTTCGCTCCGCTCCACCGAAAAGGCCTCGATGCGCTGCGCCTTTCCTTTGTCGAAGACCTGGAAGCTGTCGCGGCCGAGATCCGCGACCGTGTGCCCTTCGCGGTCCCGCACAACCACGGGTACCATCACCAGCCTGGTGCCGGTTTGGAATGTTGGCACGCTCGCCTGCGGGGAATCCTGGAAATCGGCCCCGCGCACCGTCCAAGCGGCCAGTACGGACAAGATGGCTATTGCGCAGTGGCTCTTCATGGCAACCGACCTCCGACTCGAATCACGGCGAGTCCGGCTGTAATTATCGGACATCAGTTGATTTTAGGGGTTTCGAGACCGGATTATCCATGGGTAATTCGGGCCATGAGGGTAATTGAGGGGCAGCACGCCAGACTCCGAAAGTTCGGCAGCCTTCTCATTTTGGAGTTTCGTCCTGTCCGCGAATTCTAATGCCGGGTCTGGTGGGCGGCGGCTTCCCAGCGGCCGGCCACCAGGTCGACGAAGCTGAGCCACGCGCTGTCGGGGTGTTCGAGTTGGTGGTAGAGCGTTACGTATTCCGGCTTCTTCATCCCCATGCCGGCGAAGGCCAGGAAGTAGATGCCGTCGGTCTCGAATTCGGCGATCTGCTCCTTATCCCATTTCTTCCGGTCGGCCAAGTGAGGGGCAATGTATGCGATGACGGCCGACAGGGTGGCCCCGCTCTTGCCCTGCGTGCTCCACAGGTCCACGCCCTGCGCCTGGGCGATGCGGCAGGTGGCGGCCATCCCTTCGGCGTTGAAGGAGGAATAAGTGAGCGACCGGCTGCGTTCCTCTTCGCGCGGGGCGTTTCCGTCCACGCCGATCTGCCGCGGGAAGACGGAATCGCGATAGAAGTTAAACGCCATCTGCGCGGTGGCCTTGTCGTCCAGGAAGGTGGCGATGGCCGCCACTTGGGCGGCCCACCAGGAGGCGCGGAGGCTGCCGGTGCTCTTCTCGTCGCTCGCGGTCTTGCTGTGGGTGAGCCACCGCAGATAGTCCTCGAACCATTTGCGGGTGGCGGCGGCTTCCTTCGCGTCCCACTGCCCGCTCTGAGCCAGGAATTCCATGCCCTGCACGGCTCGCACGAAAACCCGGCCGTCGATGGTGCCGCCCCTGGCCTCATTGACGCGGCGGATAGCCTGGGAGTATTCCAGACTCGGATTCATGCGCGTTTTGGGATTGAGAAACCAGGCGTTGATCAAGTGCGCGGCGCGCTGGGCATAGCGCGGATCGTCGAGGAAAAAAGAGGCCGCGCCGAGGGTGAAGATGGAATCGCAGGTGGCGTCGAGGCCGGTTTTGTTGGCCACGAAACGGTCCGGGTTGATGTGGCCCTCGCGGCGAACCCAGGGAGCGGCGGGATTGGCCGGATCGGGCCACCAGAAGGGCGCTTCGCCGTAGTAGTCGTGCGCGTCCAGGTTCAAGCCCGCCGGACGGTCCGTGGTGACGCTCCAGGGGCCTTCGCGCAGGCGCTTGTCGGCTTCCGCGCGCAGGCGGCGGACTGCATCGACCGTCCACGGCTCCTTGCGGAGAATGGCGCTGTGAATGGGTTCGGCCTCATCCTCGGAGAGCAGCGTCATGGGGACGCTGGCAGCTTCCAGGCAGAAGCAACACAGGATGAGAAACCCCGCGATTCTCATTACTGCGATTGTAGCCGATGGCGCGCCGTTCACCGCGTGCGGCGCTTTCGCTCGGCGGCGCGCACCTGCGCTTCGTTCAGGCCGAAGTAGTGGGCAATCTCATGCCACACGGTGCCGGCGACCATTTGCGCGAGGTGCTCCGGAGAGTGCGCCAGGCGTTCGTGGGGGCCTTGGAAAATCACGATGCGGTCGGGCATGGCGAAAGACTCGAACACGCTGCGGCGGGTCAGCGGGCGCCCTTCGTAGAGCCCCAGCAGCGTGTTCCCACGGGGCACCCTGCCGCGCGCCAGTTGCTCCGGCGAAGGCTCGGCCTCCACCATCAGGGACACGTTCTTCATCCGCTTGCGAAACCGCGACGGAATGCGCTCAAACGCCTCAGCCACCAACCCGTCGAATTCGTCCGGCCGCATGGAAGTCACCGTCATTTCGAGCCACGGATGAACACGGATAAACACCGATAAGACCCTTCATTTTATCCGTGTTGATCGGTGCTCATCGGTGGCCAACATTTTCTCAGCGCTTCTTTCTGGGTGGCATCCGGCTGCGTCAACCTAGCTATATAGTGTCCGTCTCTGAAGTTCGTTGACGAAACTCCCACAAGGCTATCGCTCGATAACGGGGCCTAACAAAGGCCATGTTTAGTTTAGTAGATCCCAAGCGGCACGGCTGAAGCCGGCTTCAGCCGCGCCCTGATACGAAGATCCGGAATCATGTTGCGAACTGGTGAGACGGAACACCAGGCCGGCGAAATTCACCGGCAGATGGAGTGCTGCTCGATCACCTGGCACACCTCGGGCCTGTCAGGAAACAACCGCACGCACTCGTGTGTGCCGGGGAGGCGCTTACGCCTGCCAAACACCGGCGCGCAGAACGCCGGCGCTACCGCCGGTCTCCTATTTGTGGGAATTATCCGTTGGGGAGAAGGGCGATAACGGATTCTCCACCTTCACCGGAGGAGGCGGCGCCTTGTCACGGCGATACCCTACATTGGCCAGCAGGGCCAGGAGGGAGCGTGGTGCCGGCGGGATTTCGCGGCCGAGCAGTTGGGCCGCCAGCAACTCGGTTTCTTTGTGCAGGGTCAGACGGGAATCGAGAAATCGTTCGTCGTTGTAGGCGGCTTCGATTTCCACTGCGCAATCGGGGATGGTCCGGACAGCGCTTCGCCCGGTGGCCTTCTCGAAGGCCTGGATCGCAGCCGTTTGATGGCGCCTGACGCGATTCCAGACAAGGTGGATGTGGTCCGCGGTCAGACCTACTTCGGATAGCTTCTGGAGAGCGCGCCGCGCCTCCAGCATTTCCATCAGATTCGGAGTCGCCACCAGAACGACGTCCTGAATTTCCTGGATGACCTCCATGGCCAGTATAGTTGGCACGCCCAGATCCACAACCACCAGCGAATAGAGGTTGCGGGCAAAACGCACCACGTGGCGTACCCGTTCGGGCGCCGGCATGTCGGTGTAGCCTTTGCTGCCGGGAGGATTGAGCAGGTCCAGGCCGGATTTGGTTTCCGAGACGATGGCGCTCCAAAACTTGCGGTCGAGGCGATGCAGGTTGGTGGCGGCGTCGGCCAGGGTGAATTGGGGCTTGGTTTGGAACAGGGCGGCGGTGGAGAGCGCATTGGCATTCAGGTCGACGAGCAGGGTCTTCTCGGCGGGTTGCTCCCGCGCGGATTGCTCGCGAATGCGTATGGCAAGGTGGGCGGCGATGGTAGTGGCGCCGACACCGCCTTTGGCGCCCAATAGGCCGATGGCTCTGCCCACGTTCTGGCTTGCCTCTGCATTTCTCTGGTTCCCTTTGTGGCGGGCCACGGCGTAGCGGATCACGCGGCTTAGCGCCGCGGTCGTCACCTTGCCCTTGATCAGGTAGTCCTGCGCACCGTGCTCCACCGCAGACAAGGCCAACTGCTCGTTGCCAGCCGCGGTCATGATCACAATCGGAGTGTCGCGGGTATGCAGGCGGAGGGTCTCGAAGGTGTCCAGACCGTAGCTATCCTGAAGGTTCAGTTCGGAAACGATGGCGTCGAAGTCGCGACGGGCGAGCACATCTAACGCCTCCAACAGGGAACCGGCTCGCCAGGTGCTGAATAACTGGCTATCATCGCCCAGCATTTTCAGGGTGACGGCGGCATCGTCGGGGAAATCTATCACGAGGACTTGGAGTTCTTGTTCCACTATGCTCAACGCTCGTTTATACCATCGGCGTATTGGGCGAGAACTTTAGTGGCGGACTCAGGAAAGCGGACGGGCCCAGAGGACACCCCGACCGCCCCACGTTTACGCCAGGCCGGCGAAATTCACCAGCTCGATGGAGTGTTGCTCGAGCGCCTGGCGCACCTCGGGCGCGATCAACGCGGCAAGCTCCCGCTGGCGGCTCGCCTTGAGGCGGGTGGGCGCGTTGCGCAGCGCCTCGCCCAAATGTCCCGGATGGCACATCAATTCGGTGGATCCTTCGGGCAGCGCGGCGGCCAGCGCCGTCAACTCCCCGGAACCCAGGCGGCCGGTCATCTGGAAACCGGCGAAGTGGTCGACGGTGCGGCAACCGTGCGCCGCCAGCACGCGATGAAAGCGGCCTCGCAACAAGCCAAGCGCGCCGTTCGCCAGACGCGTCAGGGGCGGCGCGCCGCCCAGGCCATGGATCGGAAAATCGATCGGCCGGCGCACCCATCGAATGCCGAAATCCCGCGCCACACGGGCCACCGCCTGGAGCACCGGCGGAGCCAGAATGGTGTGCTTGTGGGTGTCGAGGTGGGTGGGCCGGATGCCGGCCGCGATCACGCGCCGCGTCTGCGCCGCCAGTTCGTCATAAAGCCGGATCTGGCGGCCGGCCAGCGCCCGCAGCAGTTGCGCCACGGTGGCCGGGAACGGATGACCGGTCACCAGCGAGCGGCCGCCGATCAACACCAGGTGGCAGCCGACATCGAGCGACGGAGTCTCCCGCGCCAGCCGCACGGCATCGTCAAACGCCTCGGCGTTGGCCATCAGCGTGGTTGCCGTCAGGATGCCGCGGCGATGCGCCTCGACGATCCCAGAGTTGACGTCCGGCGTGAATCCGAAGTCGTCCGCGTTCACCACCAGTTGGCGGCGCGCGCTCAAAACAGGCCCAGGCGGACGGACAGGAACCGCTTCGGATTGGCGTGCATGTCCTTGGCGAGCGCCTGGAATTCGAGCGTCGCGCTGGTGAGCGCGTCGTAGAGTTGCGGATTCACGGCCAACTGGCCGAGGGTGCCCTGGCCGGCGTTGATCTTATCCACCGTGACGTTGAACTTGGCCACCAACTCGTCCAGGTGGGTGTAGAGCCGGTCGTCCTTCACCAGCTTGCCGGCGGTGCCTTTCCCCGCGTTGAGCTGGTCGAGCAGGGCGTGAATCTCGGTGAGCGACTGGTGAGCTTCGTCATAGAGCGCCGGGTCCTTGAGCAGCTTGCCCGCCGTGCCCTGGCCGCCCTGCAAGGCGGCCATCATCGAGTCGACGCGCTTCAAGGGCGCGTCCAGGTCGCGATAGAGTGTGTCGTCGTAGATCAGCTTGCCCAGCGTTCCGTTGGCCGTGCGCACGTCGCTCAACAGCTTCTGGCCTTCGGCGGCGATGCCGTTCAGCCGGTCGTAGAGTTCCTCGTCCTTGATCAGCTTGCCGATGTTGCCCTGGCCCTTTTCGACGCCGCCCAGCAGGTTGTCGACCCGCGTGACGATGGTCTGCAAGGAGTCGAGGACCACTTTCATTTCGCCCATCAGTTGCGGGATGTCCTCCAACTGGGAGGAGCGCAGCTCGGCGCCCGGCTTCACGGGAACCTTCGACTGGCCCTTGGTGATGTCGATGATCTTGCCGCCCAGCAAGGTGGAGGCGGCGATGGCAACCGACGAATCTTCCGGAATCTGCGGCAGGAATTTCGGATCCACCATCATGTCGAACTCGACGGCGCGCTTGGGGTCGTGCGACTCGGTCAGCCTTGGCGTCTCGAGAACGCCGATGTGGATGCCGTTCAGTTGGACTTCGGTGCCGTCGGGAAGTCCCGCCGCGTTGTCCATGTAGGTGCGGAGCAACGCGTAACGGGTAAACGGGCTCTTGCTCGAAGTCAGCAAGAAGACCAGGACAAAGAGAATGATGAAGCCGGTGCCGGCGACGATGCCGATCTTGAGTTGCGACCAACGAACTTTAGTGCGATCCGCCATGCGTTATTCCCGCTGCTTGCAGAACTTCGAAATATAATCGTCGGCCGTGGCCTCCAGCCGGTCCTGATCGCCTTCGAATACCAGACGGCCTTCGCGCAGCACCATGAACGTGGTGCGCGGGAGCGGCCCATCCGATTGCCGGGCCGGCTCCAGACGCCCTTGTTTCGAATTGTAGCGGAAGTTGGCCATCAGGTTTCCGTCCTGGTAGCGATAGGTCACCAGCAGGGTGGTGGTTTGCGCCATGTCGCGCTCCTTGATGAGCAAGGCCATGATGGTGTGGGCGGTGATCGGGTCCAGGCCGGCGCTGGGCGAATCGTAGAGCACCAGTGGCGGCCCGGTGACCACCGCGCGGGCGATGGCGGCGCGGCGGCGCATGCCGCCCGAAAGCTCGCTGGGGAACTTCTCGAGGGTGCCGCCGAGTTCCACGAAATCGAGCGCCTGTTCCACCCGCCCGAGCACCTCACTGGCCGGACAGCGAATCGCTTTCTGATTGCGCAGCGGGTAGGCGACGTTCTCCTCGATATTGAGCGAATCGAACAGGGCGCTTTCCTGGAACAGCATGCCGATCCGGCTGCGGATATCGAAAAGCTGCGCTTCCCGCATCTTGCCGAGATCGCTACCGAAGACCAGCACGCGGCCGGAATCGGGCCGTATCAGGCCGAGCGCGGTCTTCAACAGCACGGTTTTGCCGCTGCCGGCCGCGCCCAGGATGACCCTGGATTCGCCTTCGAAGGCCTCGAAGGAAACGTCGGTCAGCACCGCCTCGCCGTCAAAGGAAACGGTGACGTTTTCGAACCGCAGAACGCTGGGTGCGCCGGTTTCCGCCATTAGCTTGCGCCCTGGCTGACAAAGAATTCGGTGATCATCGCGTCGGTAATGAAAATGATGATGGTGGCGGCCACCATCGCCTGGGTGGTCGAGCGCCCCACGCCTTGCGTGCCTCCGGTGGTGCGCAGGCCGTAGAAGCAGCCGATGAGGGAAACCACCACGGCGAATACCAGCGGTTTGATCAGCCCGCCCTGCGCCACGTCGTTCCATTCGAGCGCTTGCCAGGCGGAGTTCCAGTACAGCCGCGACCCGAGGTGCAGCCGCAGCACGGCGATCACCCAGCCGCCGAACAGGCCGACAAAATCCGCAATGATGGTGAGCAGCGGGAGCATGAAGCAGGTCGCCACCAGGCGCGGCGTCACCAGCTTTTGAATCGGATCGGTTCCCAGCGCGCGCATGGCATCGATCTGCTCGGTCACCTTCATCGACCCGAGTTCGCTGGCGATGCCGGACGAGTTGCGCCCCGCCATCATGATGGCGGTCAGCACCGGGCCCAGTTCGCGGGCCAGCGTGATGGCCACCAGGGTACCGGTCTTTTCCACCTCGCCGTATTGGGACAGCGCGCGCGACATCTGCAGCGCCATCACGATGCCGGAAAACAGGCCGACCAGCGCCACCACCACCAGGCTGCCGACACCGATGGTGTCCATCTGCAGGATGATGTCGTCGGTGTAGTGCGGCTTGCGGAAGATGTTGCGGAAGGCTCGGCCGGCGAGTATGACGAATTCCTGAACGGCGAGAACAGGCTCCTTCAGCAGATCCAGCAAGCAGGTCGTTCTCCGAACTCCGATGCTACCATACAAGCGTGGCGCCGCCACGTTGGCAGCGGCGGGCGGCGCGCCCCACGGGCCTACAACCGTGAAAGGTCTCACCGATATTCCCGGCATCCGCGTCGGCCACGTCTCCGATTACGAGGCGCTCACCGGCTGCACGGCGATTCTCTGCGAGCAGGGCGCCGTGGGCGGGGTGGACATTCGCGGGTCGGCCAGCGGAACCGAGGAAACGCCTACGCTCGATCCGGGACACGTGGCCGGGTCCGTCCACGCCATCCTGCTGGCGGGCGGCAGCGCATTCGGGTTGGAAGCGGCGTCCGGCGTTCGGCGCTACCTGGCGCGGCGCGGCGTTGGGTTCGCCTTCGGCGGTGAGCATATCCCCATCGTAGCGGCGGCCATCCTTTTCGATCTCGAGATCGGCAAGTCGAACGTTCATCCCAACCTGGCGATGGGCGAAGCGGCGGCGGCGGCGGCTACCGGCGGTCCGGTTGCCGAGGGCGCCGTTGGGGCCGGCACGGGCGCCACCGTGGGCCATATCCTGGGCATAAAACACGCCATGAAATCGGGACTGGGTTCGGCCACGGTAGAGCTGGACCGCGGTGTGCTGGTGGCCAGCCTGGTGGCGGTGAACGCGTGGGGCGACGTGCGCGACCCAACCAGCGGCAAAATCATCGCCGGGGCGCGCCAGGCGCCCGAAGCCCGAGAGTTTCTCGATACCGCCGCATACATGAAACGCCATAGCGCGCCGGCGGGCGGCTCCGCGGCGCCGAGGAACACCACGCTTGCGGTGGTCGCCACCAATGCGCGCCTGACTAAGTTGCAGGCCAGGAAACTGGCGCAATCCGGCAGCCTGGGCATGGCGCGCGCCATCTGTCCGGTCAACACCATGGTGGATGGCGACATTGTCTTCGCGCTGTCGGTGGGCTCGCTCGAAGCCGACATCGATTCGCTCGGCGTGGCAGCGGCCGAAGCGGTGGTCGAAGCGATTCTCCGCGCGGTCGCATCGGCGCACGGCATGGGCGGACTGCCGGGCCTGGCCGGGTAGCGCCGCCGCCAAACCTTTTCGCTTCGCCTGCGTCCTCAAAGAGTGCCCCGGCACAGATAAGGTCGTCCGAGTGCCGAATGATATACTGAAAAATCACCTAAAACGCATTATGAAAAGCCCCTCCTTTCTTTTATTGGTCTGTCTAAGCGCAGCCAGCGCCCAGACTCCGGCGCCCCCACAGCCAAGTCCCCGGCCCCCTGCCGCTGTCCAGCCCAAGGCCGCTCCTGCGTTCCCCGTTCTGCCTGATCCGACGGTCATCGCCGAGTTTCAGGACGGCACGAAATTCACCATGGGCGACCTAAAGAAGCTCTATCCGGCGCTTCAGCCCCAACTCCAGAATGCTGTCACGCAAGATCCCGTCGAGTTCTTCCATGAGTACGCCACCATGCTGAAATACGAGCAAATCGCCCTCGAAAGGAAACTCGATGAGCGGAGCCCGACCAAAGAGAGAATCGCTTGGGATCGGCTGTTCAACCTGTACCTGGCAACGCTGGAGGACGTATTCGCGAGTACCACCGTGGATACGAACGAGATCGTCAACTATTACGGCAAGAACAGGGAGAGTTTCAAACAGGTCAAGGTCAAGGCCATCTATATTCCCTTCGCCGACGCGCCTTCCGCGGAAGACAAGACGCTGACCGAGGCACAGGCCAAGGCCAAAGCCGAAAAGCTGGTGGCGCAAATCAAAGGCGGCGCCGATTTCGTAAAGATGGTCAAGGAAAACTCGGAGGACCCGGATTCCAAGGCCAAAGACGGCGACTTCGGAGCGTTTTCGACCGCCGATCCGCTGCCGGATGCGATCCGCCAGGCGGTGTTCGCGCTCAAGATGGGCGAGATCACCGAACCTGTGCGTCAGCCTCACGGCTTCTACATTTTCAAGGCCGAGATCGTCACCAGCCGCCCGCTTTCGGAAGTGCAAGATCAGATTTTCAACCTGCTCAAGCAGCAGCACGCCGCTGAGTGGGTCAAGCGTACCGACACCGAAATCAAGGTGACTTTTCCCGACCCCGCCTTTCCACCGAAGGGCGCGCCCAGCACGCCGGCCAAGTAGGGGCGCGGCGGAGCGGGCTAAGACACCGGCGGCAAAAGACCGCCGGCACTACCGCAGCCGGGAAGGCGCTAGGATGGGAATCTCATGCCGACTCTTGCCGTTTCCGCGCTCCGGGATTTCAGTGAATCCATCCTGCTGGCCGCCGGCGTGCCGGCGCACAAGGCCGCCATCGTGGCGGCTTCGTTAATCGCCGCCAACCTGCGCGGCGTGGATTCGCACGGTATACAGTTGTTGACGTTTTATGTCGATCAACTGCTGGCGGGCGAAATGGACGCTCACGCCGAGGGCCGCGTGGTCGCCGAAAGCGGGTCGTGCCTGTTGTTCGACGGGCAGAACGGGATCGGGCAATGGATCGCGGAAGCCTGCTGCGGCCACGCCATCCGCATCGCCGCCCAGCACGGCGTGGCGCTGGTGACCGCGCGCGAATCGAACCACTTCGGAGCTTGCGCCTGGTGGGCGGAGAAGATGCGCGAGGCCGGGCAAATCGGCATCGTGATGTGCAACGCCTCGCCCATCGTGCCGCCCTGGCAAGCCAAGGAAGGCCGTTTCGGCACCAACCCCATCTGCATGGCCGTGCCGGGGCCGTGGCTGTTGGACATGGCCACCACCACGGTGGCGGCGGGCAAGGTTTTCAAGGCCTTCATCAACCATCAACCGGAGATCCCCGCCGGCTGGGCGTTCAATGCGGAAGGCGTGCCGACCACCAATACCGCGGAAGCGTACCACGGCATGCTGATGCCGCTCGGCGGATACAAGGGCAGCGGGCTGGGGTTCCTGGTGGAGATTCTCTGCGCCGTGCTCTCGGGCGGCGCCATGTCCAACGAGGTGGGTGGCATCCGCTTCCGCGGCAAACTGGTGCGGACCAGCCAGATGTTTCTGGCGATTGAGGTGGCCCGCTATATGCCGGTCGAGGAATTCACCGCGCGCATGGAGCGCCTGGTGGCGCTGGTGAAGAGCGCCCCGCCCGCGCCGGGCTACAACGAAGTGCTGGTGGCGGGCGACCCGGAATGGCGCACGGAAGCCGAACGCCTGCGGAACGGAATCCCCATCTCCGAAGGCAATTGGGAAACGCTGGTCAAGACCGCCGCCCGGGTGAAGGTCGCGCCGCCGGAGTAGGTCCCGCGCCGAGGGGAACCGCTTGACAGATGACAAAAGACGATCATCCTACCTGGTTGGCGGTACCGGTTGAGATGGCAGAGCGCCAACCGGCTCCGCAATAGATTGCCTCCCGGTCAGCGGCGAAGTCCCTTCCCCTAAGGCCAGGTTCAGCGGGTTCAGACGCCGCGGCAATTCGGGCTTGTCTGCGCTATACTGGGAAGGTATCGACGGGCCAAACGAGTGGGCGAAAGCCCACTTTTTTGTTGGCGATCGGCGATTTTATAGGAAATGCAGGACGACGTGGCATCCAAGATCGAAGCAATCGCGAACCGTGTGGCGGCTTCCGTGGGGCTGGAAGTGGTCGAGGTCGCGGTGAAGGGCGGCGGCGCAAGCCGTCTCGTCCGCATTTCCATCGACAAGCCAGCGGGCGTTACTCACGGCGATTGCGAGCTGGTTTCGCAGCAGGTGGGCACGATTCTGGATGTCGAGGATGTGGTGCCGGGTGGCCGTTACACGCTGGAGGTCAGTTCTCCCGGAGTGGAACGCAAACTCGCCAAACCAGGCGATTTTGCGCGCTTCCAGGGGAAGAAGATCAAACTGACGTTGCGCCAGCCGGTGGAGGGACGCCGCAACTGGGAAGGCACGCTGGCCGGTTTTGAGGACGGCCGGGTGACGCTGGAGACCGGCGGCCAGACGCCGCTGAAGGTTGCACTGGACGAGATCCAGAAGGCCAACCTGAAGTTCGAGTGGTAAGCCCGCCGGGAGACCAAGAACCAGCATAAATTTCTAACGCAAGGACGAGGGCACTTTGGAAACCATCTTTCAATCCATCGAAATCCTGAGCAAGGAAAAAGGCATCGATCCGCAGATCGTCTTCGACGCAGTGAAGGACGCCATGACGATCGCCGCCCGCAAACACTACCGCACCAACGAAGACTACCTGGCGGAGATGGATCCGAAAACCGGCGCCATCCACCTTTTCGCCGTGAAGAAAGCCGTCGAGGTGGTGGAAGACCCCGTCCACGAAATGACGCTGGCGGAGGCGCGGCGCATCCAGCCGGATGCCGAGATCGGCGCGGAAATCCGCATCACGAAGAACACCGAATCGCTGGGACGTATCTCCGCGCAAACGGCCAAGCAGGTAATCCTGCAGAAGGTGCGCGAGGCCGAACGCGAAACCGTGTACAACGAGTACTCCGGGCGCGCCGGCGAGCTGGTCAACTGTACGGTCAAGCGGGTGGAAGGCCCCGAATACGTTCTCGATCTCGGCAAGACCGAAGCCAAGCTGGCCAAGAAGGAGCAATCGCGCCTGGAAAGCTACTCGGTGGGCGACCGCGTGCGCTGCGTGATCCGGCTAGTGGATAAGGCCAGCAAAGGGCCGGGCGTGCTGGTGTCCCGCGCCGCACCCGAGCTGGTGATGCGCCTGTTCGAGCAGGAAGTCCCCGAGATCTACGATGGCACGGTGTCGATCAAGGGCTGCGCGCGCGAAGCCGGTGAGCGCACCAAGATCGCCGTGCAGAGCCGCGACCGCGATGTGGACAGCGTCGGCGCGTGCGTCGGCATGAAGGGCATGCGCGTGCAGTCCATCATCCGCGAGCTGCGCGGGGAGAAGATCGACATCATCGAATATTCGGACGACCCGGTGGTGTTCGCCACCCATGCGCTGAGTCCCGCCAAGGTGAGCAAGATCAGCATCGTCGATCCGGTCGAGAAACAGATGGAAGTGATCGTCGACGACTCCCAGCTTTCGCTCGCGATCGGCAAGAAGGGGCAGAACGTGCGCCTGGCGGCCAAGCTGCTGGGCTGGAAGATCGACATCAAGAGCGAAGAGGAAAAGCGGCAGGAAGTGGAGACGCAGATGGCCGCCATGGTGGCGCCGGGCGCGCCGGTCTCCGTGCTGATCGATTACGGGCTGGTGGAAAAGACGGTCGAGAAGCTGCTCGAGGCCGGCATCGGCACGATCGAGAAGCTGGGCGGCATGACGCCGGAACAACTGGAAGAGATTCAGGGCATCGGTCCCAAGGGCGTCGAGAAGATTTTCGAATGCGTCAACGCCTACTACGCCCAGTTCGAACAGCCGGCGGAGGCGGCCGGCGGCCAGCCGGCGCCAGAGGAAGCCGCTGCCGAGACAGCCGCGCCGGAGCCTGCGGGCGACACGGAAGCGGAGCCGGGCGGCGAAGCGGAGCCGGGCGGCGAAGCGGAGCCGGGCGGCGAAGCGGAAGCCGTTGCGCCAGCCGAAGCGGAGGCAGGCGCCGAAACAGAAGCGGCTGCGCCGGACGAGGCGGAACCGGTTGACGCCGAGCCGGAGGCCGCGACGCTCGAAGCGGCGGAATCGGAACAGTTTGATACGATAGAGGACGCGGGTTCCCCTACTCACAATCAGCCAGGAGCGGGTCCTGAAGCCGGCCCCGGCGATGCCGGGGAGGGCGCCCCGGAGAATCATGGCGGTTGAGGTGTGTCGTTAAGCGGTAAGTGACAGCAAGTTTTTTCTATGAAGAAGATTCGCATCAACGAGCTGGCCCGGGAGCTCGAAGTCAAGGCTCACGAGATCCTGGACCGGCTGCCCGAACTGGGCGTCGCCGAAAAGAAGACGCACTCCAGCTCCATCGACGAAGACGTGGCGATCAGGCTGCGCCGGTTGTTGGGCCGCGATGTTCCGGACCAGGAGCTCGCGGCGGAAGAGGAATCGGCGGCGCCAGCGGAGGAAGTCGCGCCGGAGGCGGTGAAGACGCGCCCCGATGAGGCCGCGCCCGAAGCCGTGGCAGAAACAGAAGCACAGACAGGTGCGCCAACGCCGGCCGGTGAAGCACACCCGGTCTCCGCCGGGGCGCCGGTTCGCCCTCCGTTGGCGACTGGAAGGCCGATCCATCCACCGATGGCGGTGCCGGGCCAACCGGCGCCCGCAGCGCCCAGACCGGCCGTGCCAGCGCCGCCCGCGGCTCCGGCGGCTGGACCGCCCGCCGCGCCACCGGTTTCGGTAATCGCCCCTGGAAGAGCGCCGGCGCTGCCGGTGAGACCGATTCCGGGCGCTGCCAGCGCGCCCCGGCCTGGCCAGATTCTATCCGGCCCGCGCGCGCCGATGCCTGCAGCAACGCCGGAGGTGGTGCGGCCGATGCCCGCCGGCCCGCGGCCATCCTTACCACAGGCGCCGCGTTCCCAGGCTCCGGTGGAAGGTCGCAGCGGCGCGGCTCCGGGCGCCCCGGCACGGCCCTTGGCGGGGCAGCCGACGGCTCGCCCGGTGGTGCCACCGCGTCCCGACCTGGCCGCGAAATTAGGCGCGCCTCGTCCGGCGATGCCGGCGGCGCCGGCAGCGCCGCGGCCCGGAGTGCCGCGCACCCAGGGCGCGCCCACGCCCGGTCAGCCGATTTACCGCGGGCCGATCCGCCCCGGCCAGCCGATGGTGGCCCGGCAGGGGCCGCGCACCAGCGCGCCGCCAGTGGGCCGTCCGGGCCCGCGTCCCCAGCATCCGACCACGCCGCGGGGGCCGCTTGGTCCCGGCCCGGCTCCGCCGCCGGTGGAGCAGCCTCGCGGCCGGTTCGACAAGCGCCCCGTCCGCCAGCAGCGCGAACGCATCGAGGAAGAAAAAACCCTGCGGCCCGCCACCCGCCGCCAGACGGCCTCCGGCCCGCCACCGATCAGCCGCGAAATCACCATCTCGGAGGGCATTACGCTCAAGGAACTCTCCGAGAAACTGGATATCAAGGCCGCCAGCATCATCACCAAGCTGGTGGATCGCGGCGTTTTCGCCACCATCAACCAGACCCTGGACATGAAGCTGGCCACCGAAATAGCGCGCGATTTTGGCGCCTCCACCGCAACTGTGAGCTATGAGGAAGAGGCCATGCAGGCGGTGGAAGAGGCCGAGGAAACCACCGACCTGGTCAGGCGCGCGCCGGTGGTGACCATCATGGGCCACGTGGATCACGGCAAGACGTCGCTGCTCGACGCCATTCGCGAAGCCAACGTGGCTGCGCGCGAGGCCGGCGGCATCACCCAGCATATCGGCGCGTACCAGGTGGAGCTGAACGGCCGCAAGATCGTCTTCATCGATACGCCGGGCCACGAGGCCTTCACCCGCATGCGCGCCCGCGGCGCCAAGGTCACCGACATCGTCGTCCTGGTGGTGGCGGCCGACGACGGCGTGATGCCGCAGACGCTCGAAGCGATCGATCACGCCAGAGCGGCGGGCGTGCCGATCGTGGTAGCCATCAACAAGATCGATAAGGCGGACGCTCAACCCGAGCGCATCAAGCAGCAGCTTTCCGACCGCGGCCTGCTGGCCGAGGATTGGGGCGGCGATACGGTGATGGTGCCGGTGTCCGCCAAGACCCAGCAGAATCTCTCGCTGCTGCTCGAGATGATTCTGCTGGTGGCCGACATGCTGGACCTCAAGGCCAATCCGACGCGCCCCGCCATGGGCACCGTGCTCGAAGCGCAGCTCGACCGCGGCCGTGGGCCGGTGGCCACCGTGCTGGTCCGCAACGGCACGCTCGCGGTAGGCGATTTCTTCATCTGCGGCGCCGTGTTCGGCAAGGTGCGCGCCATGATCAGCGATCGCGGCACGCAAATCCGCAAAGCCGAGCCCGCCACCCCGGTCGAGGTGCTGGGGCTCGGCTCGCTGCCCGAAGTGGGCGACGACTTTCAGGTGGTGACCGACACCGCCAAGGCGCAGCAGATCGTCAAATTCCGCGACCTCAAGGACCGCGAGGCGGCGCTGGCCAAGTCCGCCCGCCTGACTCTCGATCAACTGCACAAGCAGATGGAAGCCGGCGAAATCAAGGAGCTGCCGATTATCCTCAAGGCCGACGTGGGCGGCTCCGCCGAAGTGCTGACGGAGGCGCTGCAGAAGCTCTCCAACGAGAAGGTAAAGGTGCGCGTGATCCGCGCCGGCGTGGGCGCGGTCAACGAAAGCGACGTGCTGCTGGCATCGGCGTCGAACGCCGTGATCATCGGCTTCAACGTGCGGCCGGAGCGCGCCGCCGCCACTCTTGCCGAGCAGGAGAAGGTCGACATTCGCCTGCACACCATCATTTACAACCTGACCGACGAGATCAAGGCGGCCATGAGCGGCCTGCTGGAGCCGGTCTTCCGCGAGGTCTACAAGGGCAAGGCCGAAGTGCGCGAAACCTTCCGCATCTCGAAGGTCGGCAACGTGGCCGGATGCCTGGTGCAGGACGGCAGCATTCCGAGCCGCTCCGAAGTGCGCCTGCTGCGCGACAACGTGGTGGTGCATACCGGCAAGATCGCTTCGCTGCGCCGTTTCAAGGACGACGTGAGCGAGGTCAAGAGCGGCCAGGAATGCGGCATCACCCTCGAGAACTTCCCCGACGTCAAGCAGGGCGACGTGATCGAGGCGTTCGTCACCGAGCGCGTCGCCACCGAGGTCTTTGCCTGATGCCATGGCTGCCGTCGGCGTGCTGACTCTGGAATTGCGGCTGGAAAACTCCCATTCCCTCAAGGACAAGCGTCACGTGGTGGAAGGACTGAAAGCCCGCCTGCGCGGCAAATTCAACGTGGCGGTGGCGGAGATCGATTATCAGGACCTGTGGCAGCGCGCCGCGGTGGCCGCCGTCACGGTTTCGAGCGACCGAGCCCATGCCGAAAAAGTGCTGCGCTCGGTGGAGGACGAAGCTGTCTCGCTGCTCGGCGCGGAACTGGCCGGCGCGACCGTGGAGTGGCTGGCATGAGAAGCGAAAAGACCGACGGGTTGACAGGCGAAAGCGCCTGTCCCGCTTTTCCGCGAAACGGCGTGCGAGTATGTGGGACAGGCGCTTTCGCCTGTCAACAGGTTTTTTTTCCGCTTCCATGGCCCTTGACGCCCGAATGCCCAAGCGAGGCGAGGCGCCATGGATGAATACCGCACACTGCGCGTGTCGGAAGCGCTCCGCGAGGAGTTGACCGAGATCATCGGCTTTGAAACCGACGACCCGCGGCTGCTGGCGGTGGACGTGACCGAAGTCCATGTCAGCCAGGACGGGCGTCACGCCAACGTCCGGGTGGGGTTGCGCGGCAGCGAGGCGGAGCAGGACGCGTCGCTCAGGGCTCTCGAGCACGCGGGCGGTTACCTTCGCCATGAACTGGCTGGCCGGCTGACCCTGCGCTACGTTCCCGAACTGCATTTTATGCGTGACAAGAACCAGGATGTGGAAAGCCGCATCGATTTTCTTCTCAAACGAGCAAAAAAATCTCGTGTCCGAACCGAAAAATAGCCCTAAAGTCAAACAAACTGTGGTAGTTTTGTTTCTGTTGGCAGGTCTGGCGGCGGGCGCTGCGGCGGACCAGCCGGAATTGCTGCGCCTGGAAAAAACGGCCGACGCAATGGGTTCGGCCTATACGGTCGAGCTGTACGGCTATGACCGTGTGAAGATGGAAGCGGCCGCCGATGCGGCTCTCGACGAAGCGCACCGGCTGGACGAGTTGCTTTCCAACTATCAGCCGGGGAGCGAATGGAGCCAGGTCAACCAGCACGCGGCCGAAAAGCCGATGAAGATTTCGCCGGAGTTGTTCCAGTTGTTATCGGCGTGCCTCGATTACAGCCGGCAAAGTGAAGGAGCGTTCGATATTACGGTGGGCCCGCTGATGAAAGTCTGGGGCTTTTACAAAAGCACCGGACACTTGCCGCATCGCCCGGAAGTGGAGGCCGCGATGGCCCGCGTGGGCTACCGGCACGTGCACCTGGATGCCCAGGCGGGCACGGTCTGGTTCGACCGGCCGGGTGTCGAACTGGATCCGGGCGGCATCGGCAAAGGCTACGCGGTGGACCGGATGGTGGACGTGTTGAAACAGTACGGAGTGACCACGGCGCTGGTGGCCGGCTCCGCCAGCAGTATTTACGGAATCGGCGCGCCGCCCGGACACCCGGAAGGCTGGGCGGTGGATATCCGCGACCCGTGGAAGCATTCGAAGACGGTGGCGTCAGTGTTCCTCAAGGACATGTCGCTGTCCACCTCAGGCAGTTACGAGAAGTTTTTCCGCGCCGAAGGCCGCATCTACGCCCACATCATGGACCCACGCACGGGTTACCCGGCGCAGGGCACGGTGTCGGTATCGGTGGTGGCGCCACGCACCATCGACAGCGAGGCGTGGGCCAAGCCCTACTTCGTGAATGGCCGCCGGTGGGCGGAGCAGCACAAGCCAAAGAATTTTCGCGTTTATTTTTGCCAAGACAGGACGGATCAACCATGCGCGTGGCTCCAATGACCAGCCGTTTTTTGGATGCCTGCCGCCGCCGGCCGACCGATGTGCGGCCGGTCTGGTTTATGCGGCAGGCCGGCCGCTACATGAAACAATACCGGCAGATCCGCGAGAAGCACGGCATCCTGGAAATCTGCAAACGTCCGGACCTGGCTTCGACGATCACGCTGCAGCCAGTCGAAATTCTGGACGTGGACGCCGCCATCATCTTCGCCGACCTGTTGCTGCCGATCGAACCGATGGGCCTCAAGCTGCGGTACGACAAGGGATCGGGGCCAGTGATCGATAACCCGGTGCGCACCTCCGACGACGTGGATTCGCTCTCGACCGCTTATACCGACGATCTCGGCTACGTGGGCGAGGCCATCCAGAGCACGGTGCGGGCGCTGGCGGGCCGGGTGCCCGTAATCGGCTTTGTGGGCGCTCCCTTCACCATGGCCAGTTACATGATCGAAGGCGGCGCCTCGCGCAATTTCATCCGCACCAAGAAGCTGATGTACAGCGACGAGACGCTGTGGCGGCGGCTGATGGGCAAGATCGTCGACGTGCTGGCGCCGTTCGCGCATCTGCAAGTGGCGGCGGGCGCGCGCGTCATCCAGGTGTTCGATAGCTGGGTAGGTGCGCTGGGCTCGGACGACTACGTGCGTTACGCCGCGCCGTACTCGCGCGCCCTGATCGAGCGCATCCGCTCGACCGGCGCACCGGTGATCCACTTCGGCACCGGCGCTTCCGGTTTCTTCAAGGAACTGCACGCCGCCGGCGGCGACGTGATGGGCGTCGACTGGCGGATGAACATCGACCAGGCCTGGACGGACATCAGTTACCGTTCGGCCATCCAGGGCAACCTGGATCCAGTAGCGCTGTTTGCGCCGCTTCACGAACTGCGCATCAAGGTCCATGAACTGCTGAAGCGCACCGGCACCCGGCCCGGCCACATTTTCAACCTGGGCCATGGCATTCTGCCGGAAACCCCGGTGGAAAACGTCAAGGCGGTGGTGCAACTGGTCCGCGAATTCCATCCATGAAGCAGGGGGTCCTGCTGGTGGCGCACGGAGCGCCCGAACGCGTCGAGGACGTGGAAGAGTACCTTGGCTACGTGCGCGGCGGCCGGCCCGGTTCGCCCGAGGTGCTGGCCGAAGTGCGCAGCCGCTACTTGGCCATCGGCGGCGGCTCTCCACTGCTGAGCTGGACGCGCGCCCAAGCGGGAGCATTGGAGCGGACGCTCGGCCTGCCGGTCTTTTTCGGCATGCGCAACTGGCATCCTTTCCTGCGCGAGACCATGGACCAAGTGCGCCAAGCCGGCATCGACCGGCTGGCCGCCGTCTGCCTGGCTCCGCAGTTTTCTTTCCTGAGCGTCGGCCTGTACATCCGCCGCACGCGCGAAGCGGCCGCCGAGGCCGGCGTGACGGCGGAAATCGTCTGGGCCGAAAGCTATCACACCGAGCCGCTGCTGATCGCAGCCTACACCGAACGCCTGCGTCCGCTGCCGCCGGCGGAGAGGATGCTTTTCACCGCCCACTCCCTGCCCCAACAGGCGCTGGCAGCGGACGACCCGTATGCCGCCGAGTGCCGCGCCACGGCCGCAGCGGTGGCCGCGAGCGCCGGCATCGCGCAATGGGATTTCGCTTTTCAGAGCCAGGGGTTGACCGGCGGCCAGTGGCTCGGCCCCACGGTGGAATCCTGCCTGGACCGCTATGCCGCCGAGGGTGTCCGCGAAGTCGTGCTCGACCCGGTGGGCTTTGTCGCCGACCATGTCGAGGTGCTGTTCGATATCGACATTCTGTTCCGCGAGTACGCCGCCGCCAGAGGTATCGCTCTGCGGCGTCCGGAATCGTTGAACGATTCGGCTACTTACACGGCCGCCTTGGCCGAGGTGGCCAAGAAATGTTTGTGATGGGCAGTAGGACAGACGATCGGTTTTTGTCGTCTGTCAAGGCTCCCGCTTTGGCGAGTGACAGACCACGAAAAGCGATGGTCTGTCCTACCTTTCCTATCAATGCCTGACACCGTCATCATCGGCGGCGGCATCTCTGGCCTAGCCACGGCGTACTACCTGGCCAAAGGCGGCGCCACGGCGACTATCGTCGAATCCCGCCCGCGCCTGGGCGGCGTGATCGAAACGGTGCACGTGGAAGGGTGCACCATCGAGGCCGGCCCGGACAGCTTCCTTTCCGCCAAGCCCGCCGCGCTCGAACTCATCACCGAACTCGGCCTGGCGGACCAGGTGATCGGCTCCAACGACCACCTGCGGGTCACCTTTGTGCGCCGCGACGGCCGCCTGACGCCGCTGCCGGACGGCTTAATGATGATGGTGCCGACCAAGATCCTGCCGCTGCTGGCGACCGGCCTGGTGGGCTGGCGCACCAAGCTGCGGATGGCGATGGAACTGCTGCGCGCGCCCAAGCCCAGTGCCGGCGATCAATCGGTGGCCGAGTTCATCGAAGAGCACTATGGCGCCGAAGCCGTCGATTACCTTGCCGAGCCGCTGCTCAGCGGCGTCTACGGCGGCAATCCCGCCGCCCTGAGCGTAACCAGCGTGTTGCCGCGCTTCGTCGAACTGGCCAATCGATATGGCAGCCTGACGCGCGGCGTGCTGGCGGAGCGCGCCCGTGCCGCCAAGCTGCGATCGCGGCAGCCTGCGGCCCCGCTGTTCCGCACGCTCAAGGGCGGGCTGGGGCAAATGGTCGACTCGATCACCGCGGCGATCGGCGGCAAGATCGAAGTTCGCCGGGCGCGCGCGCAATCGATCGAGCGATCGGGCATCGGCTACCGCGTGCGGGTGGACGGCGATTGGCTCGAGGCACGGCGCGTGGTGCTTGCCTGCGAGGCCCACGCCGGCGCGCCGCTGGTGGGCGCAGTAGATGCCCGCATTGGCGAGTTGCTGGCCACCATTTCGTATAGCTCCTCGATGACGGTGGCGCTGGGCTTCAACGCGGCGGATCTTGCCCGGCCGCCAGTCGGGTTCGGCTTCCTGGTGCCCAAGAAAGAGCGCCGCCGCCTGGTGGCGTGCACCTGGGTGGGAACCAAGTTCTCGCACCGCGTGCCCGCCGGGATAGTGGTGGCCCGATGCTTCCTGGGCGGCATGGAAGACGCCGGCGTGCTCGACGAATCCGACCGGCAGGTGCTGGCGGCGGTTTCGGCCGAGCTCGCGGAAATCGCCGGCGTGCGCGCCGTGCCGCGCTTCAGCCGCATCTTCCGCTGGCCGCGCTCGATGGCGCAATATACGGTGGGCCATCCGCAACGCCTGGCCGAAATCGAAGCGCGCGCCGCGCAGGTGCCCGGCTTCTATCTGGCCGGCAACGCCTACCAGGGCATCGGCATTCCCGATTGCATCCGGATGGGGAAAGCGGCTGCGGCGAAGATTCTTACAGGCTGAGTTCCCAGACCCGCCGCGGCTCCGGCTCGCCGAAATGCGCGGGCGGCGGTTCACCGGCCATACGGAAACCGGCCTTGGCATAGATGTGCTGCGCGGCGTCGAGATCGGCTTGCGTCACCAGCATGAGTTTCCGGTAGCCGCAGGCGCGCGCGAAGCCGATACATTCCTCCACCAGGCGCTTGGCGATGCCCAGGCCGCGGGCTTCCGGTTCCACCAGCAGCAGCCGAAGCTGGGCGGTGTCGGCGGAAGCCTTCACCAGCAGAACCGAGCCCACCCGCGCACCGTCCTTTTCGACGATCCAACAGCGCTCGCAAGTGGCATCGAACTCGCGCAGGAACTTCGCGCCGAGCGCCGCTATCAGCGCTTCAAACGCCGTCCCCCATCCGCATTCCTGCGCGTAGAGCACGCCGTGCCGATGGATGATCCACCCGATGTCGCCGGGCTGGTGCGTGCGCAGCGTATAAGGAGCCGGCGGCACTGCCTCCGGCGCCAGCAGCGTCTCGATGGTGCGCATGGCTTCGATCAGCCGCGGCCGGTCGTCGCGGCGCAGCGGGTCCAGCATGGCGGCCGATTGGTTGGCGGAACGCCCGTCGAGCGGAGCGAACGCCTTGCGCCCCTTGGCCGTCAGCGACAGGTGGGCCTGGCGCCGGTCGTAGAGCGAAGGCGTGCGGCTCACCAGCCCGCGCTTCTCGAAGCGCGCTAGGACGCGGCTCAAGTAGCCCGCGTCGAAATCCAGGTTGCGCGCCAGCTCGACCGCCGTCACGTCCTTGCGCTGCGCCAGCTCATACAGCACGCGCGCTTCGGTCAGCGAATACGGGCTGCCCAGATAGCTCTTGCGCAGCAACCCGATCTGCCGCGTGTAGAAACGGTTGAAGCGGCGCACCGCCGCGATCTGCCCAGGGTCGGCCGATGGCATTCGAGACACCTCGAAGCCATTGTCCGACTGTTACTTGACTGTGTCAAGTAATGCTACCTGGCCGACTTGGCCGGCGGTACGGTCATCCTGGCCTGGCCGGTTTCGCCGAACCACGACAATTGGAAGCCGTCCTTGCGGGCTCGTCCGGAGGGCTTGGGAAAGTAAAGGTATCCAGCCACCGGTTGCGTGATGCGGCCGGTGGGCAGTTGCCTGGAAGCGAGCGACTCATCGAGTTGATCGCGCGTGATGCCAGACAACTTCGGCTCCTTTCCATTCAATGAAAAGTGTCCCTGATTTCCGTGTCTCAGTTTGGGGGCGCACTCCAGTCCAGTATGTCCTCGGTATGTCCTTCGGTATGTCCTTCTTATGTCCTTCTAAAAAAGGATCGCTAACTTCTTCCCGTAATCCACCCGCACGAGACGGATGCCGGCCGCTCCGGCTTGCTCTTCGAGCGCCGGAAGACTCATCCTCGTTTCCTTTGGCTTTCCCGCCAGATCCTTCTCATAGGACGGCTTCCTGTCCACACGATCATCCGCGTCGTGGTCCACCTTAGACGGATACTTGTACCTATAGATAGCCGGGTTTGGCTTAAACCAAGCGCTCGTGAAGGTTTCTCCAACTAAGAAGCCGTTTCCATGGAGCAGGTCGTTGGGGATCTTTCCCTTCGATTTCTTGATCCAGTCCCCCACCTTTTGCATGAGGTCCTTCACGGGAGTCAGAAACGGGTCATTGCCGGCCTTGCTCAGGTCACGGCACTGGACCATCACATCGCTCAGGCCCACTTGTAGAAAGGGGTTTTCTTTGCAGGGGAACGCAGTCACCATCTTGAAAGGATACTTTCCGCCGATGTTGGAATCGAGAACGATGGCCGCGTTCACCAGTGTTTCGTCCGTCACTTTCGACCCACCCTGATAGAAGACTCTGGTCCTGATATGCGAACAGCCCAGCACGGAGGCCTGTTCCACGACGACAACCCGAGTCTTCCCCTGGTCTGCGTAGGCGTCAAGAGCGGCCAGAGCCTGTTGGCCTTTCGGGCAATTCAGCAGGGCGGTGATGACGAAGATCAGGTTGTTCAGTTTGTCGGAGAGAAAAGCGCTCGCCTCCGGTATGCCCGGCTCCGCGCCGCCGCCCAAAGTTCGATCCCGCAAGCCGCCGTCCGTAATGAGAAGGTGCCTTTCTTGCGCATGGCCGGTTTTCACGTCGCTATGCAGCGCGAGTGTAAGGTCGCCAAACAGGGTTGGCACCGTCTTTGATCCTACTTTCGGAGTGGAAGGGCTCGTGCCCTCACTATAGTTGAGTATCTGTTTAACGAGATTTACGTCGTATCTCTTGAGGCAACTCATTCGTTAGGTCTCCTCCGTGCCGTTTCGGCAAAAGACATCTGGCTGTGTTCTCAACCTGGCCGCCGCAGGGATGCCGAATCGCCTGGCTCCCTCCGCGCAGATCCGCACGACCCTCATAGCGTACGGCCGCTCTCTAAGCCGGGATTTCCAATTTGGATCCCAGGATTCCATTAGTATACATCCAGCCGCCTTCCTTTGATCCTGCGAGTTGTATCGGTCAAGCCTCGTTTGAATCCGATCTTCCGGAGTGCGGCTGGCTTTCGGAATTCGCCCTGCTGTAAAGGGGACCGGGGACAAAGGGGAACACGCACGGGTTTTGATTTCAGGAAAATGGAAACACGTAGCCTGTCACGGGTTTTTCCTCTCGCTCTCCTGAGATCCTGGCCGCGAGGTCCATGCCCCGCCCTGCACGCGACTATGAAACCGGGATTTCCATTATGGAACAAAATCCGTGTCAAGCGCGTTTCCATTTTCCCGCCAAGTGCAAATGATAGCGCGGTGGCGGGTGCGGGGCCCCGGGGAAGGGCGCCGTTTCAGGCGCCTCCCAGCTTCTGTGCTCCGGCGGCCTTTGCGAGCGCACGATCGAACGTGCCGAGGGGCAAATGGCCGGCCTTGCGCGCCAGGTGCAGCATCAGGCAATCGGAAAAACCCAGCGTTGGCCGCGAACGAAAGAGATCCAGTGCAGCCGCCACGACGTCGGAATCCTGCAGTGTCAGATCCTTATGGTTCAGCAGCATCCCGAGCGCGGTGGCAAGGTCGGCGGCGCTGAACTCGTAGACCGTGGTGAGGACCCAGGTGGCTTCGGCGAGCGCGAGCACGGACACCCAGGCGCCCTTTTCGACGAAGCGGTCGGCGGAGCTGGCCTGGCGAAGATCGTCTCGCGTAATGAGCCGGACCAGAACGTTGGTATCAATCGCGCGCATAACGATTCCGGATGCGCTGCCGGATACCCCGTTTCATGTCTTCGACCGTCCGCCGCCCCGGTGCCTGCGCGGGAAAGAGCGCCCGGTGGATATCCTCGGAAGAGAACCGGGCCGACCGCCGCACGACGATGTTTTCGCCATCCTCGTCCCACTCCAAGACCGAGCCGGGACCGACGCCAAGCCTTTGACGAACACCGGCGGGGACCGATATCTGCCCCTGCGCCGTGAGCTTCGAGTGAGCGATTGCCATGCCTTATATTACCATGGTAATGCAAAGACACTTCGGACCCGCGAACGTTAGCTCCGCCCCTAATTCAGGCGTTCCCAAAAGGCTACCCAGATCAGGCTGTCCGGTGTGTTCACGGGTTTTCGTCCGCCGCCACCGGGGCTGGTAAACTCGTAGCATGAGTAACGATGATACGCCGAGCAGACGTTTTTTTCACAGTTTTCCACGCCCCAAGAAGGACGAGTCGGAAGACGCCACCCTGGATCGCGGTCTCAGCATTCTGACTCTTATGAAACAAGTGGGTCTAGTGCTCGCGCCGGAGGTCGTAATCTGGGACATCAGTGCTTTCAGCTTGGGCGCCAAGCAGCTTAGCATCCTTCAGCGCCGGGTGTCCTTCACAGAACTATCCGTAACTGAACTGGCAGAGCATAGCGCGATATTCGGTCCGATTTCCCTGTCTTTTGACATCGCCAAGCTTCGGGGCGCGGGCGCCACGCCCGTCATCTATGTGCTACAGGGCACCGCAGGCAGCCCTCTCAGTCAGGTCGCCACGTTTTGCGTCCATGGGGCCCATCACACGAAGTATGTCCTGTCCCAGCTACATGAACTGAAGGAGGTTAGCGATCCGGCACGATTGGCGCAGCGCCTTATGACGCCAGTTAGCCCAAACTGCGAAATTACCTTAAGAAACACAGGTCCAGCCGGCAATGTTGTCGCTGAGTACAAGGTTAAGGCCCTTGATGTTCAGCACGTTCTCCAATACGTGGGCTTTAACAACATACCTTTCGATCACAGCAGTGGCATCCTCGGCTTTTTTCTTGACATGTTTTATCCGGCCGACAACACGTACAAGAGTGATCAACTGGGTTATTACCGCCAGAGGGAGTGGCGCCTGACCGCCAGCAACGTGAATCTCAACGGGCGACCGATCGGACGCAAGCTGTCGAGTGGCGAAATCGCCAAGCTAGAGAAAATTGACCGCGAGTTCTGGCGTCGCGAGATCGTTGTAGACGGCGCGGAGCACCGACGGTCAGATCTGGCGCTGGTATATGATCCCATGCCGGGCTGGGATTTCTTTGATCTCGTGGAGGAGATATTTGCGCCCCAACGTGCCACTGACCGCGTGCGCGCCATTGTGGGCGACAGGGTCACCATACATCCACGGAGCTAGCATCAGCCCGCCGCCCCTACAGCAATTCCGCCGCGCTGAAGAAGAAGCCTAGCTCGACCGCGGCCGTCTCCGCGGCGTCCGACCCGTGGATACAGTTGCGTTCGATGCTGGTCGCGAAGCGTTTGCGGATGGTGCCTTCGGCGGCTTTCTCCGGGTTGGTCGCGCCCATCACTTCGCGCAGGCCGGCGATGGCGTTTTCGCGTTCGAGCGCCATCACGATGATGGGCCCTTCGGTCATGAACTTGACCAGGCCGGCGAAGAACGGCTTCTCGCGGTGCACGGCGTAGAAGCCGCGCGCTTGCGCCTCGCTGAGGCGCGTCATGCGCAAGGCCTGAACCTTGAAGCCGGCGGCTTCGATGATGGCGAGGATTCCGGCGGCGTGTCCGGCGGCAACGGCGTCCGGTTTGATGATGGAAAATGTGCGTTCAACGCTCATAATCGGCTTTTGATCTTTTCTCCAATTTCGGCCGGCGATTCGCAAACCACTATCCCGGCTTCCTGCATGGCCTTGATTTTGTCCGACGCTTTCCCCGAGCCGCCGGCGACGATCGCTCCGGCGTGCCCCATGCGGCGTCCCGGCGGCGCGGTCCGTCCGGCCACGAAGCCGACCACCGGCTTCTTTACATGAGCCTTGACATAAGCCGCCGCGGTCTCTTCCGCGCTGCCGCCGATTTCGCCGATCATCACGATGGCGTGGGTATCCGGATCGGCGTTGAACAGGGCAAGCGCATCCACGAAACTGGTGCCGATGATCGGGTCGCCGCCAATCCCGATGCAGGTGGATTGGCCGATGCCGAGGTGGCTCAACTGCCCTACCGCTTCATAGGTCAGCGTGCCCGAGCGCGAGATCACTCCCACGTGACCGGCCAAGTGAATGGAGCCCGGCATGATGCCGATCTTGCACTTGCCCGGCGAAATGATGCCGGGGCAATTGGGCCCGATCAACCGCGTCCGGCTGCCTTGCAGGAACCGCCACGCCTTCACCATGTCGAGGATCGGAATGCCTTCGGTGATGCACACCACCAGCGGCAGGCCGGCATCGGCGGCTTCCATGATGGCATCGGCCGCGAACGGCGGCGGCACGAAAATCACCGACGCGTTGGCGCCGGTTTCCTTCACCGCGCGGGCCACCGTGTCGAAGACCGGCAGGTCCAGGTGGGTGGTCCCGCCCTTGCCGGGCACCACGCCGCCCACTACGCTAGTTCCATAGGCGATGGCTTGTTGCGCGTGGAAGGTGCCTTCCCGGCCGGTGAATCCCTGAACGATCAGGCGCGTCGATTCGTCTACCAGTACGCTCATCGCTTAACCCTGTTGTACCGAACCCCGATGGGCGGCCAGCTTGACCACTTTTTCGGCCGCATCGCGCATGTCGGCGCCCACCGTGAAATTCAATCCGGAATCGAGCAGGATGCGCCGGCCCGCTTCCACGTTGGTGCCTTCCATGCGGACCACGATGGGCACTTCGATGTGCAGGTCGCGCGCCGCCGCCACCACGCCGGTGGCCAGTGTGTCGCAGCGCAGGATGCCGCCGAAAATGTTGATCAGCACGGCCTTCACGCTCGAATCGGCGAGCAGAATGCGGAAAGCGTTTTTCACCTGGTCGGCGCTGGCGCCGCCGCCTACATCGAGGAAATTGGCGGGGCTGCCGCCGGCGAACTGGATGATGTCCATGGTCGCCATGGCCAAGCCGGCGCCGTTCACCATGCACCCCACCGTGCCCTCCAGCTTGATGTAGTTCAGGCCGAAGCGCGAGGCCTCCACTTCGAGCGGGTCCTCCTCATCCAGGTCGCGCAGCTCGATCAGATCCTTGTGCCGGTACAGGGCGTTGTCATCCAAGGTAATCTTGGCGTCGAGCGCATAGGCCTTGCCGTCGGCGGTGAGGATGAAGGGATTGATTTCCGCCAGCGTGGCATCGGTTGCCACATACGCGCGGGCCAGCGCGGTCATCGCCGCGGCGGCCGCATTCACGCTGGCCGGCGGGATGCCGATTCCGAATGCCAGCTTGCGCGCCTGGAAAGCGGCCAGACCCGCCGCCGGGTCGAAGGCGTCCTTCAGAATCGCCTCGGGCGTCCGGGCGGCGACTTCCTCGATCTCCATGCCGCCCGCCGCCGAGGCCATGAACACCGGCTTGCCCTGGACGCGGTCGAGCACGATGCCCAGGTATAGCTCGCGTTCGATGGGCAGTGTTTCCTCGATCAGCAGCCGCTTCACGATTCGCCCCGCCGGGCCGGTCTGGTGGGTCACCAGGCGCATGCCGAGCATGTTGCGGGCCAGCTCGGCGGTTTCCGCGGCATCTTTCGCCACTTTGACTCCGCCGCCCTTGCCGCGGCCGCCGGCGTGAATCTGGGCCTTGACGACCACGCTGCCGCCGATTTGCTTGGCCGCTCGGTCCGCCTCCTCGACCGTGGCGGCGACCTCGCCACGGGGCACAGGAACGTTGAAGCGGGCCAAAATGGCCTTGGCCTGATACTCGTGGATTTTCATGGAAAAGCGGTGTTAGTATGGCCCTAAACGCCGATAAGTCAATATAGCATGACTCTTCTTCCCTACATCGAGCAGATCGCCGCCGGACAGGAACTGTCCGAGGCCGATTCGTTTGCCGCCATGCACGTGGTGCTCGCCGGCAATGCCAGCGCGCCACAGATCGCGGCATTTCTGATGGGGATGCGAATGAAAGGGCCGACCGTGGATGAACTGGTCGGCTTCGCCCGCAGCATGCGGGAAATGGCTGCACCAGTCGCTGTGGGCCTGCCCGGCGTTCCGTTGCTGGATACCTGCGGCACGGGCGGCGATGGTGCGGGCACCTTCAATATTTCCACGCTGGTGGCGTTCGTAACCGCCGGCGCGGGCGTGCATGTGGCCAAGCACGGCAACCGTTCGGCATCGAGCGATTGCGGCAGCGCGGACTTGTTCGAAGCCTTGGGCGTCAATCTCGCGATCTCGCCTGCCGACGCCGCGCGCGCCATCCGCGAAATCGGTATCGGCTTTCTCTTCGCCCAATCCATTCACACCGCCATGAAGCACGCCCACCCGGTGCGCGCCGATTTGAAGATGCGGACGGTATTCAACCTGCTGGGCCCGCTCACCAACCCGGTGGCCAACGTCCAGGTGGTGGGTGCGCCGTCGCCGGAGACGGCGAAGCTGCTGGCCGGAGCGCTGGCCAGGCTCGGCATGGTGCGCGGTTATGTGGTTCACGGCTACGACGGTCTGGACGAGGTGTCCACCACGGCTCCCACCCTGGTCTACGAGATTCAGGAAGGGCAAGTCAAGCAGCGCACGCTGGATCCGGGCGACTTCGCGTTGCGCAAGGCGGTTCCCGCCGACCTCAAAGGCGGAAGCAAGGCGCGGAACCTGGAGATCGCCCGCGCCGTGCTGGCGGGCGAGCGCGGCCCGCATCGCGACATCGTGATCGCCAACAGCGCCGTGGCACTGGCGGCCGTCGCCCAGGTGGAGACTTTTCTGGAAGGCGCCGCGGTGGCCGCCGTCTCGATCGATAGCGGCGCCGCCCGCGACAAACTGGAAGCCCTGGCCCGCTTCACTCACGTGTGCGGTTGAGGGTGAGGTCCAGTGGAGTACGCAGTCGTGCGTGGCGTGCGCCGCGGCTAAAAGCAGGCGGCTCGCTTGATAGGACGTGCCTCTGCCGCGAACTGGTCCAGCACTTCGCGCAGGATCGCGGCGCGGCGCAGCAGAGCGATGCGGTCGGTTTCGACGACGCCGTTGAGCGCCGGCAGCAGGCGATGGGCTTCGCGCCAGGCATTCTCCGCGCGCTGCTCAAAACCCCTAAGTGTCGCCCATTCCGATTGCGAGTCCCGTACCGCCAGAACGCGCGCATAAGCAAACCCGCGATCGAGCTTGGCGGAAATCAGTTCCGCCAGTTGCCGATCGGTGCGGGCACGAAGTTGCGCGAGTTTTTGCATGTGCGGTTCCATCTACTGCAACCTTCGGAATCGAACTCGGTGATTTTCCGGGGTCAAACTAATAGACGATTGAATCCGCGGTTTTGATCGCTTGGCGGAAAATAATCTTGAGGAAAACCGGCGCCTCCGTCAACGGCATTGTCTCAACTCATTCCATCAAAGGGAGTTGGGGTACGTGGCCCGAAATCACCAGATTTGCCGCACGCCGCCGATATAGACCGCTCGGGCGGTGTCCCGGCCGAAAAAGTACGGCAGCTCACGGTAATCGTCACAATCGTGAATGGCGAAATCGGCGAGCTTGCCGGCTTCGAGCGACCCTACACTCTCACCGCGCCGCAGGCTGCACGCGGCGTTGATGGTGGCGGCGGTGATGGCTTCGGCGCCGGTCATTTTCATTTGCGTACAGGCAAGCGACAGCACCAGCGGCATGGAAGTTGTGGGCGACGATCCGGGATTGAAATCGGTGCCGAGCGTCACCGCCAGGCCGCGCTCGATCATCTGCCGCGCCGCCGGATACCGGCCCGAGCCGAGGCAATAGACACACGCCGGCAGCAGAACCGGCTGCACATGCGCGGCGGCAAGCGCCATCCAGCCGCGCTTGGTGGTGGATTCCAGATGATCGGCGGTATCGGCGCCCACCTCGGCGGCCAGCAGCGAACCTTGATCGGCGCTGAACTGATCGGCGTGCATGCGGATGCGGAAGCCGAGCGCGCGCGCCACCCACAGAATGGCGCGCGCTTCTTCGGCGGGAAAAACCGATGGTTCGCAGAAGACATCGCAGGATTCGGCCAGCCCCTCGCGCCACACCGCCGGCAGCATCTCTTCGATCAGCAGGCGGATATAAGCGCTCCTGTGGCCGCGGTATTCGTCCGGCACTTCATGCGCGCCGAGGAAGGTGGGCGCCAGTCTCAGGCTGCCTTCCGCGCCCAGTTGGCGAATCACGCGCAGAATCTTGAGCTCGTCGGCGAGCGTCAGCCCGTAGCCCGACTTGGCTTCGATGGTGGTGGTGCCGCCGCGCAGGAACCAGCCGCGGTAGCGGCGCGCCGCGGCCAGCAATTCGGCCGCGCCGGCTTCCCGTGTGCGCCGCACGGTGGCGCGAATGCCGCCGCCGCGCGCGGCGATTTCGGCGTAGGTGGCGCCTTCCGCGCGCTCCTCGAATTCATCGGCGCGGTTGCCCGCGAAAACCAGGTGCGTATGCGCATCCACGAAGCCCGGCAGCACGATGCGGCCGCCGGCGTCCACGATTTCCGCATCCGGCGCAAGGTCGCGCTCGATTTCGG
The DNA here is from genome assembly GCA_050010695.1 of Bryobacteraceae bacterium. Lineage (GTDB taxonomy): Bacteria > Acidobacteriota > Terriglobia > Bryobacterales > Bryobacteraceae > Bog-375. The sequence goes on from JBEKKO010000021.1 coordinate 44,047, forward strand.
CGCGTGTTCCCACTTTCAGAATGCGCCCGCCGCGAGCCACCAGCGCTCCATCGGGAATGATCGCCAGCTCGCGCATTTCCGCGCCCGTGCGCGGCCGCGCCGGACCGGCGAGCGAAACCAATTGCCGGCAATTAACGATGACGAGATCTTTCATTCGCGTCGCGCGCTTATACAATCCAGCCATCGGCCAGGTTGACGACGCGGTGGCTGTAAGCGGCATTGGCTTCCGAGTGCGTCACCTGGATGATGGTGGTCCCTTCTTCATTCAGTTTCTTGAACAGCTCCATGATCTCCTTGCCCTGGCTGGAGTGGAGGTTGCCGGTGGGCTCGTCGGCGAGGATCAGCTTGGGGCTGGCGATCACGGCGCGGGCGACCGCCACCAGTTGCTGCTGGCCGCCGGAGAGTTGGCTGGGGTACAGGTCGCGCTTGCCCACGATGTGAAAGCGGTCCAGCGAGTCGCAGACGATGGCCGCCCGCTCGGAGCTTTTCACGTTGCGGTACGAGAGCGGAATATCCAGGTTCTCGTACACCGTCAGGTTGTCGATCAGGTGATAACTCTGAAAGACGAAGCCGATGTACTTCTTGTTGAGCTCGACGCGGTCTTTGGGCTTCATGCGGTGAACCTGGTGATTGACGAATTCGAACTCGCCGGTCCAGGCTGCGTCGAGCATGCCGAGGATGCTGAGCAGGGTCGACTTGCCGGCGCCGGAGGGACCCATGATGGTGACGAACTCACCCTCGCGGATCTCCAGATTGATACGGCGGAGGACGTAAGTGCGTCCATATCCGCCTTCGTAAAATTTTTCCACGTTGCGAAGAATAATCATGATGTCCTATTGGTGACGCAGCGCCTTGATTGGATCGAGGCCCATGGCGCGCCGCGCCGGCATGTAGCTGGCGGCCAGCGCGACCAGCGCGAGGCCTGCCGCGGCCGCCGCATAGGTGCCAAAATCGTGTGCGTGAACGTCAAACAGCATGGAGGCCATCAGGCGCGTCAGAACCAAAGCTCCGGCCAGCCCGAGCGCGATGCCCAGGGCGGCCAGGCGCACGGCGTGTCCCAGAATGAGGCGGAGCACGTCGGCTTTCTGCGCGCCGAGCGCCATGCGAATTCCCAGTTCCTGCACGCGTTCACCGACGTCGTACGAAACCACGCCGTAGATGCCCACCGCCGTCAGCACGAACGCAATGATCCCGAAGAGGCCCAGCAGGAGAGTGCTGAAGCGCGGGCCGGCCACCGCCCTGGAGACGATCTCGTCGCCCGTCCGCACGTCCGCCACCGGCTGGTCGGGATCCAACCGGCGCACTTCGGCTTGTGCACTCACCGCCAGCGGCAGCGGGGCGCCTCCGGTCCTGATCACGATGTTGGGGGCCGGGGTGGGCACCTGATCGTATGGGCTATAGATGGTGGGCCATTCTTCGGCCTGTACGGACTCCTGCTTCACACCGGCCACCACGCCCACCACTTCGGCCACCTGCGGCGGAACCGAATCGAGGGCCAGGCGGCCGCCCAGCGGGCTGGCGGTCGGCCAGAAACGGCGGGCCAGCGTCTGGTCGATCACTGCCACCGCGGGCGACTGGTTGTTGTCGGCGTCGGTGAAGGTGCGTCCGGCCACCAGCGGGATGCCCATCACGCGGAAATAGCCGGGGGTGACGGAACGAGCCAGCGCCACCGGGCGTTGGTCGGCGGGCGGCGCCGGGCGGTCGGCAACGGTGAACATCACGCCCAGTCCAAGGCCGGTGAGGGGGAGCCCATTGCAGGCGCCCACGCCGCGGACGCCGGGAAGCGCGGCCAGTCGCGGCAAGACGGCGTGCAGGAAGGCCACGCGGCGCGGCGGAGCGGCGTTGCTGCCGCCGGCCAGCGGCAGGCGAAAAGTGAGCAGGTTGGATGGATCGAAGCCAGGGCTGACCGAGCGCAGCCGGTTGAAGCTCCGCGCCAGCAGGGTGGCGCCGATCAGCACCACCAGCGCCAGCGCGATTTCGAGCACCACCAAACCGCTGCGCAGGGCGCGGCCGGAGCGGCCCACGGTGCCGCCGCGTCCGCTTTCGAGCAGCGCCGCGTTCAAGTTGCCGCCGGAAATCTGGAGAGCGGGCGCCATGCCGAAGAGGATGCCGGTGAGGACGGAGATGACCACGGCAAACAGCAGCAGGCGCCAGTCGGCGTGGATCTGCGCCAGGCGCGGGATATTGGCCGGGCCCAGGCGGGCCACCAGGCTGACGGCGCCGGCGGCCAGGACCGCCCCCAGCGCTCCGCCAGCCAGCGCCAGCAGTACGCTTTCGGCCAGCAACTGCATGGTGATGCGGAGGCGGCTGGCCCCCAGCGCGGCGCGGACGGCGATTTCCTTGCGACGCGTGGCGCCGCGCGCCAGCAACAGATTGGCGACGTTGGCGCAGGCGATGGCCAGCAGCAGGCCCACCGCCGCCAGCAGCACCAGCAGCGACTGGCGGGTGCGGCCCACCAACTGCTCGGTCAGCGGCCGGAGATCGGGGCGGTATCCGCTGTCCACCGCCGGATAGGCGCTCTCCAGGCTGCCACCCAGGCTGGCGAACTCGGCCAGCGCCCGCTCGAAGCCGACGCCCCGCTTGAGGCGCGCGATCACCTTGAGGTAGCGGCCATCCATTTCGCGCGGATTGTTCAAATTCAAACCCAGCGGGATCCAGACGTCCACCCCCGGCTCGAGGATGGAGAAGCCGGGAGGCATTATGCCCACCACGGTGTAACTGAGGCCGCGCAGGCGGACCGCTTTGCCGGCGATGGAGGGATCGGCGCCGAAGCGGCGTTGCCATAACTCGTAGCTGAGCAGGGCCACATCGGCGCGCGCCGGGCTGTCCTCTTCGGCCAAAAAGCCACGGCCCAGCACCGGCTGCACGCCCAGCAGTGGGAACAGACTGGCGGACACGCGCTCGGCTTTCACTTCCTCGGCATCCAGGTGGCCATTAGGGCCGCCGGTCAAATTGACATGCACGTCCTGTATGGCGGCCATGGCCGCCATGGTGTGGCTGCGCCGGCGCCATTCGTCGAAATTGACCCCCGCCACGAACAACTCGTCCTTCTGTTGGGGAGCGTTTTTCTCCCAGATCACCAGTAACTGACCGGCTTCGCGAAACGGCAGGGGCTGGAGCAGCACGGCGTTTACCACGCTAAAGATGGCGGTGGTGGCGCCAATTCCCAGCGCCAGAGCCACCAGCGCCAGCGCGGCCAGACCGCGTGCCTTCCACCATAGGCGCACCCCGCGCCGCAAATCCCCCACCAGCGGGTGCATGAGGTGAGGTTAACATTAACGCGCAGGGCAACGCAGCCGGACGCGCCTTAGCGCTTGCCCGCCGATTCCACCTGTTCTTCCACGATGCGGCCGTCGAACAGGCGAATGGTCCGGTCGGCGAATTCGGCATAGCGCGGATCGTGCGTCACCATGCAGACGGTGGCGCCCGCCGAGTGCAGCTCCTTGAGCAGGCTCATCACCGCTTCGCCATTGGCCGAATCCAGGTTGCCGGTAGGCTCGTCGGCGAGCAGAATCAGCGGGTCGCCGCCGAGGGCGCGCGCTACCGCCACGCGCTGCTGCTGGCCGCCGGAGAGCTGCGACGGGTAATGCTTCATGCGGTGCGACATGCCGACGCGCTCGAGGGCCTCCTGCACGCGGCGTTTGCGCTCCGAGCCGGGCATGCCGCGATAGGTGAGCGGCAGCTCCACGTTCTCGTAAACGGTCAGATCGCCGATCAGGTTGAAGGCCTGAAAGATGAAGCCGATCTCGCGGTTGCGGATGCGCGCCCGTTCGCTCAACTTGAGCCCGGTAACCGGCTTGCCATTCAGGTAATAAGTGCCGTCGCTGGGGGTGTCGAGCAGCCCCAGAATCGCCAGCAGGGTGGATTTGCCGCAGCCGGACGGGCCGGCAATCGACAGGTACTCTCCTTTCTTCACTTCGAAGTGGATGCCGGCGAGGGCGTGTGTCTCCACTTCATCGGTGATGAAAACCTTGCTCACCTGTTCCAGGCGAATTAGCGCTTGCGAGCCGTTTTCCATGTTTTGCTCTACCTCAGAGACGATATTGGCGAAGAACTAGTTCAGCTTAATCCGGTCGTATTGATCGAAACTCGACATGTCGGAGAGAATCACGCGATCGCCTACGCTCAATCCGCTCTTGATCTCGATGGTATTAACCGAGCTGCGGCCGAAGGCGACCTTCACCTTGTTGGCGTACTTGCCGTCCGGCTCGATCTTGAATAACTGCACGGAGCTGTTTTCCTGGCCGAACACCGGCCGGCCCACGTACACCACATCGTCCAGTTTCTCGAGTTGGATGGTGCCGTCCACGCTCAAATCCGGCCGTGCGCCCTGCGGGAGTTGGCCCTTGAGCGCCACGTCCACCGTCACGGTGCCATTCAAAATGGAAGGATCGATGCGCGAAACCCGGCCCTCGATCAAGCCGTTGGAACCGCCTCCAGCCAGGCGCGTATCGATCACCGCCGGCTGGCCGATGGCGATGTCCTTGACCTGCGTTTCGGCGATTTTCAGTTCGGCCTTCAGATGCGAGGGCTGTGCCACTTTGCCCAGCGGCGTGCCGGCCAGCACCTTTTGTCCCTCCTCGACTTGGGTGAGCGGAGCCGGCAGAGCTTCCAGCATGCCGTCAAAGCCGGCCCGCACGTTCAACTGGTTCACCTGGCTCTTCTTCAGGGCGTACTCGCCCTCCAACTGGTCCACTTTCACCCTAGCGGCGGCGAGTTGCGCTTCGTCCGCCTTGGAGTTGATCTCCAGGCGCTTCAACTGAAGCTGGTATTGTTCGGCAAGCTGCTGGGCCTTGGTGGCGGAGATCTTGGCGTCGATTTCCGAAACCAGACCGTCCTTGGCCAGGGTCTGGTCGCGGTCGGCCTGCAGCTTGGCGTTTTCCATATCGCCCTTGGTCTGGGCCGCCTGCGACTGCATGTCGAGCAGAGCCTTCTCGAGGGTGACTTTGAGGTTTTCGTAGTCGGCTTGCGAGGCCTTGAGCTGGTATTGCGCGTCGAGCAGCAGTGTCTCGAGCTCCGGGCTGGTCATGATCATCACCAGCGAATCGGCCCTGACGGGCGTGCCGGGTTTGATGAGAATACGCTCGATGCGGGCGTCCGTGTTGGCCGTGATCAGCATAGTGTCTTCCGGAACCAGCGTGCCCAGGCCGCGCACTTCCCGCACCATGGGGCCGCGCTTGACCGTGTCCGGCCACAAGGCTGACATCTCCGCCGGCGGCGCGGCGGGCTTCAGGTGGACTACCCAGAGGATGAGGACGGTCACCACCCCGGCGACCACGACACCGGTGATGGTCCAGCGGATGGCCTTGTTCCTGCCCACGTTCTTGCGTTGTATGTCCATTTACCGTTCCGGAGTGGAAAGGGGCACGGCTTCTGCCACTCCGCGCATAGGCTAACATATGACGTTCAAAGGCGAAACCCGGTTAGGCCGCGGCGGGGACTGTCCGCTTGTGGGACAGCTTGTGCCGGGTTGGGACGAAAGATTCCTCGCCTGGAATGAGCATCGTTTGCACGGAATGTGGGGGCCCGGGGCATGCCCGGCTCGCCATTCACGAAGGCCCCGCGAAAGCACGAAACCCGACAGACGACAAAAACCGATCGTCCGCCCCACCTTTGACTCGCCTAATGGCCGAACCAGCCAGGGCCGACCACCAGGTGATGGCTGATTGAGTCGGGCACCACCAGAAAGAGCAAAACGCCCAGCGTGCCATGAGCTACGCCGAGGAAATATAGATTGCGGTAGCTGGTGTACAGGCGCGCGGCAGCGTAGCCGGCCACCAGCGTCACCAGCATCAGAAACCAGTTCGGTGCGTGCACGGCGGAGAACAGCGCAGCGGCGGCCAGCGCTGCGCCCCTGGCTGGCAGCACAACCCCCAGGCGGTTCAGGCAGTACCCATTCAGGAGGTACTGCTGAAAAAGGCCCCACGGCAGGTAGATGGCCCAAGTCATGGCGGCACGATCGAGCGTGATGCGGCGGACCGTGTCCAGCAACAGCCCCGCCCCGAGCAGCGTCAGAGCGAGGAACCCGAGTGCCGGAGCGAAGCGGCGCAGGCACTCGGCCAGGTTCTGCAGGCGGAAACCAAGGGCTGCCGCTCTTTCCCCGCGCCACCAGTGGGAGACGAGCGGTAGCGCCACAATCGGCGCCCACGCGGCGGGGTAATGGTAACGCAAACTCCAAATGTAGGTCAGGATCAGGCTGCAAATCGTTATCGGCTCCAAAATGGCGAGTTTGCGCCCAGTGCCTGCCGACATAGCTGTTTCAATTGTATGACATCGGTTCAGGAGAGGCATGCGGAGGGTGTAATCGTCAAAAGGTTAATAATACCCACCCTAGGGGATTCACCCGTCATCAGGCATACAGTACCAATGGAGGTACTGATAGGCCTAGGATTGGAGCGCTATTTCCTGGTAATAAAAAGAGTAACGGTGGAGAATACTCCTTATGACGCCAACGCAAAACATCTGGTTCTCTCTGATGCTCCTCGGCGCTCTCGAGTGCCTGCTTTCGTGGAAGGTCCGGCGCATGCGCCGCACTTCCAGCCAGGCGGCCTCGATCTAAATCCGGCGTAGACTCTCGCGCACCGGCTTGCCTGGCGGCGGACTGCGCCGCAGGTATATTCGCGCGTAAGTGGCTCACGCCTTGCGGCACAACTCGCGTTCCGCGCACAGCCAATCCTCCAACTGCGAGCCACCTTGCCTGCCGTGGGCTTCCCAATAGGAATAGGCCAGCGTCGCGATCTGTTCGTGCGAAGGCTGGGCTGGCGCACGCTTCGCCGGCGCCGTGCCGTTCTGGCGGCCGGCATCGGCCCTGCCAGGCGCGTCCTGGTCCCGGTAATGGCGATGGACGTGGGTGTGTCCGCAGTAGTGAGTCATCGGAGATCGAGACCATTCTTTTATATCAGAGTAGGCGCTCGAAAGGGAACGCCCGCGGCGCCTATTCCGGTACTGAAGGGGCTAAGGTTCGCGGACCACGCGGACGCATGCGGCGGGGACGCCGACGCCAGCGGCCCCGGTTTCGCCGAATGGTAGACTTGATGATTCATGGCGAGAGCAACCCATTTGGAATGCAGCTTGTGCGGCTCCAGGCTGGATGCGGGCGCGCCGGCGAACCTTTGTTCCTGCGGCGGCCCGCTGCTGGTGCGCTACGATCTGAATACGATACGGCACCGGTGGCCGCGGCGGGAAGTAGCCGGCGGACCTTCCAGCATGTGGCGATACGGTCCGGTACTGCCGCCCGCGGAAAGTTCCATCGTCAGTTTAGGCGAAGGCTGGACGCCGCTCGTACGCACGCGGCGGCTGGGTGCGCGGCTGGGCGCCGACGCGCTGTGGGTCAAAGACGAGGGAGTGAATCCCACCGCTTCCTTCAAAGCACGCGGCCTGGCCTGCGCCATCTCGATGTGCGTGGAACTGGGCATCCGCAAAGTGGCGATTCCTTCGGCGGGCAACGCGGCCAGCGCCCTGGCGGCCTATGCGGCAGCGGCCGGCCTGGAATCCTACATCTTCATGCCAAGCGACGTTCCGCAGGCGAATTACCTGGAATGCAAAGCATACGGCGCCAACGTGACCCTGGTGGACGGCCTGATCGGCGATTGCGCCCGCCTGGCAGCCGAGCGCGGTCCCCAGGAAGGCTGGTTCGACTTGAGCACGCTCAAAGAGCCGTATCGCATCGAAGGCAAGAAGACCATGGGCTACGAAGTGGCCGAGCAGATGGATTGGGAACCGCCCGACGCCATCTTCTATCCCACCGGCGGCGGCGTGGGCATGATCGGCATGTGGAAGGCGTTTGACGAAATGGAGAAGCTGGGCTGGATCGGCAGCCGGCGGCCGAAGATGATCGCGGTGCAGGCGGAAGGCTGCGCGCCGGTGGTCCGCGCGTTTGAGGAAAACGAGCCGCGCAGCCGCTTCTTCGAGGGCGCCCACACGCTGGCGGCAGGCTTGCGCGTGCCCAAACCGCTGGGCGATTTCCTGGTGCTCGAGGCGGTGCGGTCCTCGGGCGGCACGGCGATCGCGGTGAGCGATGAAGAGATGCTCGATGCTGGAGCCGAGCTGGCTTCGTGCGAAGGCATTTTCGCCGCGCCCGAAGGCGCTGCCTGCGTGGCGGCACTGCGCAAGCTGCTCGCCAGTGGATTCCTGAAGCCGGCCGACCGCATCGTTCTCTATAACACCGGTTCCGGCCTTAAGTACCCCGAAGCCTGGTCGCCCCGCTTTCCGCGGACCACGGCCAGCGAACAAGACAAACTGGGCGGCCTGATCACGCCGCGATAGGAATGTGGCGCGTGGCGCCGGCAGTCCCGCCGGCTGTGTCGAGATTGATTTGTCTCGACATTTCTTGCTGGTCGCCGCGTCGCGCTCCTGGAGGCATCATGGAAAACGAAAACTCGCCGAAGAATTCTCTGAGCCGCCGACGTCTGCTGGAGCAAGCGATTGGAGGGGCGGGAATTGTGTCTGCATTACAGTCTGCGGGCACAAGCAACGCGCAAACTCCGCCCGGCGGCGACGGCCGGGTCCGCGTGAGGGACAGCTTCGATTTTGACTGGAAGTTTTTCAAGGGGGATGCGCCAGGCGCGCAGCAACCAGCCTTCGACGACGCCAACTGGCGCGGCCTGGACCTACCTCATGACTGGAGCATCGAAGGGCCGTTCGCCGAGCAGCCCGGCTCGGCGACCTTTGCCCATTTGCCGACCGGCATCGGCTGGTACCGCAAACGCTTCAACATTCCGGAATCGTTTCGCGACAAGAGAGTGATGGTCGACTTCGACGGCGTATATCAGAACAGTGAAGTATGGATCAACGGTCAATACCTCGGCAAACGTCCTTACGGATACATCGGGTTCCACTACGATCTGACTCCTCACGTGAACCTAGGCGGCGAGAACGTGATTGCCGTCAAGGTGGATAACTCGCGCCAGCCGAATTGCCGTTGGTACTCGGGTTCGGGGATTTACAGGCACACTTGGCTGCTGGTTACGAACCAGGTCCATTTGGCTCACTGGGGCACGTTCGTCACTACGCCGGAGGTGTCGGAAGCGACTTCCGTCGTTCAGGTCAAGACAAGGGTTCGGAATGACGGTAAGACTGCCGCGACGTGCACGCTGTCCACCAGGGTCCTGGACCGTCACGGCAACATGATCCAGACGGCGGATGCGAGTCAGTCTCTCGCGGCGAACACCGAGTATGAGTTCGTACAGCAGATCCGCGTCGAGAAACCTAACCTGTGGTCCATCGACAATCCCTATCTCTACAAAGTGCGCAGCACGCTGACGGATCAGGGCCGCGTTGTGGATGAGTACGATACACCGCTGGGGATTCGGGAAATCACTTTCGATGCGGACAAGGGATGCCTGCTCAACGGGAAGCAGGTGAAACTCAACGGAGTTTGTCTGCATCACGAAGCCGGATCGGTGGGAGCGGCGGTGCCGGAGCGGGTTTGGGAGCGGCGGCTTGCGCTGCTGAAGGCGATGGGCTGTAACTCGATCCGGACCTCGCATAATCCGTACGCGCCGGAATTCATGGACCTCTGCGACCGAATGGGCTTCCTTGTGATGAGTGAGATATTCGACGAGTGGAAGGTCGCCAAGGCGCAGACACCGGACTACGGATACAGGATCTACTTCGATGAGTGGTCGGAGCGGGATGTGACCAGCTTCGTCCATCGCGACCGGAATCATCCTTCCGTCGCATTGTGGAGCGCCGGCAACGAGGTGGTCGACCAGGTTGTCCCCGCGGGTGTGGAGACTCTCAGAAGACTGCTCGGGATTTTTCACCGGGAGGATCCTACCCGGCCGGTGACGGTGGGTTGCGATAGGATTGCCGCCGAACCGGAGTTTGTGTCGAACGAATTCCTCGAACTGCTCGACGTGGTCGGCTATAACTATGTGGACCGCTGGCGCGACCGGGCGCAGAAGTATTACAGCATCGACCGGCAGGCGTTCCCGCGGAGGAAGGTGATTGGAACGGAAAGCCCGTCCATGGGCGGCGTGCGCGGCGACTACCGGTGGGCTTTCCCGGAGACCGCCCGGAGCGGCATGCGCGGGATGGGCGGAAGCCGCGGCGTGGATGTCGAGCAATTATGGAGCTTCGTAAGGACATATGACTACGCGTCCGGCGACCATATGTGGACCGGTATCGACTACCTCGGCGAGTCCGGGTGGCCGGCTAAGAACTCGTCCTCGGGAGTGATCGACACCTGCGGCTTCCCGAAAGACGGTTATTACTTCTACCAGAGCCAATGGACCACTAACCCAATGATTCACTTGTTTCCTTATTGGACCTGGAAGGGTAAGGAAGGCGAATTCATACCGGTACTCTGTTACACGAACTGCGACACCGTAGAGTTGTTTCTCAACGGCAAGTCGCTGGGAGTGCAGGGCTACTGGTTCCCCCGTTCCGGGATGGAAAACAAGTACGGCAATTTCCCGGCGCGGGCCAGAGCGGCGCGCACCACGGCGGACCTGCACCTGGCGTGGACGGTGCCCTATCAGCCGGGTACGCTGAAGGCGGTGGGCGTGAAGGACGGGAAAGTTGTCTCCGAAGTTGAGATAGTGACGGCCGGAGAACCGGCTGCGATTGGACTCTCGGTGGACAGGAACGCCATCTTAGCCGATCGCCGGGACGTCGCTCATGTCACGGTTCAGATACTCGATGCCCGGGGCAGAGTGGTGCCGGATGCGGATAACGAAGTGACTTTCCAGATTCAAGGCGGCGGCAAAGTGATCGGGTTAGACAACGGAAATCCGCTCAGTCACGAGGATTTCAAGAGTGACCGCAGGAAGGCATTCAACGGTCTGTGTCTGGCTATCGTGCAATCGACGGGCAAAGGGGGGCAGATACAGATGACGGCGACTTCGCCTGGGCTGCGGTCAGGCAGCGTTACCATCAACACGTCCGCGGCATAGGCGCCGGTTTGAAGACCGGTTGGCAGGCGGAAGCGCCTGTCCCACCTCAGACAGTCGATTTCAACTGGCCGCATGCGGCGTAAATATCCAGGCCGCGCGGCTTACGGATGAAGCAGGGGAGAGAGCGGCGCACGATAGCCTGAAAACTAGCGACGCGGTCTGGGTCCGGCGTCTGGTAGGGGATCTCGGGGCCGGGGTTCAGCGCGATCAGGTTGATCTTGGCGTTGAGGTTCGCCAGCAGCTTCGCCACCCGGCGCGCATCGGCGTCGGTATCGTTGACGCCCTTGAGCAGCACGTATTCGAACGTCAATTTCTCCCACGGCCGCAAGGGATAGGCCTGGCAGGCTTCCATCAAGTCCTTCAAATGATACTTGCGGGTGATGGGCATCAACTCGCAGCGTGCCTCTTCGGTGGAGGCGTTCAGCGAAACCGCCAGCTTGGGCCGCACCGGCTCGCGTCCCATCTCGGCGATTTTGGGCACGATGCCGGCGGTGGAAACTGTGATGCGGCGCGGCGAGAGCGCGAAGCCGGCGGGATCGAGGAGGATGCGGGTGGCTTTGATGACGTTGTCGAGATTGAGCAGCGGCTCGCCCTGGCCCATCATGACGATGTTGAGGCGGCGCGGATCGTGCGCGCGGTCGAGGCCGTTGTCGTGCGCCAGCGTCAGCACCTGGCCCACGATTTCGCCCGCCGTCAGGCTGCGTTCCAGGCCCAGCAGCGCGGTCATGCAGAACTTGCAATCCACCGGGCAACCGGCCTGGCTCGAAATGCACATGGTGTCGCGCTCGCCCTCCGGCATCAACACGGTTTCCACGGTGCGGCCATCCGCGAGGCGCAATAGGTAACGCCGCGTGCCATCCACCGACTCGAAGCGGCGGGCGATTTCCGGCAGCCCGAAACTGAGCCTCTCCGCCAGGCTCTGGCGCAGGGCGGTGGGCAGAGCGCCGATGCCGGCCAGATCGGTGGCGCGGCCTCGATAGATGGCCTCGTAGACCTGAGTGGCGCGGTAACCGGGTTGATCGGAGCCAAGAGCCTCGCGCAGTTCCGCGAGGTCCATCCCCACAAGCGGCTGAGACATGCGTGGCTTCCATTCTACAGGACGGGGCATGCTTGATTCGGCTTGCCCGTAAGTTACCCCTGCGCGAGATAGACGAAGCGCAGCACAAACAGGGCCGTCAGCGCATACACGAACCAGTTCACCTGACGGAACTTGCCGCGCAGCACCTTGAGCAGTGTGAAGGCGGTGAAGCCGAACGCGAGGCCGTTGGCGATGCTGTAGGTGAGCGGAATGGTCATGATGGTGAGAAACGCGGGGATGGCGACTTCCGGATCCTGCCAGGCGATTTCCGCCACCGACGACATCATCAGGCTGCCCACGATAATCAGCGCCGGCGCGGTGGCCGCGGCGGGAATGGCGCCCACCGCCGGCGCGACGAACAGCGCCACCGCGAACAGCAGGCCGGTTACGATGGCGGTGACGCCGGTGCGCCCGCCCGCCGCCACGCCGGCCGCGCTTTCGATGTAACTCACCACGGTGGAAGTGCCGCTCAACGCGCCCACCACGGTGGCCGAGGCGTCGGCAAACAGAATGCGGTTGACGCGCGGAATCCGGTGGGCGTGGTCGAACAGCCCGGCGCGCTTGCCCACGGCAACCAGCGTGCCGATGTTGTCGAACATGTCGATGAACAAAAAGACGAAGATGATTTCGAGGAAGCCCAGCCGCAGGGCGCCGCCGATATCGAGCTTCCCGGCCGTAGCCGCAAGATCCTGGAAGCGGTAGGACTGCGGCACCCACTTCGCCACGCCGGTGACGAGGCCGATGGCGGTGGTGGCGAGGATTCCGATCAGCATCGCGGCGCGCACCCGCCACGCCAGCAACGCAGCCATCAGCAGCAGTCCGAAGAGGGCCAGCGCGGTACTCTTGTCGCGCAGATTCCCAAGCGTGACGGTAGTAACCGGATGCGTCAGGATGATGCCGGAGTTGCGAAATCCGATGAAGGCGATGAAGAGGCCCACGCCCGCCGCCACCGCCGCATACAGCTCGAACGGGATGGTGGAGATGATGAGCTGCCGCACGCCCAGCGCGGTGAGCAGCAGAAACGCGACGCCGGAAATGAAGACCGCTCCCAGCGCCGTTGGCCACGCCACGCCCATGCCCTTCACCACGGTGTAAGTGAAATAGGCGTTGAGTCCCATCCCCGGCGCCAGCGCGATGGGGTACCTTGCCAGGGCGCCCATCAGCACGCTGCCGACCGCCGCCGACAGACACGTGGCCGCAGTCACCGCCGCCAGCGGCATGCCGGCTTCATGTAGAATCGCCGGATTGACGAAGACGATGTAGGCCATCGTCATGAACGTGGTGAAACCGGCCAGAATCTCGGTACGCCAGTTCGCGTTCAGCGCCGCGAATTCAAAATACCGTTCGAGCGATGCGCGCAGGGACATGAAGTTCTATTGTAGGCGCAGGCGTCTCTCACGTCCCTGTTGCGGCGTGGCTTACTTAAGAGTGGCCTCCGACTCCGCCAGGGTCCTCTCGCCGGGCTTGCAACCACAACGCGGAAATCAGCACAGGCAAAGATAGGAATAGCGCCGCCCAGCCCGCCATGCCCCATACAGCCAGGCGCGGAAATCGCAGCCGTAGTTGAAAAGGGAAATAAGTGAGGGTGCGCCACTCGACGGGGATACCGGTGAAGCGCTGGGGGGCCTCGCTATTAGTGGCGATCTGCGCAAGGTTAACCGCCCGGTTCCACAATACTCCATGCCGGACGCCAAGGCTCCTCTGCATGACTTCCACATTGGGCGAAATCACGGTCGACGCAGCCTGCAGAATCACGGAAGCGAAGACCACCCCCCAGAGCGCCGGCCAGCGGCGCTGGAACAGCAGGGGAACGGCGAACAGGCAGAGCAATTGTACCGGCAGCAGGACGAAGCGGTGTCCCCATGCTACATCGCCGCCGAAATCGTAATAGCGGGCGTAGCAGGCAGCATAAGCCGCGAGGAGCAGCGTTAGGCACACCAGGAGCACGCGCAAGGCCCGATCGAGCGAGCGCCAGTTTCGCACCGCCAGCAGCAGCACGACGATCAACAGCGGGTCAAAGAGCAGAACCGATTTGTCGGGCGAGAAGAAGGTCCCCAGAAAGCCCTTCCAAAAGGGATAGGAAAAGGGGAACGAGGCGGGCTGGTCCGGGGCGCGGTTCAGCCGGCCGAAAATGCCGATGTAGGTGCTGAACAGCTCACCGAAGCGGTGCCACTGATACCACCGGTCGAGGAGGAGGGCGCCGACAACCGGCGGCGCGAACCAGGCGAGAAAGCGCTTCGGGTTCGTGCCGGCGGCGATGGTGAACGCAGCGAACACGCCGGTCTCCAGCAGGGAGGGCAGCCGCACCAGGATGGCGAAACCGCAGGCCATGCCGGCCAACAACGGCCATCGCCCGCGTTCCTCCCGATGCCAGGCACGGAGCCCGGCCAGCGCGGCCAACGCCAGTGCCAGCAGCAGTTCGTTTTCCTGGGCGCATTGCACGTATTGCAGGCAGGTGGTGGCGAACAGGAGCGCCAGGGATCCCGCGACTGCGGCGGTGCTTCCGAAGCCGAAGCTCAGAAGCACACGGCATGCCAACAACAGAACGCAGGCGGTCAGGAAAGTCTGCATGAGAAAGGCGACGGTAAGTTCGGCGACCTGCTTCCGCCGGATCGGGTCCAGGCCGAAGCGGAGAAGTAGCGGCGAGACCGTGGCGTCCACCAGCGCATCGAACGGGAGCAGTAGCACGCTCTGACCCACACCGTACCAGGCGCACCGCACGCCATTCCGGCCGGGAATGCCGAAACCGTCCCGCGCATCGTCGGAGGTCACCGCTGGCTCGCCCAAGCGAATCGAGCGCGCCACCTGCCACCGGTGCGTGGTATCGATGGTTCCAAAATTGCCAGCACTGAGCAGCGCGCAGACCACTCCGGCCAGCAGGATGAAGAGCAGGGTAATGCGCAGGGACATGAAGTTCTATTGTAGGCGCAGGCGTCTCTCACGTCCCTGTTGCGGCACGGCTCACTGCTTGACTAATTCGACCAAGATGCTCTGTGTTTCGCAAGCCTGGTTAATCCATCTGTCTGGTAAGATTGACATAGCGTAAAGGGACGCATCCGGTCCGCGGAAAGGGTAGAAGGCCCACCTGTCAGTTGCAGATTTTGGCGAATCTTCTTTCGGCCCGAGTTGCGGACTTTCGTTGGCGGAATGCGGGTCCAGGGGGACCCGCGCGGATCAGGGGGTCCGCCCCACACCCAGGGCCAAAGCAATGCCGCCCAGTTCGACTCATCACCGGCGCAGCCGCCTGCCGCTCGAACGCTATACCGAGGGCATCCTGCGCGGCGACCGCGTCACGCTCGCGCGCGCCATCACGGTGGTGGAAAGCGACCTTCCGGCCGATGGCGAACTGGCGGCGCGGATGCTCGACTCGATCCTGCCCGCCACCGGCAAGTCGCGCCGCGTCGGCATCACCGGCGTGCCGGGCGTCGGCAAGAGCACCTTCATCGACGCTCTCGGCATGCACTTGATCCGCCAGCGCGGCGAGCGCGTGGCCGTGCTCAGCGTCGATCCCTCCAGCCCCATTTCGGGCGGCAGCATCCTCGGCGACAAGACCCGCATGGAGCGCCTCAGCGTGGAGGACCGCGCCTTCATCCGGCCCTCGCCCTCGCGCGGTCACCTGGGCGGCGTGGCGCGCCGCACACGCGAGACCATTCTGCTCTGCGAAGCCGCCGGCTTCGAGAACGTGCTGGTGGAAACCGTGGGAGTCGGCCAGTCGGAAACCGCCGTCCGCTCGATGACGGATTTCTTTCTGCTGTTGATGCTGGCCGGCGCCGGCGACGAATTGCAGGGCATCAAGCGCGGCATCGTCGAAATGATCGACGGCATGGCGATCAACAAAGCCGACGGCGACAATAAGCGCAAGGCCGAACGCGCCCGCGTGGAATACTCGAGCGCGCTGCACCTGTTTCCCGCATCGGCAGATGGCTGGACCCCGCGCGTGCTCACCTGTTCGGCCCTCCACGGCGAGGGCGTGGCCGAGAGCTGGGACATGGTGCTCGAACACCGCCAGAAAATGGAAGCATCCGGCCACCTGGCCAAGCGGCGCAGCGGGCAGGCGCTCGAATGGATGCGCGAACTGGTCGGAATTGCCCTCGAAGATTCTTTCCGCGGCCACCAGGCCGTGGCGGCAAGGCTGCCGCGCCTGGAAGAGGCGGTCAGCCGCGGGCAGGTGACGCCGTTCGCCGCCAGCCGCGAGTTACTACACATTTATCGTTCGCAGGAGAAATAATCCGAATGTCATTTTCATTTCCCAAGTTGACGGCGGAAGAGGCCGCCAGCCACATCGATCGCGGACAGACGGTAGGTTTCAGCGGCTTCACGCCGGCCGGTGCGCCCAAGGCGATTCCGCTTGCCGTTTCCAAACGCGCCAAGCAGGAACATGAAGCGGGCCGCGAGTTCCAGATCGGCGTGCTGACCGGCGCTTCCACCGGACCTTCGCTCGATGGCGCGCTGGCCGAGGCCAACGCCATCAGCTTCCGCACGCCCTATCAATCCAATGCCGCGCTGCGCGCGCAGATCAACAAGGGCGCCACGCGCTTCGTCGACATGCACCTTTCGATGCTGCCGCAGATCGTGCGCTACGGCTTCCTGGGCCCGGTGGACTGGGCGGTGGTGGAAGCTTGCGACCTGACTTCGGGCGGCGGCATTGTGCTCAGCACCTCGGTGGGCGCCGCGCCGACGTTTGTGGGGCGCGCCGGAAAAATCCTGATCGAGCTCAACCGGCGGCATCCACCCTCGCTGCTCGGGATGCACGATATCTACGAGCCGGCGGACCCGCCGCATCGCCACGAGATTCCCATCTACCACGCCTCGGACCGCATCGGCTCGCCTCTAATCACGGTCGATCCATCCAAAATCGTCGGCGTGGTCGAAACCGACCTCGATGACGAATGCGCTCCGTTCAGCCCGCCCACTTCGGCCACCGAACAGATCGGCCAGAACGTGGCGGAATTCCTGGTGGCGGAAATGCGCGCCGGCCGCATCCCCAAGAGCTTTCTGCCGCTGCAATCCGGCGTCGGCGATGTCGCCAACAGCGTGCTGGGCGCGCTCGGGCGTTTGCCCGAAATCCCCGCTTTCGAAATGTACACCGAGGTGTTGCAGGATTCGGTGGTGGATCTACTCGAAAGCGAACGCTGCCGTTTCGCCTCCACCTGCTCGCTGACGCTCAGCCCGCCGGCCATGCGCCGCATCGTCGATCGGCTCAACCTCTTCCGTTCCAAGATTCTGATGCGTCCGCAGGAAATTTCCAATCATCCGGAAGTGGTGCGGCGCCTCGGCATCATTTCGATGAACACGGCGATTGAGGTGGACGTGTTCGGCAACGTCAATTCCACCCACGTGTTGGGCAAGCAGATGATGAACGGCATCGGCGGCTCGGGCGATTTCACCCGCAACGCCTACCTGTCGATCTTCAGTTGCGCCTCCACCGCCAAGGGCGGCAAAATCTCCACCATCGTTCCGCTGGTGACGCACGTCGATCACAGCGAGCATTCGGTGCAGGTCGTCATCACCGAACAGGGCGTGGCCGACCTGCGCGGCCAGGACCCGCACGGCCGCGCCCGCATCATCATCGAGAAGTGCGCCCACCCGAACTTCCGCCCGCAACTGCTCGAATACATCGAAATCGTCAAAGAAGGCCACACCCCGCAATCGCTGAGCCGAGCCTTCGCCATGCACCGCCAGTTCATCAGAACCGGCGACATGGGCGGGATTAAGTGGGAGGAGTGGGCGTAGGGGGCGGTCCCCTTTTGCCCAGCCTTCCCCCGCTCGATGCGGTCGCCGTCCGAGCCACCCCGCAAGCCAGGACGCCCAACTCGGGCGCCCTCACCACCAAGTCGATCTTCATCGCAGCCGTTTTCGTGGTTGCGCTGGCCGTCATGCTGGCCGTGTATCTGAAGTTCACCGGCTAAGGGCCTGTCTAGAAATAACATGACCGCTATTGCGGGGGTTTGCTGGGCTGGATCTCGTAGTTCCAGTCGCCGTGGAACTTATCGCGGCGGAGGTGGATTCCGGCGAACTGTTCATCC
>JBEKKO010000022.1:0-61794 GCA_050010695.1 Bryobacteraceae bacterium
CGCTCTTCCTGAAAACACATCGGATCGGTAGACCCCGATGCCTTGAAAATCCCCGCCCCGAAGGGGCGGAATACTCACTAACCGAGAGCGCTCCCGCTCCATTTCACGCTGAACCGGAACAAGAGAACCTGCCTTATCGTTGACGACGAGCCAGCTATCCGTGCCTATCTGCAGGCGATTCTTCGGAAGGAACAGTACCTGACGCTTGAAGCCGAAAATGTCGCTCAAGCTTTCAAGCTTGTTCAAAAGCTCAATGGTGGTCTGCATTTGATCGTCAGCGATATCAATATGCCAGGAGACATGGATGGGGTCGACCTGGCCTATGCCGTCCGAAATGCGTTCCCAACGATCCCTGTTGTCCTGGTCTCGGGCTTCGCAGACGCGGAATCGGCCGGGCAGAATCTCGGGGACTTTGCGTTCATCAAAAAACCCTTCACGCCGGCGGCGATCTTGGGTGCGGTAAACAGGGCCACCGCCAGTTCAAGCAGAGCTTGCCGCGGCTTCTCGTAACCGGGAGCTTTCTGCGGCGGTTCGCCAGCCGCTCGGCGCATTTCGTCGGCGTTATTCATGGGTGACGGAATTCATCTCGCCAAGGTCCAGGCGCTCGCCACTTTTCCGTGCGGCGAAAGCGTATGCCAGGAGGGAGCGCCGTGCCCTTGCGGACCGATGTAGTCCAGGCACTCGGGATTCCTGCAACTGACGCAGTTCACCTGCTTACAACGGCGATCTTCTTCATGCGCACTGAGACCGATAATGACAGCCGTGCAAACGCCGCCGAGATACTCGGGCGCGTCCTGTGGACATGGAATCCACACGTCCGCGGCGCCTTTGCAATCCGCCAGGATGGCGCTGCCCCTGGTCACGAACGCCGCTCTCGGCAAAATGTACAAGGTTTTTTCTCTGCCTCTCTGCGCATAGAAGCGATCATCGGCCATTCCGACGACATGCACCTCAATCGGTGGACGAAAGACCTCTCCCGGGAAGCATACAACCTTGTGTTCACACGAGGGCATCGAAGAGGCCCTGCGGACGGAATCATCAGCTACCCTGTGAAGATGGATGCCGCAGTGTTCGATCGGTGAGAGCTCGGTACTGTGCATGGCAGAAGCGCCAGCAATGCACTGGCCATTGGATTTACAGGGTTCAATAGCTGAAGACATCAATACTTAGGCAAGCGGCAAGACAAGTGTCGCATCGCTGGGTGGTGCTGAAAAACAGAGCACGCTGTCGAAGAATGTGCCAACGTCCCAACGGCGACCCAGAGCGGGATGGCTGCTGGGTCACCGTCATTTGCCTAAACGCACAATCACGTTTGAGGCGTAACCGACTCAACGCGTCGCCAGAACGATCTCTGTCTGCATTTGCCGCGCGGCAGCGAGGGTTGTCTTCTTCGCCTCGCGTTCCCTGGCCGACGTCGGGATATCGCGGCTAGTCTCAGTAGTCCCAATCCGGGACAAGAAGTACTGATTCCCGTAACGATGGAAAACCAGTTCCGGTTTCTGCGTGCCCGTGCACCTGTCCGGGTTGGTCACGAGAAAGCGACTGCCAGTGCCCAGTAGCTGCATGCGCACTACGCCCTCAGCTTGAAACGAAAAAACATACGTCCCGGCTGGCGCCGTGGTCTTCCCAACGGCGAATTCAAATGGGATGTTCGCGCGAATCGTGTTCGTTACCTGCGCGTCAAGCGGTAGCGTCAAAGCAGCCGCTGCCAAAATCGTAAACCACAGTTTCTTCATTGTGTCAGATCCCCTCTGTGTCCTCAGACACCTGTGTTGCTATTGCCGGGGCAGAAAACACCCCGAATGTCAGCGCCAGGCCGCTGGCGCCATTTTCTGGGCTCGTCAGATCTTCCAGCCGCAGCGGTTGGCTGTCACGATGAATCTCGTCTATCCCTCCATATCTAAGTAGGCGCAGAGGGCGCCAGGAAACTATCATGCAAGGAGCAGTGATTTGAGGGGACCGGGCGCGGCGACCATGCTAAGGTTCTGTGCATAAATAAACGTTTCATTTAGGCGCGGAGCGATATGGTGTAGTTCCAGTCACCGTGGGTGGCGGGTGAGGTTGAGGGCGTCGAATGTGGCGTCGGAAACTTTGACGCCCTTGGGATATCTGCCCCATGGTCAGCCACCACCGGCTTATCGCATGGACAGCGAAGCTGGCGGTATCGTGATCGGTACCAACACAGTTATGCCGTTTGGATACGCCGAGGAAACCATGACAGTAAGACCAAAACGCCTCATCCCTTCCTGGCAAATATGAGGCTTGCTGCCACCGCCGCGGCTAAGCGGCTCATTTCGATAAATCACCAGGGCGCTTTCATGCACTTCGGGCGCCGGAACGAAGAACCACTCACCTTGCCGGATTGCGTTCCGGCCTTCGACCTCGGTGGGGCGAAGACTCGCAATCGCTGTCCGTACATCGTGAACGCCGTCACCGGGCACCGCAGCGGCGAACCAGTAACGCTCATCACGGCCGAGCAGGAACTTATTCTTGTCATCGCCATCCCGAACCATCAACACAAGATGGCGCGAAGCCGGCCGCACATCAGGAATCTCGGGAACAGCCCCGTCCCGACAGCGAACCCCGATAAACTCGCCATCACGATCCCTGCCCGCATCAATTCGGACTTTTTCTCCCTGCCGCACACCTGGTTCTTGGATTTTCAGGCGCGCGCCCATGCGGGAGAAATGCCAACACAGATACTCTCTGGTCGTCATAAACTCCTCTGTCTTTTGGGTTGAGTTAACGTTAGACGCGCGCGAAGGAGACAGAAGACGAGTCGTCTTGCGCCGCGCCGAATCCGTCGCGAGAAAGTGTCGGTAAATTCGATGTCGTTTGACGCACGATGACTCCTTTCTTCGAAAAGACTACCACCTGCCAGTGGGGCTGTCAATGGCTGATTGTTTATTTATCTTTAACGTTGATCTATTAGTCTGTCGTGCACGCTGCTCGGAAGGCAGGGTCATAGGAGCATGCTTCTGACAACTCTAAACGATGGACTAAGGCCGGACCATGGCACGACGGTCCTCACTTGGCGCGTTTCGCCACGAAGTCTTCTGTCGCGATGTCGCCCACCTTGCGCGTGAACTTGATCTCCTCACCGGAGACCTTACCCGTGTATGTGATGCGCACCGGCTGGCCTTGGAAGTCCAAATTCTCCACGAAGGAGATCTCTTCGCCCTTCACCGTCCCTTCGGTGATCGAAGTGTCGCCGAATTGCGACGTCGCCCGGCCCGTCAGCTTATCGCCGTCCACCTTGAAGTCGTAGGTGTAGTTCTGGATGCCGATCTGCGTGTCAATCGCAGCGGTCCATTTGCCTGTCACGTCGGCCAATGCCGGAACCAGCAGAAGGACCGCCAGTGCGGCCCCACGCAGCAGTCTGCAACTGTTCATCGTCAACCTCCCCATGTTCGATGATTTCAGCCACATACTGTATCGCATCGCGAGTCCCGGCGGCGACGGCTGACCGAAATCTTCGCCGGCCGGCGCCCCGTCGGAGCGGCGTTTGGGGCCATGCGCTACGATGAAAGTTGAGGCCGGCCATGCTGTCTGGAAGAGTGTCTTCAACTTTCGCGGTGCTGTGTCTGTTGACTGCGGGCAGCGCGCGGGCAAGCGCCCAGGTCGTCAGCGTCTGGCTGACCACCGACGATGGGCAAACGCCGATGGCGCCGCAGCCGCCGGTCGAGTTCACACCCGGCACTTCCAGCCAGCTTCCATCCATCTACATTTCCGAATCCCAAGCTGAGCAGACCATCGAAGGCTTCGGCGCTTCCATGACCGATTCCGCGGCTTACCTGCTGAGGGAAATTGTCCCTAAAGCCGCGCTTGACGGCGTCATGCAATCGCTCTTCAGCCACACCCAGGGAATCGGCGTCAGTTTCCTTCGCAATCCGATGGGCGCCTCCGACATCGCGCGGTCCATATATTCATACGATGACAAACCGGAGGATAGCACGAACTCGAGTCTGCCGGACTTTTCCGTCTCTCACGACCAGGCGGACATCCTGCCTTTGCTCGTGCAGGCTCAGGCCATCAACCCGCAAATCAAAATGCTCGGCACTCCCTGGAGCCCGCCGGGCTGGATGAAGGGCAACAATTCCATGCTTGGTGGCACGTCGGCCACCACCGCCCAGTTGCTCCCGGCTCAATACACCGCCTTCGCCAACTATCTGGTCAAGTATGTGCAAGCTTACCAGGCCGCCGGCGTGACGGTCGACTATCTCACCATCCAGAACGAACCGCTGAACGTGCCCGAGTACTATCCGGGCGAATCCATGCCCGCCACCAGCCAGCTCACCATATTGAAGAACGACGTGCTGCCGGCGCTGGCCGCGGCTAACATCACTACGAAGATCCTGGTTTACGACCATAACTGGGACACGCCTTCTTACCCGGAGACGGTGCTTGCGGATACGTCGCTGGCCGACTCGGCGCAAATTGCCGGCGTCGCCTGGCATTGGTACGGCGGCCCTCCCGGTGCCATGACCACCCTGCACAACCTCTATCCGCAGTTCGAGCAGTATGTCACTGAAGCCTCGGGCGGAACGTGGATCGTCGACGAAGTGAAGACGGATTTCGAAATGATCATCCATTCTATGCGGAACTGGAGCCGGTCCTATGTGAAGTGGAGCTTGGCGCTGGACCAGAATCGGGGACCATACATCCCAGGCGGCTGCGGCACCTGCACCGGACTGATTACGGTCAATAACCCCGGCGGCGCGGTCTCTTATAACATCGACTATTACACCCTGGGACATTTCAGTAAGTTCGTGCTGCCCAGGGCGGAGCGCGTGTGGTCGAACAACGCACCGGGCATCATCAGCGCGGCATTTATCAACCCGCTTCGACCCACTGGCATTGCCAAAGCCGATCGCTCCGAGGCCCGCGGCCGGTCGCGCGTGCTGGTGGTCTACAACGATTCCGCATTACCCCAGACTTTCCAGGTGGTGTGGTACGGAACATCGTTCCAGTATTCCCTGCCCTCTTATGCCGGCGCTACGTTTCAATGGGACGCCGGCCTGGAGTACTCCTGCCGTCCCGAGTGTTGGACTCCGGCGATACCCGCAACTACCGTGATCCAGGCTTCCAGCTACAACCAACTTCGCGGACTGCAAACCGAACCCTGTACCGACTCTAATGGCGGATTTGACCTGGGATACTCCAGCCCGGGTTCTTGGGCGGAATACCGGAACATCGATTTCGGATCCGGCGTTCAATCGGCCGCGGTGCGGGTGGCAAACGGCAGCGGGGGCACCGGAACGCTGGAATTCCATTCCGGCAGCCCCACCGGACCGCTGCTGGCACAGGCGACGATCCCCAACACCGGCGGATGGCAGACGTGGCAGACAGTTACCGCCGCCGTTGCCGGCGCCTCTGGAGTGCAGAATCTTTTCGTCGTCTTCCAGAACGGCATTTCCAGCGGCCTGGGCAATTTGAACTGGTTCCAGTTCCAGTGAAGTTCTGGGGTGGTGCATACGGTGTTGGCAGGCGATAGCGCCTGCCCCACATCGGCGGCAAGGACCGCCGGCGCTACTGCACCTCGCACGAGGATGTAGAAACTCCAGTGTCAGCGTCACCCTTTGGCAGCGCGTGACAGACCACGAAGGGCGATGGTCTGTCCTACCCTCAGCTCACTTATATCTTCTTGCCGACGATGGCGTAATCCAGGCCGCCAAAGAAAACCTCGCGGAACTCTGCGGGCAGGTCCGCTAAAGCCGGCAGCGCGTCGACGGCTTGCTCCATGCGCCGCACCTGCAGGTCGCCGATGCCAAACTCGCTCAGATAGAACGCGAGTAACTTGGCGGGCACCGGGCGGTAGTGAGTCGGGTCCAGGTAAAAGTAAGTGGTGAAGATAGCGAGGCACTCGGGGTTGGGCGTCTCGATGACCATGATGCCGTTGCGATCGAGCCGGCTGGCGGCGAGGCGGATCATCTCCGGCAAGCGCTCGGGCGGAAGGTGCTCGACCACCTGGGCACAGAAGATGCCATCGAGCTCGCCTTCGTCGAGGCCGCGCAGGTAATCGAACAGGTCCGCGGTTTCGGCCTCGAGCCCCTTTTCGCGGCAGACGGCGATCGACTCGAGGCTGGAATCGATGCCGCGCGCCTGCACGCCGGCTTCGCGCATGAGCTCGAGGAATTCGCCGCGCCCGCAGCCGATGTCGAGCACGTTGCCGCAGCCTTTGAAATCGGCCACGTAGATGCGCTGGGCCTCCTTCACGCGCTCTTCGCTGCCGCGGAAGGACTCGGCAAACCGGGCATAGTCGAAGGCCAGCGGAGCGGCGGGTTGGGATGGCACGACGGCCACGCCGGTCGCAGGCGCCGCGAGCGATTGGAACACCGTGCCGGTTCGCTGGCGGATGAGGCGCAGCTCAACGTGGATCATCTTGTCGAACTCGGCGCGCACGCGTTCCAGGTCGGCCCACAGGTGCTTCTGGATCTCGATCCCGCGCTGGTCCAGCCGGACGGTGAAGTCGTTGTGCTGGGCGCGCACGGACTCGCGATAGTTGCTGTCCATCAACGTGAGGCGGTACTGGAACGCCCCGTCGAGGTCGGCCACACTGCGCAGGAACTGGATCTCGTTGGTGGCCAGCTTCTGTTCCCAGCCCGGGCGCCATTGGGCCCAGTGGTCGCGAATGTCGGACAACTGCTGGCTTTGTTCACGCTCGCGTCTTTCCAATTCTTCGAGGCGGCCCCATTCGGCGTCGAGGCGGGCCCGCTCGATGGCAATTTGATCGCCTAGTCCCTGGTCGGTTACCCGGCGAAGTTGTTTTTCCAGTTCCTCACGGTAGGCCCACTCGGCTTCGAGGCGGGCCCGCTCGGCGGCAATCTGTTCGCCGAGTTGTTGGTCGGTTATCTGGCGGAACTGCCTTTCCAGTTCCTCACGGTGGGCCGACTCGGCGTCGAGGCGGACCCGCTCGGCGGCAATTTGTTCGCCGAGTTGTTGGTCGGTTACCTGACGGAGCTGTCCTTCCAGTTCTACTCGGCGGGCCCGCTCGGCGCCAAGTTCTTCGCGGAGTTGTTTGTCCAGGTCTTCCCGGTGGGCCCGCTCGGCGCCGATTCGCTCGCCGACTCGTCTCTCCAGTTCCTCGAGGCGAGTCCGTTCGGCGGCGATTTGTTCGCGAAGCTGTTTGTCCAGTTCTTCGCGGTGGCCCCGCTCGGCCTCCAGGCGGCCCCACTCGGCTTCGCGGCGCGCCCACTCGGCGGCAATCTGTTCGCGGAGTTGTCCGTCCAGTTCTTCACGGCGCGTCCGCTCGGCTTCCAGTCGCGCCCATTCGGCGGCCGTTTCTTCGCGAAGTTGCTTGTCCAGTTCTTCGCGGTGGCCCCGCTCGACGGCAATCCGTTCACCGAGCCGCTTGTCGAGTTCTTCGCGAAGCGCCCGCTCGGCGGCAATTTGATCGCCGAGGTGTTGATCGGTTTCCCGGCGGAGTTGTTTCTCCAGGTCTTCGCGGCGGGCCCGCTCGGCGCTGATTCGTTCGCGGAGTTGCCTTTCCAGATCCTCGCGAAGGCCCCGCTCGGCGGCAATCCGTTCGCCGAGCCGTTTGTCGAGTTCTTCGCGGCGGCCCCGCTCGGCGGCCAAGCGATTGCCCAACTCGACCAGCGTGCGGTTGAATTCGTTGAGCGCCTCGAGATCCGCGTCCACGCAGGCGACGGCTCTGCGGTTGAATTCCACTTGCTCCCGCACGTGCCAGTCGAGGACCCGCGCCAGCAGACGCTTCCAGGACTGAATCAGCCAATTGAGCGGGCCACCGGAGCGCGGGTTGACGGTTCCGATGGCCGCCACCTTTCCCAGCGCGGCGTCGCGCGCGTGCAGCAGCCCGAGCAGGTCGGGCAACGCGATATCCGTGCCGCCAGCCGCGGTCTCCGGGTTGCCGGCGCGCACCCGGTCGCGCACCTCACGCAAAATGGCAATCAACTCAGCGCTTTCCACTTTTCCGCCTCCAGACGGCTGTTACGACGGTGCCGAGGCCGCCGCGCGGGGCGAATTCGCCAATCACGGTGGCCGATAGCGGCTCGGCCGATCGCACCACGTCGCGCAGCACCCGGTTCACCACGTTCTCCTGAAAGATTCCCACCTCGCGATACGCCAACAGGTACATCTTGTACGATTTCAGTTCCAGACAGCGCCGCAGCGGCACGTAGCGCAAAACGATCTTGCCGAAATCGGGCAGTCCGGTCTTGGGACACACGGAAGTGAATTCGGGCATCACGATTTCGATTTCATACGGCTCGCGGTACTGATTGGGCCAGGTCTCGATCTCCGGCAGCGGAGCGCGCGTGCCTGCCTCGGCGTGCTGATCGGTGTATTGGCGCTTCATGCGAGAGCCCTCGAAAGCAGGTCGAGAAACAGGCCGACATCGGCCACCACACCCACCGCCTGTCCGGTGCCGCGGTCGCTGACCTTGGTGGCGACGGCGGGATTGATATCCACGCAGACGATTCTGACCCAGCTCGGCAGCATGTTACCAGTGGCAATCGAGTGCAGCATGGAACCGAGACAGAGCACCAGTCCCGCGCCCACGAGTTCGGCCGCGTAAGCGTCCTGCGCCCTGTTCATATCGGTGATGGTGTCGGGCAAGGGGCCATCGTCGCGCAGGCTACCAGCCAGCACGAAAGGCACACCCGCCTTCACGCATTCGTACAGAACGCCAGAGCGCAGGCGGCCGCTTTCCACGGCCAGGCCCACCGAGCCGGCGCGGGAGATGGCGTTGATGGCGCGCATGTGGTTGCGGTGCCCGTGCTCCTCCAGACGGCCGTCGGCGAGGCGAACCCCCAGCGAAGTGCCGAACAAGGCCGCTTCCACGTCGTGAACGCCCAGCGCATTGCCGCTCAGCAGGGCCTGCACGAAGCCCTGCCGGATCAGCGCCGACAATCCTTCCACGCCGCCCGTATGCACTACCACGGGCCCGGCCACCACCACCACTTTGAGGCCGCCGGCGCGCGTTTGCCGCACCAGTTCGGCGGTCTGGCGAACGGCGGTTTCCACCTGGCGTTCCGACGAAATGCCGTTGGCCATAAAGGCGAAGGCCAGGCGGCCGCGCTCCTTCGATTCGGGGACCACGCGAATGCCGCGCAGCCCGGCCACGATGCGGTCGCCGCGGCGCAGGTCGCGCAGCCGCCGGCACCGGGCGCGCCCGCTTTCCACCACCACCATGGCGTCCATGCGCTGGTTTTCCACTTCGATCCATTGCTCGCCGTGGCGCACGTAGGTGCGGTGATTGGTGGTGGAATAAAAGTCCTCCGGCGCGCACCGGTCGCGTTCCACTTCGCGAAGCTGCGCGTCGCTCGAGTTCACCGGCGCGCAGCCGAGCAGCAGCAGCGTCTCCAGCAGCCGGTCGAGACCGCCCTGGTCGGCGGCGGTCACCCGGAGCCGCAAGTAGGACGGTTCGCTGTTGGTACGGCCGATGCGGAATTCCTCCACCTCGAACCGGCCGTTCTGCTCGACGACCGTGTCGAAGATGTTCTCCATAATATGGGAGTCGATCAGGTGGCCTTCCGCTTCGACCACTTCCTGGAGTGACATAGAATCTTCCATTGTACCGTTGGCGGGAGCAAGAGCTTCCTGCGTCCGGGGTCGGGGCAGGGACGCTGGTTGCCCGGCGCCCCCGCACGGATCGATGCGAGGGGTGGGTGTTAACCCGGATGTCTAAAAACGGATTCCATCAGCAGATGAAAAACCCCGGCGCGTCCAGCCAGGACCTGGACGGGCTGAGGCGAGCGAGTCAGTTGAGGCACCAGCGTGGCGAGACACCGGGCCGTGCGCTCGCTCATGGCCTCTCCCGTCTGCGACAGCGTGTAGTGCCGAACCGTCTTCCCTGCGATGAGGTGGCCGCATGAGATTTGGATTCCCATCTTCGTTGAAGCAAGGTGAATGGTCCGCACAGGCGATTGGCGCCGGTCATCCGCGGCTAAATCCGAAACCAGTTCCAGCGCTTCTGCGAATTCCTCAATGTGGAGTGGATGGAAAAGGCGATGGAGCGAGCGCAAACGCGGATGAAGTTGCAAAGCGATGACCGAAACCGCGATGAGCGCGATGGCTGCACCATGCCAGGGCTGCAGCGGCAGTATTCCCAGCGCTTCTGCGCAGACGGCGCCGCAAACGATCGCGAAGGACGTCCATTGCGCCTCCGAGAAGCGCCAGAAAAAAGGTCGGTTCGGGCCGCCCCGCAAGAATTCGAGGAAGAAGCGGCCCCAGGCGTAAAGGACGCAGTACGACGACAACGCGGAACCGGGCGGATGGCCAGTCACCACTTGCAGAGCGCCCCAGCAGACAATCCCAAGCACCCAAAGCGATTCAATCGCCTGAACGGGAAGCAGCGGCACTTCCGCCAGATGCCGGGGAAAACCGGAAGCGACACACTCCGTGGAGTACCGCACGCCCCCGTGCCAGGGAAGGCCATAGCAGCATCCGGACTTGAGGCAGCCGATTCGGCCGAAAACCAGGAACAGGCCGATGCTAAGAATGGTGACATCGAGGAAAGGCAGCAAGGGCGCGCGAAGTCTCCAAAGCAATAATGCCGCCACCAGGAGAATTGCCGTCTGGTGATGATAGTAGGTCAACGTCTCGGCGCCGGTGACGATCTTGGTGGCCATGGCGAGCGCGAAGAAAGTGATCGCGCCCGAAACGGCAAGCGCCGCGACGATCCAGAGGGAGAGACCGCCGTACCTGGCAAGACCGGTTGCCAGGGCGCACGCGGCGCCGAATCCAATGTACCCGCAACCCTGGAAAGCGGGCCGGCCGTAGCGCGTTCGCATTCCTACTTCCCTCCTGCTTTGCCGTGGAGGTCGGGTGAGGCGACACCGATCTGGTCCATGCCGTATACCACGCCACAGTTTGCGCTCGCCACTTTGTGGTTCATATTGAATACTTTGGCGGCGCACGATTGGCCGGAGCCTCGTTCCCAGACATACCGCTGTGTGCCAAGAACGGGAGAATCACGGCGAGGCTGAATCAAGGCCTTCAAGCGGGCTCTCCAGTTAACTCGGCAGGTCGATCCAGCCTCGGTAGTTGCGCGCAGCATCGCGAACCTGTTCCGGGACGGCCGACTCATTTTCCACGGCTTCGAGCAGAGGACGAGCCGCAGCAGCCGAGATCTCAACGGCAGTACGAAACAACTCACCGGCCAGCCACGGATCGAGCCCACGCCAGCGCCGTTCCGCAAGTTTCAAAAAGCGGGCCGAATCAATCATAGACCTGCAAGAGACGGGCGCGTCCCGCAGCCACATCAACATGGACCGGCCAAGATCGGCCAGCACCCACCAAGAGAAATATCGAGTCAAAGCCTCGGCGGATACCGGCGCGCCCAAATCCTTCTGTTCTAGAAGCGAGGCAACCGGCCGTTCGCCGATGTCCGGCAGTTCCGGCATTGCCTCGGCAAGCCATGCCGCGGTGAACTCCCAATATGTCAGTAGCGATTCCGGCAGCGACGGCTCCGGAGTCGTGCTCAGAACTTCGAGCGAACGATCCAGCAAACGCAGAACGGTCTCCACGTTGTCTCGGTCACAGCGAATCCCGGCAATCGCCGCCCGGCGCAGTCTGGAATGAGTCAGACGCCAGGGTTGCGGCGCATCGGCGAGCGAACTGGTCGGCAAATCGGACATTAGAACTTGATCCCCAGGAACTTCTCAGCGTCCGACAATGTCGGCATGTTGTCAAAGAACTCCTTCTTAGGAGGCCACATGTTCATGCCTTTGGCTTTGGCCGCGGTCTTGGCCCAGAGCTCTTCCATTTTGGCCACATCCATTTTAAAGGGTCCGATGCGCAACGTAATCTTCTCATCGATAAATACTTGTAGTACGGCCTTCTTTTGATTGGGCGCTTGAGCGAAGACGTCGGTCCAACCCTCTTGGCTTTCGATGGCGACACCGATTTCACGGTCGGCAGCGCCCGCACGCCACTTAGCGAGATTCTCAAGTTGTTGCGGCTTCTCCGTCAGCTTCTGCCGCAAGGCGTTGGTCGTGTTCTTGACTTCGTCGAGGTGAACCTTATTATCCCTGCCTACATATAAGGCGTCGCCCTCGGATACGGGGTCGATCTTCACCTTGCGGCCGCCGGCCAAGGTCTGCTCCTTGCCAGCCTTGGCGCCGGTAATGATCTCGGAATCGCGCGCCAATTCTCCTGCGTACGTGATCCGATTGGCGTACCGCAACTCGGCCAACACCTCAGCGGCCTTGGTGGCATCCGGCGCGTTGCCTAACTTACCCACAATACCGCGCAATCGGTCCTTCGGGATCTTGCCGGCATCGAGGGCGAAGTCCACCTCGCCGCGGATCCGAGTCAACAGGTTCTCCGGGAGATCCTTCCGCGCCAGGAGGGCTTCCAGTTCAGCGGAACTGCCGATCTTCTTGGTCGCCTGCTCGAAGAGATGAACATCCTGGCGTAGCGGCCTCGCCAGGGCCCTTCCGGCAAAGTCTTCGTCAATGTATAAATTCTTGCCCCGGAAATCCGCAATATCGCCTTGCATCGACAGAATAACTATCGCGGTCGTGGTCAGAGCGGACGCGGCGAGCCGCTCTTTGGCGAGTTTCCGGTCCTCGGCCGATCCTCCGGCGTGATCGATCGCATCGAACTCCTCCAGGATTGTCACGTCCATTGCGATCAAGGCCACGCCTTGGGCGGCGATTTTTGAAATAACGGCCGTGACAAACACCTTTTCGGTGAGCGCGCCGAACCCGGCGACCATAGTGCCGCGCAGAATCTTTCCAGTGGTGACCGCGGTAAACCCGGCCACCTCGGAAACGATCTGGGCCACATCGATGATCACGTCCGTGACGGTCAGCAATCCCTGCTGCCTTTTCTCCAGAATATCGGCGCCGGCGGCGATCACGCCCGAGACTGTAGCACCGAAAACAAACAGCGTAGCCGCGGTACCCGCGCCGAAACTCGCCAGACCGAAAGCGACCGCGGCGAGTCCCAGGCCAATATAGGTGGCCCATTCCGAGACCGTCCTATGCGCTGTGGTTTTTCGTTTCCCATAGGTCCCGTCCGGCATCCTGACGTACAACATCCCTTTCGGGAAGCGCAGTTTGGAATCGAGCTGGGGCAGCAGGTCGTCGGGGTCGGGCTGTCCGTTTGGCAGCGACTTCGCGCTGTTCACTTTCACCTTGAGCGGCGTGGTTACGTCGACCATCTTCCAGTCGCTGCCGTCCTTATACAGGTAGAAGTAGAGCGGAATGGCCTTAGCGGGCACAAAAGCGCTGTCCTTGACGTAATCCGTTTCGTCTTCGGGATAAAAGAGCGCCGGAGCCTTGATGGCGTCCGGATGGTTTCGGAGAAGATCGTCGATTTCGGCGGAGACACCCCCGACTAGCCGGAGCTGTTCCGCTTGCTCGCTGTAACCCGCCCGGTTGGCGTCGGCGAGGTAGGATGTGACCGCGGCCGCAGTGGCTTCGAAGTCATGAAAAACAGAGTCCCACCGACTGGGCTCCGTTCGCGCCGCCCGGATCTCGGCTCGTAATTCATAGGCTTTGGACTCAGAGAAGTACGAGGACGTGTATGTGGTGGAGCCCATGGTTCTTCCGGCACTGGTATGCGCCTCGTGGTCGAGAGGCGCCACGGCAGCTCTCAGGTTTACGACAAAGTCGTCGAACAGGTCAGCGGTCTGGGTCACCTCGTCCGCCGACGCCTTCCCGGCTTCCAAGGCGGGGCCCAGCGTCTTGATTGTCTGCCCGATTCTGTCGTGCGCCGCCGGCAGATCCGCAGTTTCCCGGGAGCGGGCTTGGTCTTGGTACTTCCCGCCAACATAGGCGAACAACTGGTGCGAAGCGGTCTTGAAGTCATCGAAGACGGCAAGCCAATCCGAGCCGGACGTGGCCTTTTTCAGCCTCTCGCTGAACTCATAATGCTGGCGGCCGGAGAAGAACGGGTTGGCGAAAACCTTGCCGCTGGAGAACTTGCCATGCATTTCGTTGTGAGAAAACTTGTCGAGGCCTGAAACGAGGTCGCGGAACTTGTCGTAGAACGCCTGGATGCCGCTCGCGGCGGCCGTGCGCAGTCCCTCGTTTTTGTCGTCTTTCGTACCGGCCTTAGCCGAGGGTACCAGCGGAATGATGGCTATGCGAGCCACGTCCCAAAGCTGGTAGATTTCTTGCGGCAAAAGCCCCTGTTTTGTGGAATCCTGAAGGATTTCCCGGCTCTTCTCGACAAAGGCTTGTAATTCGGGTAGAACCTTGCCTTCCTGCTTGGCGATCAGACCCTCGAACTGTTTTGTGATGGCTGCATTCCAGATTTCCGTGCGCTGTTCGGCCGTGAGTCCAATAGAGGTATCGCAACGTTGCAGACGGAGCCCGCCGCGAAGGCGCGGCATGGCATTGCGCCCTAATTCCCGGGCTCCATCCCTGACGCCGGCCCACAAAGACACCATAGCTCCGGCGGCCGAGAGGTTGGCATCGGTTTCGAGCGCCTTCTCAGTTGCCGCGGACGTCTGCGGCGTCCTACCTTGTCGAACGGCATGGGCCAAATCGTGGGCCATCAGGGCATCGCCCAACGGAGTGCCGGGTTGGTATTCGCCGGCGCCGAAGGGCACATCGTTTCGGGCCGCGAACGCGCGGGTCTTGCCTGCGGTCCTTCCGGTGGAAGCCGCCAGGGCAGCGCTGGCCGAGGATTTATCCGCATCGTGCTCTTCGCTTGCTCCTTCGCGCCCGTGATCGGCGGAGGAACGGTTGACGGCCCCTTGCTGTACGACGTGCGCCAGTTCGTGTGCCAGCAGCGCATCGCCCGCCGGCGTGCCGGGACGATATTCGCCGGACGCGAAGGCGATATCGCCGCCGAGAGTGAAAGCGCGCGCACTCAATTGGTCGGAGAGGCCCGCGCCGGCGGCATCGGTGTGGACGCGCACCGCCGAAAAGTCCATCCCGAACGCGTTTTCCATGCGCGACCGGACGCCGCTTTCCATGGGACTGCCACCGGCGAGTTGGGAACGGACGCTGGCCGCGTCAGCCGCGGGCGCCTGAGCGCCATCGCGGGTCTTGAACGAGACATGTTCCGGCGCTGCGTGCTGCGTTGATGACGGGTTTTCGGACGAAGCGGGCGAGAAGCCCTCAGGCACGCCGGTCAACCGTCCCGTCTTGGCCCACACTGCCGCGGCGCGCCCGACGCGGCCGACGATCAGCGCGATGTAGCCCCTGGCGGATCTCACCGAGCCAGCGTTGGGCACGTAGCGCCGGACGGCGCTCTCCACATCGCTGCTGTTCTGGTATGCGTAGAAGGCGAACAGCCGCTCGATCCACGGGCAGCCTTCGGTGGAGCGACTGGTGCCTTTCAGCGCCTCATCCACAACCTGGCAGAGTTCGGTGCGAAGGGTGGACAAGAACTCGGACTTGCGCATCTGGCCGTGACCGGGCCGTTCGGCATCGTCGTCCACAATCCGGGACGCTACGGGTCGATGGGCAGCTTTCTCCTTCGGCGCCGGTGCGCGCAGAATCGTGTCGTCGGCTTTGCCATTTGACTCGTCCTGCTCGCAAGCGGCACATTCGCGCTGGAGCGAGGCGGCAGCAGCCGCAGAGGGACGCCACCCGCCATTTTCGTGAAGGCGGCCCTGCACCACCGCTTCGGACACTTGGTCCGCCTCTTGTTCAGCGGGATCGCCGAGCTGACTTACCTTGAGCTTGGCCTGCAAACAACGTGGACACCCTCCCCCGCAGGGACAGATCTTCCGCTGGATAGTAGGTGTCTCCACGATCGAATCGATCGCCGCCACACCGGCTGGTTCTTTCGCCGGACTCTTCGCCGCAGCGGACTCTTTCGACGCGGATTGGGCGACGGCCAGCATACGCGGCTATTTCTGTTTGGTTGCGGGAGGCACGGAAGGGGGCGCGCCGGGCTCGCACGGCGGCGTCCCCAGCGGGACTTCCGCCGATAGGACAATGTCGCGATAGACCACCGCGCCGGCGGCGATCGACATGGGGGCGGCGTCCACGTACATCAGCTTGCACGCGGCATTCGACACCTCGACATACGCGCTGAGCGGCTCCGCGCTGGCCGCGCTCGCCTCGGCCTCGCGCGCCTCGCGTGCCTCGCGCGCCACGCTCTGGCGTGGTTTCTTGCCGGCAGCCGGCGGAGTGTAGCTCAGCGTGAAGTAGCCGGTCTGGTCGGTAAACGCAAACGCGTATTGCTGGAGCCATGCCCTGGCCTCGTCGGCCAGGAAAACGGTAAGCTGCGGGGCGGGAGTCAGGTCCGCGTTGCGCACGCGCCCATAGACCACCCATCCGTTAGCGGGCGCGGTGGGCGCGGTGGTGGAAGTGGTAGCGCTCACCATGCCCAACCGGGACGCGAACGTCTGTTCAGCGGTGAGGGAAGCCTGCGCCGCCAGCACGGCCGGATCGGTTGCGCCGTATGTTGCGGTAAGCGCGGTCACCTGCCGCTGAAGCTGGTTGGCGCGCGCCTGGCGAACCTGCGCGAGGCCGGTGAACTGCTGCGCGGTCTGCGAATCGACGGACGTGGCCCAGGAGCTTTCGAGAATCTGAGTCGCCGTGGGTGTGCTGCCGGTCTGCGTCTGGTTGTTTTGCGCCATAAACTTGATTCTCCTAACCGCGATCAGAAGACCACATTGCCGGTGGTCACGCTGAGCGTCGCCGGGCCGATGGGCCCCAGCGGGTGAGTCGCTTCATTGAGCGACGTGATGTTCATTAACCCGAAAGTTAAAGCCGAAAGATAAACCGTTCCGGGTATTTCCTGGAACCGGCAGCCGGTCGCCCGAACGGTGAATCCCAGCAACAGGGCGTCGCAACCCAGCTCCCGCTCCGAGGTGGCCATCCAGCACTGGTTGTCGTGGAAGCCAAGGTCGTCGAAAGTGGTGATCCAGACCGACGCGATTGCCGCGGACGCCTGGAAGGCCTGGCGCAGCGAACAGCGGTTCTGGCTGAAGTCCACCGGCCCGGGGGCGATGGCGCCGACGATGGTCGCCGAACTTCCCAGCACGGTCTGCAAGGCCTGCGCGGAAGAAGCTCCGGCGTTCAGCGCTTCCAGCAGCGCCAGGAACTCCGCGGAGGTTGCCACCGGGGCCGGATACTCGACCGGCGTGCCGAAGTTGAAAATCAGAATGCTGCGCGCCAGAGTCAGCAGTCCCCCTTGCGCTCCGCCGGTGGAGAAGTGATTGCCGAGGATGGAAAACGCGCCCAGGCCGGCCACCACCAGGGCCAACCCGGCGGGGATATCGACCACGTTTTCCTGGATGCACAGCGCGGGTGCGCCGTGCTCGTACAGGCTCTGCCGGGTGTAAATCGGCGACGCGCCAGTGACATTCCAGGAGGAACCGGCCGCCGCGGCGGCATCCTGCGGGGTCACCATCACCAGCGAGATCCCCGCGCGATAGCCGGAGATCGTCTTGGCATCGGTGGTGCTCCAGTCGCGCGTGTCCTCGATCCGATTGCGGCTGATTTCCACCAGCGCTCCATGCAACACAAAGATGCCGCAAGCCGGGTCGGCTAGCGAGGCGCCGGTATTGAGAATCAGGTTGTCGCGGATGAACGTCTCCGTCACATCCGGCAGACAGACGCCGCCGTAACCGATGGACGTGCTGTCGGCGGCGGTGTACTGCGTCAGCGTACGGCGCAGACAGGCGCTGATTTCGTTGGCTACGATCCACAGGCCATTCACGGTGACCACTTCCTGGGTGTCCTTCAGGTTGAAAAAACCGATGGGTCCGATGCCGCACAGCCCCATGTTGCGAATCCGGTTGTTCTCAATGCGGAGGTTGGTCAGCCGGCCGTCCACCACCACGCTGACATTCTGTCCGCCAAAGATCACCGTGCCGGTGTAATAGAAACTCCCGCCGCTGCAAGGGTTTTGCGTGCCCCCGGAAGGGTTGTAGCCTATGTAGCCGTTGACTCGTGTGCCGGTCGAATCCACCAGGATGATGCCGCCCAAGGTGATCCCGTTGCCGCTGCCGCCATCGATTTCGTTGTAGCGCACATAAACATCGCTGGAGATTCCGGCGATTTGGATTCCGCAGGGCGCCTTGGCCATGGGTGGGGACGTCGCAAAAGCCGACGCACCGGCAGCAGCGGCGGAGCCGAGGTCGGCGCCCACTGTGGCCGGCAGAACGGCCGCGGTAATCGGCCCGACCCAGTTGTTGGTAACGTGAATCTCCTGCCCCGAAACATAGACCGCGGCGGAAGCGGACAGAACGTCCCGCATGGCGACGATGGAATCTTCCAGCCGCACGCCGCGGGCCTCCTCCACCGACACGGCTGGTTCGTTCGAGGAGATCACGATGAGTTCGCGCAGGGTAACATCGGTGACGCCGCGCTGCACCAGACGCGCAGCCGCCAGTCCGGCAGCCAGCGCCTGGGCCGAAGTGCCCGCCAGTTCAATCCCCATGTCGCCATCGGCGGCCTCCACCACCAGGGAGCGCAGTGCGATTTCCCGGGAGTTGAGAACGGTGATTACCGCGCCGGTATTGGCGCCCTGGTTCGGCCCGAGACTAGGAGAAGCGATGCGCGTGTGGTGGCCGCAGCCGTGGATCGTCACATTGGTTCGCGCCGAGACCGAAATCGACTCGAAATAGCGGCCCGCCAGAATGCAGACCTCGCCTCCCTCCGCGGGCAGGCTGTCCATGGCCGCCTGGATGGAAGTAAACGGCGCGAAAGTGGTGAGCCCGTCTCCCACCTGGACGGTGCAGCATCCACGGGCCGACGTAAGCGGCGTGATGGTAGCGCGGCAGTCATCGATGGTC
The DNA here is from genome assembly GCA_050010695.1 of Bryobacteraceae bacterium. GTDB lineage: Bacteria > Acidobacteriota > Terriglobia > Bryobacterales > Bryobacteraceae > Bog-375. The sequence continues at coordinate 18,671 of JBEKKO010000022.1, forward strand.
TGCACCTTGCCGGTGGCGTCCCAAGTGATTTCCGCCAGGGGAACGCGATGATAGACGATCCCCTCGGGCGGTTTTTTGTCGATGAGCGTCTGCGGGTTCGAGATGCCACCGGCGCGGACTGCAAAAACCCAGTAATCGCGCGGACGATACAGACCGGGCGCGTCGGCATCGAACTGCAGGAATATTCCGTCTTCAAGCTGGTTGGGACTGGCTTGAATGGGGAAGGCGGAAATCGCGTCGATGCCTTCCCACAGGCGGAAAAACACGTCTCCCTGCGCGGCCGGATACGCGCCATACGCGGCGGCGCCGGTGAAGGTGAGCGTATCGTTGGCTAGCGTGGCGTTACCGCCGCAGACCACCTGCCAGTTGCCGCGCGCCGCGTCCCACTGTTCGATCTCGACATAAAACCCGGGCTGATTGGCGGTGGTGATGGCCACCAGGTTGGCGTTGATGGTCAGAGTGTTCGGACCCGGCTTGAACGTGCCACGGCCCACCAGGCCGCCGTTATCGCTGGACCACTTGAACATTCTGGGCGAGCCGCTGGGAACATCGGCGATCTCGATGCGGTACAGCGCATGTTCAAACCCGCTGTAGCCACCGCCTACCGGAATGGGACAATCGCCCGCAATGACGGTGACGGGCTGCAAGGAGGCGGTGAGTTTGCCGAGACCGGAATCGTTAAACGCGACGCTCTTGCAGGTCTGCCCCGCAGTGAGTCGCGCCAGCCGGAACGCCATGCCGGTGTGCAGCCGCTCGGCGGTGTCGACTCCGCCCAAGGCTGGTTCGATGAGGAGATTCGGCATCTGGTAGCCATTGATCCCCTCCTGCCAGAGCTCCAAAACCACGACATCCTGGGCCCCGGCGGCGGTCGCGGCCGAGCCTTGGGTGGGCACAATCGGCGGCTCCAGCCATGTCGCGGTGCGTTGCACGGTGGCGGCCTCGCCACCGAGTTCGACCAGCATTCCGTCGGCCCAGATGCGTCCGGAGCCGGCGGTGAGGGTGACGGTGCCATCGGGGTTGACGGCGGCACCCGTGATCTGGAAACTCGCGGGCTCGTTCGCCGGCACCGCGGCCACCGGGCCCACCCAGTCACGCGCTGCCACCTGCTGCCAATGGTTGGCGATGCGAGACTGGGCGAGCCCGTCGGCATCGATCAGCAGCTTTCCCTGCTGCGGCAGAATGCCGTTGAAGTTGTCGCGTGGTTGAAACTGCCAACGTGAAAAATCGCCTCTCACAGCCCCTCCGAGTTACGTGACCGGCACGACCACCGGCGTGATTCCCGCTGGCATGAACTCCCGAAAACGAATCTGGAGATTCCGCCATTTGTGCGAGTTGAGTAGAAATCCAAAAGCCCCCATTTCATCGCTGCCCGGACCCTTCTGGAGCACAGCCATGTCCGAATCGAGCGACACTTGCCCATATCCCGGCGTGCCGAATGTGGTCGCGGCAAACTGCAGCTCGACGCCGGTGACGCAGCCGAAATTCTGCGGCAGCCGGTTGGTTTCCGGCGCGAACCAGCAGAATCGCAGGCACCCGGTCTGGTTGTCCTGCGCCTCCAGTGCGTGGCAAAAAATACCGCCGGATCCGGTGGCCGATCGCACCCGCGCGCGGCCGAACACCGTCACGCCCTTGACACAGAGAACCGGGCCCCACCCATTCAACGGGCTGGCCTGCGATCCAATCGCAATGGCAGCGAAGCCATCCTCGCCGGGCCCGGCGCCGCCGTCCACGATCGAATCCTGAATTTGAAGCTGGTAGACGCTCTCCATCTCAATCGGGCCCGCAATCGATCGGTACAGGGTGATTTTCGGGTCGGGCTGAAACGCGTCGTACTCGGCGTCGCTCGAGAAACCGAAGCGTGCGTCGAGACCGAAAGAGGGCGCCATGCCATCGCGTACGCCGTTGAGTCTCACCGTGCCGCCCGGATCGAGCGTGCAGCGGGCGAATTCGAGCGCGGGCAGGGCGGCGCGCGCTACCAGCGGCGTGCCCGCGGGCAGACCGTCGCCGTTGATGCAGACTCCCTCGAAGAGGACTTTGAGGGCTGCCACTTGCGCATCCACTTGCGGCTGGGTCTGGCCCGCGCCGGCGACCACCGAGACCGGGCGGAACGCCAGCGAGTGATTTTGCAGTTTCACCACCGGCCGATTTCCCGAAGTGGCTTGGATCATCAGCGGAAATTGAAGCAGAAGGCTCGGCATCGCGTCGGCCAGGTTAATGCCGGCCACCAGGCTGAGATCGAGCGTGTAGGTCATGCTATCGTCGATTTCGATCAACACCGGGCCGTTCGCCAGATTGAGATTGTCGAGGGCCTTCTGCAACGACTTTGGATCCGTGCGGTAATCCACCGTAATGGTCTGGTAGGTAGGGCCAAGCCAACTGGCAGGCGCGATGAGATCCGCCACCGGGAGCGCGCCCACCGGACCGGGAGCGCCGTAGGTCCAGGTGACCAGCATAGCGGATTCGAGCGCACCGGCCTCGGCGGCCGTCTCGACGCCGATCACCACGCGGCCGATTCGCGGGTCGATGACCACTTCGCGATTGTTCAGCGGAGGATCGAGCGGGGTTTCCCAGCCGCAAAGATTGGCTCCGCGAAAACTCCACGTATCGGAAGGGAAAACTGCCTGCGGCAGGTGAAATTGCAGTGCGAGCGAAGTGTCGGTGATAGGCGCCGGGGGCACGTGCGCGGCATCGTACGTGTTTACCGAGACGTAATTCTCCGGCGCTCCGGCCGGCGTTTCCTGCGTCAGTCGCGCCATGGGAATCGGGCCGGGTACCTGGTCGATGGTCGAAACCAGGGGCGCATCGGGGCTCGGCACGATCTGCGAAACATTGAAAAGCGCGGCCGGTTTACCGGTCGGCTCCAGATCGAATCGCACCGCCTGCGCCGCCAGGGGAAGCGCGCCGCCAGTCGCGGTAGTGCCGCGCCAGACGGGCATCGAAGGACTCACCTGGCAGGCCAGCAGTCTCCACAGGAAGACAGCCACGTCCGGCAGATTCCGGCGCAACACGCCCAGCTCCACCGGCTTGAAATCGGGGTAATAAGCAAACGGATCGAACGGCGTGCCGATCAGGCTGAGCAGCGCGGGATCGCGGATCTCCACCGTGCCGCCGCGCGCGACGCCTTCCATCTGTTGCACTGTCGACTGGATGTCGGGCCGCTGGTGATTCAGATGCTGATGCCACGCCAGCGTGTCGCGCAATTCCAGGCAGAAAGACGCCCACTCGGTCAGATCGTAGGCCAGCAACTCGAGCGCGTGGAGGGTGCCCTTCCGCCGGCGCAGGGCAATGGTGTCGGCGACGTCGGCGCGCAGCGTCCAGGGATCCCCCGAGAGCGGCGAAACGCCCAGCAGATCGCCGATGTAGGGAATCACCCAGGAATCGCAGGTTTCAATGAAGAGATCGCGGTAGAGTTCGCCGATGTTGTCGTACGTCGCGCCCAGCACGTCTTCGACAATCGACAGGTAGGCCTGCAATTGGCCGGGCGGGCTCTGCTCGATGTCGCGCTGCCGATAGATTTCCGGCAGCCTTTGATAGAGCGGTACGCGGGGGGTGGCGCTCATACGCTTGCCCCCGTGGCCGCCGTGCTGGGCGACGGATTGAATTGCCCACCATACAGGGCGAGCACCCGATTGGATGCACAGGGAACCTGGGGCACGCGATCCGTGGAAGTGGGTACCGACAGCGTAGAGGGATCGGCGGCGGAGCCGAGTTGATCGAAGGCGGTCACCTCCACCCAGGCCACGCCATCGACGTTCTGTACCACGCCCTCGATGCGACTGGCGTACTCAGGTTCGCCCAACTGGCGCTGGTCCAGGCTGAAGAGACCGCCGGATGGCGCCGTGCCGCCGGGCGGGATGACGCCGAGCGCGATCGCGATTGCCGCAATCGCGTCGTCCTGCTGGTAGCCTGGGGTGAGCCCGAAGGTCAGATTCAGGTAAACGTAGAGCAGGTTCGCCGGCGTCACCTGGACCTGGAATCGCCGCGGGCCGCGAGTGGTGTTGGCCAGGCTGATGGCAGTCTGCACGCTTTCGGTGGCGGCGTCGCTGGGATTGGCCAGCAGCACCGTGAGCACCAGCAGCGGCACACTGCCGTTCCAATCCCAATTGGCCTGCGCTTTCTCCACGCCCGGCAGTGCCAGCGCTTCGTATTCGAAATCCGATAAACTCACCAGGCGGCCGAGACTCTGCACACGGCCGGGCGCGGTCTGGCGCGCACTGTCGCTCGATTCCGGCGCGGCGCCTCCGGTGACCGTTTCGTAGAGCCGGATGGCCGCCAGATTCTGCGCCTGGCCCGCGGGCACCGGATTGGTTCCGGGCGTTCGGTCGCCGCTCGCCCCGATCCCGGTTCGATTGGCGATCAGTATGTTTCCCACGCCGGAAGCCAGGCGCGCGCCATTGATGCCGTCGCCGAACTGAATCCAGGAATTGCCGCTGTTATCGAGGCGAATGATGTAACTGGTGTCGGCCGGTCCGGAGGCGAAAAGCGAATCCACTTCGTTCCACTCGATGTCGTTCACCAGCACCTGAAGTTGTGGCGTGCGTGGCGGCGTGAGGGCTTCGTCGGTGAGCCAGGTGAGCGGCCCTTTTGGAATCATGAAGGTTTGATTGGTCTGGCGTGCGTCGCCGTTCCCCAAGGTGGCCTGCGGCTGGGCTTTGCCTTGCGTCACCGCTACCACGTTGCCAAAAACCGTCACCGTCGGGGCAGCCAGCGCAAAATCGCTCCAGCCGAACTGCTGCAAGGCCGGATGCAGGCAGACCGTTCGGAAACCGACAGAGAGATCTCCCGGTGTGTACGACGGATCGATGGTCGCGGTGGTCTGTTCCAGCCGCGCTACCGAATCGTCGGCATTGAGGACCACGAATTGGAGCGTTCGCCCGTTGAGTTGTTGATAGCTTCCGCCGTCGCCATAGTATTTCAGACGATCTACACCGCTCGCGGCCGGCGCCAGCGTCCGTTGGCCGGTGACGGTGACGCCGGAGCCGATCACTTCCATGCACTGCGCGGTCCGGCGATCCGCGTTCCCCGAGTATCCGGTATCGGAGAACTCGACCATGGTCACGCTCCCCGACATCGGACCCACCGAGTCGGCGCCGAGATAGGCACGAGAGATGGCCACCTCGAGCAGGAACTCAGTCTCGTAATCTCCTAACTCGATTCCGGTGTAAGTGCCTCCCAGACCGCTCAGGCGCAGGATCTCGGGGTGGAATCGGGTGGTGGTGAGTTCCAGGTCCACCAGCATGGTGGCGCCGGCGGAGAGATCGTCCACCTTGCGCTCTAGCGGAAATGCGCTGAGAATGGTGGGCACGGAAATGCTTGTCGAAACAGGGCTGGGCGAGGCAGTATTACCGCTGACGGAAATCTGGGTTGCGGGCGCATTGTATCCGAAAGCGTGAAAACTGCGGCCGAGCTTGTACGCTTTGAGGGTTCCGGCGGACGGCGGGTTTCCCTGCCACGAACCAGTCAGAGTAATGACGGTTTGATCCAGAACCACCGAAACGCTGCCGACGATCCCGATCTGCCAGTTGGGCGGCCCCTGGTTCGCCATGGTAGCGGTATCCACCAGCGCCAGGCGATCCTTGGCCTTGAGGGTGACTCCCGCGTTGGCGAGGTCGCTGGTAGCCACCGACAGCACGGTGGTTCCGGCGGCAATCGGGGCAGTTGTCCAGGGCGAATACAAAGAAAACCGGCTCAGTTGCGGGAGAGCCGTAAGGTCCGCCGAAGTTTCGAAATCGACCGGCTGCGGCTGGCCCGTGATCTGCGCATTGAAGCCAAAACCGGCTGCCACTGTCACCGGCGTGGCGCCTTTGAACTCCAAGGCGGCCGCCGACACTCCGCCAATTCCCGGTGCCGGACGATATCCCAGCAGGCGGACCAGGGCGGTAACGCTTTCCGGCCACGTGGCGGTGCGCAGCCAGGCTTCGTTGGCGTAGAGTTCCTGGTAGAAGGTGAGGAGATCGCCGAGGATGGACACGCCTTCGAGCAAGGCAATGCCCGGATCGTCCGGCTGGCGGTGAGTCCAGGGCAATAGAAGCTGAGTGCGGTCCAGTGCGCTGAACAGCGCCTGGCGAAAGTCGTTATAGGTTCCGATGCGGAAGGCGATGCGCGAAAGTCCGGGCCGGTTGTTAATGGTGCGCGGAAAAACCTGCGGCGTCGTGCAGTTATTGGAGCAAGCCGGAGTCACTGCCGTCCCCCCTGGAAGCTGAAATCGATCCAGCCGTTTTCGATTTCACTCGGATCGCTGCGCACTTCGATGACCTGGTTCGGCGCCACCGTCATGACTTCGGAAGAGTGAATCCATGGACTCCACCACTGTTGTATCCGGATCGAAATCACGTGTTCGACACCCTCGATTCCCTGCAGCACGCCTTCAATCCGGCTGGCGTAAAGCGGCTGTCCGAAAGTCCAGCTACGCGGATTGAAGAAGGCGGGCGCGCCGTCCGCCGTGTAGCCATCCGAGAAGGCCTGGGTGACTACCGGCGAGACTTGCTCGATCCAAAAGTCCGCGGAAACGCACAGGCATACCAGGATTTTGAGCGGCACGTATTCCGGCGCGCGAATTTCCAGATCTTCGCCGATCAGGTGCAATGCTTCGAGACTCTGCTCGACGGCTGCCCGCAGATCTTCGCTCAGCGTGAAGCTTCCCTGTGACTCGATGCAGACCCGGACGGTGCGCCAACTCCCGGTCCAGGCATAAGAGGCATAGGCCGCCTGGACGCCATCCACTTCCTCGGCGCAGGCGACATAATCGGCCAGCGTGACGGCGCGCTGCTGCAGGTAGAGGTACGCTTCCGGCACGCGCCGGATGATTGTGGCGGGCGTCTCGGGCGCGAGGCTATTGGAAATGTCGAACGGATTCCAGCAAACGGCCGCCGGAGCGGGGGAATCGAAATGCGCCAGGCAGTCGGCGCCCACGTTGGCATCGGGGCCGTAGCCGGAAAGCCAGGTGCAAGTTACCACGGCGTTCTGCGGCAACGCATACCCATTAGTTCCGTTTCCAAATCGCACCAGCGATCGCAGGTTCTCGTCCGTTTCGACCACGTAATCCCGATCGCTCGCCGTACTGTGGATCAGGTCGTGCTCCTCGGTCCAATTCGGACTGCCGACCGATGGCATCACCTGCACTTGCACGGTGCTTTGCGGCTCGTCGTAGCCGCCGGGAATGGATTGCCGCCACAGGGCCGGCAGATTCGGCAGCCGGCAGACACTGGTTCCGCCGGGGTACGTCTCGTAGTAGAACGACGAGCTATCCGGCAGGGTCGCGCCGGAGGCATAATAAACGGCCTTTTGCGGCAGCCCCTGCACCATGTCGACCAGGTTGCCGTGGAACATGGAAACGTTGCGCACAGCGCCGGTGGAGCATTGCACCACGAAGCAGTAATTGGCCGTCAACTGGTCCTGCTCCTGCCAGTTGACGCGAACCATCCAGGCCAGCGTGAGCGGATCCTGGAGGACCGTGGCCTGATTGGTGAGATGCAGGATCTGCCGCTTCTGCGGGTCGCGGTCGGCCGCCCTCCCGGTGGAAGGATTCAGCCACTCCTCGATCAGCAGCCGGTCGAGCGAGCCGTTCTGGATCCAGCCCGCCACGTTGTTGGCGGTGAGCGAATCGGCGAAGCTCAAGTCGGCGCTGGTCGCTCCCGCCGCCAGTGCCGGAACCACGTCGCTCCAGGTGTACATCGAGATGCGGCTGAGGACACCGTGAATGGTTTGCCCCGAGTTCGACACAAACACCGCCGCGTTGGGCAGCGATGGATCCGGCCCGCTCCACGCGCGGCAGGGAACCGGCAGCGCGTAAGTTCCCGTATCCCCGGTATCGATGGCCAGCGTAGTGGTTGCCTGGCTGCCCTCGTGGATGTAGTAATCCATCAGGCTGGCGTGGCGGCGCAGGGAAACCCGCTTGCGCGCGTAAGACAGATACGCCTCATTCATCACGCGATCCTGGTAATCGCCGAGTTCATCGGCGGCCGCGGCGAACAGGTCGATGAGCACCTGGTCGAGATCGGCCTCGGAGACCGCCTGCCAGTTGGGAACCCGCTGCATCATGGCGCCGATCAGGGTGTGCTGAAACGAAGCGTAGTCTTTGGCGAGATAGTCGATCTGCGGCCCGGCGGTGGCAGGCGTATTGGAGGTGCGCGGCGCGCAGTCGGAGCTGAAACAGCCGGGGCGGAAGCGGAAATCGATGTCGGAAAGAATCGGGTCGAAGCCCGTCTGTTGCACCGTAAGCGTGTAGACGGAATAATCGCCGATCGGTTGGACCACCAGCGCGAGCACGCCGTTCGAGGAGTGGCTCACGGCGGTGACCTGTACTTGCCCGCTCACCGGACCGGCCAGAATTCGCTCTCCGCCGGAGATGGGCAGCATCGACGCGATCTGGCCCGGATGGGCCGTAGCGGCGGCGGCCAGCGCGGCCAGATTCGCATCGTTGAAGAAATGCACTTCCAGGTTTGCTTCGGTGGGCGCCGCGGCGGGAGACAGCGTGACCAGCACGAAATCGATCCCGTTCAGACCGCCGGCCGCGAGATCCCGCGCCCGCGCCTGTCGTGCCGTTTGGTTAACGATCGCAGTCATGACGAGGGCGCGCTCCGCTGGAAGATCGCCTGGCGGATCTGGTCTGTTCCGGCCACTTGATAGACGAGGTCGATCTCAATGGTGGTGTCGTTGACCGTGACGGTGAGCTGGTTCAATGTCACCCGGCTGGGGAGCCACTGCTGGACGGCCTGGGTGATCATCGTTCGCGACATGGTGGCGGTGGTATCGTTGATCCCCTCGAACAGCAAACGGCGCGCGCCGGCGCCGAAATCCGGCAGGAACAGGCGCTCGCCCTGATTGGTGAGAATCAGTTGCACCAATTCTTCCAGCACCTGGCGGGCGAGCGTATCCGCACTGGCTGCGCGACCGTCGGCCGCGACGCGGAATGGAAACGACAGATGCCGCCCGGCGCTGCTGCCGTTCATATCGCGTCGACCTCCGGCGTAGCGTCAACGATCACCGCCGGTCCTTGCGGAGCTCCCGCGGCGTTGGAGCACAGACCCACGCTGGTTTCGAGAAGGACACCGGTGTCGTTGACGGTAAGCGTTTCCGCGCCGCTGGTCCATTCGATCAGGACGCAGGGGGAATAGACCACGCCAACCGTAAACGGACATCCCACAATCGGGTGGATGTCCGATTCGAGGAGCGCGGGGCTGCCGTCCACCGTGAAGAGCGAGTTGGTGCTGGTGAGAATGGCCTGCCCTCCGTGCGGGCACATGACCTGGTTATCGATGGTGAGAATCGAGGGCATGGTTATGTCGCCGGGGAAACGTCCACTGTTCCGCTGATCGAGACTCCGTCGTCGTCGAGCGTGATGGTGGTGGAATTGAACGACAGGGTGAGACCATCGCCGCTCAACGAGATGCTGGCGCCGCTGGGATGCTCCAGCCGGAGTTCGCTCGAATCGTCATCCAGCACGATCTTCAAGCCGCCGCTGGTGGCCCAGGTTCTGACATTCGTATCGGCCGGTGAAGGCATATTGCCATCGGCCCACCAACAGCCCGTCCAGATGGGGTTGGAAGGATCGCCGCCTTCGAATTCGACCCACACGCCGTCACCCGCTTCCGGCAACGCCACCAGCCCGTGCTTCGGGCCGGCATACGGCACACAGGGCCAAGCCGGCGGCGAGTCCTGATCGTCGTAAACTTCGGGCAGGGTGACGATCAGTTTCCCCAGATCGCTGCCATCCATCACGGTTTTGACGATGCCCCGGTATTTGCCGAAAAACCGGTACCGATGGTCGGCAGCGAGTTGCGATAGTAAGCGGTCCTCCGCACTCATCATGGCCATCTCCTCCTAGTGCACCGTCTGCGGCGGCGCGGTATTACTACTCCCGGCGCCTGCCGACTGGGCATTGCGTTGCAGCGAAAACGTCTGCCCGTAGCTGTTGCGGGTGAGGGTGTGGGTCACCTGACGGATCAGCCAGAGCCCGCTCAACTGGCCATTGACGCCCAGCACCTGTACGTTCTGGTAAGGCTGCAAAATCGCGGAGTAGGTATCCTGCAAGACTTCTCCTTCGGCGTGCAGGGCGTAAGCCGACTGCTGGGACGCCGCGAGCACCGCATTCTGCAGGTTCACATTGCGCGATTGTCCCGGCTGCAACATGCGGTTGATTGCCGTGCCGCTGGGCGGGTTGGTGCCGAGCCGGTCGATGTCGCTGAGACTGGCGGTGCTCGAATCCACGCTCGCATCGTTGAGCGAGATGGCCGAGCCGCGAAAAACGGCCTGAATCGATGTGTCGCTGGAGAAGCGAATGTTCGACAGGTTCCGTTTATTGCCGGTGAGCACCATGGCCGGCAGACCGGAATCGCCGGGGGGATCTTTCTTGAAGCACCCGATACTGGAATGCGCTTGCGGGCCAGGCAGGATGTAAGCGTGCCAGATCTTGAGTTGCCGGCTCGCCAGCCGCTGCAGCAGTTCCATGGGAGTGCCACGCAAAACAGTGGTGCTGGCCGACAGATTATTACCTGGCGGCACGGGATCGACCTGGTTCGCCGTCGTAATATCCTTGTTGTCGCCGAAAATCTTTTGGGCGATCTGGTCGTCCGTCATTCCTTGGTAGAGTTTGACCGATTCGTCGCGGTGCAGCAGGAATCCGTCGTCGTGCACCTCCACCCGGGCCATGCTCTGACCTGGCTCCATGTGCAGGTCGTGGTGGACGGTAACGATGGGCCCGTCGATTAGCGGCGTGTAAGGCCCGCCTTGCAAGCTCACCTCGATTCGCACGCGGTTCAGCGGCTGGAGCCATTTTTCGGTTTCATCGGTCCAGTTGCCGTGTACGTCGGTACAGAGAGGAATCTCCAAGGTCGCGGTCCAGCGCATATCCATCTCCTGCTGGACGGTAATCGTCTCAAAGCTACTCAGTTGCTGGGTGGTCGAGTTCCGATCGCCGAGATAGATTCTATACTGCGCGCAGGCCATTATTGCTCCGGTACCTCAATCGTGATTTGCGCTTCGTTGGAATCGCCCGGGAGCCACTGCTTCAACAGATTTGGAGCCGACAGCTCGGTGTTCGCATCGGCAATGTGCCAGAACATGGTGCCGTCGCCATACTCCTGGCCGGCGATGATGTCCAGCCGGTCGTCGGCTGTCATGGTGGTCGGGTCGCCGGTCACCTGCGGTAGCATGCGCAGTTTCACCGCGGTCACCGTAGACCCATCGGCCTGAGTGACCTGGCATTGCGCTAAGTTCGCGTATCTGGATGAAGGGAGAAACATAACGTCCTCAAAATGGAATCAGGTCCACCACCGCCGCAATGGTATTAGCCAGGTTGACGGTGGCCAGGGTGTCCTGCATCATTTGCGTGTATTGCAAGGCCCCTTGAGCGATCTGGTCGTCACAGCAGTTGCATGGCGTGATCACGGCGAGCCCGATGGTCACGCTCGCCTCCTCCGGATTGAGCATGGAATCGTACTGCACCTCGTTGATGGTCATGGTCTCGATGATCACCGGGACCACCCGCGTGAGGCCCCACACAAAAAGGATCTTCGGCGATTGCACGCGCGGAATCGGCAGCACCGGATTGGCCGAACTCCCGCCCAGCAACGATCCGATCGCATCCACCACCGCACCGATCGCGCCTCCCTCGGTCTGCACCGGGTAGACCATCGCTTCGAGCGCCGCCAGTTGCGGACCGACCCCCATCGTCAATCCGATCGGATTGCCGCTGTTCCGCTGATCGGCCGCGCTGAATTGCGCGTCCACCGTGAATCGCTCGTACGGGGGCTCGCCCGCCTGGCTGGTTTCGCGCGTGGTGGCGTTCACCGGGCGCGGCGGAATCTCGATGGTGCGGGACATTTTTTCCGGGTTGAACTGGAAAACCACCACGTTGGGAATCGGCCCCAGGAAATCGGAGCCGTACTCGATCAGTGCGCCCTTGAGTGTTTTTTCCATGGATTACTCTCCGGACCACTGGCCGCGGATCTGCTCGGCGATGCCGGCCCCTTTGCCATCGGCTTTCAGGCGCACCGACAACCGGCCGATGTCTTTCTTCCCGGGCGCCATCCGGAGCCCTTCGCGAGCCGCCGCGCCGGCGATCTCACGGGCAATCGAACCGGCACGCTCCTGAGCTTCGCGCCGCGCGACGCCGCGCAGCCTCACCGACACTTTCCCGATGCGGATTCCGCCCGAATTCATCGGTTCTCCCGTTCCAACATCTCGCCCCACCTTCCGCACTGCTCTCGCGTCAGCGTGCGGTCCAATTTTTGATACTCGCGCTTGACCGACAGCATCACCGTGTCCATGGACAGCGTGCGCTCGCTCGACCGGCCGGCGCTCTGTAGACACGCATGAAGAATTATTGACCGGATATGGCCCCCGGCGAGCGAGTACTGGCGGGCCAGAAAGTCGAAGTCCAGGCCGGATGCGTCCACTTCCGCGGGAATTCCGGACTGCCAGATTCGTTTCCGCTCGGGCGCGCCGGGAAGAGGGAACTCCAGCACGAATCGCAGCCGCCTGAGGAAGGCCTCGTCCAGATCCTTGCGCCGGTTGGTGGCCAGAATGGCCACGCCGCGAAATCGTTCCATGCGTTGGAGCAGGTAGCTGATTTCCATGTTGGCAAAACGATCGTTGGCATTCCGCGCCTGCATGCGCTGGCCGAAGAGAGATTCGGCTTCGTCGAAAAACAGCAGGGAGTCGGACTCCTCCATCGAATCGAACAGGCGCCGCAGATTCTTTTCGGTTTCGCCGATGTACTTGTTGACCACCTGAGAAAGATCGACGCGGAACATCGGCAGACCGAGCCTGGCGGCAAGCACTTCCGCCGCCATGGTCTTGCCGGTTCCCGGAGGACCCGCGAAAAGCGCCGAAATCCCGCCGTCATCCCAGACGCGGCCGGTTCCCCAGCGGGCGTGCACTCTCGACAGGGTTTGCATGGCCGTCAACAGTTCGTCGAACTGGCGCTGCTGGGCCGGCGGCAGAATCAGTTCCTCGCTTTTGAATCGCGGCTTTACTCGCACGGCCAGCGTGCCGGGGGACGCTTCGGCCCGCTGGCGGCAAGCGGCGAGGAGTCTCTCGCCGGTTACCGGCCGCTGCTCGTGGGAGAGAGTCCGCGCGATTTCCCGGATCGCCGCGCCATCGAATCGAAAACGGAACGCGCAGTCTTCGAGTACGGCATCGGGCGGCGCCGCGCCGTCTGGAAAAGAACGCCGCCAGCAATCCAGGCGCGCTTCCAGATCGAGGGTGGGAAGATCGATCGGGGGCAGTGTCCGCCAGCCGGGGATTTCCAATTTCTCCCGATCCCAGAACGCGAGCACGTAAATCGGGATGCCGGCAAACGGCGCGGTCATCGTTTCCGGCGCTTCTCCGGGCGCGGGCAGCGGCAGATAGAGATCCGCTCCGTCGAGCCAGCACAATGCTGCAGCGGTTTGAACTTCCGCGCCCGGCCGCGACGGATTCCACGCATAGACCAGCCGGCTGGTGATTGCCGAGAAACTTTCGAGCAAGCCTTCGATACCGGCGCCAGTGGCGAGCGGCAAGCTGGATGCGGCGCGCAGCGGAATGGCATGCGGGGCGGTGATCGGTTCGCACGCGCGCAACGCCACCAGGCGCGCCGCTACCGGCAGTTTCGCCGAATTCGGGCCGCCGCGGATTACGGTGAACGCAGCCGGCGGCCGATCCGCTGTCCCCAGCAGCCGCCGGGCCACCAGTGCCGGCATGCTGAGTTCGGTGCGCCAACCGATGGCATCTTGCGCATCGGCGCGAATCATTCGCAGGCGGAAGAGCGGATGAGCGAGACTGGTCAGGCTGGAAAGTGCGCCCGGCTCATCCCAAAGCCGCTGTGCCAGTCCCAGGGTGGGCAGCGAACGGCGGGCATCGCCTTGCGCCGCGCCAATCACCTCCGCAGCCGCAGCGTCCCAGCTATGCATCAGCACCAGCGCGGCGGCGAAGATCTCCGCCGGCGGGAGCCCGAGTTCACCGGCCAGCCACGGGAACGTTCCCCGCGCGCAAGGCGCCGGAACCGGCGGCGGCGATTGGGAGATGATCCCGGTGAGGTGGCGCGCGGTCTCATCGCGTTCGAAGAACTCCAGCCGTTGCTCGTACAATCGCGAACGGTCGAGGGCATCGGTGAGCGGATCGGGCGTCTGCGACTGGCGCCATGCCCAGCACAGCTCGCGACGCAATCGCAAGACGGCCTGGCGGATCCAGTGCGCCGTCCAGGCGTCGGGCACATCCAGTCCAGGCGTAAACCACACCGCCTCGCCGGCCCGTCCCGCCGCGCTGCCGTTATTGCCGGTGAGTGAGAGTAGCCCAGTCATTCGTTACACCATATTCAGCAGGAAGGCCTGCTTCGCCTGCGCTCCGTTCACGCGATACACCGCCGTGTAAGTTCCGGGTGGAACGGCTTGCGCGGCCACCATCAGAACTTGTTGGGCGCTCTGGTCGGCCGGCGCCGCGAAGCTCGGATCCGGCCGGTCGACGACCACCGCAACGCCGGCGCCGTTCAACAGCCCCACTTCGATATAGTCGGTGGCGCGCCCCAGAAACTGCCCCGTCAGCTTGATGGCGCCGTATACGTTGGGATTGGCGCCCGACACCGGTTGCAGGCCGCTCGCGGCAACGCCGGTGACGACCGGAATCAGCGTCGACGAGAGAGCGTTACTCGAAAGCGTCTTGCCGTTAGCGATGGTTTGTGCCACCACCACCGGCTGGCTGCCGGCCGAGATCTGCGTGGGATCCAGTGCGGCGCCACCCACCACGCATTTGAGCGTGCCCGGCTGCTGCATGGTCACCGGTAAGTTCACACTCCCAAACCGCACCACCAGCCGGTCCACGCCGAGTCCGGTCCCGGTTATGGTCAACCCATCGCCCGGTTGGACTTGCGGCGGCGTGGCGGAGTCGATGGCCGGTCCGAGGCTCGGCAGCAGGATATTCCGGACACCCGCCAGACCAATAGCGGTATCGGTGAGGTAATTGACCCCCACCAGTTGCATGGAAGATGGCGGATCGGAATTGGCCACCAGCACGGGACGGATCTGAACCGGCACGGACATGCGGAAGCGGTCGTCGGGACCCTGCATGAGGCGCGAAAGCAAATCCGGCGAGCCGTCGTCGAAGGTCACTTTCAGGGACTCCGGGTTGTCGATGAGCGACTTGTCGTTGACCTGCTCCAAGACGCCGCTTTCGTTCATTCCCAGCAGCACCTGCATGGCAAGCCCCAGGACATCGTGGGCCACGTCCGTATCGCTGTCGCCATTGTCGTCAAACGCGGTGAGCAGGTATCGCAGCACCAGCCACAAGGGCGACGGCCTGCCCGGGGTGAGCGGCACGTTGCGCAAGCTGGCGTCGAGTTGCACTTCGTACAGAAACAGGTTGAGCCTGGCTCCTTGCGGAACCCCGCCACTGGCCGCGGGCTCGGGCCGGGAGATGCTCACCGTGGGGCCGGGCGGCGTATTGGTGAGCGCATTGGTGAGGGTGTCTTTCAGAAGACGGCTGACGCTGCCGATTGCGGTCCCGGTATCGCTCAGTGCCATGGCGCATGTCCCTCGCTCACCGGTCCATATACTGGCGGGCCAGGCTTCCAGTCCTGGCGGGCGGAGCGGGCCTGGTTGGAGCGGCGGCTCGCGGCTCCGCGCGGCGGGTCGCCCGGAGCGGCGGCTGGACGTCGCCTTCGATGGTCACTTCGACCTTGCCGATGGTCACTTCAATTACTGGCTGAGGCGAGGCCTGGGCAGGTCCACGCGTGGCGGAGGCGACGGGCCGATCCGGCGCCGGGCGGAGCCAGGAGCGAACCGTCTCGGGGATGGCTAATTCCGTGTTCTTCGGCTCTTTCGCGCGCGACCGGCCGTCCGCGGCAAGAAGCGATGTCGAATCCACCACCGTCTCCAGGGTCTCGTGGTCCACTTCCCGCCACGGTTGCGTCGGGACCGCCGGAATGTGTTCTGCCTTCGCGGACTCGGGCGGCGACGGCGCGCGCTTCGCCATGCGCGTCTGGGTTTGCGGAACATCCGGCCGCGATGGGTGCGGCGACTCGGCGGGCGATGGCGCACCGGCTCCTACGGGCTTGCTTATGGGCCGCGCGGTCTGCACGGAACGGTGCGCGAAAGGCGGCAAAGGCATTGGCTGCGGCGCCGGAGTCATGGGAGCCGCGATGGTTTCCGGAACGCGCGGCAGGTCTGGCCGGGCCGGCGGCGTGCGCGGGCCAGCGTCCAAAGGGGGCGTCCTGGATAGTTCGCCGATGGCAGGTGCGGGAGGCACCAGGCGTTCCTCATGGACCTCCTCATAGGCGGCCGGTGCTGCCGGCGCAAGCCTGAGACCGGATGGCGGTCTCAGTTTGGCGTTTGTCTCGCGCGCCAGTTGGCGCAGGTAGCGGCTCATAGTTCACCGCCGTCGATGCGCGCCAGATAGGCCTGTCTGCGCCAGAAGGGCACCTCGGCGATTTCTTCTTCGGTCCAGTGATAATGGCTGGCCAGCCGGTGGACCTGCTCGATGAGGTCGAACTGGGCCAGCCACAAACGTTCGAGCGCGCCAGCCAGCAAATCCGGAGCCTGCGCCGTGGGCCGGCCGCACTCGGGACAACCCACCTCGAGATGGAAGCCCACCAGCGGGTCGTACTCTTCCATCGCCCGATCGATGGAATCGCCGATCTCGTCCAGGGCGATGCCCGCGGCCCGCAGATCGTCCAGAGCCGGGTCCACAAACAAGCTGGCCGCCAGCGGCGCCGTTTCCTCAGCCCCGCTATCCAGCCACTGGCGCTGATCCGCCCCGGTGGGACGGCGCAACCAGGCGGTGCGCGCACCGATTCTCACCGGGACCAGCTTTTCGCGATGCGCTTCCGCCGACAGCGCGGCGATTTCCGCGGGCCGTAATTCCAATTCACTTTCCGCGCCGCAACCGGTGTGGCAGCAGCGAACGCGCCACACCAAGGGAAGCGCCGAATCGCCGGTGGCTAATGCCATCACGGCTTCGATGCGCATGCCGAGCGGCAAGTCCCAAATGGCGCGCTCGGGCGGCGGGCCGCCATCGCGGGTTTGCGCGCAGCGTGCCAGCAGACTGGTGACCAGCCGGGGCCTTGCGACGCCGGCGAATTCCACCGACAGGTCCCGCATGTCGCTGCCGAAGGCCCGTAGAGCGACCGGCCGGTCTTCGGCGGCAATCGGCAGCCATTCGGGCAGCGCCGGAAATGGGACCGTCTGGGACATGCTCTCTTTCTGGCCGCGATCCTAGGAACTCTGCGGGACCGCCTGGCTTTCGTCCTGTTCGGTGGATTGCGGGTCGCGCTCCCAACCTTCCATTTCGATTTTGATGGTCTCGATCGCAATCGCGTTCGCGCTGGAGTCCAGTTGAGGCGAAGCCTGGTAGTCGCTCACCCAACAGCCATGCAGAAAGAAGCGCCGGGCCACCAGTCCTTTTTCGTCCAGAACTTCCAGCGCCAGCTCCTTGCGGAAGTTCACCAGGTCCATCGAGGAGTCCCCCGCGTAGGGATGCACCTTGTTGGCCCAGGCCTCGAAATCCAGATCCCAGGTGATGCCGCGTTCCAGCACCAGGCCATCATAGGTGGTGCGGCCCGGCGTCTTGTGGTCCACGCTGTTTTCTCCGCCGCTGCGGTGTGTAATCACGTTGGTGGTGCGTTTGAGCGGACCGGCTTTCATGACCCCGAGCACCGTATGGCCGTCCCACTTGAGCTGAAACTTGTAATTCTTATATGGATCGATGCGCGTAGCGTTCTTCTGAAATCCAGTAGTCATGACTTATCTCCGGTTGCGCGACTAGCTAAGGTTCGAGATCTGCTGGATGCTGATGACCACGAACTCCGCCGGTTTGAGCGGCGCAAATCCAACAATAATGTTGACGATGCCCAGATTCTGGTCGCTGGGCGTGGTGGTTTCGGCATCGCATTTCACAAAAAAAGCGGTCTGGGGAGTGGTGCCGGCAAAGGCGCCCTGGCGGAACAGGTTCATCATGAAGGCAGTCACGTTCATGCGGATCTGCGCCCACAGAGGATCGGCGTTATTCTGAAATACTACCCACTGCGTGCCGTCGTAGAGCGACTCTTCCAGGAACAACGCGAACCGGCGCACGTTCATGTATTTGTAGTCGTCGTCCGGTGTGTCGTCGAAGCCCGCGACCGTGCGCGCTCCCCAGTTCACGTATCCCACCGAGAAACTGCGCAGACAATCCACCGCCAGCGGATTCAGAATGCCGTTCTGCTTGTCGGTGAGAGTCACTTCCAGACCCGTCACGCCGGTGAGCAGCGCATTGGTTCCGGCCGGCGCGCTCCAGACGCCGCGCGCCGAATCGGTGGCGGCGCAGACTCCGGCCATGATTCCGGAAACTCCCATGTAACGGAGCGTGCCGTTGTCATTCACTTGCACGCGCGGATAGAACACCGCGCAGGAATCGGTGGGCGCGCCGATCGCCGCCCGGAAATTCTGGACATCGGATGCCTGCGCGTGGAGCAGATTGTTCTTGGTCCAGCCCATCGGAGCGTCCAGCAGCAGGAACGCGCGCCGGCTGGCGCAGTATACCGCGGCGGCGCTGCGCACGGCCTGCCAGTCGGTCTCGTTGTTCAATCCATCGCCGGGCAGGACCATCAAGTTGAAGAGCGGCACCGAATCCAGCGCCCAAAAGCCGGTCCGTTGGAGTTCGACTCCCTGGTAGGCGGCCGGCGTGATGGCTCCTCCGTCGTTGCCGCTGGCAAGCTGTGTTTGCGCCTGCAGGCTTTTGAAACCGTTCCCCAGAGGAACCGCGTTGCTTCCGGCGGCGGCGGCGAGAGCGAAGGTCGAATCGGTATCCAGCGGGGAGTTCGGGCGGACCTCGTTGACGATCAGGCGATAGCCCGCCAACGACGCTTCCCAACCCGGCGCGCCGCTGTTTATAAGGTTGGCGATGGTCTGCAGATTCTCCTGGATTCCACCGAAATCGGTCGCGCTGGCGCCCTTATAGAACGGCGTGCCCGACACTCCCAATGCGATCGGGATGACGTTTCCTCCGACCGTGATCTGGCTCACCTGGTCGACGTTGGCGGCGGCCAACTCGGTCATCACGGTGGCGGTGTCGCCGGTGAATGTGATGCCGTTGGGCGCGGGCCGCAGATCGCTGAATCTGGGGACTTCGATGCCACCCTGATCCACGCCGGCCATCAGAATCGACGCCAGATCGTTCGAAGCCGCGCGCGTCACCGCAACGCTGCTTTTTAGCGTACCGGTCGAGGTCAGCCGCAGAAAATACACGGGAGTCGCCCCCGGGGATGCATCCTCCGATAGGGCGACGCTGGTGTTGGATGAGGCGCCGAGGGCGTTGTTGATCTGGTTCTGCACATAGGTCTGCAGATTGGCGAAACTCGTGTTGACCCCCACCGCAGTCAGGCTCACCTGCGTCACCGGCCCGCCATCGACGCTAATATTGATGTTTCCCGTGCCGCCCCAGGCCGCGTTATAGAGCGCCGCCAGAGCCGGTCCGATGGCGTCCGTATTCGCCAGGCCCGCAAAAGGATATCGCGCCTGGCTATACCCCTGGTTGATCGCGGTAACCGGCGCAGGCTGGCCGGCGGGAATCGACAGCAGTTGGGACGACTGCGCGATGAACGTGGGTGCGTAGCGCGGCGAACTCTTATCCATGGACAGACTGGTGAGCGATTCGGTCTGCGCCACGGCGCCCTGGTTCATATAAATGACCTTCAGGTTGAACGTGGCGTCCGGCGTCGGCGTGTCGTAATCGATCGCCACCAGCAGGTTATTGCTCCACGCGCCCTGCGAGGCGGCATTCAACGTCAGCACGGGATTTCCCGCGACGTCGTTGAGCGTCACCGTGGACGGCGCGGCTCCCGGTCCGGCGATTCGCACCACATAGCAGTCCGAACCGCCGTTCGCGAAGAACTGCTGCACCATTTGCCCCAGGTAGCCGCCGGCGATCGGCGCGCCAAAGTTTCGCGTGTAATCCGACGGGGTCTGGCACTCGATGGGCGTATTCAGCGGCCCTTGAGAGGCCTGTCCGAAGAAGGCGCCGATGGAAGTGGCAACTCCGGTGATCGTCTGGACACCGCTGGGGACTTCGACGATATAAACGCCTGGATATGTCAAGGTAGGCGGCATGTAACATCCTCCGGATCGATATTCTTGCGAATATACTACGCGAGGTGGCCGGAATTATTGGTCCAGAATTGGACAACCGGGAGAATTATTTCAAGAAGCGACGGCATTCAAACCAGGCTTGAGTCCGCGCGTCTCCAGATACTCCTCGAGACGCCGCTCTCTGACCAGAATCCGCGAATCGGGCGTCATGTCGATGAGACCGCGGTCGCGGAATCTGTGCATGAACTCGCTGACGCGCGGGCGCGTGGTTCCCACCATTTGGGACAGTTCCTGGTGCGAGATTTTTGGCGTCAGGCCGTGTAACTCACAGGCACCCAGCTTTCGGGACAGCCGCAAGAGAGTTACGGCAAGCCGATATTCGCAATCGACGGTTGCCAGGTTGGTGATCAGTTGCTGCTGTTCGGCTAAACGCATCGTAAGATACCGGACAAACTCCCGAACCAGCCCGGTTTCCGCCACCAGGGCGAGGAACCGCGCGCCGGTAACTTGTTTCAGCACGGTATCGCTCATGGCGATGGCGGTCTCGCTCCGTAGAACTCCCGAGAGACCGCACTCGCCGAAGAAATCGCCGTCCGTGTAGATCGCCAGCAGGCACTCTTTGCCTTCCGGCGACTGCGTGATTACTTTGACTTGCCCTGCGGTGATGAAGTAAATCTGGTCATCCCGGCTCCCTGCGGTGTATACGTTGCACCGTTTGGCAACCTTGCGATTCATCGCTGCGGAGTCGGCTGCCAGCACAGACCGCAGGCATTCCTCGAATGCGACAAGCTTGAGCATCCACCCCTCCGATAGTTATCCTGGCCAACCGGCGAACGCACCCCCATACGGCGCCAGTTCCAGCTTTCAGCCAGTTGAGCCCAGTATTGGGCCCGCTGGTAATAGTAATATTAGTTCAAATGAAGGCCGCAGGATGCCAATTCGCAAAAGATAGTACTACGAGCGTGCTTTTTGATACAGTGCACGCTCACCTGGCGCGCACCACTGGGTGGGAATGCGGCGCTTCGGCGGAGATCGCAGCGGAGTGACTGCGCAAGTTGCCGAGAGCGCTCGATCACTCACCGGCGCGGACGGAACGCTAATGCCTGCAGAAGAGACCGAAAATCCGCCGGTAATTCGCAGTCAATCGAGACGCTCTCTCCCGAGCGTGGATGAATGAACTCGAGATGCGCTGCGTGAAGAGCGACCCGTGCAATTCGTCGCTCCAGCGATTCCTCCAAGTGGTATTTTCTGTCACCGATGACCGGGTGGCCGATCGCCGAAAACTGCACCCGGATCTGATTCTGCAATCCCGTCACCAGGGCAACTCGGACGAGCGTAGCGCCCAGAAGAGGGCGCTCGACGGAGTATCGAAGCTCGGCGCGAGCCGCTTTGGGGTCGCTCTCGGTGCGCAGCCTTTGCAACATTCCTTCACGCCGAAAGTAGTGTACGAGCTTCCCTTCTTTGGCGCCGAGACGCCCGCGAACCACCGCGAGGTACTCTCGCACTGGAGTATGGGCCAGAAACTGCCGGACCAGCGCATCTCGATCCGATTCAGTTTTCGCAAAGAGCAGAACGCCGGACGTAAAACGATCGATGCGATGTACGACGAAGGCCCGTTGTCTCTTCCGCTTCAGTTCCGCGGAAAGAAGTGACCAAGCGGACGGAGCATCGGAGCCTCGAACCGGCACAGCCGGAAGTCCGGCGGGCTTATCGAGGACCACTATCCAATCGTCTTCGTAAAGCAGGGCAAGTTCCGGTGAAAAACGCGGCTGTCGCAGGACGGAGCCCCTTCGGTCCGGACGAGCCTTGGCGGGGGATTGCTCAGAGCAGCCTGTTTTGTGGAATGCCATGTCCGTTGCCCCCGGTCTCCTCCATCGATGAGCTTATCATTGGTTCGCTTCAGGCGATTGCGGCGGCCAATCAGCCGCCCTGGTATCTGTTGCGTCTCCTGGCCTCCAGGAGCATTGCGCTAGCCCCAAAGTGCTATGGTTCTTCTCCGCAGGCTGGCGTAACCTTGAGATATGAGAGCTGATGGACTACGGCGCATGGCCAAGCATACTGTAGCTACGGTATTCTCAGCCGGTTCTGGGAGGCATATGCTCCAGATGGGTGGTCGGCAAGACCGAGGAGCGGCGCCACTGATGAGTGAAATCCAGGGTGACCGCAGGTAACCCATGCGCGCCGTGCGAAAACTCGACCTGGACCATCGTCTGGAGGCCTATTTCGCCACCCTCCGCTCATCGTCTCTGAGGGAGGCGCTGCAACGCAGCATGGGGAACTGGCAGATCTATGCGGCGGTTACCGGCTCGGCCATGGCGATGGTGACAGGCGCCTCGGCAGCAATTATCGGCAGCGGCGTCCGGGACATCAGGGCAGAGCGCGCCGCAAGCGTCCGGACCGCCAAATCGCATCTCGCGAGCTCTGAGAACGTGCCATTGCTTAGGTCCGTCCGGTTAGCCATGGCCAGGCAGGATGCCAGAGTGAACTTCCTCAATGGCGGGGTCTTGAAAGCCGCTCGCGCGAGCCAGGCGGAGGCGCCGTTCATTTCGCCCGGTGGCGTGGTTCCTCTTTGCGGCACGGTAGGTATCATCCAGCCCGGCGAATGGGTATCGATTTTCGGGAACAACCTCGCCAGCGGGACCGCCATCTGGAACGGCGACTTTCCCACTTCGCTGGGCGGCACTAGGGTGGAGATCGACGGTAAGGCTGCGTATCTCCAATTTGTCAGTCCCGGGCAGATCAACTTGCAGGCGCCGGATGACACGGCGACAGGCCCGGTACGCGTACTCGTGACCACTGCCGCCGGCACCGCAACATCGACCGTGACTCTGAGCCAGTTTTCGCCGTCGTTCGACCTGTTCGAAACAGGACACGTGGCTGGAATCATTCTCAGGCCGGGCGGTGCCGGAGCTTACGGCGGAGGAGCCTACGATATCCTCGGCCCGACCGGCAATTCTCTTGGCTATCCCACGGTGGCCGCGCAGGCAGGCGACGTCGTTGAACTCTTCGCCGTCGGGTTCGGGCCGACCACTCCCGCCGTCCCGGCCGGACAGGCGTTTACCGGTGCGGCGCCAACCAACGACAGGGTCAGCCTTTACATCAATAACGTCGGCGTCAAAACGCTATTCGTTGGATTGTCCAGCGCCGGCCTTTATCAGATCAACCTGGTCGTTCCGTCCGGGCTTGGCCAGGGAGACGTTCCCATTCAGGCTAGCGTCGGCGGCATGCAGACCCAGGCGGGCGCGTTGTTTTCCCTGGCGTACCCGGTCGCTGTCGGTGGCACTACCTGGGTGGGGGGCGGATCGGGGGGTGGAGCAGGGTTCGGATCGGGTGGCGGAATAGTTGGTGGCACAGGCGGGGGGACAGGTGGCGGAGCAGGCGGGGGGACAGGTGGCGGAGCAGGCGGCGGGACAGGTGGCGGAGCAGGCGGGGGGACAGGTGGCGGAGCAGGCGGCGGGACAGGCGGCGGATCAGGCGGCGGAACCGACGGTGGAGCAGGCGGCGGATCGGGCGGCGGATCGGGCGGCGGATCGGGCGGCGGATCAGCGGCCGCATTACATCGAACCCTACCCGGCGGGAAGCCGTATGAGCCCAGGCTGCGATTTACTTCAACCACGAGTAAGATGGAATTTGTTCGGGAGGGTTAGTTGAATGATCTCCAAGGGAATGTTGCGGTTGATCGCGGCGGGCGGACTATCGCTTGCGACTTTTGGCCAAAGCACACCGAGGATGGCGCCCATACCGAGCGATCCTCTCGAACTGGTCAGCGGTCAAATCCAGGCTGTCGACACACCCGAGAGTCGCGATGCCATTGTTCTGCTTCTTGCCCGCGCGCGAGATAGTTACTCCTTGCGAAATGCGGGCCTGGCTTACGATCTCAAGGTCAGCTTTACGGTGAATTCCGGCGGCCAAACGGAATATGACGGCGCCTGGACGATGGAGGACGTGTTCGATCCCCAACAAGGGCTCCACTGGACGGCGAAAGCCGGGAGCCGATTCACGACAACTCGGATCTCCTCGAAAACGATGTTTTACGAAGTCGGGACGGCGAGCACCATTCCACTCCGTTTGCACGAGGCGCGGGCAGCCTTGTTCGACCCCATTCCGTCCTCGGAGAACGTTGCTCGGGCCCGGATCCGAACGTCAACGGCTGTCCTCCGCGGTGCGAAACTTACCTGCGTTTTGCTCTCCGCCCCAGGAAGCGCCGCAAGTGGGACGTCCGGGCGAGGCTGGCAGGAAAGCGAGGAGTGCATCGATCCACAATCCGGGCTTCTCCAGGTGCAGTCGCAAGTACCCGGGCGCTATTACGCTTACGATTACTCGAACGGCCCACAGCTTGGCGACTGTGTGTTGCCGCGAACGGTGATCGTGACCGAAGCCGGCAAAACCGTATCGAAGATCTCCGTTGACAGCCTGACCCAGCTTCCCGCTGCCGATTCCGGCCTGTTTGTCCCCACTGAGAAGATGAAGGCGAGAGGACCGGCAAGCGGGATCGCGGCAGCGCAAAAAATCTCGCGTTTTTTTGGACGGGGTCCGTTCCCGTCTGGCGCAACGGTCCGGCCAGTCTGCGTGTTCGGCCTCGTTACGGCATCGGGACAGCTCGTCGAGGCGCACTCGTTGGAGCCGTCCGATCCGAACAGTCAAGCGGCTGTCGAAGCTGCAAAGCGGATGAGTTTCTTCGCCCCGACGCCAAACGGAGCACGACATCGGCAGCACTTTGTGTTTGTCATCGAGATGTTTGTTTCTCCGCAATAGACAAAAGAGTTAATCTGATTCCCGTGCAGAAGCAGGCGCCGGCCCCGCGTAAGGTTCTCCTGGTCGGGTGGGATGCGGCGGACTGGAAGGTGATCCATCCGCTGATGGCTGCCGGCAAAATGCCCAACGTGCAGCGCCTCGTCGAAAACGGCGCCATGGGGCAGATCGCCACGCTCCATCCACCGCTCTCGCCGATGCTGTGGACTTCCATCGCCACCGGAAAGCGGCCGTTCAAGCATGGCATCCTCGGCTTCTCCGAGCCAACGCCGGACGGACGCGGCGTGCAGCCGGTCACGAACCTCTCGAGAAAATCGAAAGCGCTGTGGAACATTCTCAATCAGAACGATCTGCGCAGCGTAGTGGTTGGCTGGTGGCCCAGCCATCCTGCCGAGCCGATCGACGGCGTGATGGTTTCCGACCATTACCACCGCGCCAGCGGGCCGCTCGACAAGGGCTGGCCGCTGCTGGCTAATACGGTCCATCCGCCGGAGTTGGCTGAGACGCTTGGCCGGTTGCGCATGCATCCCGACCTTCTGGCGCCGCAGATGGTGGAGCCGTTCATTCCGCTTGCCAAAGACATCGATCAGGACAAGGACAAGCGCCTGGCCCTGTTTCTGCGGACGCTCGCGGAATCGATGAGCGTCGATTCCGCCGCCACTTGGCTGCTGGACAACCAGCCGTGGGATTTCTTCGCGGTCTACTACGACGCGATCGATCACTTCTGCCACGGGTTCATGAAGTACCATCCGCCGCGGCAGTCCTGGATCGCGGAGCGCGACTTCGAGCTGTACCACAACGTGGTCTCGATGGCGTACCAGTTCCACGATCGGATGTTGGGGACTTTGCTCGAGAAAGCCGGCGAAGACTCGACCGTCATTCTCATGTCGGATCATGGCTTCCATCCGGATCACCTGCGCCCCGCATCGATTCCCGACATTCCCGCCGGGCCTGCGATCGAGCACCGCGATTTTGGCATCCTCGCCATCAGCGGGCCAGGCATAAAGAAAAACGAATTGCTGCACGGCGCATCGTTGCTTGACGTCGCGCCCACCATCCTGACACTTTACGGACTGCCGATAGGCGAAGATATGGACGGCAAGGTGCTTTCAAAGGCCTTCGTGAAAACACCGGAGGTCGCGTTCATTCCAAGCTGGGAAGAAGTTCCCGGCGCGGATGGACGCCATCCGCCGCATACGCGCCTGGATCCGGTGGCGGCGCACGAAGCACTGGAACAGATGATTGCGCTGGGGTATATCGAACGGCCGGATGAGAATCGCGAACGAGCGGTGGACAAGACCATCCGGGAGCTGCGCTATAACCTCGGCGAAGCTTACCAGGACGACGACAGGCACATCGAAGCACACGAGATTTTCAGCGAGCTCTATGCAGCCGATCCCGATGAGCAGCGTTTCGCCGTGCGGCTGTTCGTTTCCTGCCAGGCGCTGGGGATCGGCGAGGAGATGCGGCGCATTGTCGATGACCTCGATGGCCGCCGCCGGGCGCTGTTTGAAGAGGCGCAGACGAAGATCGAGGCATTGCGCAAAGTCTCCGTCGAGCGCGCCCACCAGAGGAAAGAGACTGAGGCGGATCAAGCTCGGACCGAAAAGGCCGAGGCCGAACCCGAGTCGCTGCTCAGCCAGGACGAGCGGCGCGAGTTCGCACGCTGGACTAATCTGACGCGCTACCAGCCGCCTGTGACCGATTACCTGAAGGCGCAGGTATTGACGGCGGAGAAGCGCTACGCCGAAGCGCTGGCCGCGCTCGAACGGATGACGGAAGCGCACCTGGTGCGGCCGGGCCTGTTCCTGCAGACCGCCGATCTGTATCTGCGCCTGGGCCGCTGGCGCGACGCGCAGCAGGTATGCGAAAAGGCGCTCGAGATCGATCCCGATAACGCGCATGCACATATCGGCTTGTGCCGAGTGGCTCTGCGGCGCAGGAAATTCAGCGTTGCCGCGCATGCAGCTCTCGATGCACTGCAGAGAATTCATGACTATCCGCTGGCCCATTTCCTGCTGGGGCGCGCGTTAGCGGGTATGAAGGAATACGAGCGGGCGGCCGAAGCGCTCCGCGCGGCCATTTCCTTCAACCCGAATTTTCCGGAAGCGCACGTTCGACTCGCCGCTTTGCTCGAGAAGTACCTCGGCGACGCCGAATCCGCACGGGAGCACCGGCGCCTGGCGCGCCGTATGAGGAGCCGCAGCGCCACGCGTCCAGCGCACCCGTCGGTGGCTGAAAGAGTGGAAAGCGCTGCCGCTGTTTTTGCCCCGGCCGACGCACCGCGGACGGCCAGAACGGCGGAGATGCCGCCGCTCGAGGAATCCCTGATCGTGGTAACCGGCTTGCCGCGCTCGGGCACTTCCATGCTGATGCAAATGCTGGCCGCTGGCGGCATGGGCGTCCTCTCGGACGGATTGCGCGAAGCGGATGAAGACAATCCGCGCGGTTATCTCGAATTCGAGCCGGTGAAACATCTGCTGAAAGATTCGAAGTGGCTATTCGAGGGACGGGGAAAAGTCATCAAGATTGTCGCTCCTCTGCTGGCCGCCTTGCCGCCGGGGCTGGCCTGCCGCGTGATCCTCAGCGAGCGCAACATCGAGGAAGTGCTCGATTCGCAGGAGCGCATGCTGGTACGCCGTAATCAGCCCCTGGCCGCGACGCCGGAACGCCGGCGGCTGCTGAAAGAGGAATACGTGCGTACGCTGAGCCGCGTGAAAGCGATGCTGACACGGCGCCCGCGTACCCAACTGCTGGTGATAGAACACAGCGACGCGATTTCCGATCCGCTTGTCACTGCCGGGAAACTGAATCGGTTTCTGGGCGGCGGACTTGACGTAGCGAAGATGGCGGCTGCGATCGACCCCACTCTCCATCGGAGCCGCGCCGGTATTCCCAGTTAGAGCTGTTTCCGCAGCGCCTGCCGCGAGCAGAGTCGTGGACTTAGCAGGTCAAATATTGGCTAGACGTATGTTATGACAGCCACACTATCTTACAGCCCGTTACACTAGAAGATTAAGGATGCAGTTTCTTTTCGCGCTCTTCGCTATCCTGATCGCCTTGCCGGCGGCGGCGCAGACGGCCGGCACTGACGCGCAGACTCTTCCGCCGTCGCCCGCGCCGCCGCTGAGGTATGGCGGTTGGGTCTTCAGTGCTTCGGTGGACGGCTACATCACGTACAACGGCAACCATCCGGCCTCGGGCGCCAATCAGCTTTACAACTTCAACACCCAGGAGGGGCAGCCGGAACTCAGCCTGGCCAAGCTCGTGATCGACAAGTCCGACGGGGTTCTCGGCCTGCACCTCGACTTGGGGTTCGGCGAAACGCTGCGTCTGATTCACGCGGGCGATCCCGCGGCTATCGATCACAAGGCGCTGCGCTACCTCGAACAGGCCTACGCGATCGTCAAACCCGGCCACACGCACGGCGCGGAGTTCGACTTCGGCCAGTTCGACTCGTCTGCCGGCGCCGAGGTGATTGAGAGCAATTCCAATTGGAACTACTCGCGCTCGCTGCTGTTCGCCTGGGCGATTCCGGATTATGAATTCGGTTTCAGGTCGAACGTGCCCATCACCAAGGAATTCAGCGCCGGCTTCCAGTTGGTCAACGCCTGGAACACGGTCTGGGGCAACGACGACCTGAAGAACATAGGCATCACCACCGCGCTCACCAGGTCCAAGTACACCTGGTCGGCGAACTACTATGAAGGCCCCAACCACCTGGGCGCCACTACCGGCAACCGCGGCGTTGTAGACACCACGGTCTTGCTCACGCCCAACGGCAACGTCAACGCCTACGTCAATTTCGACTACGGCCAGGACCACCGCACCGGGCCCACCACCAGGCGCGACAGTTGGGCCGGCATTGCCGGCGCGGCGCGCTACCAACTCGCCAGGAAGATCGCCTGCGCGGGCCGCCTCGAGTGGTTCGACGACCAGAGCGGCTTCTCGACCGGCCTCGCACAAAACCTCAAGGAGGCCACCGTTACGGGCGAGTACAAGCACAACAGCCACCTTCTCACCCGCTTGGAATTCCGCCACGACTGGTCCGACAAGCCGTTCTACTCGGCGGGCTCCGGCGCCGCCGCGAAGACGTACCAGGATACGCTCACGCTCGGCGTGGTCGTGTCGGCCGGACCTTACAAGTAGAGCGGGGTCTGGAAATCTGCAAGCTCGCGCCCGGCAACTCCGGATTGGCTCATTGGATCAGCGGCAAGGGAACTGGCTGGCTCTCTGACAGATGAACCGCACATTGGTGTAAACGGGACGGACAGCCGATGGGTTCCCGGTGGTCCCATGCGGCTGCGCAAGCGGCGGCTCACGAGGCTTCTTTGCCCGCATCCTCGCCGCCAAGGCGTTGCAGCAGATCTTTGACGCGGCGGCGGCTGACTTCGAGGCGCACACCGGTGTTCAGCACGACCTCGGCCACGCCGCCGGTCAGTGGCAGGACTTCAGTCACGCAGTTCAGGTTTACGATGGCGGCGCGGCTGACGCGGAAAAATAGAGCGGGGTCCAGACGCTGCTCCAGATCGTTCAGGGTCGGATCGAGAAGGTAAGCTCGATCGCGGGTGCATAGCTTGGTCAGCCCAGTGTCGGAAAAAAAGTGCACCACCTCAGACTGCGGGATGACCCGATAGCCTTCGCCGGAGCGAGCCAGCAGACGCGTGTTCCTGGCGCGCAGCGTGGCCAGAATGCGCTCGACCTCGCCACCGGCTTCGAGGCCATCGCCCCGGCAGACATGGTCGATGGCGCGCGCCAGCCGGACGCGGTTGACGGGCTTGAGCAGGTAATCCACTGCGTGCAGCTCGAACGCATCGACGGCGTATTGATCGAACGCGGTGCAGAAGATGATTCTGGGGCGAGGGGTTGGCAGGCAGGCCGCCACTTCCAAGCCAGTGCAGCCGGGCATCTGGATGTCCAGCAGGACCAGGTCCGGATGCAGCTCGACGATCCTCTCGATGGCCTGTTCGCCATCGGCCGCCTCGCCCACGATCTCAAGGCCTGGAATCGGGCCGAGCATCTGCCGCAGCCGCTCTCGCGCCGCCTGCTCGTCGTCCACCAGCATGACCCGGATCATTGCGCCCTCGCCTCCGCCGCCTGCGACACCGCGCGCGGCAGGCGAACGCTGACGACGGTCATCCCCAGCGTCGTGTCGCGGTCCACGGTCAGGCTTGCCGTTTCCCCGAAGTGTCCCTGCAAGCGCTCGCGAATGTTGCGCAGTCCGTAACCGCCGTTGCCAGGCGGAAACGCCCGCATCGCGGCCGCGGGAAATCCCGGACCGTTGTCCCCGACCGCAATCCGCAATCCGGATGCGGAGACTTCGGCGTTGACCTCGACCACGGCCTGAGTTCGAATCCCTCCGACGCCGTGTTTGACTGCGTTCTCCACCA
Source organism: Bryobacteraceae bacterium (assembly GCA_050010695.1). Lineage (GTDB taxonomy): Bacteria > Acidobacteriota > Terriglobia > Bryobacterales > Bryobacteraceae > Bog-375. The sequence goes on from JBEKKO010000022.1 coordinate 48,849, forward strand.
GGGTTTGCACGATCATGGCGGGGATTCCCATCTGCCTGGCTTCACCGGACGCCTCGATTCGAATGGCCAGGCGGTCGCCGAAGCGCGCCTGCTCGACGTCCAGGTAGGCGCACACGGCTTCGAGTTCCTCTTCGAGGGTTACCCACTCCCGGTCCGACCGGCGCAGCGTGTAACGGAACAGCTCCGCCAACTGCTCGATGGTTCGCTCGGCGCGATCGGGTTGGCGCGGGATGAGGCTGGCGATGGTGTTCAGCGCATTGAACAGGAAATGGGGATTGACTTGCGCGCGCAGGGCCTTCAGCTCCGAGCGGTTGGCGTTCAGAACCAGTTGCTGTTCCCGTTTTTCCTGTTCCAGGCGCTTCTCGCGGAGGCGCAGATTCTCGAGCAGGAAAGAGAACGCCTCCGCGAGTGAAGAGAGAAGGTCGATATCCTCGCTGAGGAACTGCGGGCTGTCCGCGCGCGGCTGGACGCGGATCGCTCCAGTGGGTTCGCCGTGCATGCGGATGGGCGCGGTAATGGCCGTTCCGATGTCAGCGCCGCCGGATTGGCTGGGAGCATCGTCGAGCAGTTCCACGTCTGCCCGGAAGATGGCGCTCAAGTGTTGTTCGGCCAGCCTACGCAACTCGCCGGCGCTGATGGCGCCCTGCAGGCCGGCCAGGAAGTAACGGGTGGCCTCGGCGGGCGAGAAGCGGCGCCCCAGCCAGAGCCGGTCCACCCAGAGAGAGAGCTTGCGCTGTCCCCAGGGAGCACAGAGCACAATCGGCCAGACCGAGAGCGCCCAGACCAGGAGGCCGATCCAGCCGCGCAGTTGCATGGCCCAGATGAGCGGCGTGACGAACGCGAAGTGAAGCGTGAGCAGCAGCAGGGATAAGAAGACGAAAGCGGCCTTCTTGACCAGAACGTCGAAAAAGGTGAGCCGCTCCGTGTAATACGTGACGATGAAAACGAAGGCCAGGGCACTGGTGTCCATGCCGAAGGCGATGGCTTGGCCCTTCAACTGCGATTCGAGCGCGGCGAGGCAGAGCCAGGCAAGAAAAAGGAGCATCAGCCAGCGGCGCGGGTGGCGTGCGAACAGCCCGAGGTGGCCGCGGGAAGCAATCAGGACGCCGATGGCGCAGAATACGCAGTAGGCCGCGAAGGCAAGGTACAGATTCTGGTGCAGCAGCCTGCTCCGGTCGATACCACGGCCGGGAGCCAGGAGGACGATCGCCAACACCAGCGCCGCCGGCCAGCAGATGGCCAGTAGCGCCGCCCAGACGCGCCGGGCGCGCAGGTGCAACCGCTCACTGTGGTATAAGACATGAAACACCAGCGGCGGCGCAAGCAAGCTGGTGAATCCGTCGACGAAATCAAACAGTGCGAATCTGCGGTGCAGCGTGGCGATCGCCAAGTCCTGAGCCAGACCGCCCAGAAACATCGCGGCGATCGTCATCACCAGACAAGCGTAGCCATAGCCGCCCCACTGCGTTTTCTGCGCGCGCAGCCGTCGCAGGCACAGGACCGACACGAAGGTATAGGCGATGGCATTGAAGCATACCAATAACAGCAGCAGCAGCGAATAATAGATGCCCACGCGCCATCTCCTTCCTGTGGCCGGGAAGAACGACCGGCCCTATTCTATCTCGCAGCTATGTCTCGCAAGAGCCTCCAAGCTTCAGAACCTGTACTTGAAGGCGATTAGCAGAAAGCGGTTGCCCACTGTATAGATAGGGTAGCCCGTGGTGAGAGCGTTGGAATTCCGGGTGCCCGCCAACGGCGCGGCGAAGTCCAACTCCGTGTCGGCGCCAGTGAACTGACGCAACGGGTGGTTGAGGAAGTTGAATGCCGAAAACCGCACTTCGACAGTGTGCTCGCGAATGCGAAACTCCTTGTGCACCGAAAGGTCGCTGTGGAAGTAAGACGGCCCCTTGATATAGGGCCAGACCGCGGGACCATTGGTTCCCCGCGGACCGAGCGCGAAGCAGTTGGGATTGAAGTACTGCCCGGGTTGCAGATTGCGGCGCGGGTCGCAGGTGAGTACGGGAAGGATTTCCTCGGAATCCGTGCCGAGCCACATCTGCGAGTTCAGGTCGCCGGTGGCGGTGAGGTACAGATTGCCGCCCGTATTGGGTTGAATCGGAGCGCCGCTCTGCAACATGACGATGCCGGACATCACCCAGCCGTTGGCCGCCCCCTTCAGGAGGAGGTTGCCATGGACGTGGAAGGGCACGTGGATTACGTACGCAACGTTGAAGATGCTGGTGTGATCGTACGGGAGCACGCCGTAGTTATCCTTGAGATTCCAGGGGTCCACGGCGACGCCATTACCGGCTCCGTTGTCCGATTCGCCGTCGCGTATGCCCAACACCTTGCCGAAGGTGTAATTCATCATGAAAGTGACCGGCCCGGCCTGCTTGTTCCAGGACGCCATCAGCGCATTGTGGTTCTGATAACTGCCATGACTGACGAGTAACATGGTCTGATAGTTTTTGTAAGGCCGGTAGTCCTGGTAAGGGATGGCACCCAGTGCCGGATCGTTTACCACCCCGGTGACCGGGTCCGGCAGGAAGTACGCGCCAAGCGGCGTCTTGTTCAGGTTTCCCAGGACTTGGATATTGCTGCCGTTGCCGGAGAGCAGCAGGTCGCGGCTTCGGTTCCCGGAATACTCGAGTTCCAGAATCGACCTCCACGGCAGAGCCTGAGAGACGATGAAATCGTAGGTTTCCGTGTATGGCGTCCGGGCGTCTCCCTGTTGCATGGCTCCCAGGTTTCCACCGAGCCCCAGCACCGTGCTCGGCAGACCGTACTGGGCGAAGTTCCATCCCAGGTTCGCCGGGTCCGTGAGGGTGTAACTAGGGATGCCCGCCGGCTCGTCGTACATTCCCCCGCTGACGGCGCTGTTGAAAGAAAACTGGTAGCGGTATACGCCGAAGCCGCCGCGGAGCACGGTCCTGCCGTTTCCGAAAAGGTTCCAGGCCACGCCGAAGCGCGGCAACGGGAAGAACGGTTTCGACGGGAAGCCGGACATGGGAATACTGCTGTCGATGCCGTGCCACAAGAGGCCGGTCCATGGCCCGGCGCTGCCGGCATTGTTGTAACCGGCTGGATTCCACACGGCCAGGCCAGGCCCGCTCAGGGGGCACCACTGGCCGATGTGCTCGAGCCGCACGCCATAGGTGAGGGTCAGCCTGCGAGTTGCTTTCCACTGGTCCTGTGCGTACAGCGAATACTGACTCTGCCTGAGATCGTAGACGCTGACGGCAGGCACCTGCTGGAACGATTGCACGCGGCCGGTGAGAAAGTCGGCCAGCAGGTTGCCGCTGGAGTCCGCGCCCGTGTTACTGAATGCCAGCAGCCCCTGCGGGAAGGGTCCGAGGTCCGGCTGATCGTTTTCGGCCAAGTCCCAGTAGGCGCCGAACTTCAGAGCGTGGGAGCCCACCACCTTGGAGAGATTATCGGCGACCGAAGGATCTATCGACAGTTTTCCGAAATCGCCGCCCTGGAAGCTGGTGCCAAAGGTGGGTGCATAGTAACCCGGGACTCCCATTACATTGGGAGGCTGCGGCAGGTACCGGTCGGGCGCCATGGGTTGATAGCCGCTGAGCCCGAGGGCAGCCGAGTTGACCGCCGAGGGATCGGAAAGTCGAACCGGGTTGAGAAACCCGGCAAATGCGAATACCGTCTCGTTGGTCAGCGTGGGACTGAATACGCGGACCACGTTTCCGCTGAGCATGTTCGAGACCTCGTGCGCCGGCATCGGCGACGGATAGGGAAGCGCGCTGCCAGGCCACCACCACACACCGGCGATATTGTGATCGAACTCATTCTGACGGTTCCATGTCAGGGATAACCTGGTGCTATCGGTGACGTTGTAATCCACCCTGACTCGAAACTCGAAACGATCCACCGGCGTTTTGAGCCCGTAATAGAAGTTGTTACCGACGGCTGTGGGTTGCTGCCAGGATATCTGTGGGAAGGTCTTCGCGTAGGCCAGCGAAGTCGGATCGAGCAGACTCTGTGGGATGATTCCGCCGGGGTACTCGGCAGCCGCCCCGTGTTCGGCCGGGAGCGCCGCATAGAGAGGATAGGCGTTCGCGAATGCCGCGCCGAGAGTGGCAATATATTGCGGCGAGAAATTACCTTGCAGCATCTCGCCGGTGGGAACGAAAGTCTGGGTAGCCCAGAACGTGGGCTGAACCATGCCTTCCGGTGCGATGTAAAAGAACAGCTTGTCGCGCTTGCGATTGAAGCGGAGGCCCGGAATCAGCAGCGGGCCGCCGATGTCGCCGCCGGGATAGAAGAAGGACGGGGTGGATAGCGACTTGGAGAATCCCAGGCTCTTGTCGTAGGAATCTTCGGTGTCGAGCTTGAAAGCAGACACATAGAGGTACAGCGCGCCGTGAAATCCGGATGTGCCGCTCTTGCCGATGGCCTGGATGGTGACCGGCCCCTTGGCATACTCGGCGCCGTAGGCCGAGTTCAGTACGGTTACCTCCGCGGTCTGGTCCGCATTGATGTTGGCCACCTGCGTGCCCTGGTTGCCGGGGTCGAGCAGGTTGGCGCCGTCGGAGGTGATCGTCATCGCTCCATTGGGTTGGGTCCCGTTGGCGGAGTATTGTCCGACCGGCCCGACGTTGCTCTGCGTGACCTGGCTGGTCCACGCCTGTTGCGAGAGGCCGCTGTTCATGCCCATGCCCGGCATGATCTTGATGAGTTCGGCGGCATTGCGGCCCTCAATGGGGACGTTGGCCACCATGTTACTGTTCAGCGTTTGCCGGCTCTCGCCGGTATCGAGTGGTGTGATCGAGTCAAGGGAGGCCGACACGTGAACGTGCTCGGTGGCGCCCCCAACCTGCAGCACGACATTCGGCAGAGTCCGGTTCTCGCCCTGGTTGAAGACGATGTTTGCCCGCTCCCAGACGGCGAAGCCAGAGGCTGAAATGGCGACCGCGTAAGAGCCGGGGTGGATGGCGGAGATGCTGAAGAACCCGCTGCCGTTCGAGGCCGTCTCGCGAGTCGTGTTTGTAGCTTCGTCCGTCAGCACGACTTTGGCGGTTGGAACCACCGCGTTGCTCGCGTCATACACGGTGCCGCTGAGCGAGCAGCTCGCGTTCTGGCCGAAGGCGAGCGATGGCAGGAAGATCAGGACCACAACCAGCGGCCCCGCGGAGAAGATAGCGTGTCGAGTCATGAGGGCTTCCTATTCCTTGTTCTTGGCCAGCCCGCCGCCGGAGTGGGCAGCCGGGCTGGCAGCAACGCATAGAAGGCCGCGCCAGCCCAGCCGGCCCGGCGCCGGTCAGTCGATTTCAGACCTGATACTCTGTTTCGCCCCCTGGATAGATTCTACGCGACTCACCACAAAGTGCCAATAGTTTTCGGAAGACTGGCGGCCGCAGCCGGATGAGTGGCTGGCCGCAAGGATGGCTGGCGGCCGGCGGCGGGGCGCTCAGCCCCAGCACGCCATCGCTTACTGATTGGGCGCGGACGGCGGCTTTTTCACCGGCTCATTGAATGAGCGTTCGACACGGTTCTGGGGATCGGTCGAGGCGGGTTGATCCCGCCACAGCCAGCGCATCATGTCGGGCAGGATGGCGCCGCCCATTTTCCCTCCGTGCTTGTTCATCCCCCAGGTGTAGTTCAGGTCGTAGCCTTTCTCGGTGAGCGCCTGCATCATCCTGACGTTCTGGAGGAACCAGTCGCGGGATTCGTCGTAGGCGCCGCCGCGGCCGTTGCCGCGGTTGTCGTTGCGGCCGTCCTGGAGGAAGATGCGGATCGGCTTGCGGTCGGCCTTGCGGATGATATCGGGATAGGCATTGCCGCCGCGAATGTTGGTAAAGCTGCCGACGATGCTGAGCACTTTGCGAAACTCGTTGGGCCGCTCCCAGGCGACGGTGAAGGCGGCGATGGCGCCGGAACTGGTGCCTCCGATGCCGCGCCGGTCCGGGTCCTTGGCGATCGAGTATTCCTTGTTCAGCACCGGCATCAATTCGTCGACAATCACGCGCGCGTACCGGTCATCGAGCGAGTTGTATTCGGTGGGCCGGTTGGTGGTTCGGTCGCCCCACTCGTGCAGGTTCGGCTCCGGCTGATCGGGGCGGCGGCCGGGGTTGATGAACACGCCGATCAGGACCGGAATCTCCCTTCGGTAAATCAGGTTGTCCATCACGTTTGGCGCGCGCGTATCGCCCTCCGCCGCCACGAACGCCTGGCCATCGTTGAAGATCATCAGGCTGGCCGGCACTGCCGGATCGTACTGCGCGGGGACGTAAACCCAGTACGTGTGCGCGGTGCCCGGATAAACCTGGCTGGGCAGCGTGAACGGCCCGCGGATCTCACCCCTCGGAACTCCCTCTTGCGGCAGCGAGTCCGGCCCCAGGCGGTAGTATGCGTCGGGATCGGGAGCCTGCGCCTGGGCTGCCGGGGGCGTTTGCCCTTGGGCGAACAGGACCGTCGCGGTGACGGCGATCGTCAGGAACGATAGGAGCGCGGGCGTTCGGTTCATGCGTGGATCCTTCGAAGAAACTCACCTTCGCGAATAACATATCACAGGACGGGATGCGGCTTTCGCAACCGGCCGTGTCAGGGGCCGCTCACACGCTCAGTGGCGGAAGTGGCGCACGCCGGTGAACACCATCGCCGCGCCCAACCGGTCGGCGGCGTCGATCACTTCCTGGTCGCGCACGGATCCGCCTGGCTGAATGAACGCCGTGGCGCCATTCTTCACGGCCTCTTCCAAGCCATCGGCAAACGGAAAGAACGCGTCGGAGGCGACCACCGTTCCAGCCAGCGGCAGCACCGCTTTCATGGCGCCGATCTTCACCGAATCGACGCGACTCATCTGCCCGGCGCCCACTCCCGCGGTCTGCCCGGCGCGCGCGTAGACAATCGCGTTCGATTTGACGTGCTTGGCCACCACCCAGCCGAACGCTAACGCGCGCCATTCCTCTTCGGTCGGCGCGCGCCTGGTCTTGACCACCGCCGCGGCGCGGTCCAGCGTGACGCGGTCCGCGTTCTGCACCAGAAAGCCGCCGGTGATCGATTTCACCACCAGGCGGTCGAGACCGGGCGCGACCTTCATCAGCCGCAGGTTCTTCTTGGGGCTCAGCACCGCCAGCGCTTCCGGCGCATAGTCCGGCGCGGCCACCGCCTCGACAAACAACTTGGCGATCTCACGCGCCGTCTCCAAATCCACCGTGCGGTTGATGCCAACCACGCTGCCGTACGCCGATACCGGATCGCATTCGAGCGCCTTGCGCCACGCTTCGGCCAGCGTTGCCTGCTCGGCGCATCCGCACGGATTAGTGTGTTTGATGATGGCCACGGCAGGGTCTGTGAACTCGAGCGCCAACTGCCATGCGGCGTCCAGATCCACCAGGTTGTTGTACGACAGCTCCTTGCCCTGCAACTGCGCCGACCCGGCAATTCCCTGCCCCGCTCGACCATAGAGCGCGGCGGCCTGGTGCGGGTTTTCGCCGTAGCGCAGGTCCATCACCTTGGGCGCGCGCAGCGCCAGGTCTTCCGGCAGTTCGCCGGCCGCATCTTCCTGTTCGAGGCGCGCGCTGATGGCGGCGTCGTAGTCCGCCGTGGTGCGAAACGCCTTCTTGGCAAGGCGCCAATGGGTGGCCGGCGCCAGTTCACCCGCGCTCGCGCGCAATTCGGCCGCAATCGCTTCGTAATCGGCCGGTGAAACCACCACGGCCACATCGTGGTAGTTTTTCGCCGCCGCGCGGATCATGCTGGGGCCGCCGATATCGATGTTCTCGATCAACTCCGCACGCGTCACCCCCGCCTTCCGCGCCGCGTCCTCAAACCGGTACAGATTCACCACCACCATGTCGATCGGCAGAATGTGATGTTCCTCGATCGCACGCATGTGCGCCGGGTTGCCGCGCATGGCCAGGATGCCGCCCGCCACGTGCGGGTCCAGCGTCTTCACCCGGCCGTCGAGCATCTCGGGAAAGCCGGTCACTTCCGCCACGTCCTTCACCGGGACGCCGCCCGAGCGAATCAGCCTTGCGGTTCCCCCGGTGGAAATGATCTCCGCTCCAATAGCATGGAGCGCTGCGGCGAATTCCAGGACGCCGGTCTTGTCGGTCACGCTGATCAGAGCGCGCTGAATTCTAGCCATCCCTGCACGATAACAGACTTACGCCAGGGTCTTGTTGGCCATCGGCGGGGGCCGGCCCGATAGCCCTTTTGGGCTAGCAGCTTTCCGGCCGGCTAACGGGTCGAGACGGTTATAATTCGAATCGGAGTTAAGGCGGTTTTAGTATGGATCGAATACAAATGCATTGGCGTTTTCTCCGCTGCCTGGGGGCCTCGACTTCTATTTCAGCGGCACCCAGGTCTTCTATCCAACCATTATCCGGCCCAACGCGTGGGGATCATTCCGGATGTCGCAGTCGAGCCGACCATCGCCGGGATTCGAGCGGGACACGACGAACTGCTCGAAGAGGCGATCCGCCAGATTAATCGGAGAGCAATCAGAACACGGTTAGGGCAATAAGAACCCGCCCTATTCTCCGTGGCCTGCTTTGGATGCTTCGAGCAGCGGCTCCAACACTTGAGTCAGGGCGTCGTCCGTCAATTCGGGGAGGCGAACGTTGCGGAAGAGCATCCAGCGCTCGGTCTGTTCAACGGTCTGCCCGGGAAGCACCCGAGCCAAGGGGCCGAGCGTCTCCATCTCCAGAAACTCGTTGTTGGTGAAGGTTTCGAACGAGCATCCAAAGTCCGGATAGGTTTTCGATGGATCGGCCTGCGCCCGCTTCAGGAAGCCTTCGCCGTTCAGCACGTATAGGGCCCAGGTGTCGCGATTGAACAAACCGATTTTCTGAGCGTCGGTGTTGTTGGGGTCCTGCAGCAGGGTTGCGTACTTACGGGTGAACTTCCAACGGGGATCGGCCAGGTTGGTATACGCCCACATCACCAGCGGGTTGGTCGCCTCCAGGTTCTGCGGATGCTTGCCGCGCGGCGGGAAGCCGGTGATGGCGGTACCTCCCTGCGCCATCATGGTGAGGACCCAGGGCGAAAACTCCAGCGGGAATAAGGCGTGGTTGGTGATGCGATGGATCACGGTGACCGCGGTGCCGGAGGAAGCCATGCTCACCTGGATCTCCTTCTGCAGGCCGGTCAGCGGCTCGACGGGGGCGCGGGCAACCAGTCCCGCCAGAGTGACCCGAACGGCGACCGGAACATTATCCGGGGCCCAGGTGGCCACCGGGTCTTCAGGGGCCTTCCAGACACGATCGCCGCCACGAAGCTGGAATTTCTCCTCGCCGCTCTGGCCGAGCTGTTCCGGATACTCCTTGAAGAGGTTCTGCCCGCCTATAAACCCATAGCGAATCACCCGAGGACCGACGTCCGCCGTCACAATGAGTTCAACCTCGCCGTTACTCACGCGGTAACAGTTCTGCCATCCCTTGTAACTGGTCTTTTCGACCTGCACGGCCGCATCGATATTCATCACAATCGCTCCACACAGAGTTGTCATCAACACACTTTGCCGGACTGTCACGGTGCCTCCTGTTCGCTATTATCGTATGCCACTATTGTCCGCAAATACTAACTTCTCCCTCAATCGAGACGTACGCCGTCGACGCGCATGAGCCACCCATCACAAGATGACGCTAACACAGAGCGGTTATGTTCCGTATATGGGCGTCCAGACAAGGAAGGACGGGATTACGTCGCTCGGAGTTGCTGAAATCTGTGTAGACCGTCTAGTAGATGCCTTCGATGCCATCCGTCCTCAACAATGACAGGCGGCGGCGAAGATTAGCCAGGGCAGAAAGAGCGATGAGGGCCGCTGTGTCGGTGCCTTGTTCGGGCCATCCCTGAACCAACCCGGCGCTGGCGACCGATTCGGAGCCGGTCTGCGTACGGTTGTGGCGTGCTCTGGGCGATGTTCCGGCGTGTGCTCTGCCGAATTGACTATCTGGAACCAGCGCCGAGGGTATCCTGACATCTGGAATGCCATACCACAGTTCGCTATTGCTTTTCGTAAACTTGTAGTGCGGCAACCGGCGTTCCATCGGCGTCGGTGCCTTCACTCGTAATCGTCATGGTCTTGCCGTCTTCCGATATGACCTGCCGCCCCAGGACATGGAACTTCCCGCCCGTCTTCTTGTCCTCAAACGTGCAGGTATTGGCGTCAATCGGTGTGAACGAGTAAGTGTCCCAAGGTAATCCAGTGATCGGGTATTCCTTGCCGTCGTACCGGAGAGGCCCAGCGAAATGAATCGCAGTACCGTCCTTTAGTTGCAAGGTGAGGGTGGAATTCAATCCCTCGTCAGCCGCCTCATAAACAAGGATGAGACTCGTGGGTGGGTTGGCGCTTGGAGGCGTGCGGTTGGATTTTGCCAAATTCAACTTCCAGGTTCCAATCGAGTTGTCAGCCAGTTTTGCAACGACGTTTCCCATTGGTTTTCCTTTCGGTCTTCAATTCCAGACTATCACCTCCCGAAGTGTAGTCGTGGAATATGGCAAAAGCAAGCGGCTCTCATGCGGCGGCGGGGAAGATCAAGGGAGATCGAAAAGCGTGAGTAGCGGCTCTTGAGAACGCCTCCGTGTTCCTGCCATCCTGGAAAGTCCAGCCCGGTGCTGTCGAGCAAATCTGAGCCGGTTTACGTGCGAATGCGATGCAAATCTGAAAGATGTTCGAGTCCTGCAATCCGACACCGAAAATCGAATCGGCCCTCCCAAGACTATTTCGCCCCGGGCATTCTCCGCAGGACTTTCCACGCCGCCACCAACTGTTGAATGGCGGCGGCTGGTGGAAGCCGTTTACGACCATCAAACCGGCAGTCGTTGTGCGCCGTTTAGTAGACGCCTTCAACACCAGGAGTGCTCAACATCGACAAGCGGCGGCGGAATTCTGCAAGTTCTTCTCGGGTCAAAACTGGTTCGGATTCCGGGCGGCGTGCCGCGGTTGGATTTTAGCGGGTTCGCTTTTCGTTCGCCATCGGGCTTTGGGAATACTTGGCACCGAGAGCCGCACGGCTTCAGAATTCGTGAGTTCCTTCCGTCTGGGCTGAGTCGGCCAATGAAGGTGCAAAACGGGTGCAAGAAAAAGGAAAGGCCACCAGAGTCTCGGTAGCCTTCTTGAGCTTAACTGCTTTATTTTCAATTGGTGCGGATGAAAGGACTTGAACCTTCACGGAGTTTCCCCCACTAGAACCTGAATCTAGCGCGTCTGCCAATTCCGCCACATCCGCACATGGGCGAGAATCTTCATTTTTCCAGACCGCGAGCGCAGAGTCAACTTCACTGGCTCGCGAGGGTGTGTGACATAAGAGTGGGGCCCCGTGCGATTCACCCAGAAAAGCGAAGAATCTGGGCGTACTTGCTACTTCGGCCCAGTCCGCCGCGATTACCACGAGCCGACTTTGCGCAACCGTGCTCTGCCGGCTCCAAGAGAGCCCATATCTGCGCGACGTTCGCGTCGGCTGAAATCACGTTGCGGCGTACCTTCACTTTTATGTCGTGCACCCGGCTCGCGACTTCCAAAGCCGCGAACTGGCGCGGGGCACTGCGCCGAGGCTTTGGGGGCACCGGGCCGCTCTATGCGAACTGGGGAGCGGCCCGTCATCCTGCGAGTGCGCGTCGGCTATTCGTTGAATTCGAGCGTGGTGGTGGAACCGCCCAGCGCGATCGACTTCAGCACTTCGGCGCCATTCTGGTTGTCGGTGTGCACGATCGTCGCGTCATGTTTGGACCCGTCGTTGTCGACCTTTACCGGCGCGGTGTACGACTTGCCGGAGCTGTCGGAAGTGAACATGGCGATGTCGCCGTTCACCTTAACCGTGTAGGTTCCCGGTTTAAGCTGGACTGGGCCGGCCTTCACCGGGTGGTTCAGAACGATGTCATAAGATTTGGCATTGGCGACGGTAAAGCTCGCCAGCGCCAGGACGGCGGCGTATAACAAAGACTTCGTGGTCATACAACTCTCCTGTCGGAATCGATGCGGATTGGTCGTCGAGCCGAAGCCGGCCCTTGCGGAGGGCCGCTCCCCTGCGATTCGTTGCGTCCGGCTCGCTATAAAACAAGAGACGCCTGCCGGCGTGAAAAGATAGCCGCGGCCAGCCTCTCTGGAGCCATTCGCTCGGCAGTTTCGGTAGCTAATCGCACAGTGCCAGCCGGTGCGGCGCTCGATCGCCTATCGTAAGAAGAGCCAATGTATCGAGCCATCCTGATGGACCTGGGAAAAGTCCTGATCGACTTCGATTTCTCCGCCGGGTATCGCGCGCTGGAGGAGCACTGTCCGTATCCGGCAGCCGAAATCCGCCGGCGCATCGTGGCCACCGACCTGGCGGCGCAATTCGAAACCGGGCTGATCGAGCCGCGGGACTTCTACGCCCAACTCCGCGCGCTGCTGGAACTGACGGTGGATTACGATCGCTTCTGCGTCATCTGGAACTCGATCTTCTCGAACGTGCTGGTCCCCGAGAGCATGGTCGAAGGGCTATCCCATCGCTATCGCCTGGTGGTGGTCTCCAACACCAACGCGATTCACTTCGAGATGGTTCGGCAGCGGTACCCGGTACTGCGGCATTTCCACCACCTGGCACTTTCGCACGAGGTGAAAGCGATGAAGCCGCGCCCCGAGATCTTCCTCGAGGCGGTGCGCCTGGCCGGGTGCCCCGCCGGCGAGTGCTTCTACACCGACGACATTCCCGCCTACACCGAAGCCGCCCGTAAGCTGGGCATCGATGCCGTCACCTTTGAGTCCGCAGCGCAGCTCTCGACTGAGATGCGCCGCCGCGGCATCGCGTGGGAGTGACGGCGGCGGCGAACCTGCCGCTGGCCGGCCGGCCGATGCTGGGCGCGCGGCTGTGATGGGCGCGTCGCTAGTGTAGTGCGTCATGCAGAATAGCCAGTATTCGTCTGGGCGCCCGAGCAAGGTGGGGCAGGCGCTTTCGCCTGCCAACTCCGGATTGGCGCCGAATTGGCGCCCCGGTTTCGGAGCGGG
>JBEKKO010000023.1:0-59609 GCA_050010695.1 Bryobacteraceae bacterium
CATGGACCTCGGCTCATACCCGCAGGCACGCAAGCAATTCGAGCGGGCGCTGGATTTGCACCGCAAGGCACTGGGCGTGGAGAATCCGAAGACCCTCCGAACCATCAGCCACCTTGGATACGATGTCTATTTAGAGGGCAAGTTTCCCGAGGCCGAGGCCCTGTTCCACCAGGCGCTGGAGGCCCAGCGCCGCGTATTGGGGCCCGAGAACCGCGACACGCTGTATTCTCTAAGCAATCTGGGGAATATCTATTACCAGCAGGGCGAGTACGCACGTGCCGAGGCGCTCCTTAGCCAGACCGTGGAAATCTCCCGCCGTGTGTGGGGTCCGGAGCACCCCACGACGGTGTCTGCCATGAACATTTTGGCCAACGTCTACTGGGCCCAGAATAAGCTCGCGAGGGCCGAGGCGCTCTACATCCGGAGCCTCGAAATCCGGCGCCGCGTCCTGGGTCCGGAGCACCCGCTCACGTTGGCTGTGATGAACAATCTGGCCAACGCCTATAACCGCGAAGCCAAGTACGCCCAGGCGGAGGCCCTCCAAAGGCCCTCGCCCGCACGACCGTGGAGATCGCTCGCCGCGTGTTGGGTCCGGAGCAAGTCAACACATTGGTTTCCATGCAATATCTGGGCGATATCTACAGGCACCAGGGCAAGTACAAGGAGGCCGAAACGGTATACGGTCAGGCCCTGGAAATCATGCGCCGGGTGATCGGTCCCGACCATCCCACCACGCTGATCACCCTTTCGGACATCGCAGCTCTGTACCAACGGCAGGGCAAATACACCCTGGCGGAGACCTACGCCAGGCAGGAACTCGCGGGGTTCAGGCGCTATTGCGGGTTGGAATGCCAGGATGCGATGGAGGCGCAAGACGATCTGGCTCTGGCTTGCCAATCGCAGGGGAAGCTCGCCGAGAGCGAGGTCCTTGCGCGCGGGGCCGTGGAGTTCAATCGAAAGACGCCCACCGATCAATGGTGGGGACGATTCCGCGCCCCGGGCCTACTGGGCGCCAGCCTCGCTCGCCAGAAAAAATATGCGGAAGCGGAACCGCTGCTGCTGGAAGCGTATCGAGGCCTGGCGGAATGGAAAGACAGGACGCCAGTCCCGGACCAGATTGAGATCGGCCGCGTGGTCGAATGGATCGTCCAACTCTATCGGGACTGGGGCAAGCCTGAAAAGGCAGCCGAGTGGAGGCAGAAGCGCCAGCCATCCACCAGCCTGAAGTAGCCGCCCCACCTGGCATCTTCTTCGTATCATGGACAGCCGCGGCGTTTTGGGCGGATGGTCCCCTATGGTGAGAAGTGGTTTCACATCCACATTCGCTGCTTTGGGCGGAATACGGGCTATGCGGAAACTGGGATGGTCGGCGTCAAGTTGACGAACGCCGATCTCGGAGACTGACCGGCTCCCCGGCATCCGCGCAGGCCTGCACCTTTCCGCCGTCCCCCCCGTTCTTGATACACTGCGAATTTCGGGGGTCAATCCAGTGAATAAGGTTTTGGTCGTAGTGGCCGTGGGTTTGGCTCTGACGGGCTGCCAGCAGAAAGCGGCGCGGCCTGGGATGGGCGGCATGCCGGTGGTACCGGTGTCGGTCGCTAAAGTGTCGCAGGAATCGGTTCCCACCGAGCTTCAGGTGGTGGGCACGGTGGAGGCCTCGGCCATCGTGCAGGCCAAGTCGGAGGTGGCCGGCGAACTGATGGCCGTGCACTTCACCGAAGGCCAGAACGTGGCCAAGGGCGATCTTCTGTTCGAAATCGATCCGCGGCCGTACGACGACGCGCTGCGGCAGGCCCTGGCGGCGGTGGAGCGGGACAAGGCGCAGATCGCGCAGGCGGAGGCCGCGCTGGCCCGCGACAAAGCTACCGCGCGTTTCGCCCAAGGCGACGCCGAGCGGCAGGCGGAGCTGAACAAGGGCGGGCTCACGCCGCACTCGGTCTACGACCAGGCGGTTTCCAGCGCCGATGCGGCCAACGCTTCGGCGCGCTCGACGCTGGCGACCATCGACACGGCCAAAGCGGCCCTCGATGCCGACCAGGCCGCGGTCGAGCGCGCCCGGCTCGATCTGGTCTATTGCCAGATTCGCGCGCCGATTTCCGGCCGCACCGGCAACCTGCTGGTGCACGCGGGCAACCTGGTCAAGGTGAACGACGTGCCGCTGGTGGTGATTCACCAGGTGTCGCCCATCTTCGTCAACTTCGCGGCGCCGGAGCAGTACCTGGGCGCCATCCGCCGGCTGGCCGGCGAGGGCCGCAAGCTGGCCGTGAAAGTCGAATCGCAGGACGATCCCGGCCGCGCCGCCAACGGCTCTCTGGCGGTGATCGACAACACGGTGGATTCGACCACCGGCACGATTCATCTGAAGGCGACCTTCGAAAACGCCGACCACCTGTTGTGGCCGGGCCAGTTCGTCACCGCCACGCTGACGCTCGACACCATTCAGAATGCCGTGGTGGCGCCGGCCGAAGCCGTGCAGAGCGGCCAGCAGGGATACTTCGTGTACGCCGTCAAGCCGGATAACCACGTGGAAATCCGCCCGGTGACGATGGGGCGCGCCTGGGGCGCCAAGGTGGTGATCGCGAGCGGTCTTCGGCCGGGCGAGACGGTGGTGACCGACGGGCAGATGCGCATCTTCCCCGGCGCCCAGATTGCGCCGGTGGATCCAGCCAAGCTGGGAACGGGGCCGCTGTGAACCTCTCGCGCATCTTCATCGATCGCCCGATCATGACGACGCTGGCGTGCTTCGCCATCCTGCTGTTCGGCACGGTGGCGTTTCGCGCGCTGCCGGTGGCCGCGCTGCCCAGCGTCGACTACCCGACCATCCAGGTGAGCGCGGCGCTGCCTGGGGCGAGCCCGGAGACCATGGCTTCCTCGGTGGCCACCCCGCTCGAACGCGAGTTCTCCACCATCGCCGGCATTCAATCGATGAACTCGGTGAATTCGCAGAGCAGCACGGACATCACCGTGCAGTTCACGCTCGACCGCAGCATCGACGCCGCCGCGCAGGACATCCAGGCCCATATCGCCGCAGCCGGCGGCAGACTGCCCACAACCATGCCGCGGCCGCCCTCCTATCAGAAGGTCAACCCGGCCGAGCAACCGGTGTTCTACCTGGCGCTGGTTTCCGACACTCTGCCGCTCTACACCGTGACCAATTACGCCGACGTTCTGCTGGCCCAGCGCATTTCCATGGTGAGCGGCGTGGCGCGCGTGCAGGTCTATGGCGAACAGAAGTACGCCGTGCGCGTGCAGGTGGATCCCAACCAACTGGCGGTCCACAACATCGGCATCGATGAAGTACAGGCGGCGATCGCCTCCAGCAACACCAATCTGCCCACCGGCCGCCTCGATGGCGCCAAGCAGGCGTTCACCATCGAATCGAGCGGCGGCCTGCTCAATGCGGCGGCGTACCGGCCGATCATCGTCTCCTGGCGCGGTGGCGCTCCGGTGCGCCTGGACCAGATCGCCAACGTGGTGGACGGGGTCGAAGACGACAAGCTGATCGCCTGGTACAACAACCGGCGCGGCGTGATGCTGGCCATCAACCGCCAGCCGGGCACCAACACGGTCGAGGTGGTCGAAAACATCAAGCGGCTGTTGCCGGAGTTCCAAAAGGAGATTCCGCCGGCGGTCAAGCTTTCGGTGGCGTTCGACGCTTCCGAGTCCGTGCGGCAGTCGATTCACGACGTCGAGTTCACGCTCACTCTGGTGGTGTGCGTGGTGGTGCTGGTGATCTTCCTGTTCCTGCGCAACATTTCCGCCACCTTGATTCCCGGCGCCGCGGTTCCCTTTTCGATTATCGGCACCTTCGCGGTGATGTACCTGCTGGGCTACAGCCTGAACAACCTCTCGCTGATGGCGCTCACGCTCTCGGTGGGCTTCGTGGTGGATGACGCCATTGTGATGCTCGAGAACATCGTGCGCCACATGGAGATGGGAAAGTCGCGGATGGAAGCCGCCATCGCCGCTTCGCGCGAGATCGGCTTCACCATCCTCTCCATGACGTTGTCGCTGGTGGCGGTGTTCATTCCGGTGCTGTTCATGGCGGGGATCGTGGGCCGGCTGCTGCACGAGTTCTCGGTCACCATCGTGGTGGCGATTCTGATTTCCGGTTTCGTCTCGCTGAGCCTGACGCCGATGCTGGGCAGCCGGTTTTTGCGCAGCGAACGCGAGACGCGCCATGGCATCCTTTATCGCGTGCTCGAGGGCGGCCACAACCTGATGGCGCGCTGGTACGAAGTGACGCTGGGGATCGCCATGCGGTTCCGGCTGGTGACGCTGGCGGTTGCGGTGCTGATGCTGGTGGGCACCGTCTACCTGTTCAAAACCATGCCCACCGGTTTCATCCCGTCGCAGGATTCGGATTTCTTCTTCGGCCTTACGCTGGGGCCGCAGGACATCTCGTTTGACAACATGGCCCGCCACCATCGCGCCATTTCGGAAATCGTCCGCGCCCAACCCGGCGTCGAGGGCGTGGGCTCGTTCGTGATCGGCGGCAACCAGGCGTTTTTCTTCGCGCAGATGCAGCCACGCGCCGAGCGCGCGCTGTCGGTCGACCAGACGATTGAACGGCTGCGCCCACAGGTGATGGCCGTACCGGCCCTCTTTACGTTCATCCAAAACCCGCCGCCCATCACGGTGAGCGGCCAGTTCGGCGCAGCCGCTTACCAGCTCACCATGCAGAGCCCCAGCCTGAAGGACCTGTACGAGTGGGCGCCCAAGCTCACCGCCAAAATGAAGCAGATCCCCGGCTTCGTGGATGTCAACGACGACCTGCAGATCGCCGCGCCGCAATTGATGGTGGATATCGACCGCGACCGCGCGCTGGCGCTGGGAGTGACCGCGCAACAGGTGCAGGACGCGCTGTACAGCGCTTTCGGCCAGCGCCAGGCTTCGGTGATCTACGCGCCCGCCGACCAGTACGAAGTGATTCTCGAGCTCGACAAGCAATACCAGCGCACGCCGGATGCGCTGTCGCGGCTGTACATCCGGTCGTCCACGGGGTCGCTGGTGCCGCTCGATGCGGTCACCCGCACCCACCGCCAAACCGGCGCGCTGAACATCAACCACTTCGGCCAGTTGCCGGCGGTGACCGCGTCGTTCAACCTGCGGCCGGGCTTTTCGCTGGGGCAGGCCGCCGACCAGGTGGACAACGCCATCCTCGATCTGCGCATGCCCTCCACCATCAGCACCGGATTCCAGGGAACCGTCAAGGAATTCCAAAATTCCTTCCGCAACCTGACGCTGCTGCTGATCGTCGCCATTCTGGTCATCTATATCGTGCTGGGCGTGCTGTACGAAAGCTTCATTCACCCCATCACGATTCTCTCCGGCCTGCCCTCGGCCGTATTCGGCGCGCTGCTCACGCTGCTGCTGTTCGGCAAGGAGCTCGACCTCTACGCGTTTGTCGGCATCATCATGCTGTTCGGCGTGGTGAAGAAGAACGCCATCATGATGATCGATTTCGCGATTGGCAGGCGCAGAGAAGGCCTGTCGGCCGAGCAAGCCATCTGGGAGGGATGCATGCGGCGCTTCCGGCCCATCATGATGACCACCGTGGCGGCGCTGTTCGGCACGCTGCCCATCGCGCTCGGCTACGGCGAAGGCGGCGACGCGCGCCAACCGCTGGGCTTGTCGGTGGTGGGTGGCCTGGTGGTCAGCCAGTTCCTCACGCTTTACATCACCCCGGTGATCTATGTGTATATGGAGCGCCTGAGCGGCAAGACCGCCGCCGCGCCCGTCCCACGGGAAGCGCCAGCGGCGGTTTAGAGCATGCGCGGCCTTCCGAGCGTGCCGCGGCTGTGTCGGCAGCCGGTCTTTATTTGTCGAGTTTCCTGGCTTCGAAATTGCCGTCTTGATATCCGGTGAAGCCCGTCACCTTGCCCGAACCGTCCCGCAGGAAGCTGACCCAGACGCCGTACTTAGGAATGTCGTAATCCGTTTCGGACTCCGGCAGCATTTCATCGCCATCGCTCTGGCCAGGCTGTTTCACCATCAGTCGCTTCCCGTCGACGAATACATCGAGCACCGGACCGTGCTCGATCTGGTAACGGCCCACGTAGGATTCGAGCACCTTTGGATCCACGGCCAGATTCGCTTTCGGGCGATGCATCTGGCGCCCTTTGGCGCGGATCTCGCCGTCGCCGGTCTGAGCCAACGCATCGCTGTAGCGCCAATTGTAGTCGAACATCCCGGACACGACCCTGGTTTCGAGCGAGGACGCCGATTGCCTGGCAGCGGGGATGTGCCCGTCCATGACGATGTAGTCCCAGTCGTAGAGCCTCTGCGGGTTCGGCTCGCAATAATACATACCGTCCGCGGATGTGCCGGCGGCGATCCACACATACCGTTCGGAGTTCAGCGGATTCGGGTAGATCATTTGCACGGCCGCATCCTTGACCGGGAAAGCCTTGCCATCGATGGTGATTTGATCCGTGGCAATCCGGAGCGGCAGTCTGGCGGCCAACTGCGCCGTCACGCGATTGGCGTCCGGCCCCCCGACCAGAAGGAGCGAGTACTTCGCCATATCAGCGTCCTTGATTTCGGTGTCCTCGAAGACGCGGGGTTCCTGCTTCTGCCAATCGCGCCAACCGTTGATGAACGCTTCGGCCTTCTTGCGGCACAGCGCCACCATTTCCGGATCTTTGGAGATGGTGCCGATGACGATCGCGAAGGGTGTGACCGTGAAATCCGTTGTCGAGCCAGGCAGGCGCTGGTTCTTGTGGAGAGGCGCGGGCTTGTATCCGGCCGCGGTCAGCCGCAATTCCCCGTTCTGTAAGCGCATTTCCTGGGCCGAGCCATTCCAGACGACTTTCACGGGCTTGGCCGGATCCACCAGAACAGCCGAAGGGGACAGCGCGATGTCGAGCACGTTCCCGGTGTCCACGCGGATCACGTTGCGATCCACCACCTCGGCGTCCACCGCCATGAAGGCCAGCGGGCTGGCTGCCTGCAACACGTGCGCCCAGTAAGCCGCGGCGTTACGCAGTTCGGCGGAGCGGATTCGCACGTGGCGCGGATTGGAATTGCGCCGGTGATCGAGGAACCATTCGATGCTCATGTTCCCGTTCTGGCTCTCCAGCGCCTCGTGGATGCGGCCGGGGAACTCCTGGTAGCGCACGTCGTAGCCCCAGCGCTGGAGCAGACGCACGGCCCATCGCGAGTACTCGACATTCACCGATTGATCCGCGTCGCCGTGGTGGACGAAGATCGGGATGTTGAGCAGTCCGTCGGCCATGGCCCAGGTGCTCTCCTTCTCGTTGGCGAAACGGTCCAGCGGGCTCAGCTTGGCCAATTCCTCCTCCGACATCCGCGAGTGGTAATCGGAGCCTCCGAAGACAGGTGCGATGGCGGCGAATAAGTCCGGATGACGATTGGCGATCTCCCAGGTGCCCCACCCGCCCATGGAATCGCCGGTGAGGTACACGCGATCGTCGTCCACGCTGAAGAGGCGCTTCGCCTCGGCGATGGCATACACCACGTCGCTATCCCCGATTCCGAGGTACGACGCATTCCCGCGGCCGTGGGGCTCCATGTAGATCACACCCTGGTGATCGGAGAACTCGGTGTCGATGCCCGGATAGCGGCTATCGGCGGCCCACCACCGCACGTAGACCGGATTCGCCGGGTTGTAGCCGTGCATCTGGATCACCAGCGGCCACTTCCTGGCCGGGTCGTAATTCGCGGGCAGGTAGGCGCGGCAGTATTGCGGCGAGCCGTCCACTTCGTCCCGGTAAGCCAGGCGCACGAAGCCGTCGGGGCGGATGCGCCCGGTCTGGCCTTTCCGCTCCAACATCATTTCGTCGTATTCCATCAGCGGAGAATGGATCTTCAGCCATGGGTTGCCGCTAGCCTCGCTGAGCTTGGATCCCAGGCGATCTTCCACCATCTCGGCGAGCATCTTGAGCGTGAAACCCTCCGGCTTCGAGGCGTCGGCCTTGGCGGCAGTGGCGGCTAGGTCCCGCGCCTTAGCCAGCGAGTCCCCTTTGTACCAGGGCAGGTGGGTGACGTAGAGCAGGCCGGTGAACGTGTGGGTGCTGCAGCGCACCTCGTAAGGGCCATCCGGCCAAGCCTTGGCATCGATCGCCACGTTCGCGCCACGGTCGGCCACGGTGTTGAACACAGCCTTGCCGCCCGGCTGGATCACCTCGATCTTCACCGCTTCGGGCTCGGTTCGCTCCGCACCGATATCGGTCTTGAGAGTGAATCCATCCGGCAAAAGCTTGACGATCGAGGGGCCGATTTCAGCCCTCCGGGCCACTACGGTACCTGCCTCGAGCACCCTCGCGCTGAATGAACGCAGTGCCGATACCTTGATCAGCAGGGCGTTCTCTCCTGCGTTCATGTCCACTTCCACCTGGTCCTCATCCGGAGTCAGGGATCTGAGGCCGTCCTTAGCCAGCACCAGTTTCCCGTTCAGCCACATCCGGATGCCATCCTCGCTTCCAACCGAGAGCAGGGCTTCCCCGGCTTTGGGACGGGAAACCTTGGTGAACGCGTAGGCCACGGCGCCGTCTTTGGGGCCAGTCAAATCGTCGAAGGTCACGACATCCCCCCAACTCTTCTGGGAATGCCATTTGACGCTGGTGCCATCCGCGCGCTTTTGTTCCAGGCCGTCGGTAGCCCGAGTACCGGTCTCGCCGCTCAGGTAATCCGTTTCCAGCCCGCCCTCGAATGGTCCGGCCACCAGCCACAAGCGGAGGAAGTTCCGCTCGCCGCGTTGCCACGGCATCCGCATTTCGTCTTTGAGTTTGGTGGATACAGGAGCTGTTTGACCGCCTGCGTTTGAGAAAAGGCACAGCACAATGGCCGTCAACAGGGACAACCGAACGCGTTTCGACACTCTGACCTCCGATAGATAAGGTACATACGAACGAGCACCCGCGAGAGTTCCCCGGCTCGCAGTTACACGATACGGCGGGGAGATGCGCGAACGGCACGCTCGAACGCCCAGCGTGAAATGTGATCGATCTGCTCTCTCATGGTGCGCGATAGCGGGACCAGGCGCGCCGCAACCTCGATGAGATCGTCCCCGGTTAACTCCCGCCCGGCCAGACGCACCTTTGTCAAAGCCGAGACGACACACTGCTCGATCTCGGCGCCGGACCAGCCATTGGTGAACTGCGTCAATTCTTCGAGTTTGAACCGGCCGGCATCCACCCCCCGCCGGTTAAGATGAATCTTGAAAATCTCGATCCGTTCGTCGTCGAGCGGCAGGTCGACGAAGAACACCTCGTCGAAACGTCCCTTGCGAATCATTTCGGCCGGCAGCAGGTCGATTCGGTTCGCCGTAGCGGCAACGAATAGGCCGCGGGCTTTCTCCTGCATCCAGGTCAGGAAGAACGCGAAAATCCTGCCCTGTTCGCCGCCGGACTCCGTCGCCGTGACCCCCATCTCTATCTCGTCGAACCAAAGCACGGCCGGCGCCATGTCCTCCATCGTCCGGCACGCTTGGACGAACACCCCTTCGGGCTTACCGTGTCTCCCGGAAAAGATCTCGATCATATCGATCCGGTAGAGTGGAAGGTCGAAACAAGAGGCGATGGCCTTGACGGAGAGGCTTTTGCCGCAACCCGGGATGCCCATGACAAGGATTCCCTTGGGCACGATGTCGGCGCTCAGGCTGTCGCGCAACTGAAAGAGCTTCCGGCGCTCCAGCAGCCATTTCTTGAGGTGATCGAGCCCCCCGACCTCGCCGAGGCTGGCACCTTCCGCAATGTACTCGATGACGCCACCGCGGTTGACCAGCAGCCGCTTTTCTTCGAGCAAGGCCGGCATTGACTCGGGACCGAGACGCCGGCCCGCGGCCAGCGCGCGGCGTAACGCGTAACGCGCTTCATCGAGCGTGAGCCCGCTCAGGGCGCCGGCCATCTGGTGAAAGAGCGCCTCGCTCGCATCGTCACTGCCGCCCCGCGCCGGGAGTTGCTGCGCCTCCTCGCGCAGGAGCGCCACCAGCTCGACTCGATCGGGCGGCCGGAGATCGATGAACATGACGCTTCGTTCGAGTTCCTCCGGAATGAATCGCACCGGGGAAGTAATGACGACGAACTTGCGCCGGTCAAGACCACTCTCATAGAGGTCCCGGAGACGACGCCGGACTTCGGGCGATTCGCGCAGCGGCTCGTGAAAGTCCTTGAGGTGGAAGATCCCGCCCTCGCCATGCGCCGCGATGAAGTCCAGAGCTGCGCGAGGATCGTGAGTGCCGGCTATGGATCCTTCGTCGTCACACTGCATGCCTTGCGTGAGGCTCCAGGTCCAGACGCGCACCGGTGCGGACGCGGACAGGTGCAGGCCCACCTCGCGCAGCACGCTCCCGACCCGGTGCTCCTCCGCGGAGCGGACATACGTGAGCGGACGTCCGGACTCGAAAACCTCCCGGAGGATCTTTGCCGCGCGGCTTTCGAGATACGGGGGCTTTGTAGGATGCTCCATAATAAAATGCCAGACTGGCTGCTGCTCTTAGAATACTTAGACCAAGGCAAGGAGAACGGCCCGCCCGGGGCATACAGACATGGTCCCACCCGTCCAATTCACCCGCAACGTGGGTCGACAGAAAAATGAGTTTAGCGCAGGGCTGTGCCGCTGTGAGGCGGGGCGTGCCAGGGGGCGCGCGACATGAAAATGGCGAGGCCCGCGATTCTGAGGAGATCTCCCCGTATCCGAGCTACGGATACGCAAGGCGGCGCCTCCAGCCCGGAGGGCGCAAGAAAATAGCCCGCGGCGTGAGCCGTTACTGCGCGTTTACACACGTTTATCCGGAGACACCTTATACAAGAGCAATTGATGGCCCAGTTCAATTGCAATCGCCTTGCCAGCCCGCAAGTCGAATCCGGCGGGCACGACTGACACACAGGTGTAGCTTCGCAACCCAAACCGGCAGGGCGTGCTCTGCTTGCGGGCGCGTGCTGCGAGAGCCTCAGGCGAAACCCATCGGGCGCTCGGCGGCAACATTCAGGATGCGCTCGAGGGCGAGACCGGCGCGCCCGATGGTGCCCTCGTCGAAAAGCCGTCCGATCAGGGTAATCCCGTGCGGCACGCGGCGGGGAGGTGAGAATCTGGGCAGGGGATGCGCAGGGTCCGGCGCCCAATCGCTCCGTGCTTCGGAGACTTCCACGAAGCCGGCCCGAAGAGTCAGCGACGGATGGCCGGTGAAGTTGGCGATGGTGAGCATCTCATCGCGCAGCGACGGGACCAGCAGCAGATCCACCTGGGAAAAGACGCGCGCCATTTCCTGGGCCACGCTGCGGCGAAAGCGGTCGGTCTGAACGAAGTCCACGGCGGAAAGGAAACGCGCCTGGCGAAAGAGGTTGGGCCAGGCATCGGGGACCTGTTCCTTGAGTTGCTTCAGGCCGCCAGAGAGAGTGAGTTCCTCGAACGCGGCCGCCGCCTCGGCGAAGAGGATCAAACCGAGCGAGTCATAAGGCCAGTCGGGCAGTGACACTTCGACGGGAACCATGCCGAGCTTGCGCGTGGTTTCGAGAGCGTCGCGATCCACATCGGTGGCGGGGCTTTCCTTCATCCACCCGGGGATGGACCCGACGCGCAGGCCAGCCACCGGCGCGGCGGCATCGAAATCGAGGCGGCTGGGCACGCTGGCGACATCGCCCGCATCGGGGCCGGAAATGGCGCGCAAGACGAGGAGCGCGTCCTCCACGCCGCGGGCCATCGGTCCGAGTTTGTCGAGCGACCAGCAGAGGGTCATCGCGCCGGTGCGCGGTACGCGGCCGTAGGTGGGGCGCAATCCGGCGATCCCGCAGCGCATAGAAGGACTGACGATGCTGCCATCGGTCTCGCTGCCGATGGCGAAACCGACCAGGCCCGCGGCAACGGCAGCACCCGGACCGGCGCTCGATCCCGACGATCCCTCCTCGGGGAGCCATGGATTCATGGTCTGGCCGCCGAACCAGACGTCGTTGAGCGCGAGCGCGCCGAGGCTCAACTTGGCGACCAGCACGGCTCCGGCATCGTGGAGGCGCCTCACCACAGCGGCGTCCTGCGCGGGCACACGGTTGCGGTATGGCTCGGCGCCATAGGTGGTCGAAATGCCGGCGGTGTCGAGCAGATCCTTGGCGCCCCATGGGATGCCGTGGAGCGGGCCACGGTAGTGCCCGGCGGCGATCTCGCGGTCTGCCTTTTGGGCCTGCGACAGAGCCAGATCGCGCGTCAGCGTAATCACGCAGCGCAGCTTGGGATCGAAACGCTCCAACCGTTCCAGATAGAGGCGCGTCAGACGCTCCGAGGTGAGCTGACGCGTTTCCATCCACCGGGAAAGGCGGGAAAGCGGAGCGAACGCGATGTCCTGGTCGGCGGCGGGAAGCGGACCCGGCGGGCTGGCGGTGCGAACGAAGCGGTCGCTTCCGGGGCCGGCCGTCCGCTCGGGCAATACTGGGCACCAGCGCGAGGCGGGTGCGACGAACGGAGGCGGCGAGAACTTGCGCGGTCCTGTGCGGCGCTCGTATAGCGGCGCCATGCTCTTGCGCCAGTTACCGGCCGCCATCCGGCGGTCCGCCGCGCTGAGCTCGAACTGCACGAGCTTTTCCGCTTCCGCGAAGGTGACCGGCGAGACGGGCGGGCCGACGTCCGGCGCAGTGCCGAAGGCCGGCGGAGCACCGGGTGGAAGAGACGCGGCGTCGGGCGTGGTTTTGCGGCACGCCACAGCGGTGGTCATCAGAGCGGTGGAGGCATAGCTCAGGAATTGCCGGCGTGAGTTCGACATGTTCCCTCCGAACGCCATTGTAGCGGGCGCAGCCAGTGGTGGTGCGGTGAAGACAGAGTTTACGCTTTCGCAACCCGGCCGGCAAAATGCTACTCTGAGGCCGGTGAACTTCACGATCGCGATGCGGCTGGAGGACCAAGCTTCATGAGACGGCAGTTCTGGCGGTCCCTGATTGCCGTGCTGGTCGGGAATGCCATTTACTTCAGTGTCGAGCGGTACCTGCCAACGCGCGCGCAACACCAGATCTACCAGATCGATTGGGGACTGGCGGTTGACTTCTGGATCTGCCTGGTGTGTTACGGACTGGTTCGGCTGATTCGCTGAAGCTCCGGAGCCGCAATATCGGTAGGTCCTAAGTGCGATATGATACGGCAATCCGTGCTGAGGACACGGCAGAATCGGGCGAACCATGAGTCAGATGTTTGGCAGATATACGGTGGTGGGCCAACTGGGCCGAGGCGCCATGGGTGTGGTTTACCTCGCCACGGACCCGGTGCTGAACCGCCAGGTGGCGATCAAGACGGTGGACCTCGATGTGGACGATCCCAAAGAACGCGAGTTTCTGCGCGGCCGTTTGCTGCGCGATGCCCGCGCCGCGGCCTTGCTCAAGCATCCCAACATCGTCAGCGTCCACGACGTTTTCGAGGACGGCGACCGGGCCTATGTGGTGATGGAGTACGTGGAAGGCGACAGCCTGGCGGCGCAGCTCAAAGTCAATCCGCTGCCGGACGCAGCCACCATCCTCAAGGTGCTCGGCCAGATGGGGGAAGCGCTGGACTATACTCACGAGCACGGCGTGATCCATCGCGACATCAAGCCGGCCAACGTCATGATCGACGCCGCCGGAACCGCCAAGATCATGGACTTCGGTATCGCGCGGATCACCGATACACGCACCTGCACGCCCACCGGCATGGTGATGGGAACCGTCGAGTATATGGCGCCGGAACAAATCCGCGGCGAGACGGTCGACGGGAGGGTGGATGAATTCTCGCTTGCCGTGGTGGCGTACCAGATGATGACCGGCAGTACGCTGTTCGGTCCCAACACCATGGCCACCCTGACCTACAAGATTGTCAACGAGGCGCCGCCGCCGCCATGCACGCGAAATCCCGCGCTTCCCCGAGGGGTGGACGCCGTCCTGGAGAAGGCACTCGCCAAAACGCCTTCCGATCGTTTTGCCACCTGTTGCGGATTCGTGGGTGCGCTTGCGCAGGCCTTCTCCGGCGCACCAACAGCTCCGCTTGGCCCGGTTCCCATGCCTGCCGCGGTCCCCCAAGGGTCCGCCGTGGTGGCCCAGCCCACCCAGCCGGTAGTGCCCATTCCCGGACCTGCCGCGCCGGCCAGGCGTTTCCCCTGGCTTGTCCTGGCTGCCGTCTTACTAGTGCTGGGTCTGGGCGCTGCCCTGGCCGTTTGGAAGCCGTGGAATCGCACCCCACAGCCACCCGAGCCGGTGGCTGCCGTCGCACCCGCCACTCCGACGCCGGTCCCCACTCCCGAACCTGTAGCCACCCCCCAGCCACAGCCCCCCGACGTCAAGCCGGCCAAGTCCGTTCCAACCCCGGCGAAGGTGGGGCCACCCGAAGCAGCGGAGGAATTAGAGCCGCTGCCCCAGCCGTCGCTGCCGAAGGGCGGGGCCAAGCCAGCGCCGGCTGCGGCGGCCCTTCAGCGCGGCCATGAGCAAATGAAGAGCAGGGACTATCCCAGCGCCATTCAGTCCTTTACGAAAGCCATCGCGCTCCGTCCCAATTTCGCCCCAGCCTACTACAGCCGGGGACTGGCCCACCAAGACCAGGAGCAGAATGAGATGGCCATCCAGGATTATTCGGAGGCCATTCGTCTCGCCCCGGACATGGCCCCCCTCTACGCGGCTCGCGGGGTCTGCCTGGTTCGTCTGCGCCGAGACGCAGACGCATGGGTCGATTTCCAGCGGGCCCTGGAATTGAAGCCCGACATGCCGTCTGCCTTGAACGGGCGCGGTGTGATCTCTTTCCGCCGCAAACAATATCGCATGGCCCTGGCAGACTTCGACGGGGCCATCAAGAACAATCCTGGTTTTGCCCAGGCCTACCAGAATCGCGCCCGCGCCAGAGAAGCCGTCGGCGATTTCCGCGGCGCCGCCGCCGACAGGCAGCGCGAAGCGGAGTTGCGCAAGCGGTAGCAAGCCCCTGCCGCGCTGATTTCGAGCGCGCGCACCAGCGCGATACCCGGCGTTCAGCTACTGCGGAAGCGTATAGAACTCATAATTGATTCTCCACTTCGCCTCCTGCCCCGGCTCGACCTTGAGATCGATGTAGGCCTCCGGGCAGACGGTGGTGCGGATGGACCAGAAGACCAGCTTCGCCATGGGCCGGTCCGACGTTTGCCGCACGCCGATTCCCGCCTTCCGGTTCTCGACCCGGATGTCATAATCGCGCGCCGTGTCACCGAAACCGTCCAGGGCGGTGTAGACGTACTGGCCCTCCTGCAGTTCCTTCAGGTAGGTAAACTCCTTGCCCCGCGCTTCCGCCGCCCCGCGCAGATCGGCCTGCGGGTGCACTGCAAACGGAAACCGCACGCTGTAATCGGGACCCGCCGGCTGGTGGTCCAGCATGTAGAAGTTGTGCTCGTAGACGCTGGTCGAGATCGGCTTCCTGCCGGTGTTCCGTAGACTGTGCTCCAGCACCATCTCCGGTTTGCCGGGCGCCAGCCGAACGGTCTTCTTATAAACGTAGGCGTACCCGAGGGTGTCGGAGAGTTCGTGTGTGAACTCCACGAAATCGGGGCCCTTATCGATCGTCCACTTTCCGGCGTCGGTAATGTCGTAAGTGCCGAACTGGCGGAAGGCGCGCTCCTCGGGTTTGCGCAGGGCGCCCACCCCGATCTTGACGAAGCTCTCGCCCGGTTTCGCCTCTTGGTACCCCAGACCCATGCCGTCGGTGAGGAACTCCTCCACCGGGCCCATGATGGCATCGTGAATCTTCGGATCGTACCGGTCGAACCATTTGCCGAAGTATTCATGGCCCAGGAATTGAAGGCTCGAGATGGCGCCTGACCAGTCAAACCGCGTGCCGCGGTAGTAGCCGTTCTGCGCGTCCGGCAGCAGCAGGTCCACCTGCAGGGTGCGGTTCGAGATTCGCGCTTCGGGATAAGCGGCCAGCGCAGCCGCAAATGCCAGCGTCAACGACCCGGACGCCAGCAACAAAATCGTAGTTGCCGTCACAATTCTCCTTTTTGGCCAGCCGTCCTCGATGGGCGTGCCCACCACTTCCGGCGCTTCAGAAAAGCGCGTGCTACACCAACATCTTCCCCCAGCCGCGGCGTGCTGTCACCTGACCAGCCCGGAGCGCTGGCTTGGAACAGCAGCCCCAACGCCGCCGGTAATGGCGACGCTGCCGGCAAGGCGTGCGCCACCGCCGGCGGAGGGAACTGAGGAAATAGCGGCTAAACCCCTGGGCGGAAACGGCCGATAGGTAGGCATGTGTCGAATTGGGGTGAAGCCGCGCCCGGCCATGACGCAACGGAAGATCGTCGCAAAGCTGCCGAGCCTGGCCGCCAGGGTTTGGGGGAACCAGCGATGAGCTTCCATCCTCTACGGCCGATCGAGCGGCTCTCGCTGCGCAACAAACTCAGGGCTATCATCCTGCTCACCGTGGCGGCGGTGCTGTTGCCGGCATGCGCGTTGCTGGGAATCGTCGACATCGCCACCACCTGCGACGCCATGAGAAACCAGCTCGCAAGCCGCGCAAGCTTCATCGCGCAGAGCAGCGCCGCCGCGCTCAGCTTGGGCGATGCGGCGGCGGCGGTCGAAACCCTGCGGTCTCTTCGCTCCTACCCTTCCGTGCGGGCTGCCTGCATCTATTCGGCCGACGGCAGGCTGTTTGCGCAGTATCGGGCCGCCGGCGCGTCGGGTGCAGGCGTCTTTCCGCAGGCCAGTGAGGAGAGAACGTCTTTTGAAAAGGGATTCTTAGTCGCCGTACGCCGGGTCGATCTGGCGGGTCAGCCGATCGGCACCGTTTACCTGCAATCGGATCTGCAACCGCTCTGGCTCCGACTGGCGCGTACCGGCCCGACCGCGGCGCTGGTGATGCTAGTCTCGATTCTGGTCGCCTACTTGCTCGCCTCTCGACTCGAACGGCTGATTTCGGGACCGGTCATACACCTGGCGCAGACCGCCAAGGCCGTGACGGTGCTCCGCGACTACCGCATCCGCGCCACCCGCTTCTTCGACGATGAGATGGGCACGCTGGTGGACGGGTTCAACGAGATGCTCGGCAAGATCCAGCGGCGCGACCGCGATCTCGAACGCCACCGCGCCAGTCTGGAAGAGGAGGTGCTAAGCCGCACCGCGGAACTGCGCCGGGTCAATGCCGAACTGGTCGAGGCGAGGGACCGCGCCGAGGAAGGCAGCCGCGCCAAAAGCGAGTTCCTCGCCAACATGAGCCACGAGATCCGGACTCCCATGAACGGCGTCATCGGCATGACGGAACTGGCGCTCGAAGCCACGATGACGGCCGATCAGCGGGAATGCCTGCTCACGGTGCAGAGTTCCGCCGCTGCGCTGCTGACGGTGATCAACGATATTCTGGATTTTTCCAAAATCGAGGCAGGCAAGCTGGAGCTGGATCCCATTCCCTTCGACCTGCGAGGTTGCGTCGCGGAGGCAACCAAGGTCCTGGCGTGGCAGACGCGGCTCAGCCCGGTCACGCTGCGGTCGGAAGTCCACCGGGACGTTCCGCAACGCGTGATCGGGGATCCCACGCGATTGCGTCAGGTCCTGTTGAACCTCCTCGGCAACGCGCTCAAGTTCACGGAACGCGGTTCGGTCACGCTTACCACCGAGTCCCGCTCTAGCGACGGCGATCTAATGTTGGAGTTTTGTGTGCGCGACACGGGCATTGGCATCGCACCGGAAAAGCAGCGCGCCATCTTCCAGGCCTTTTCCCAGGCTGATGGATCGATGAGCCGCCGTTACGGGGGCACCGGCCTCGGCCTGACCATCTCCGCGCGACTGGTCGAGATGATGGGCGGATCTATATCGGTCGAGAGCCAGCCCGGCCAGGGCAGTTGTTTTCGCTTCACGATTCGCGCCGAACCGGCCGAGCAGCTCCAGAGCGGCGCGCCCGCTGCGGACTCCGCATTGCCGGTACGGACCGAACCGACGCGCCGGCTGAGCATCCTGCTCGCCGAAGACCATCCCGTAAACCGTCAGTTAGCGGTCAGGCTGCTCGAACGCGAAGGACATACGGTGGTGGTCGCCGCAGATGGACGGGAGGCTTTGCTCGCGCTGGCGGCCGCCAGCTTCGACATCGTGCTGATGGACGTGCAAATGCCGGTGATGGACGGTGTGGAAGCCACCGAGGCCCTGCGCCGCTCCGAGCGGGGCAGTGGCCGCCACACTCCCGTCGTCGCCCTCACCGCCAATGCCATGAAGGGCGATCGGGAGAGGTACCTCAGTTGCGGCATGGATGGCTACCTGACGAAACCCATCCGGCGCAAGGAACTGGCCGAAACTCTGCAACGCTTCGCCGGGGCCGGCTACGCGCTCGACGGTCCCGTGAGCATGGCGGGCCAGGTGTTCGCAGGCGAAAGCGCCTGCGCCACCGTAAGCACGCAAACGTGTCCGCATCGAGCACCCAGTTCGCTCGCCTCCGTTGGATGCCCGCGTTCAGCGCGTCCAGCGCCTGATGCGGACTGCGCCCGGGCCGAAACCCGTACGAAACGCCCCGAAAGTCCACCTCGTATATCTCGTTGAGGATCGTTACCACCGCCTGCTGGCGACAGGGCACAGCCCGGCGACGGCCGATCCGTCTGATAATAAGCACATGGAACAGCGATTTCTCGGCAGCAGCGGCTTGAGCGTCTCATCGCTCAGCTTAGGAACCATGACCTTCGGAGGCAAGGGCCGGCATGCGGCCATGGGCGGCCTCGGCGTGGAACCGGCCAGCCGCCTGGTCGATATCGCGATCGACCATGGCGTGACCCTGTTCGACACCGCCGACATCTATTCGGAAGGGTTCGCCGAAGAAGTGCTCGGGGCTACCCTGAAGGGCCGGCGGCAGAGTGTCCAGGTCGCCACCAAGGCCTTCTCGCGGATGGGGCCGGGACCCAACGACCTGGGGTTGTCGCGCCACCACTTGATAACCGCCTGCGAGGCCAGCCTGCGCCGTCTCGGCACCGATTACATTGACTTGTACCAAGCGCACTCGATGGACTCCATCACACCCATGGAGGAGACGCTGGGGGCTTTCGATACGCTGGTCCGCCAAGGCAAGGTCCGCTACATCGGGTGCTCGAATTTTTCCGCCTGGCAGACAGCGAAGGCGGTCGCCATATCCGGGCGGTGCGGCCTGGCGCGTTATATCAGCCAGCAGATCCAATACTCTTTGCTGGTCCGCGACGCCGAATTTGAGCTGATTCCGATGGGTCTCGACCAGGGCGTGGGTGTGATGGCGTGGAGCCCGCTCATGTTCGGGCTGCTTTCGGGCAAGATCCGGCGCGACTCGCCGCAGTTACCCGAAGGCCGGCTGGCCTCGCTTGGAGCGCCCATCAAAGTGGATTGGGAGCGCCTCTTTCGCATCGTGGATGCGATGATCGAGATCGCCGCCGGGCGCGGCGTCACGCCGGCACAGGTGGCGCTCAACTGGGTTCGCTCGAAACCGGGCGTGGACACGGTGATCCTGGGCGCGCGCAACGAGGAGCAACTGCGTGACAATCTCGCCTCCGCCGTGTGGGAACTTAGCGCCGAGGAGATGGCGCGCCTGGACGAAGCCAGCGCCGTCGCCGAACCTTACCCTTACTGGCACCAGCAAACCTGGGCCGCGGCGCGCAACCCACGCGTGCCGGCGAAACGCGGGTAGGGCCCGGACGAGGACCGCGCCGCGACTGTCACCTGCGCGCGGAGGCGAAGACCGAGGCGCGGCCGGCCCGAAACGAGTTCGAGCCGCTCAAGGCGGATCGCTAAACGCTTGGCGACAAGCTCCGTGGGTCCTGTAATATACAAAAAGGCCTATGTTCTTGGAGCCTCGATGCCGTTTCCAAGCCTATATGTAAACTGGTCTGACCCCGCTACAGGGTGGGTTGTTCTCTGGGCAGTCCTCACACTTGCCCTCGCTACGATTCTGATTCGGAGGGTTATCGCCCGACAGAATATCTGGACGTGGCCAGTAAAGGTGGGAATCATTGTGTGCTCCCTGACCACCGCACAGTGCCTTCGGGTCGCGCCGCGACTGCTTGCGGTTAACGCTACGCCAGAGGGCCGAGATGCACCGTTAGCATTCCTCAGCCTGCCAGACGGTCAGGTTCTAAACCTTAGAGATCTGAGAGGACATGTCGTCCTACTCGATTTCTGGGCAACCTGGTGTGCCCCATGTCGCGCGAGCTTTCCAGCGATGGAACAACTTAGCTCCGACTTTGCCGCAGCGGGATTGATCGTGGCGGGCATCAGCGGAGACCAAGATTCAGATGCTTGGCGCCGGTACTTGCGGGACCATCACACCGTGAGCGTCCAGGTACTTGATAAGAACAACGAGCTTGCGGAATCGTTCGAAGGCATAGCCAAGCCAACTTTTATACTGTTGGACGCCCGGGGCCGCATCCGCTGGAAGTTCATCGGATGGCGGCCGTTGACCTACCGGACGCTGCGGAGAGAGATCATCGCGCTTCTGAAAGAGACGGGCAAGAAGGAGCACGGCATTTAGGATCGAGTACGTATCGACGTGGAACGTCTTCGTCGCGGAACCACCGATCAGATCGCGATTTGGCAACCCCGGCTCATTTCCCGGCCAGGTCGAGGCTGCGCAGCACATAGGCGGGCGTGCAACTCCACGCATGGCAGTAGCTGTTCACCAGCGTGCTGCCGTAGGGCGAAAGATCGGCATTCGCCGGGTCGTAGACTTCCCAGAACGTGTCGGCGCCCGCCTTTACCATCCCGCCCCAATATGTTTCAACCAATTGTCTGGCTTCCTGTTTCAGCCCGCACCGCAACATGGCTTCGGCAACATAGTGGTAAAGGTACGGCGCCCCGGGGCGCACCGCATCGGTCTGTGCCGCAGCGCCGCGGAGCGCTTGCGCGGCCTCCTCATTGGTGGCGATACCGCCCAGCGTCATCCACGCCTGGGAAGCCCAGGAGACCTGGCGCTGCGGGCCGCTCAAAAACACTTTTCGCGACGGATCATAGAAAACGCTGCGCGCCGCGGCCGTCGTGCGGGCAATCAACCGCTCGTATTTCGCGGCGTCGCTCTCCGCCCCGCAGTGGCGCGCGAGTTCGACCGCCCGCCGGAGTGAGAACACGAAGACGCCATGCATGGCGGCCGTGGGGTCGAGCGCGTCGCTCCAGTCGATGAAAACCCAACTGCGCGGCGGGGCGGCGAAAACTCCATCGGGCCCGACGAAAGCGGAGAGCAGTTCCATCTGTTTCCGCACGGCGGGCCACAGATCGGCGGCCGTGTTCCAGTCGCCGGTGGCTTTGGCGTAGTCGAGCACCGCCGCTGCGTACAACGCGGCGTAATCGATGATGTACTCGTGCCCGCGATGAGGCTCGGGGTCTTCGAACACGCATGCGGGCAGCAGGCCGTCCTCGCGCGGGAACGCGGCGAACAGGTATAGGCACCGCTTGACCAGATCGTTGCCGCGGAACGTCGCGTAATTCGTTAAAGCCTGTAAGCGAAGATCGCCGATCCACAGACGCCGGTCGCGCTTGGGGCCGTCCTCGAACACCGTCTGCATGCAGTCGCGCAACGTGGCGATGCTGACTTTGTCAATCTGCCGCAACAGCGCCGGGACGGTCTCCGGCAGGGGCGGTGGATCGGCGCCGGCAGAAGACAGCGCGGTCGCTTTCATCTGCCCGATGCGCACGGCGTAATTGGGAGACGTGTCGACAATCTCGATCTTCACGTAGCGGAATGCATACCGGCGCGGCATTTCGACGGTTGCCGGCAGCACGTCGATGTTGATCACCTCGTCCTGTAGCCAGGCCCGGCTGAGGCCGCCCTTGTATGGGTCGAGAGGTTGAGAAACTTCAGCCGGCACTTCGCCGAAGGTCAGCTTCAGCCGGACCGGCGCATCCACGCCTCGCCCCTCGCCTGCGATCGAGAATGCAAAATGGCCGGTAAGATGGCGGCCGAAGTCGACAATGGCGGTGTCGCCGCGGCGCAGCAGGCGCTCGCTCAGGGCTTCCGCTGGAGAGACCCGCTCAATACGCCAGCGCAGAAACTCGGTGCCGTCGGCGACCATTTTGACGATGCCGGCCGGCGCCACGGCGGTACGGTTCAACCGCGGTTTCAAGCTCTCTGCAACCGCCAGCCACCGCTCCTCGTTCGAAGAGTCGGACGAAGCGGGGGCAAGCACCGGAGACACCGCCGCACAAGCCGCGGCTTTGACAAAACCTCGACGATTCAAAGTAAGTGCCCCCTTCGGGAAACGTGCGCCGACGCCGGTCCCCGTGCGCCAGCAGGTGTCGAGAAGAGTCTCGACACGGCAGGCAGGACTGCCGGCAGGACTGCCCGCGCTACGTTGGCAGACCTACCTGAAAACGACCGCATCCTGGCCTGCTGGAAGCCACGCCAGCGGGCGATAGTCGCCGTTCCGCAAGATGTGATGGTATACGACCCATGTGTTCGCGCGGATTTCGACTGTATGGCATCCCGGAGACGCGGGTTCGCTGAGCTGAACCTGGCGCTCGAAGTAACCGTCCTGCTCGATCTCCAACTGGCCGGCCGGTTTGCCGTCCAATTGGATGGTCAACACGAGCGGCTTGGTGAGGTGCTTCGTGTTCACGGTTCCCTTTAACAGCAACGTCCCTTCGCCCCCGCTCGACTGAACCTGGAGCACCAGGCGCGGGCCAGCCCAGCCGTCCTCCCACCGAGTCACGCGGTCCATGTAGACAGCCGTCTGCGGCGCCACGTGCCCTGCCGCAGCGATCCGGTCCAGTAGGCCCCGCGCCGTTCCGCCCAGTGCTTTCCTGGCGGAGGGATACACTTCGGCATAGAAGGCAACGTCCGGAGCGAGCACGCCGGCCACGGCTTTGTGGCCCAGGGCGCGCAGGGCGTGACCGTGCCGGGCCAACTCCTGGCCGCGGTGGTATTGGACCCGCGCACGGGTGGTGCGGTCAAACCGGTAGAGTGCGAGCGAAAGCGTCAGCCGCCAGTACATCGGCATCAGCGGCGATCCCCAGTAACGCTTGCTCAGACGGATGCTGTCCTCCAGGCGTTCCGCCTCCGACCACTCGACCGTCTTCGATTCCGAGTGGAGACGGTAGGTCGCCAGCACCTGGTCAATCACGTGGAAGCGATAACGCCGTGCGAATCGGCAGAATAGGTCGTAATCCATGTGGATCAGGCCGACCTCGAGCGGTCCGCACTTCTTCCAGACTTCGGGCGTCCAGAACACCGCCGGCTGTGGAATGAAATGGCCTTTCCATATCTCCAGCACGCGGCGAAACGACTCATAGTGGCAAGGGTGCTCGACGCCAAAAAACCTGCTGTGCTCGTCGATGAAGCGGCAGCGGCCCATCACGACGTGGCGTCCGCCGGCCGGGTCGATTTCGCGCGCCACGCGATCGAGCGCTCCGGGAAGGAGAGTGTCGTCGGAATTCAGGAAGCACAGGATATCGCCGGTCGCCAGCTTGAAGCCCTTGTTGATGGCGTCGGCGGCTCCCCGGTCGGGTTCGCGGATCACACGCAGATGGTCGTATCTAGCCAGCACGGCGGGCGTGTCATCGGTGGACATGCCATCCACAACGATGTGTTCGACGTTCGGGTAATCCTGTGCCAGGACGCTGTCGATGGTCTCGCCGATGAAAGCACCCTGATTGTAAGAGGTGGTAATGACGGAAATCCTTGGCAGTGGTGTCATTGTGGCGCTCGGCCTCGCAGTTCCTCGTGCAAGCGATGCATAATGGCGACTGTCTCCCGGGTGTGCCGACGCCAGGAGAATTTTCCCGCCTGCTCGAAACCGCGCATGACGAGACGCTCGCGCAGACCGTCCTCGCGCAGCACCCGGTCGACGGCCGCCGCGATCGCCTCGGGGTCGTTCGGTTCCACCAGGAGCGCCGCATCGCCGGCGACTTCGGGCAGGCTGGTTGTATTGCTGCACACCACCGGGCACCCACAGGCCATGGCTTCCAAAACGGGCATGCCGAAGCCCTCGAACAGCGACGGGAATAACAGGCAGCCCGCACCGCGGTACAACGCGGGAAGATCCTCGCGCGGACAGTAGCCGAGGAAGCGCACCTGCTCGCCCAGTCCAAGCTGCTCGGTCTGCCGCTCGAGTTCGGGTTGCCCTTCACGGGCGCCGCCAGTGCAGATCAGTTGCGGGGACAGCCCGTAGCGCTCGCGCAGGATGGCCATCGCCGAAATCGCGGCGCGGTGATTCTTATGCTTCCAGGTGTGCCCTGGAAAGAAGAGGTACGGACCTTGGGAGAGGAGGCGGTACTTGGCCAGACACGCCTGATCGGACTTGGGATCGCCGGCCAGCCGGAAAATCGGATCGGCGGCCAGCAGCACCGTGGTCACCTTCGCCGGCGGAACGCCCAGGCGCTCGATCAGCGTCTGCCGGGTGAATTCCGAAATCGCGCAGATGTGGTCCGCCTGGCGGATGGAATCGGTGTAAATCCTCCGCCGCTCCCCGAGCGCCGCCTCGGTGAAGCACTCGGGCAGATACTCGTGCTGGATATCGGGGACCATCAACAGATGGCGGAGCTGGCTGACTTCCGGGTGAATGTAACCGGGGAAGGAATAAACGATTTCGGCATCCAACGAACGGAGAAACTCGATCGCGCGGACCTCCGGGGATCGCGGATAATCCAGACGCAGTGCTGCGTGGAGCGCGCGGGTCGCTTGCCAGAGCATGTCCTTCGCTACCGTCGGCACCGAGTCCCTGCAGACGACCCGGAAGTTGGTCCTGTCGCGCAGGTCGAAATCATGGCGGCAGCCAGCCGGCAGAATCATGGTATACGAGTTGAAGGCGTCCAGAGCAATCAGTTTTCGCACGAAGGATCGCGCCAGGTTTTCCAGCCCGCCCGCCAGGCCCGGCGTGAGCCAACGCATGTCGAGAGCGACGCGCATGGGTGGATTCGAGGCGGATTTCGCCCCCACCACGCTGCGCAGGTGCGCGTTGTATTGGGCGGCAATCGCCCTGGGATCGTGATGCGCAATGGCAAATGCGCGGCCGGCGCGTCCCAACCGCCGGCGCTCCTCGGGATTGCGTATAGCGGCGGTGACGGCGCGCGCCAGGGCGGCGGCGTCGTCGGCGATCACTAAGTTGGCGCCGTCCTCGTACTTGAGACCTTCAGCCCCCATCGAAGTGGTGATCACGCACTTCTCCATCGCCCAGGCTTCCAGGAGCTTCTGACGGACACCCGAGCCGAAGCGCAGCGGCACCACCACCACAGTGGCTTCGGCGAGGTAGGGACGCGTGTCGGGAACGGAGCCGGTGACGGTAACGCCCGGCAACCCCGCCAATTCGAGCACCTCGGCGGTGGGGTACTTACCAACGATGAAGAACTCCGCCTCCGGCATTTCCGCCCGGACTCTGGGAAACACTTCGCGGGCAAAGAACACCGCGGCGTCCACGTTGGGCGGGTGCTGCATGAGGCCGGGGAACACGATGCGGCTCGGGCGTTCCGGAATCCCGTCCACCGGCGCCCAATACTCGGCATTCACGGGGATCGGGACAACTTCCACGCGGTTGGGGCGGTAGTGCTCCCGCATCCACTGCGCATCGGTCTCCGAGACCGCAATCAGAAGGTCGTACCGTCGCCCATATTGCTTCTCGAAATGGAAATAACGTCGCGCTTCCCGCCGGAGCTGCCGGCGCCGCCACCAGGAATCGGCCGTGTCGGCCTGACGGTCGTAAACCACCGATCGTATGTCGTGCATCACCAGCGCGGACACGTCCGCTTTCGGGAACTGGTCAATGGCCGCGGCCGAACTGCTTTGCACTACCACGAAGACATCCCAGTGCCGGCGCGCCAGGGCTTCGAGAAGGGGCGCCGCCATGTTGCGGAAGTTGAGGTCGGCAATGGTGGTGTCTACCGGCCGGGAAGGGAACGCCCGCAGCGAGCACACCAGGTGGAACAGCCGGCCATGCCAACGAGCCAGCAGATCGCGCCGCGGCGGCGCGGGAGGCATTCCGATACTCGGGCTCCTCCAGAGGTAGAGTTCGATGCCGCGCTCAGTGAAGACGCCGGTGCGGCCGGCCGTGTCGGCGGTGTGAATCATCGAAACCAGACCGACGTTACGTACCAGAGCCGCCAGGTTTGTCGTGTTGTTAAACTCGTAACCGCCGGTGCCGGGAAACTCTGGAAAATGGCCGTTAAGAATCAGGACCGAGGGCAAAACACCGGCTGTCTGTTCGGCGCTATCTCGCGGACGAACGATTTGCGTATTCACCGATTCGTGACACACTGCATCTGTTGAATTTGAATTGATTAGTTTATCGCAGCGCACCAGCACTCGCAAGCCGCAGGACGACTGAGAATGCGCCGCACACTCATTAGCGTGCTCCTGTCGGCCCAACCGGCGCCGGAGCTGAGAGGCCTGTATGTCCGCATTCAGTAAGTGGGTGCGTCATGCCTTCTTGTTCAGCAGCAACGAGTATCCCCGGATCAGAAGATCTTCTGGCGAGTGCGGCAAGTACAATGCAACATGCTCTGCCAGTTCACGGGTTGCTCCAGGGGTTTCCTCCGCAAGCGGCACCATCCACTCGGTCTCAAAGAGAGAGAGGCGAACATCTCGCGGAACTCTCTTATGTCGACGCGGTTGATTTCTCCGCTGTGGTAGATCCAATGCAGAACTTCGTCAACAGACATCGGCAATTCGCCACTCCCTCGCGGGGTGAGCAGGCCGCGCATGGAACCCTCGGAGAGTAATAGGTATGCCCACGGCGGAATCAGCTCCGCGACCGGCTCGATGTGGTGCAGGTGGTGGCCACGGGCCGACGTCCAGATTCGGTCGAAAGTCACCAGAGCGCTACCGCCGGGCTTGAGAACCCGGTGCATCTCCGCGAGAACCCGGCGGCCGTCGAGAAAATGTTCGAATGCCGCCATGGACAATGCCAGGTCGAAACGATCGTCAGGAAAGTCAAGTCTGGTGGCGTCCATCCGGAGCAGACGTCCGGACGGCCCCGTGCAATTGCTGACCGGCAGGTGCTCCGGTGCATCAAGCGATACGCCGACGTACTCGGATACGCCGAGTTCAAGCGCACGTTCGAGTGCGAAACCGTAGGGTGATGCGCCCAGGTCTAGTACCGTCCGGCCAGCCACCGGCCGTACTTGGTCCAAGGTATCGACCATATAGTGGTTGAAAGCGCGAATGGCCGCTGACAACGATGGTGTTTTATTCTGGCCTTGACAAGCGGGTGTCTTCTCCATTGTGCTCCCTTTTCCGCCACATCCGACCCTCCCCGAACCGGTCGCTGATGCGGAGGGAATCTCCTCCACGTCACTGTTCCAGCGCGCAAGGTGCGCTGTCCGGCACTCTTATAATGGCGTCCCTGATCGCAATCGCCAACATCCTGGGGTCGGTTGGAATCTTGATAGCGGGGTTATCACTCGAAAACTCGATGACATTCTCGCCGGCTCTGAGGTGGAGAGGAATCGGACCAAACTGGCCAAATCCCTGCGAACCGACGGGCAGTTCGGCTTTCGTCTCCCCATTCACCGAGACCCTCACCTTATTGGGTTCGCGTATGGAGATCAGTTGTCCCCGAATGAAGCCATCGACACTGCGATCCGAGGTTACGCGCAATTGGCCTCGCCCGGAAGACCAGCGCGACCAATCCACTCCATCTCGAGCGGGCTCGTACCAGCCAACGAAGCCCACGGAACAGCTCTTGGCTGTCGCTGTCGCAGACCCAGCCGCAAGCCCTGTCGCAGTCCCATTTGTCATCACCAACACGTCACCGAACGTTCGGAGGGGCTTCCCTGTCGCAGCGTAAGCGTCAGCCTTGTACTGGACCGTTTCGCAGTTCGGACACAGGACGACGCAAGGCTCCGGACCAGCTTGGTCAGTCGAGTAGATCTTTGAGCGGTCTGTAACCTGGACCTGACGCACGCCCTTTTGGCCGTTCAGGACGCCGAATAGCGCCAGCAGAGGATACTCGAATCTCGGACCCACCGCTGTGTCGAGTCCGATGTCTTTGCACGGTTGCTTCTTCGCGAATTCCACCGCCGCGTGGTATGAGTCCAACAGAGCGCGATCCTCAGCGAAGTAAAGGGCGCTTCTGGGCTGGTTGAAGATGCTCAACTCGCCACCGACAAGCGGTCTGATCTGGTTCTCAAGGACCATCGGCGTTGCGGCCAGCACGAGCGTGGCGCAGAGCAGTGCGGCGGCGACCCGCGGTAGTGTCCGGTCCAAGACCGCACCCACGACCGGCGACCAGATCACAAACAAGGCAAAGTGCAATCGAGTGTTCCACGGCTGCCATTTAAGACCCGCACAAAATAGAAGAAACGCCCCCGTCAAACTGATCGACAGCGCGAGCGCCATCCCGAGCTGACGTCTGCGCCATACGAAGGGCAGAATCGCAAGCGTCAGCAGGATCAGGACAAGGTGCAGCGGGTTGCCGGCCGTCGCTTCGTGGCGCGACATGCCTGGCACATGAAAAACGGTGAGATCCCAAGTTGAGTCCGGGTCGTTGGGATCCTCGCCAGTTGCTCTGATGATGCGGTCGATTCCCGCCTCTATCTGGCTGTTAAGTGCGGCACTCGGTGTTCCCATATGCAGTGCCGCGTTTCTGAGCGCGTTCGAGACCACCACTCCGGCACTGACTCTGTTATTGGACACTTTGAAGCCCTTTGGCGGCGCCAGAGCCGTTGGACCCAACGGCGCGCCGTACAGACGATAGTTCCGCAGCATGTACCCCGCGTTCAGCGCTAGCAGCGTGATTCCAACCAGCACGAGGAAGCCATCTATGCGCCGCCTCTCCCTCCAGAACCAGATCGCTACGGCCACGAACAGGATCGGGGGCGCCAATACCCATGCTGTCCCCTTCGTGAGGCAAGCGAGTCCCAGAGCACTGCCAACGGCTAGCGACCTCCACCAGGTCAACTCAGACTTCAAGCTGAACAGGTAATAGGTGAGAACCACGAGCCAGAAGGCGACCGTGACGTCGTTCTTGGCGCCGGAGGCCTCGAGCAGCCCTTGCGGAATAGTGGCGCAAATCACCCCCGCCAGCACTTGGCCTCGGTAGCCCGCTCCGAGCAACTGGGCGATCAGGGTCACGCACAGTATGCTGCCCACCAGGCCGAACCACTGCACCAGGTTGTCCAATCGATCGCCGCCCGATAATGCGTGCAACTGGAGCATGGCGTACTCGCTCCAGGGGGCCATGTATAATTGCTTTGTCTCGTTCGTGGCGTAGAAGTTGACGCTTTGATTTTGCAGCCAGTGAACAATACGCGGCATGTGGTATTCCATCGCATCCCACGTATTGGGCGGACACACGATGGCTGTCAGACCGACCAGCCCGATCAAGATGACAACCAGCGCGATCAGAGCCGGATCCTCAACGTCTCTTAACTGGGCGAGAGCTCTAGAGAGCAGGCCGGAGTCCCGTGCTCGGATCGGGGTTGGTCCGCTTCTTCGAGCGGTTCGGTAAAGATACGCTGCCGCCAGCACGTCGGCGCCCCCCCATGCCAGGGAGAGCCCAACCACCGTGAGCTGGTGGAACGCGCCTAGCCCTTCGGTGAACACGACGACCGCAACGCCCCAAACGGTAGCAGCGTCGATTGCCGCAGAACGCCAGCCGCTGCCTTTCGCACGGAAAACCGCAAAAGACAGCGCAAATGCCGCCAGAGGAAGAACGACGAGTATGCCCGCAAGATTCATGTGCCAGTCCGCTCCAAGATTCGTCCCGGCTGGTGTCTGCTTGAGTGAGCCGTCTTCAAGTCACTCACGGCCCGGAAGACGCCGGCCACGAACGGAGCGAAGCAGTCACCCACAGAATCTCAAGATATCCATCATGAGACACGAGCACAGAACCGGCCAGGCGCAGGTTCCCGTAAGTCGAAGCTCCCATGTTAACAAATAACTTCCGGTCACGTGGTCAGCGCCTGGCCCGGTTGGGCCGAAGAGATCTGCCGTTCCTACTGTTTGGCGCCGATCGCGATGATCGAGGTAGGCGGCCAGGGTAGAAGATGGTCTATCCTGCGCCACAGCCACACGAATCGGTCGAAGGTTCTCAACGCCAGAGGGCTGATGTCAGCTCTGTTGAGGAGGCAGCCGCTGATATACC
This sequence comes from Bryobacteraceae bacterium, assembly GCA_050010695.1. Classification (GTDB taxonomy): domain Bacteria; phylum Acidobacteriota; class Terriglobia; order Bryobacterales; family Bryobacteraceae; genus Bog-375. The sequence continues at coordinate 29,930 of JBEKKO010000023.1, forward strand.
ACCCCGGCCGGGAAATCCGATTGAAGTCCACGATTCGCCGAACCTCAAAGCCAGCCTGCTCCATCCGTTGCCGCAGTTCCTCATGCGAATAACGCCGGTAGTGCCCCAATGCCCTGTCCGCCGCACCGAATATCCTCTGATCGTGTGGAACCAGGATGATTGCGAGACCGCCTGACTTCAGAATTGTATGGATATTGCGCAGACCCGTCTGGTCGTCCTCCACATGTTCCAGCACGTTCAAGCAGACCACCGAGTCCATCTGGCCGGCTAATGGCGCAAAGTCCTCCGGGTTTCCCAGGTCACAGTGGCGCACCTCCAGGCGAGGCCGATGGTGGAATCTCGCTTTCAAACGAGCCAGATGTTCCTCGTCGATGTCCAGGGCCACATAGCGCGACCGCCGGGCAATCAGCACCTTGGTCAGATTTCCGATGCCTGCCCCGATCTCGGCCACTTCCTTGCCCAGAAACGGAAGTATTGTGTCAGCCATCCAACGGTTGAAACGCGCAGCGCCAGAGAATGCTTCTAAGATGCCAGGACCCGAGGCTCTGTAAATATCCCGCGTCCAGGCATAGCGAAAGATGACGTAGACCGCCTCGAAGGCGTCTTTCAGACCAATCTTCTTTCCGTCACTGTAGGAGCGCCCATGATAGCTGATGGCTGTTTCGTAGATCCGCGCCTCACGCCGAGCCAGCTTGATAGTGAGTTCCGGCTCCACTCCAAACCGGTCGCTCCGGATGGGAATGCTCTTCAACAGAGACATCCGCAGAGCCTTGTAGCAGGTCTCCATATCGCTCAGGTTCAAGTCCGCCACCAGGTTGCACAGCCCAGTCAGTAACCAGTTGGCTACCGAGTGCCAAAAGTAGAGTACTCTCCGCTCACCGGAAAACATGAACCGCGAACCGTAGACCGCGTCGGCTTCTCCGCTGACCAGCGGGTCCAGCAGCTTGCCATATTCGCGAGGATCGTACTCTAGGTCGGCGTCTTGAATGATCGCGAACTCGCCGGTGGCGTGTTCGATGGCAGTGCGGAGCGCCGCCCCCTTTCCGCGATTCCGGTCGTGCCGGACCAGCCGGATTACGTCCCCATGCCGGGCCGCCATGGCCGCCACGACTTCGGCGGATCCGTCGGTGGACCCGTCGTCCACCACCACAATCTCAAGTTCCATGCCGCCGATCGGCGCGTCCAGTACCCTCTCGAGGAGAGTCTCGACAAATTCCTCTTCGTTATAAAGCGGGACGAGAACGGACACTTTGGAGGTTCGCATGTTAGAACGGAAGCCTTTGCATCCCTGCCGGAATCTCAACGACGGGCCGCTTGACGCTAGTCCAAACCGTCGTCATACCGACAGCCGGCGGGCCAGCAGCGCCCACCTGGCGTAGATCTCGCCGGAAATCGCCTGCGTACCCTGGAGCTGGTATACGGTGAAGCTGAACACGCTCGCGTGCGGACGCATGATCCGTTCCAACAGCGATCCCGGTGAATAGAATCGGCCGTGCCGGTTGCCCCAGCCATCGGCGCAGAAAACGGCCGCACCCTCATCGAAGTTCATGTCGCAGAGGGCGGAATATCGCGCGTCTGTCTGGACGGCGGGCTCCTTGTACAGGTAGAGCGGGACCACGCAGACCTGCCCGCCAGGCTGAAGCACCCGCCCCAATTCGCGGAACAGCTCAATGTCGCCGTTGGACTCAAAATGCTCGAGCGAACAGGTTAGAGTCGCCTTCGAGGCGAAGCCGTCGCAGAGTGGCATGTGACATGCATCCCCACCGATACGCTGGCCATGTACTCCGGGTTCGTACATGATGTCCTGGGCGAAGCACTCGCTTTTCCTCAAACGGCGGACAATGTCCGGCAGAGCCGATCCCTCGCTCGCAATATCGATCAACAAATCGGATGATCCAGGATCGAGCAACTGTATTGAGACCCAGTGCTCAAAAGCCTTTTCCGTCAGGTTGAACGGATAGTAAGCAGGATACCGCGCCCCGTAGTCCGCGGCACGGAGATAAGCATCAAATTCCTCGGGGACTACCCCCATGTCTTGGACTGTGATATCGAGTGCGGCAAACTGAGCGGAAATTTCCCGCAATGCTATCGGATCGAGAGCCGGCACGCCGCCTCGCGTAGTGCGATTGGGGATTCGTGACTTCAGTAAGCTCAACGCGCGCGCGGAATCCGGTTCGATCCTGGAGGGCTGATACTCGTATTTCTGCTCCGTTTCGCTCATGGGGTCTCGCCTAGACTGGCGGGTCTTCCGACTCCGATGAATACCAAAATCGCGGTGCCGGGCTCGCCTCTCTCCGGCGACGCCCCACTTGTCGCACGCGCCACGCAAACAACAAACGTCCTGACCGCCTGGGGCCGCATTACTACCGCAACAGTCTATCACAGCCTGGGCGATATCCTTCTCGACGGCGATTCGGATCCGATTCGTGGGCGGCTCCTCGCCCATTGCGCGCCGGGCACGCGGCCGCAATCGTCGGAACGCTGGATGCGAAATCACTGGCCGGGCCGTCCGCCGGGCCCGCTCAGTCCAGCAATTCCACGCGATACTCTTCAATCACCGGATTGGCGAGCACATCGTGAGCGATGGTCTCGATATCCTTCTGCGCCTGTTCGCGGGTCACTCCGCCGGCGATGGCGATATCGAAAAACTTGCCCTGGCGCACATCCTCTATGGCCGGATAGCCAAGGCTCCGGAGCGCGGCGCGCACCGTCTGCCCCTGCGGGTCGAGCACCGTTCTCTTCAAGGAAACAAATACGCGAGCTTTCATGGGGAACTCCGATTATAACCGGCGTCGGCAGTTGTGGCGCACGCACTCATGCGTGCCGCGTGGCGACTCTTCGTGATGCCCGGCGAAGCAGGCCGGTTGACAGACGAAAGCGTCTGTCCCACTTTGCTGTCGAAGGATCTTGAGCGAGTGGGGCAGGCGCTTTCGCCTGCCAACCGGTCCTAGATCTAGCACAGGCTTTGAGCGGTTTCTACAGTTTTTCCGCCCAACCCTCAATTCAGCAGCCGCCCCTGCCGCATGAACGCCGGCGTGTCCAAGTCTTCCAGATCGAATTCCATGGAGGCTTCCTCCCCGGCGCGCCCGGCCGTCTCGTCGGCCTGCGCGGCGGCTGCGAGCGCGGGCTCCGGCAACGCCGCCGGCGGAATAGGTTCGGCCTCCGCGCCCAGCGACCGCACTCTGGTCACCGCACCGGAACGGCGCTCCGCGGCCACGGCTGTTTGCCCGGGCTGGAGCGCTTGGTCGGGCTGGAACCCGGTGGCGATCACGGTGATCTTCACCGCGTCCGCCAAGCTCTCGTTGAGAATCACGCCGAAGTTGATCTGCGCATCTTCGCATTCGGCCGCCTCGCGGATGATCGAGCACGCCTCATTCACTTCGTGCAGCCCCAGGCGGCTGGAACCGGTGATGTTGATCAGGATGCCTCGCGAGCCGGCGATGCGCGAGTCCTCCAGCAGCGGGCAACTGATGGCATGGCGCGCCGCGTCCACCGCCGCCTTCTCGCCGCGTCCCACCGCCGTACCCATCATCGCGTAGCCCATGCCCAGCATGGTGGCCTTGATGTCCGAGAAGTCGCGGTTGATCAACCCCGGCGTGGTGATGATGTCGCTGATGCCTTGCACCGCCTGCCGCAGCAGGTCGTCCGCCACTTTGAACGCCTCGAAGAAACTCGTGCCGCGCGGCACCAGCGCCAGCAGCCGGTCGTTGGGAATCGCGATCACTGTATCCACCGCCGTGGCCAGTCTGCGCAGTCCCTCTTCGGCCAGCCGCATACGCCGCGGGCCTTCGAATCCGAACGGTTTGGTCACCACGGCCACCGTCAGCGCGCCCATTTCCTTGGCCAGGCTGGCGATCACCGGCGCCGCGCCGGTTCCGGTTCCTCCGCCCAGTCCGGCGGTGACGAACACCATGTCGGCGCCCTCCAGCACCTCCAGAATGTGGTCGGTGTTTTCGAGCGCCGCCTGCTGGCCGACTTCCGGATTGGCCCCGGCGCCCAGCCCCCTGGTGAGCTTCGGCCCCAGTTGCAGCTTGTGCGGAACTTCCACCGCCTCGAGCGCCTGCAGGTCCGTGTTCATCACACAGAAGTCCACCCCCTCCAGGCCTTCCCGCACCATGCGCGCCACGGCGTTGCACCCGCCGCCACCCACGCCAACCACCTTGATCTGGGTCCCTTGGCGCGATTCTTCCGCAATTTCGTATTTGAAATCGTCGATACGCGAGTCCATCAGCCCCATTTTCTTCTTCGCCTCCCGCTACAGTATCTTGCTCAACCAACCCACCACGGCCCGCTGCCGTTCGGTCTGCTCCTTCAGTTTTGCCGAGTACATCGCCAGGCCGGCCGCGGTGCACCAGTCCGGGGTGCCCATCGACTTCGGCCAATCGTCGATTCCCTCCACCAGTCCGAATCGCGACTGGCACCCCAATTCGTCCGCCGCCACTTCGAGAATCTCCGTCAGTCGTGCCCCGCCGCCGGCCAGGAAGACGCCGCCGAGCAGCGCGTGCTCCATGCCCACCCGCGCCAGTTCGCCGCGCACCAGTCGAAACAGGTCGCGAGCGCGCGATTCCAGGATCAGGTCCACGTGCCTCATCGGCGCCTGCCGTGGCCCGCGGCCCTCCGGCGCCGGCAATTCCACCAGGATGTTCTCGGGTGAACCCGCCGCGCGCGCGCGCCCGTATTCGATTTTGACCAGCTCGGCCTCAGCCGGGTTGACGCACAGGCCGCGCGCCAGGTCGCTGGTAAAGTGGCTACCGCAAACCCGCACGTTGGAAGCCAGGCACATGGCCTCGTCGTAGTACACCACCAGGGAAGTGGACTCGGCGCCGATGTCCAACACCGCTACGCCCTCGCGCCTCTCCTCCGGCTTCACCGCCGCGTACCAGGCCGCCTGCGCCTCGAAGACCGTCTCTTCCACCAACAGGTGCGCCCGGTTCACCGCGCCCACCAGCGCGCTGTGTTCCTGCACCGAAGCCGTCAACAGGTGAACGTTCAGCTCCAGCCGCGCTGCCGTCATTTTGCGCGGCTCGCGGTGGCCCGGATGATCGTCCACCACGAAATCCTGCGGGTACACTTGCAGCACCATGCGGTCTTCCGCCAACTGTACGTTCGCCGCGTGCTCCTTCACCCGGTTCACGTCGCGCTGGTGAATTTCCCGCGGGTAACCCAGCTCCACCACACCGCGCCCGGCCGCCCCGCGCAAGCTGGAGCCGCCCATCCCGACCACCGCCGACTCCACCGAAACGCCCGCGCTCCGCTCCGCTTCTTCCAGAGCCGCCAGAACCGATTCGGTCACCGCCCGCTGATCCGCGATCGATCCCTTCGACCAGCCCTGCGATTCCACCACCGCGCATCCAAGCAGACGCAGCCGGTCCTCCAGCGCGCAAACCACCATGCGCGTCTTCGTGCTGCCCGCGTCGAGTCCCACTGCGTATATCGGTTTGTCCGGCATAATCCTTTACTTCCTTATTCCTTATTCCTTTGCGGTGATGCGATCTTCCAGCCGCAGGTCGAAGGTCCTCGCCCGCGGCGACCGCTGCTCGATCTCCTGAAAGTGACCGAGAAAATTCTGATAGCGCCGCCCATAGTTCGCGTCGCCCAGAAGTAGCGACACGGCCTGGTGATCCACCTGGACCACCACGCGCATATTCTCCGGATCGGAGGCATCCACTTCGGAGACATCCTTGGCCAGGTAGCCCAGATCCGCTTCCAGCCGCAGCAGCGCCTGCACCCGCTCGCGCCGCGTATCTTCCGTCGAGTCCTCGCGGATTCCGCTCAGCACGGGAAACGTAAACGAGGCCTGCTGCGGCGGCGGCTCCAGCAGCACGCCCTCTGCGTCGATCAGCGCCACGCCGCCCCGCAGGAAGACGAACGCCACGGGATTCCGCTCGCGGATGCGCACCGCCAGCCGGTCCGGCCAGACGCGCGAAACCGACGCATCTTCCACCCAATCGATCGCCAGCAGACGGCGCTGCCGCTCGGCCAGCGGAACGGCCAGAATTCCGTGGCCGAAATCGGCGTCGAAAACGTGCCGCACCTTCGCTCGCGGTGCGTAGCGCAGCCCTGTGATCGTCAGCGCGTCCTGGCGGTCTCGCGCCAGCGTGAACCGCGGGTCGGTGGAGAGGTAGTCGCGCAGCTTCAGCGCCGCCGCCGCGGTGGAGGCGCACACCAGGCACGCCGCCGCCAGGCCCAGCCACAGCCGCCAGCGAATCCCGCCGCTTTTCTTGTTATCGCGCGGCATCGGCTGCCTCCGCCCGCAATCGCTCCAATACCTGTTCGCCCGCCTGCCACACGTTGCCGGCGCCCAGCGTGAGCACCAGGTCGCCCGCGCGCGCCACCGCCAGCAGGTCCTCCACGCCGCGCGCCATCGTCCCCGCGTACTCCACCGAGCGGTGGCCGAATTGCCGGATCCGCTCCACCAGCGCTTCCGCCGTCACGCCCTCGATGGGCTTCTCCGAAGCCCCGTAAATGTCCAGCACGAACACGCTGTCGGCTTGATGGAACGCGCCCCCGAATTCGTCCATCAGGTGAAACGTCCTCGAGTAGCGGTGCGGCTGGAACAGCACGTGGATGCGGTCAAAGCCGCACAGGCGCGCCCCCTCGAGCGTCGCCCGAATCTCGGTCGGATGGTGGCCGTAATCGTCCACCACCGTGATCCCCCGCTCCTTGCCGCGCACCTGAAAACGGCGGTCCACCCCGCTGAAGGTTGCCAGCGCTTCGCGAATCGCATCCGGCTTCACTTCGAGTTCCAGCGCGACCGTCACCGCCGCGGTCGCGTTCAACACGTTGTGCCGGCCGGGAATCCGCAAGTGGAACCGGCCCAGGTCGTTCCCGCGCGCGCGCAGCCGGAAGTCGCTCGAGAAAGAACCGCACGCGATCTCGCCGGCTTCCATATCGGCCTGCGCCGTGGTGCCGTAAGTAATCGTGCGCCGCCGGATTTCGGGCAGGATGCCCTGCACGTTGGCGTCGTCCAGGCAGACGATCGCGGCGCCGTAGAACGGCACCTTGTTGACGAACTCGATGAACGCCGCCTGAATCGCCTCGAGCGACGGATAGTGGTCCAGGTGCTCGCGGTCGATATTGGTGACCACCGCCACAATCGGCGCCAGCTTGACGAACGAGCCGTCGCTTTCGTCCGATTCCGCCACCAGAAAATCGCTGCGTCCCACTCTGGCGTTGGCGCCGCCCATGGTGCCGACCTTGCCGCCCACCACCACCGTCGGGTCCAGGCCGGCGCAGCTCAGAATCGTCGCCGCCATGGAGGTAGTGGTGGTCTTGCCATGGCTGCCCGCCACCGCGATGCCGTACTTCAGGCGCATCAGCTCCGCCAGCAGCTCTCCGCGCGGGATCACCGGGATTTGCAGCCGCCGCGCCTCGACAACCTCGGGATTCTGCTCGTCCACCGCCGAGCTCACCACCAGCGCGCGCGCCCCAGCCAGGTTGGACGCGGCGTGGCCTTCGTAGATCCGCGCCCCCAGGCCGGCCAGCCGCTCCGTGGTGGCCGAGAGCCGCAGATCCGAGCCGCTGATCTCGTACCCCAGGTTCAGCAGCACCTCGGCGATGCCGCTCATGCCGATACCGCCGATTCCGGTGAAGTGAAAGTGTTGTGGACGAAAAAACATTTCCTTGTTATATTGTTTCGGCTCGCGCGCCAACTGTCAATCGAAAAAGCACTACTGAGCAAGCTAATACATGCCCCACCGCCGGCTTTGGCGGGGCATGCTTTAGCTTGCCGGTTTTTCTTCCGGGCCTGCGCCACTCAACCCGCCCTACCACCGCGCTACCTCCTCCATGATTTCCGCCGCCCGCCGCGCTGCCCCGGGCCGCGCGAACTGGCGCGCCGCCGCGCCCATCCGCTCCAGCGCGCCCTCCGTCTCCGCCAACTCGCGTAACAGCGTGTACAGGCGTTCTCCGTTCATCCCGGCGTCGCGGACCAGGCGCGCTCCGCCGCCCCGCTCGATGGCTTCCGCATTGCGCATCTGGTGATCGTCGGTGGCGAACGGGAATGGAACCAGAATGGAAGGCTTGCCCGCCGCGGCCAGCTCCGAAACGGCGCCCGCGCCGGAACGGCACACCACCAGGTCGGCCTCGCCGAATGCCGCCGGCATGTCGGCGATGAACGGCGTCACCTCTCCCTCCAAACCGGAGGCCGCAAACGCCTGCCGCATCTCTGCCGCCTCGTTCACGCCGCATTGGTGTACGATGCGAACCCGAAACCCAGCCGCGCGGAACAGCGGCCAGCTTTCCCGGCTGGCCCGGTTGAGCGTGCGCGACCCCTGGCTGCCGCCCGTGATCAGCAGGTTCAGCCGATCGCCCCGCGGCTTCGGCGGGATCGCGAAGAATTCCTCCCGCACCGGCAACCCGGTCAGCTCGGACCTGCCCCGCGCGAAGTACCGCGTGGTTTCCGGAAATGCGACCAGCGCGCGCTGCACCAGCCGCCCGATTGCGCGATTGGTGAATCCGGGAATCGCGTTCGGCTCCATCACCACCACTGGAACGCGTTTTACCAGCGCCGCCACCACCGGCGGCCCGGCCACGTATCCGCCCATGCTGAAAACCGCCGAAGCGCGATAGGTCATCGAGGCTAGCGTGACGAACGGCAAACGCGCCAGCGTCGCCAGTCTCTGGCGCGCGCCGACTCGATTCAGGCCGCCGATTTCGATCGTTCTCAACTCGAACCCTTCGGCCGGAACCAGCCTCGCTTCGAGGCCCCGCTGGGTTCCCACAAAGAACACCTCGTGGCCCCGCCGCCGCAACTCCCGCGCCACTGCCAGCGCCGGAATCACGTGCCCGCCCGTTCCTCCGCCGGCCATCAGAAACGGGGCGCGCGCGGGTGGCTTACCCCGCATGCTCGCTCACGTTCATCAGAATTCCCAGCAGCGCCAGCGTGCTCACCAGCGAGCTGCCGCCATAGCTGATCATCGGCAGCGGAATGCCCTTGGTCGGCATCAGGCCCAACACCACGCTCATGTTGATGAACCCCTGCACCACCACCACCACCGTCACCCCCAGCGCCAGGTAGCGGCCGAAATCGTCGTTCACGCGCCGCGCGGCCCGCAGCCCGCGCCACAGGATCACCAGGAACCCGGCCAGCAAACCAGCCGTCCCGACCAGGCCCATCTCCTCACCGGCCACCGCGTAAATGAAATCGGTGTGGGCCTCCGGCAAATACATCAGCTTCTGCCGCCCGTTCATCAATCCCACGCCGCCCACGCCGCCCGCGCCCACCGCGATCTGCGATTGCTCCAACTGGTAGTTCGTATCCCGCGTACGCAGCGTTTGCTCGCTGCGCGCTTTGATCCAGCCGTGCGGGTCGATGCGGGACACGTAGCGGAAATCGCGGTCGAAGAAACGGACCACCCGCCCCAACCGATAAGGCTCCGCGAAAATCGAAACCACCAGCCCCAGCAGCGCCACCGCCGCCACAATGAAGCAGTACCGCCATTGCAGCCCGGCCACGAAGAACACCACCATGGCGGCCACGCCCAGCACCACCGCCGTTCCCAGGTCCGGCACCACCACCGCGAAAATCAGAAACCCCACCGCCAGCGCCGCCGGTACCAGCGTGTGCCGCGTGTTGATGGCCCGCGCGCGCCAGGTGACGAAGAACGCCAGGAAGATCACCAGCGCCGGCTTGGCCAGTTCCGACGGCTGCACTCCCACCGGCCCTCCCAGCCGCAGCCACCGGTGGTGCGACGCGTCCACGAAGTACACCGCGAACAGCAGCATCAGCGCCACGCCGACGGCGCTGAAAGCCACCGCCGGATTCTGGAACACGCGGTAATGGGTGCGCTTGAGCGCCATCATCACCACCACCGCCACCACCGCGTAGCCCGCCTGGCGGATCGCGAAATACCAGCTCGAGTTGTAGCGCGCGTCCAGCCGGGCCATGATCGACGAAGCGCTGTAGACGATCAGCAGGCCGAACAGCACCAGAGCCAGCACGGCGGCGAAAAGAATCCAGTCGGTCTTGAGCCTTTGCGGCATGTCAGTTCTCCCGCTCGAGTTGGTTCACGATTTGTTTGAACGCTTCCCCGCGATGCTCGAAGCTGCGGAATTGGTCGAAACTGGCGCAGGCCGGCGCCAGCAGCACCGTGTCGCCCTCGCGGCCGTTCTGGTAGCCATACTGAATCGCCGCCTCGAGCGTGCCCGATTCCACCAGCGGCACCGCCCCGCGCAATTGCCGGACGAGCTTCGGCGCCGCCGCGCCAATCAGCAGCGCCGCGTGCGCTTTCCTCTCGAGCGGCTCGCGCAACGCCGAAAAATCCAGCCCCTTGTCCTTGCCGCCCAGAATCACCCACAGGCCGCCCGAAAATGCGTCCAGCGCCTTCAACGTGGCGTCCACGCTGGTGGCTTTCGAATCGTTATAGAAGTCGATGCCGCCTACCTTGCGCACAAATTCCAGCCGGTGTTCGACGGCCTGAAACGTCCGCACCGCGGCGGCAATCATGTCGCTCTTGACGCCAGCGCGCGCGGCGGCGATCGAAGCCGCCAGCACGTTCTCCACATTGTGCCGGCCGCGGAGCGGAATTTCGCCGGCTTCCATAAGCGGTTTCCCGTCGAGCACCAGTTCTTGGCCGCGCAAGTGCGCGCCGCGCTCCACTTCGCGCGTGCCGCTGAACCATTCCACCGTCGCCGCCGTCTGGCTGGCGTAGCCGGCCGTCACTGGATCGTCCGCGTTCAGAATGGCGAAGTCGCTGGCGGTCATGTTGCGAAACAGCCGGGCCTTGGCCGCCGCGTAATTCTCGAAGGTGTGATGCCGGTCCAGATGATTCTGCGTGACGTTCAGCGCCAGCCCAACATGCGCGTGGAAGTCGGCGGTAGTCTCGAGTTGAAAACTGGAAAGCTCCAGCACATTCCAGCCGTCCTCGTACGATGTCGCGATCATCGCCGTCACCGGCGTCCCGATGTTGCCGCCGACCTGCGTTTCCAGGCCCGCCGCGCGCAGAATGTGGCCGATCAGGCTGGTGGTGGTGGTCTTCCCGTTAGAGCCGGTGACGCCGATCGCGCGCCCCTTCAGATACGGCGCCGCCAGTTCGACTTCGCCGATCACGTTCACCCCACGCGCACGCGCCTCTTCGAGCGGAGCCAGATCCGCCGGCACGTCGGGCGAGATCACCACCGCGTCGCACTCCAAGAATACTGCCGGCGTCTGCAATTCGAATGGGATCGCCAAGCGCTCGAGCACCTCTGCCGCCTCGCCCAGTTCGTCCAGCGGCTTCAGGTCCGTGGCACGCACGCGCGCGCCCAGCCGGCCGAGCAGTTGCGCCGATGCCAACCCCGATTTTTTCATCCCGACCACCAGCACTCTGGCGCCGGCCCAATTCGTGGTCATCTCAGTTTCAGCGTCGTCAGCGCGAACAGCGCCATCACCAGCCCCGCGATCCAGAAGCGCGCGATGATCTTCGATTCCGTCCATCCCAGTTGCTCGAAATGATGGTGCAGCGGCGCCATCTTGAATATGCGCTTGCCGTGGCGCAGCCTGTAGCTGCCCACCTGCAGAATCACCGAAACCGCCTCCAGAATGAAAATGCCGCCGATGAAGAGCAGTAGCACTTCCTGTTTGATCAGCACCGCCACCACCGCCATCCCGCCGCCCAATCCCAGCGACCCGACGTCGCCCATGAAGATCTCCGCCGGGTGCGCGTTGTACCACAGGAATCCCAGACTGGCGCCGGTCATCGAGCCGCAAAACACCGTCAGCTCTGACGAGTGCGGATTGCGCGCCAGTTGCAGGTACTCGGCCAGTTGTGCGTGCCCGCCGGCATAGGTCAGCACCGTCAGCGCGCCCGCCGAAATCACCATCAGCCCGATCGCCAGGCCGTCCAGTCCATCCGTCAGGTTCACCGCGTTCGACAAAAACACCACCACCAGCGCCACGAACACCACGAACGGCAGCACGCCGAACAGGTATGTCCAGGGGTTCCGGAGCAGCCCGCCGATCAACAGCGAGGGCTGATAACTCTTGATGAACGGGATGTTCAGCGCGGTGGAAAACTGCCCGTGGGCGCGCATCACCAGCAGCGTGGCGGCGAAGGCGAAGCCCAATACAAACTGGTAAAAGAGTTTCCGCCTGCCGGACATTCCCAGGTTGCGCCGGTTGGTGAGCTTGGCGTAATCGTCCAGAAATCCGATCCACCCGTAGCCCACCAGCGCGGCCATCGCCACCCACACGTAAACGTTGCGCAGGTCCGCCCACAGCAGGGTCGGGATGACGATCGAAATGATGATCAGCACCCCGCCCATGGTCGGCGTCCCGGCCTTACTCTGGTGCGACTTCGGGCCTTCCTCGCGGATGAACTGGCCGATTTGAAACTGCCGCAGTTTCGCGATCAGCCACGGCCCCAGCGCGATGCACAGGAACAGCGCCGTCATGCTGGCAAACGCGGTGCGAAAGGTGGTGTAGCGGAAAACGCGGAAGGCGCTCACGTGCCGGAAGAGCAGTTCGTAGAGTAGATAGTAAAGCATCGCGTTAGCTCAGGGGTGGCGCGGCGGTCGGGAGCTCGGCCGGGCCTCCGCTTGAAACCTTTCGAACGCCCGCTCCATGCGCACCCCGCGCGAGCCTTTGAACAGCACCGCGTCCCCCGCGTGCGCCATGCCGCGGACGAATTCCCCCGCCTCAACCGGGTCCTCGAAAAACTGCGCCGAGCCAACTCCGTCGGCGGCCGCCGCTTCCACCATCAGCCGCGCCTGGCCGCGCACGCCGATCAGCACGTCCACTCCGTGCCGCGCCGCGTAAGCGCCCACCTGGCGGTGCAGCGCCTCGGCGGCGTGCCCCAGTTCCAACATCTCGCCCAGCACCGCGATGCGCCGCGCCGCGCGCGTCTGGCTGAGCACGTCGATCATCCGCTGCGCGGCCTCCGGATTCGAGTTGTAGCAGTCGTTCCACACCACGATCCCGTTGTGGACCGAGCGCCCGCCGCGCATCGAATCCACCGTGAAGCTCGCCACCGCCTCGCGCAGCCCGTCGGGTGGAATCTCCAGCACGCGCGAAACCGCCAGCGCCGCCAGCAGGTTCATCACCGCGTGCGTGCCCGCGAGAGTGGTCTCGAAGTCGACGCCCAGCGCGCGAAACCGCGTCCCCGTGCCGCTCGCCGCCACGCCTTCCGCCCGCACGTCCGCGTCTAAAGAAAAACCGAACGTCACCGTGCGCCCCGGGTGCACATCGCGAAAACCGCTGACGCGCGCATCGTCGGCATTCAGCACCGCTACGCCGTCCCGCGGCAGGCTCTCGATCAACTCCCGCTTGGCCGCCGCGATGCCGTCGATCGAATCGAAAAACTCCACGTGCGCGTACCCCACGTTGGTCACCACGCCGATCTCGGGCCGCGCCATGCCGGCGAGCACGCGAATCTCTCCCGCGTGATTCATCCCCATTTCGAGCACCGCCGTCCGCGCCGCGTCCGGCAGCCGCAGAATCGAAAGCGGCACGCCGATGTGGTTGTTCAGATTCCCCACCGTCCGCCCGACAGGCCCGCGCACTTCGAGCAGATGCGCAATCGCGTCCTTGGTGGTAGTCTTCCCCGCGCTGCCCGTCACCCCGATCACCGTTCCGCCCCACCTCCGCCGCGCCCACGCGCCCAGATCCTCGAGCGCCACCAGCGTGTCCGCCACCCGCAGCGCTTTGCCGTCCGCGCCCGCGCCCCGCGCCGCTTCCACCACCACCGCCGCGGCGCCTTGCTCGAGCGCCCGCGGCACAAAATCGTGGCCGTCGCGAGTCGCCCCGCGTAGCGCAAAATACACATCGCCCGGCTGCTGTGTCCGGGTGTCCACGCTCCAACCCGCCACCGGCAGCGCCGCCGCCTCGCCCGCGGCCCCCATCGCGCGCGCAACTTCCTGTAGATCCAAGGTCATGGTTCAATCCGGCGGATGATACCCATAACCTCGCAGCACTTCGCGGGCCACCGCCCGGTCGTCGAACGCAATCGTCTTGTCCTGCAGAACCTGGTATGTCTCGTGACCCTTCCCAGCCAGAATCACCAGGTCTCCTTCGCGCGCTTCGGTGAGAGCGCGCGCGATGGCCGCCGCCCGGTCCGGTTCCACCACGTGCGGCTTGTCCACCCGGCGGATCCCCACCAGCGCGTCGTTCATGATCTTCAGCGGATCTTCCGAACGCGGGTTGTCGCTGGTCAGCACCACGAAATCGCTCAGCTCCGCCGCCGCCTGCCCCATCAGCGGACGCTTGGTGCGGTCGCGGTCGCCGCCGCATCCGAACAGCGTGATCACCCGCTTGGGATTCAACCCGCGCGCCACCGCAATCACGTTCTGCAAGGCATCCGGGGTGTGAGCATAATCCACCACCACCACGAACGGCTGCCCTTCGTCGATTCGCTCGAAGCGCCCCGGCACAGCCTTCAACGCGGCAATCCCACGCGCGATCGCTTCCGGCGCCAGGCCATAGGAAATCCCCGCTCCGCACGCCGCCAGAATGTTATACACGTTGATCTTGCCGATCAGAGCCGATTCCACCGCGAAACGCTGCTTGCCATACTGCACGTCGAAGCGCAGCCGCTGGCTTCCGGGCGCGATGTGCAGCGCCCGCAGATCCGGGTCCTGTCCCAGCCCGTACCAGAGCACCCGCGTCTCGGCCGCGGTTTCGAGGCTGCGCGCGTAGCTGTCGTCCCGGTTCAGCACGGCGAACGCCGGCGGCTCGCCGCCCACGCCCAAGAGCAGCTTTTGCTTGGCCGCGAAGTAAGCCTCCATCGTGCCGTGAAAATCCAGGTGATCGCGCGTCAGGTTGGTCCACACCGCGGTATGGAAGCGCAGCCCGTACACCCGCCCCAGTTCGAGCGCGTGCGAGGAAACCTCCATGGTGGCGTGCGTGCCGCCCTCGCCGTGCAATTCGGCCAGCAGCTTGATCAGGTCCAGCGATTCCGGCGTCGTATTCACGGCCGGCAGCACGCGTCCCGCCAGATGATACTCAATCGTGCCCACCAGGGCGGTGGTCAGCCCGGCTGCGCGCAACACCGAATCGATCAGAAATCCGGTGGTGGTTTTTCCGTTGGTTCCGGTGATGCCCGTTAGTGCCACCTGCTCGTCCGGCTTGTCGTAGAACAGCCGGGCCGCGCCCGCCAGCGCCCGCCGCCCGTGATCCACTTCGATCCAGCGCCCTTCCAGGCCCGCCGGCGCCGCCGATTCGCTCGCCACCGCTACCGCGCCCCGCTCCAGCGCCGCCCGCGCGAACTCGCGGCCATCCGCCCGGCTGCCCGGAAAAGCGAAAAAGAGATACCCCTCCCGCACCCGGCGCGAATCGTACTCCAGCCCGGTCACCTCGGCGTTCGCCAACTCTCGCGGCGCCGGGCGGCGCAGCCGGATTCCCGAGAGTAGCTCGCCCAACTTCATCGTGAGAACCGCACTCGAATCCGTTCTCCCTGCCGCAACGCGCTCCCCGCCGGCGGATTCTGCAGCCGCGCCAGTCCGCTGCCGTCCGGAATCACCGGCAGTCCTTTTTCGGCCGCTTCCGCCAGCACCGCGCGCATGGTCATCCCTTTGAAGTCCGGAACCGTCGGCCCGGTCACAAGTGTTGCCGGCGCATCCTCTTCCCCTTCTTCCAGGATATTCGGTTCGCGCGACCCCAGGTTCGCGATCGCCAGATCGTCCTTGTCCGCGGCGTTGCCGGCGACAACCGGCCGCGCCGGCTTCTCCGGCAGGTCCTTGGGAACGTCCAGCACACGCAGCGCTTCGGTCGCCACCGCATGAAACACCGGGGCCGCCGCCCTGCCGCCGAATCCCAGGTTGCCGTGCGTCCCGTTCAGCGTCACCACCACCACGATGGCTGGGTTATTGAGCGGCGCGAACCCGATGAACGAACCGTTGTAGTAGTGCGTATAGTGCTTGGCGGCCACATCGTAAATCTGCGCGGACCCGGTTTTGCCCGCCGCCGAATATCCGTCCAGCAGCGCCTCCGGGTACCCGGTCCCTCCCGGCAACACCACACCTTCCATCATTTGCCGCATCGTCATCGCCGTCTCCGGCTTGATCGCCCGCACCGGCGCCGCCATCGGAACCGCCTGACCGCCTTTTTTCAGCACCAGCCGCGGCCTCACCAGCAGACCGCCGTTGGCCACGATCGAAGCCGCCTGCGCCAACTGCAACGCCGTCACCGAGACTTCCTGCCCGATCGAGATGGAAGGCAGCGAGGCCTTGCTCCATCGCTCCAGGCTGCGCAGCCGGCCGCGCGATTCCGCCGGCAGCGATATCCCGGTTCTTTCCCCGAACCCGAAGCGGCGTACGTATTCGTGCATGTGCGCTTCGCCCACCGTCATGCCGATCCGGATGGCGCCCACGTTGCTCGAGTGCTTCAGCACGTCCGCCATCGACATCACGCCGTATCCGCCGTGCGCTTCGTGAATCGTCCGTCCGAACAGGGTGATCGAACCGCGCCCGCAGTCGATCATGCTCTCCGGCCGCAATTGGGTGGTCTCCAGAGCCGCCGCCAGCGTGATCACCTTGAACACCGATCCGGGCTCGAAGGGAACCGAGCTGGCGTGATTCAACCGCGCTTCCGGGTTCTCGCTTCCCTCCGGCGCCAGGTTGGGATCGTAAGCGGGATAGCTCGCCAGCGCCAGGATCTCGCCATTCTGCGGGTTCATCACCACTACGCTCCCGCAGTGCGCGCCCTTCGCCTCCGCCGCTGCCGCAAGTTCGCGCTCCGCCGCGAACTGCAGCCGCTCGTCGATGGTCAGCGTCAGCACCGCGCCCGGCTTCGGCTCCGACTCCACCAGCGCCTCGATGGGTCGTCCCTTGACGTCGTTCACCGACCGCTCTTGGCCCGGCACCCCTTCCAGCTCCGCTTCGAGCACTTTTTCGATCCCGGAGTTGCCCTTTTGCGCGAAGTCCACCCCGCCCAGAATGTGCGCCGCCAGCGGCCCATTCGGGTAATGCCGTTCGCTGCCGCTGTCGATCTGAATCCAGTCGAACCCCATCCCGCGCAGGCGTTCGGTCTCTTCCCAGGTGGCCTTTTTCTTCACCACGAAGTAGCCGCGCCCGTCCTCGCGCGCAGCCTCCAGACGTGCATACAGGTCCGCGCGGTCCATCCTCAGGACCATGGAAAAGATGTCGGCCGCGACGCCTAGATCGGGCACTTTCTTAGGATTGACGAATACTAATTGGGTGGAGACGCTCATCGCCAGCGGCGCACCCGTGCGGTCGAAAATGGTGCCCCGCGGAGCCGGGATCTTGTTGACCTGTTCCTGGCGCGCCCGCGCCAGCCCGGCATATTGCCGGTGATGAACCACCTGCAGGGAAACCAGTTTACAGAAAATCAGCGCGCCCCAGATCAGGATAAGTCCGGCCAGCCATTTCAGACGACGCTCCAGCATGCCGCGCTGCGTGAGCCAATCACGCCCCCCGTTTCCGCTACTTCGCCAGCGCAACGGCGCTGCCCGAGTTGTTGCCGTCCAGATGCACCACCTGGCCCGCCTGCGGCGCCACCAGGTTCTGCTCCTCGGCCATCTGCTGGAGACGGTCCGGGCTGAGCAGCTCGGCTTCCTGCAACTCCAGCGTGCGGCGCTCGTCGAGCAGCCGCCGCTCCTCGCCCTTCAGCGTTTCTATTTTGTACCCTTCCAGACGCCCGGCCAGGGTCGGCACCAGCGTGCCGGTGAGCAGCACCAGCAGCACGCTCGCCGCTCCCACCGCGCTCCAGCACGCCCCACGCGCGCGCGCGTCCGCGGCCCGCTCCAATCGCGAGTTGTCCACCTTCTTCGAGTAGAACAGCACATCGTCGAGCGGCAACGGCCGCAGCCGGCTGGAATCTTTGTCGAGACGCGCGGCGCGCGACCCGGCGCTGGCTGCGATTGCTCCCGCGTTCGTCCTATCTAGGAATGCTGGCATGGTCGCCATGGTCTGGTTCCCTCTTTCCGATGATCTCGATGCCGCGCAGCTTGGCGCTGCGCGAGGCTGCGTTCTCCGCCGTTTCCCGCTCGTCCGGCACCAGCGGATGTTTGGTTAGAAGCCTGACACGCCCTTCCCGCGCCAGTTCCCGAAATCGCACTTTCACTTTGCGGTCGTCCAGGCTCATGAAGCTGATCACGGCCATCCGCCCGCCTTCCGCCAAAATCTTCGGCCCCGTCTCGAGCAGCCGGTCCAACTCCCCAGGCTCGTCGTTTACCGCCATCCGCAGGGCCATGAATGTTTTCGTGGCCGGATGCAGACGGCCCGTCCGGTGCACGGCCCGCTCCACCACATTGGCTAAATGTAGTGTGCTCCGTATGGGCCGTGCGCGGACGATTGCTCTGGCTACCTTCCGCGCCCTCCTCTCTTCGCCGAGTTGATAGATCAAATCGGCGAGTGCCTTCTCGGCTGTGTGATTGACCAGATCGGCCGCCGTCATGCCCTGGGTCGGGTCCATGCGCATGTCCAGCGGCCCATCTGTCAAAATCGAAAAACCTCTCTCG
Organism: Bryobacteraceae bacterium; assembly: GCA_050010695.1. Lineage (GTDB taxonomy): Bacteria > Acidobacteriota > Terriglobia > Bryobacterales > Bryobacteraceae > Bog-375. The sequence goes on from JBEKKO010000023.1 coordinate 48,322, forward strand.
GGCGACGTCAACTGGTACCGGCTGACGCCCAAATCTGCCAGCAGGCCGTCCACTTTCTCCAAACCCTCGCTGCGTACCGTCTGCTGGAGCATCCCGAAGGTGCCCTGGTGAAACCGGATGCGCTCCGCCAATTCGAGCGTGTTCTGCCGCGCCATCTCGAGCGATTGCCCGTCGCGATCGTTGGCGATCACAAACCCGTTCTTCAGCCGCGCCGCAATCAGCGCCGTGTGGCCGCCCAGCCCCGTGGTGGCGTCCAGGTAGATTCCGTCCGGCCGCACTTCCAGCAACGCGAGCGATTCGGCCGCCATGACTGAAAAATGCATAGCTCATCAAACGAGCCCCGCCGCTTCGAGCTTCGCCACGTCCTCGGCCGCCGTCGCGGAGGCCTCCCGCTTGCGCTCTTCGTAAATCTTCTCGCTCAGCACTTCGATCCGGCCGCGATAGGCGAACAGACGCACCGGCGCGTTCTCGATTCCCAACTCGCGCCGCAGCTCCGGCGAAAACAGAATCCGCCCTTGCCCGTCCATCTCGGCCTCAGCGCCCAAGTCCGCCGCGTTGAAAGCCACGTTCCGCGCCAGCCGCGGATCGTCCCGGTAATTGTCGAAAAATTTTTCGTTTTGACGCCAGATCCCGATGGGGTATATTTGTGCTATGCGTCGGTCCAGGCTGGTCACAAAAAGCGTTTTCTCGCGCAGCGCGGCGAAAAATTGCTGGAACGTGGCAGGCATCTTCGCCCGGCCTTTTTCGTCCAGCCGGCTCGGATACATTCCCCGCGGGGGTTCGATCATCGGCAGATCTTGAAAGTCACCCACTTTTAGACCACTTCCATACCACCACAACCAATAGTGCCACGAGGCCTTGGCCTTTGCAAGAATATTTTTGGGGAAGTATTTGATTAGGACGGAGTTACTGTGCTACCACCGAATCTATACAGACTGCGGTACACACTACATATAGACCTAAGGCGAACAAAAAACGAAAGCGATAATGTGATGAATCGTACTTTCTTCGATTGAGCCGCCGGTGTTCTTTCCGCCGCCGGCCAAAGCCCAGCGCGGCCAGGCGCTCTCGCCCGCCCGCGATTCAGCACTGCCGCTCAACCGTGCTAGAATCGCCTCCTGAACCCAGGAATCCTTCGTCGATCATGTACCGGCTCATCTCTTGTGTGGCAGTTGCAATCGCGCTGGCGCTGTGGGCGGCTCCATCCGATCCGGGCACAATTCGCTTTGAAGAGATCGCGGCCCGGTCCGGACTGCGATTCGTCACTGAAAACTCGCCGACTCCCAACAAGAACCAGATTGAGCCGATGGTTGCCGGCGCCGCTTTGTTCGACTATGACGGCGACGGGTACCTGGATATCTACCTGATCAACGGCGCGGCGCTTCCCTCCCTTCGGAAAGAATCGCCGGCTTACTGGAACCGCTTGTTTCACAACAACCGCGACGGCACATTCACCGATGTCACCGAAAAGGCGGGTTTGGCCGGCGGGGGCTACGGCATGGGCGTGGCCGTCGGCGACTACGATAATGACGGCTGGCCGGACGTGTTCGTCGCCAATGTAACCGGCAACCAATTATTCCATAACAACGGCAACGGCACTTTCACCGATGTAACTCAAAAAGCCAGCGTCGGCGGAGCCAGCATGGACGGCATCAAAATGTGGGCCGTCGGCGCCGGCTGGTTCGACTATAACAACGACGGCCTGCTCGATTTGTGGGTGGTGAACTATTGTAAGTGGAAAGTAAATGAGGACCCGTATTGCCCTCTCAAGAGCGGCGTCCGCGCTTACTGCCATCCTAAGTACTATGCGCCGTTGCGCAGCACGCTCTATCGCAACAACGGGGACGGGACTTTCACCGACGTAACTCGGGAAGCCGGTCTCGCGCAGTACTTAGGCAGAGGCATGAGCGTCTCCTTCGCCGATTACGATGGCGACGGCTTTCTGGACGCTTTCGTCGCCAACGACAACACTCCCAACTTCCTGTTCCACAATCTGGGGGGCAAGCGATTTGAGGAAATCGGCTTGCTCGCCGGTGTGGCCTACAGCCCCGATGGCACCGCGCTCTCCGGCATGGGGTCCGATTTCCGGGATGTCGACAACGACGGCCTGCCCGATATCTGGCACACCTCCGTCGAGCACCAGACCTTTCCGCTCTACCTCAACCGCGGCAAAGGCAGATTCGTCGACATGACGGCCGCCGCCGGACTCTCCCGCACGGCGAATATGTCCGGCTGGAGCAACGGCATTTTCGATTTCGACAACGACGGCTGGAAGGACCTGTTCGTCGTCCGCTCCAACGTGATGGAGAATATCGAGCAGGCCACCAACCGGAAGTATCCGGAGCCGAACTCGGTGTTCCGCAATCTCGGCAACGGAAAATTCGAGGACGTGAGCGGCCTGGCCGGACCCGACTTCCAGTTAGAGGCTCCTCACCGCGGCGCGGCCTTCGGCGATCTGTTTAACGATGGCCGCATCGATGTCGTGGTGCCCGTTCTGGGCGGCGCCGTCAAGCTGTTTCACAACATCTCCAATCGCGAAAACCACTGGATTCTGTTCAAACTCGTCGGCACCCGCAGCAACCGCATGGGGCTGGGCGCCCAACTGCGCATCACCACCGCCGACGGCCAGTCTCAGTGGAACGAGGCGACCACAGCCACCGGCTATGCTTCGTCCAGCGATCCCCGCGTCCACTTCGGCCTGGGAGCCAACCGCCGTATCCGGGAACTCGAGATCCGCTGGCCCAGCGGCGCACGCCAGATTCTGCGCGACCTCGAGGTGGATCGCATCCTGACCGTCGAAGAACCAAAACGTTAGCCGCCGTTTCTCTTCACAGGCTGCCGAAAAGTCCGAAAAAGACTTTGGAGCCACAGATGAACACAGATCAGCTAATTCTTTTCAATCTGTGTTCATCTGGTGCGCCTGTTGTGTTTTGGCGTTTCTCGGCAACCTCAAGCATGCCCCACCAACGGCGGAGCGCGGTACCGTGAACTAGAATGGTTGCATGGTGCAGAGGGTCCTTGGTGTCGCCGCGCTTTTCCTGATCGGTCTTGCGGGTGCGCGCGTGTTGGCGCAGGAAGCCGGTGCCCAATCGCCCAGCGTCACCTTCCACGCTACGGCGCAGGAAGTGGTGCTGGATCTGGTAATCCGCGACAGCCGCGGCCGCCAGGTGAAGAACCTGAAGCCGGAGGAAGTCGCCATCTATGAAAACGGCGTGCGGCAGCCGGTGAAGAGCTTCCGCCTGGTGAGCGGGCGCGAGGCTCTCGAGGAGCAGGCCGTAGCAGCCAAAGAGGGGAAGAAGCCGGCGCCGGCCAGGCTGGCGATCACCGCCAATCCTCTGCCGGCGGTGAACCTGGTGTGCTTCGTATTCCATAACCTGGATCCGAGCACGATCAACTTCGCGATGGATGCGGTGCGCCAGTTTCTGGACCACGATTTGCCGCCGGGCGCTTCGGTTGCGTTCTTCCACCTGGGAAACAAGCTGACCACGCTGCACGGATTCACTTCAGACCGCGTGGAGCTGGCGCAGATCGCGGCGAAACTGCTGGACAGTCCGGTGCCTTCCTTCAACCGGATGTCGGATGCGGTGTTGAGCGCCGCGCCGTACCAGGTGTCGATCACGGTGGACGCCACCACGGGGACGGCGGCGCTGACGATCACCGGCGGCGAAATCGCGCAGACCGCGATCGCCGGCGCGGACGTCGGGACGAGCCTGGGCGACCAGGTGCTGCGGGGCCTGCTGGCCGACCAGCGGCGCGCCTTCGGCCACATCGAGGGGATGCGCCAATGGGACCAGATGCGGACGCTGCTGAATGAACTGGGGCCGCTGCCCGGCCGTAAAACCGTGATGCTGCTGAGCACGGGCCTCGCTACCACCGGCGATCCGGAGTTGTTCCAGGGGCTGCTGGACGAAGCCAACAAGGGGCAGATCACGATCTACGCGGTGGACGTGAACGGCTTGACGCAAAACTCCAACGTGCAAAACGGCAATAACACGCTGGCTCACGCGGCCGCGTTGAGCAGGACGCAGGGGATGAAAACCAACAGCGCCGCCGCCAGCATGGAGAATGCGCGGCAGGGCGACTACGTGAACATGGCCGTTCGCACCAGCGACACGCAGGCGAGCTTGCGCGGCATCTCGGAAGGCACGGGCGGTTTCCTGATTGGCAGTACCGACAACTTGAGCAAGCCTTTTGAGCGCGTGCTGGAAGACATCGACACGCATTATGAGGCCACTTACCAACCCACTTCCGAGAAACTCGATGGGCGGCTGCGAAAAATCGAAGTGAAGCTGGTGCGGCCGGATTTGAACGTGCAGAGCCGCACTGGTTACTATGCCCTGCCGGCGTTTCCCGGCGGCGCGGAGTTGACGCTGCCGGAAATGATCGGCCTGGCGGCGATCGACGCGCGGCAGCAGCCGCACGTCTTCGACTTTCAAAGCGCCGTGTACCAGTTTCGTCCCACGGCGGCGGGCGTCGAACAGGACCTGGCCTTCGAGTTGCCGGCCAGCGCCTTCACCGCCAAGCCGGTGCCGGGCGAGAACCGCCATCGCCTGCGCGTTTCGCTGGTCGCGTTGGTGAAGGATTCGACCGGACAGGTGGTGGACAAATTCAGCCGCGACGTGCCGATCGAGATTCCCGACGAGAACCTGGAACGAATGCGCAAAAGCACTATCCCGTTCACTCACCCGATTCAACTTCCGCCCGGCCGTTACACGCTGGAAACCGCGGCCGTGGACCAGGAGGCGAGCCGCGCCAGCGTGAACACGCTGGAATTCGAAAGTCCGGCGCCTAAAGTACTCGGCTTGAGCAGCGTGGTGCTGGCGCAGCAGGTGCAGACCGTCGACGGCAAGGTGGACGCCGCGGATCCATTCGAGTTTCCCAGTGGCAGCCATGCCACGCGGGTGATTCCGGAATTGGCGCCCACGCTGAGCGCACAGGCGCAGCCGCTGGTGTACTTCGTGGTGTATCCGGACAAGGCGAATCCGGACAAGCCGAAGGTGGAAGTGGAGTCGCTGGCCGAGGGCCGGGTGATCGCGACGCGGACCATCGATCTGCCGCCGGCCGGAGCCAACGGCGCCATCCCGCTGGTGCTGCGCGCCCCCGCCCACACGGGCAATTGCGAGCTGAAGATCACCGCCCTGCAAGGGAACGGCAGGTCGGCCACCGAAAGTCTGGCTTACACGATCAGCGCGAAGTGACGGCTATACTTTGGCAGCCACGCCCAGGATTTCGACGGCCTTCTTGATCACCGGATCGTCTTCCAGCTTCTTCGGCTGTGCCTGTTGCGGTTCGGGCTCGATGGGCTCGTCGTTGGCGTCGTACTCGATCTGCGGTTCGGCGCCGGCCACCACGGTGCCCGGCATGACACGAGTGTCCTGAATGGCTTTGCCGTCGTGCGAATAGTATTTAGCCACCGAGAGGATAATGGCACTGCCATCGTCCATGGTGAGGGCGCGGCGCAGTGCGGCATCGCCGTAAGTGGGCTCGCCCACCAGTTGCGCACGCTTGTTGCCAGCCAGGGCGGCAGCGGCAATTTCGGCGCCATCGGCGGTTCCGTGGTTCACCAGCACGGCCAGGGGCAGAGTGGTGATGGCCTTGGCGGGATCGGCTTCAAAGTCCCGCTCTGGGACCTTTTGGCCCTTGAGATAGGTGATGCGCCCGCTCGAAAGGAACAGGTTGGCTAAGGCGATGCCGTCTTCCGGCGCGCCTATCGAACAACTACGCAAATCCAATACCAGTTTCTGCGCGCCGTCCTTCTGCAATTGACGGATGTCGTCGGCCGCCTGCTTGACCAGGTCCGGCGTCAAAGCGCCGATCCCGAGGTAACCCACCGAGCCCTCCAGCATTTTCGTCTCGACCGGCGGAATGGTCAGGTTGGCGCGCGTGAGGGTGATGGTTTGCGGTTCCGGATGGCGCGCGCGGACCACGCTCAATTCCACCGTGGACCCGTTGGCTCCCTGCAGCAGCAGGCTGGCGTAAGCCAGCGGCATGTCGCGCGTGGCGATGCCCTTGATGCTTTCGATCATGTCGTGGGTGGACAGGCCCGCATTGGCGGCGGGCGAATCGGGCAACGTGCCCACCACGCCCATCCAGCCCGGCTTCTTCGAGAGCACCAGTCCCACGTCGGCGCGCTTGACGTCTTTGTTCTTGAGATAGTCCTGATACTGGTCGGCGTTGAGGTAGCTGGCGAAGGGGTCGATCGCTTCCAGCAGGCCGTTCAGAGCGCCCAGCGTGACGCTCTTCATGTCGGGCTCTTCGACGTACTCGCTCTTGATGTGCGCCACCACGTCGCTGAACACGCCGATGTGTTTGAGAGTGTCGGACTGGTCGGCGCCCTTGCTGGGGACGCTGCCGGCGACCAGCAGGATCGTGAGACACGCCGACGCGCTCACCACCAGATATTTGATACGGCTAAGCATATTGGTTTGAAGACCGCTCCGAAGGCCCGTGCTTCGATTATACCGCCGCCCGCCGGCGGTACCGTTGACCCTCGTATATTCGACGTGCGGCGGAGCGGTTTGGTGGCGGTTATTTCCAGCCCATCCGGTCGCGCAGGCAGGTGATGTGCGCGGCGTGGTGCCGGCCGTGCCAGGCGTAGAGCGCCAGGTTGGTGTCCAACCGCACAATCCCGAGTTCCGGGTGGCGGAAGGTGCGGTCGAAATCGGCGACGGAAAGACTGCGCAGCAGTTCCACCCAACGCTGATGGAGGCCGTCGATCAGTTGGAGCGATACCTCGACGGGCGCAGTCCTGGCATCGCGCAGTTCCGCCCACTTCGTCTGATCATAAGGCTTGATGGTGGGCGAGTCCTCGGTCAGCGCCAGCCGGAAACGGATGTAGGCGTTCATGTGGCTGTCGGGCACGTGATGGATCACTTGCCGCACGGTCCAACCACCGGGACGGTAGGGAGTATCGAGCTGCTGGACGTCCAGGCCGCGGACCGCGTCCCGAAATCGAGCGGGCGCGGCGCCGATCTCCGCGATCAGTTGCGGCCGGCTGTCCGGCTCGACCGGGGCCTTGAAATCGAACTTGCCGATAGGATAGCTGAGGTCCATGGAAAGAATGTTAGCAGAGCTCCAGGGATAGTTGACGTCCATGGAGAGAATGATAGCAGGCGCGCATAAGCTAGCTGCATCGCTTCGCAAATTCACCGACGTAATCCTGTACCCCAAGAAACACCGGCGGCAAGAGACCGCCGGCGCTATGTGCGTTTCCTTGGTAACGCCGCCGGAACTGGTTTCGGAATGCATGAACGCGCTTGAGTTGTTCCTGCATGAGGAGCGCAAGGATCTCACCATCCTCATTCGGGCTGGGCTCATACACGTGCAGTTCGAGTCCATCCACCCGTTCTTGGACGGCAACGGCCGCCTGGGACGGCTGCTGATCACATTCCTGCTCTGTGCGGCCGGCGTACTGCGGGAGCCGATCCTTTACCTGAGCCTCTATTTCAAGCAGCACCGCTCGGCGTACTACGATCTGCTCGATCGGGTGCGAACGAAGGGCGATTGGGAGACGTGGCTCGACTTCTTCCTCACGGGAGTGCGTGATACTTCCGAGCAAGCCGCCACTGCGGCACGCCGCATTCTGGCGCTGTTCCAGGAGCACCAACGACAGATCGAGGCCCTAGGCCGGCCGGCGGCATCCGTGCTCCGAGTCTTCGAGCACCTGCGGCGCAGCCCCATTGTCTCGATCCCCGGCGCGGCTGGGAAGATCCCAACGGTGGCAGAGAAACGAACTGCGCGAACAAACCTGTTTTACCCGTCCGACTCCGTAGACTGCGGAACTGAAGCCGGCGCCCGGGCGCCCCAATGGAAGGCCACATGGCGCGCAAATACTCGGGGCCGTGCCCCTGTGACGCGGGGGTAGGGCGCGACCCCTTGCTCCCGCGCGATGCGAGCCAGATTGAGACGCTCGGCTTTCTGGGCATGGCCTTTAGGCCCTGCAACAGAGCGATAGCCCCGTGGGGTTTTGTCAACGAACTTCAAAGACGTGATACTGGTGCGGAGTAGCTTGCGGGCCTTGGTGGGGCATGCTTCAGCTTGCCGGCGCCCGGTTGCGGGCGCATTCCCCCCCAGCCTCTGAGGGGGCCGTCGAAAGCGTTTTCCTACAATCCGCCCAGAAACTTGTTGACCGCCCCGGCGAAGACTTCGGGTTGCTCGTCGGCAACGAAGTGGCTTGCGCCCGCGATGCTGACGAATTGATGATTCGTAAACCGCGCGGCGAAACCCCGGCTGACCGATTCCGGCTGCAGATCGGCACTGCCATGAATCACCAATACCGGCGCCTGGACTGCCGCGAAGGCAGCCCGGTAATCGTGGTGCGCGCCCATGCTGCAATAAATACCCAGCGGCTCGTAGCCGGCGGCGTCAACCGTGGAATCGCCGCGCGGCGCGCCGGCGGCTCCCCAGAACTTGGCAAGGCGGCCGTAGAAGGCTGACGACGCCTCTTCGTTGCGCGCGAAAGCACGGCGGAAATTGAAGTAATCGGCCAGGTACTGCTCGTATTCCGCTTTCATGTTCGCCGGCAGGCGCCGTCGTATAAGGTCGAACAGGTCGCCATCGTCGCCGGCTTTTTTCGGCAGGACGGCCAGGTCGGCCGGCGCCACGCACACCAGCGCGCGCACGTGATCCGGAAACTCCGCGGCCCACAACGCGGCCAGTTCCGCGCCGAAAGAGTGGCCGATCACGATCAGGCGGTCGACACCCAGAATGCGGCGTATCCGCTCGATATCGCCCACCTGCGCCGGCAGGCCGAGCGTGCGGTGTACCTGGCGCATGTTCTCGTACATGTTGGAGCCGCTGAACGAGCGGATCGGACGGCTGGAGAGACCGCAGCCGCGCTGGTGGTAATAAATGACCCGGCATGGCAGAAGTCTTCCGGCGCGCCAGGGGTCTGTGGGCGGAAACCCAGGACCGCCATGCACCACCAGCATCGGCGTGCCCGCCCCTTCCTCGAAGTGATAGAGTTCGATGTCCGGCGCCACCAGCCATCGCCCATCAGCCGCCTGCGCAAGCGTCAGCGGTTCGGCGACGTCCTTGCCCGCCCGCACATCGCCCGGTTGGTAGAGCGGACCCGTCATCCGGTGCCACATCCACATACCCACCGCGACAACACTCAGCAGAAGAACTGCAGCGCCCAACAATACCTTGATCATGCTCACTCCTTGCATCGGAAACAAGTGCGTCGTCGAAGACGCATCGTGAGCAGTTTAGTCAAAGCGAAGCTGGAATACTTGACATTTCTTGCTAAAGGCGGCGAAGCAGGCCCGCTACTGAAATGTCCTCGTCGAGCGCCTCCCAATGAACGCCGATGCCGCCGCCAATCAGTTCCCAATCCGATCGCCATCGCGGCGATGCGCGGGCGAGCCGGGGAAACCAGATCCTTCGAGCACGACACCTCGACAGCCGTTAACACGCTGCCCTATCCCTCGCCTTCTAATGGGTACTGCGCCAGCACCCAATCCAGGGCTTCGGCGGGAGTGCGGAGGCGGCTTTCTAACTGGGCGTCTTCGACGGCGGAAAGGATCTCGCCGAAACGCGGGCCAGGGTGGTAACCGGCGGCGATCAGGTCGGCGCCGGTGATCAGTGGCGCGGGTTTGAGCTCCTCAGCGGTCATCTCCTCAAACCTGCGCTTCACCAGATCGTAGGTTTCCAGGTGCCCGTTGCTGGCCAGGCAGTCCAGGCGGTGCAGCTCCAGGTGCTCGTCGAAATGGGGCAGGCGCATCAGGCGCTTGAGCGTGCTCTCCTTCATGCGGCCCACGTCTTTGAAGTGCATGTGATGCGCCACCAGCGACTCCACCTGCTCGCTTGTCTCGCGGGAACAACGCAGGCGGTTGAGAATCGCGCGGGACATCTCGACGCCTTTCGCGACGTGCCCGTCAAAGCGGATGCGATCCGCCACGCGGAACACGGGCGGCTTGCCGACGTCGTGCAGCAGCGCGCCCAGGGCCAGCGCCGGCGTGGCGTGATCGAGTCTTTCGAGCAGCAGGCGTGTGTGCTTCCAGACGTCGCCTTCGGGGTGAAACTCGGGCGGCTGCTCGACGCCGTGCATGGCGGCCACTTCGGGCAGCAGGATGGACAGCAGGCCGCTTTCGTCCAACAGGTCCAGGCCATACGCGGCGCCGCCTTCGGTGAGGATGCGGACCAGTTCATCGCGCACGCGCTCGGCCGACACACGCGTAATCAGGGCGGCATGGCGGCGGATGGCAGCGAAAGTGGCCGGCTCGATCGTGAATCCCAGCCGCGCGGCGAAGCGCACGGCGCGCAGCAGCCGCAGATGATCCTCGCGAAAGCGTGCGTCGGGATCGCCGATGGCCCGGATCAGCCTGGCGTCGAGATCGGCACGGCCCCCGACGTAATCCAGCACCAAGGGGTTGGCGGGCGGAATCCGCTTCGGACCCGAAAGCCGGGGCGCCTGCCCCACATCCATCATGAGGCCGTTGATGGTGAAGTCGCGGCGCAGCACGTCGGCCTTCGGGTCGGTTTCGAAATGCACGGCAGTGGGCCGGCGGCCGTCTTCATATTCGTGGTCGCTGCGGAAGGTGGCGACTTCCACCTGCGCGAAGGCGTCGCGCACCAGAACCACGCCGAAGTGCGCGCCGACCAGGCCGGAGCGGGGGAACAGGTCCATGATGCGGTCCGGCCGCGCGTCGGTCGAGATGTCGAAATCCTTGGGGGCGGCACCGCGCAGCAAGTCGCGCACGCAACCGCCCACGAGCCAAGCCTGGTGTCCGGCCGAGCGCAGCCGCGCGATGACCTGGCGCGCCAGCGATTCCGCCTGCGATTGCGGCATTCCGGTCTCCTCCACCCTATGCTAATATGTTGAGGCCGAACTCCACTTGGGGGCGGGGATACCAGTTTGGGGCGAAGTCCCGCGTAGGACAGATCGCATTCCAGTTCCAACCCGTCAGCACCTCGCAGGCGTTTTCGTAATTTGCCACAGCCCCTTCGGCCAAGCGGGGAGAAAACCATCTAGTGATCAACCAGCAACGTCCGGCGGCGGTGAAAGTCGTGGTCGCCACCACCGTGATGCTGTCCTTTATTTCGTTCTGGCGGGCCGCGGCGATCGTCCTGAGCGATCTGGCGAGCTCGGCCTATTACGTGGGCGGCATCGCCGAAACAGCTATCGGCAAAGCGGCGCCGTGGTTCATCCTGTCGATCATGCTGTTTTCCTACGCGGTGCGCGCCATCTACATCGAGAGCTGCTCGATGTTCGTGCGCGGCGGCGTGTACAAAGTGGTGCACGAGGCGATGGGCGGCACGCTGGCCAAGTTTTCGGTGTCGGCGCTGAT
>JBEKKO010000024.1:0-57944 GCA_050010695.1 Bryobacteraceae bacterium
ACCGCCCAGCCGTTCCAGCGCGGCTTCGGCACCACCATCGGCAACAGCTTGCGGCGCGTGCTGCTGAGCTCCATTGAAGGCGCGGCCATTACGGCCGTGCGCATCGAAGGCGTCGAGCATGAATTCAGCCCGATACCGGGCGTCGTCGAAGACGCCACCGATATCATCCTCAACCTCAAGCAGATTCCGTTCAAGCTCAGCGGGGACGCCGTCAAGACGGTGCGCCTGAACGTGGAAAGTCCGGGCCCGGTGCGCAGCGGCCAGATCGAGGCCGACGGCGACGTGGAAGTGCTCGACCGCGACGTGCACATCGCCACCGTCAGCGAGGGCGGCAAGCTACAGATCGAAATGCGGCTCAAGACCGGGCGCGGCTACGTCAGCGCGGATAAGAATTTCGACGAAGACCTGGCGCTGGGCTACATCCCGATCGACTCGGTGCATTCTCCGGTGCGCAAGGTGACCTTCCAGGTGGAGGCCGCGCGGCTGGGCCAGATGACCGACTACGACAAGCTGACGCTGGAAGTGTGGACCAACGGCGCGGTTTCGCCACAAGATGCCGTCGGCTACGCCGCTAAGCTGCTCAAGGACCACATGGCGATCTTCATCAACTTCGAGGAGACGCCGGAGCAGGCCGAGGAGATTGCGGAGCGCGGCCTCGACAAGATGGGCGAGGTGCTCAACCGCTCGGTGGAGGAACTGGAGTTGAGCGTGCGCTCTTACAACTGCCTCAAGAACGCCAACATTCAGACCATCGGCGAGCTGGTGCAGAAGACCGAAGCTGAAATGCTGCGGACCAAGAACTTCGGCCGCAAGTCGCTGAACGAAATCAAGGAAATCCTGGCCAACATGGGGTTGTCGCTCGGCATGCGGATTGACGCGCATGGCCGGCTGGTGACGCCGCCGCAGTCGGCGGTCCCGCTGGCGGCCGATTACGGTCCCGAGGAAGATATCCAGGACCAGGTTGGGGAATAGCACATGAGACACAGGGTTGCCGGATCCAAACTCAAGCGGCCGGTGGATAGCCGCAATTCGCTGTTACGTAATCTCTGCAACAGCGTGATCGAAACCGAACGCATGGTCACCACCGTGACCAAGGCCAAGGCAGTCAGGCCGCTGGTCGAGAAGATGATCACGCTGGCCAAGAAGGACACGCTGGCTTCCCGCCGCCAGGCCGCGATGGTGCTGCGCACGCCGGCTTCGGTGAAGAAGCTGTTCGATACGCTGGGCACGCGGTTCGGCCAGCGCAGCGGCGGCTACACGCGCATCACCCGCCTGGGCCCGCGCAAGGGCGATGGCGCCGAGGTGGCGATGATCGAGCTGGTGGGTTCCGAGCTGGTCAAGCGCGCCGCCGACCGCGCCAAGCGCCGCGAAGACCGGCTGAAAGCGCGCCAGACAGGCCGCGAGGAAGAAGAAGGCAAGGACGAGAAGGAATAGCCTCGTCGCCTCGTTTTTTTCTTGGAAAGCCGCGGCCCGCGCCGGAGAATTCCGGAGCCCCCGCGGCTTTCGTGCGTTTGACGGTGCCGATTGGGTTGACAGCTCAAGTCCGGCAAAGTGGGGCAGGCGCTTTCGCCTGCCAACCTACGCCGCTCGGATCTCCACCGTTTCCGCCACCGCCGTTGGCTCGGGCACGGCCTCACCTCTCAGGCGCATTCTTTCGATATGGAACTCAACCGCTTCCGCGATCAGGCGGCGTGTCCGTCTCCTCGATGGTGCGGCCCGTGGTCACGCAGCCAGGGAGGTCCGGCACATAGGCAGCCCAGTTGTTCGGTGCCTTCTCGAAAACAACTGCGTACTTTTTCATTTCTTCATCGGCGCTCCGGGCTAACGTTCATGATCGCACTTCCCGGCTTGAGCGCTGCGGGTCCTTCACTCGAATATCGTCGATATCCTCGCCAGCACGTCGTCCATGACCGCGTCCGGAATGCTTTCGAGCTTCCTGCCGCGGCGCGCGGCGAGGTCGAGTACGCGCGGCTGGTCGCACCGGACAACTCCCGTCGCTTTGGTTCCGGCGTCCGTTAACGGTACGGCGAAACCTGCCGTCCGCGCGAAACTACCGCCGCTCGTGATCGGGAGAACCACGGGGAGTTTCGTTACCCGGTTGAAGGCCTCAGGCGACACAATCAGGACCGGACGTCGGCCCTTTTGCTCGTGTCCCGACGCAGGATCGAGGCTGACGAGCCAGATTTCGCCGCGTTTCATCAGATCAACTCGCCGCCCACCGGCTTGCTATCGAGCCATTCCCGCTCTTCCTTGCCGCGCCGCGCCTTGGGATTGCATTGGGCGAGTAGCTCGTTCAAGGTATAGTGGCGCCGCCGCTGGGGCTCCACGACGATACGGCCGCTCTCGACCGCGATGCCGACCTTGGCTCCCGCCTGCAACTGCAGGATATCGAGCAGCGCCGGCGGTACCGCCAGCATCACCGAGCCGCCGACCTTGCGAAGATTGGTAGAGTGCATGGCATTCCTCCTAGTTATATTTTAGTATAACAGACCGGAATCGGTTTCACACAGGACACAGGCTGCCCCGTCGCCAGTTTGCCGAGTTTCTTCCTCGCTCCCTACCGTTTGCGCGTCAGCCTCTGCTTACATCTGGTGATCCGCCTCTCCCAATCGCCGGCCCATCCTTGCTCAAGCGCCTGCGTGGCCAGCTCGATGGCATCGGCGTAGTTCCCCTCCTTTTCCAGTATCACGGCCATCTGCCAAAAACCCAGGGGCCTAGGCATCTGCTTCCACTCTCGCCTGAATACCTCTGCGGCCCTAGGCGGGCAGCTTGCCAAGTTGCGGTCCGATTGGTAATCGGACCACGAGGCGGTTGCCAACTGCCTCGCAGGATGACATCCTGGCCCACGTGTGCCCGGTTGCGGCCTGCGGGTCATCGCGCGATTGATGCGGTTCAAATGATAGTTTTGATGTGATTGGTTAACCGGCTGTTTCTTCATCACTTGTTGATCGCGCCATGTCAGCGGTGTGGCAATGGCCTTGCCGAAGTTTCGGCGACGCGAGTACAGGAGGCGGCGCTGGCACATACATCGGGAGAGAAGGTTGTAAGGGGGTCAGACTGACCCACTACCACTAAAGTTTACATAATATCGGTTATCGGAAGTCAAAACCAGCGCCCTTACCAGGGACCCTGCCTTGCCGCTGATGGCCCGGTCAGCGTGTCTTGGCGCCTTCTCAGTCCTGCGGGGGTGCTTCGCTTCTGCGGACCTGCACTATCCGCCGTGACGTACCGGCACGGAACCGTAGAACGAAGCGCGTTCCTACCGGGCACTCGGGCTGCTCCAGCGATCCTTCCAGTTGTTTGGCGAGGATCTCGGCGATCCGCAGGCCGAGCGATTTCGCGTTGCGCGCCGGCGCGATTCGCGGGCAGCCGACGCCGTCGTCTTCGACGCTCAGCTCCAATTCTCCGGGCGCCGATTGCCGCAAGCGAACCCGGACCTCACCGCTGCGTTCGCCCGGGAATGCGTGCTTCAACGCGTTGGTCACCAACTCGTTCAGGATGAGCGCGCACGGAATCGCACGGTGGATGCCCATCTCAATGGCTTCGGCGTCCACCTGGATCGCGATCTGCCGCGCCGCAATGCCGTATACGCCGCCCAACTCCTGCACGAGTTGGTCGGCGAACTCGGCAAAGACGATCCTGTCCAGGTGCTCGGTACCGGAAAGGTGCTCGTGGATCAAGGCGATCGACCGCACCCGCTGCTGGCTGTCCTCGAGCGCCCCTTGCGCCTCGGTGCCCTCGATTGCGCCGGCCTTCATTCCGAGCAGGCTGACAATCACCGCCAGGTTGTTCTTGACGCGATGGTGGACCTCTTTCAGGAGGACCGTTTTCTCCGCCAGCGCCGATTCCAGTTCGCGCAGCGTTCTGCGCAAATCCGCTGCGGCGCGCTGCTGCTCGGTGACCTCCATGGCCACCACCAGCACCTGCCCCGCCGCGCGCTCGGGCGCCGCCCGCCCGACGTCCGGCAGCGGCACATACGATAAATCGAAGTAGCGCTCTTCGGGCGGCAGTCCCTGCCCGCGCTGCAACCGGGCCGCCAGCCCGGCCGCGTGGTACACGTTCTGCTTGTCGCGCACCTGATCGAGCAGCGGCAGGACCACGGACGCCGCTTCCGGGAAAACCTCGGCCACTGTCCTGCCAACCATCGGCTCGCCCGGCGCCAGCGCCTGGTATGCCGGGTTGACCATCTCAAAGCGGAAATCGGGGCCGCGCAACAGGGCGATGGATACCGGCGAATGTTCAATCACGGACTCCACCGTCCGCCGGCGCGCCTCCAGTTCGTTGGCCATGTCCGACCGCGCCTGCTCCGACGCGGCGGCCGCTCTGTGCGCCTGCTGCAAACGGTCGAACAGCGCGCTGGCCACCATCCCGGTCAATGCGAGTGCGCCCAGTCCCAGCCAGTCCTGCGGGTCGCGCACCAGGAAACTTCTCACCGGCTCGGTAGCGAAGTACAGCGATTCGACCACGCACAGAATGGTCGTCGCCACTCCCGGCCCCAGGCCGCCCTGGTAGGCGCTCAACAGGATGAACGGAACATATGTAATGTAAGGAATCAGCGTTGGCGGATTGAGCGGAAGGCGCGACAGTTGCGCCAGCACAGCCAGCAGCACGGCTACTGGGTAGCCAACCGCGGGCGGCAGCCTCTTACCGCGCATCATGCCCTCTCCTCCGAATCATCCCGCCAGGGCCGGCGGCCGCAGCAACAAGCTCCGCACGCGCTTCACGAGTTCCAACCCCCGGAATGGTTTCGCCAGCACTTCGGCGGGCGGCAATCCGGCGGTGCCCACTTCGGCGGGCATGCACCCGGAAACGAAAAGCGTCTTCATCTCCGGGCGCAGCGGCTTCAGTCGCTCCGCCAGTTGCAGTCCGGACATGCCGGGCAACGCCACGTCGGTCACCAGAACGTGAATCGGCCCCGCAAAGGACTTGGCGATCCGTTCGGCTTCCTCCGCGTCGCGCTCCTGCAGGAGTTGATAGCCCTCCCGCTGCAGACAAACGTGCATCAGCCGCCGGATGCCGTCCTCGTCGTCGACCAGCAGAACGGTCGGCGCCGATTCATTCACCGCAACCGTTTCCCCCGTGTCGCCCACGTTCTTAGGCATTTCCGCGCGCGGCAGCAGGATCTCGAAACTCGTCCCTTTCCCGATTTCGCTCGAGGCCCCGATGTAGCCCCCGTTCTGCACGACGATGGCGTGGACGATGGCGAGGCCGAGGCCCGTTCCGGCGCCCGGCTGCTTGGTGGTGAAGAAGGGTTCGAAGATGCGGGCCAGCGTCGGCTCATCCATTCCCTGCCCCGAATCGGTTACCTGAATTCTCACGTAGGATCCCGGCCGGTAGCCGCGCCATCTCGGGCTGTCCGCGGTGACCTCCGCCGCCGAACTCGAGATCCGCATTTCCCCGCCCCGCGGCATGGCGTCCCGCGCGTTCAGCGCCAGGTTGAGGAACACCTGCTTCAACCGGTTACGGTCGCTGCGCACCATTCCGGCCGGCGTGCTCAACTCCAGCGCGAGCGTACGGCCCGTCCCCAGACTGCGCGCGATGAGCGGCTGGATCTCGGCAATCACCGCGTTGACGTCGAGCAGTTCCGTTCTCGACACATCCCGACGGCTCAGCGTCAGCAACTGCTTACTGATGGAACCGGCCAGCGTGGCGGCGCGCTTGATCTCGGTGGCCCGCTCGCGGTCCCGGTCGTCTTTCAGCTCCGTCTCCAGTTCTTCGGCGTACCCCAGGATCACCATCAGCAGGTTGTTGAAATCGTGCGCCAACCCTCCCGCCAGATTGGCGATCGCTTCCAACCTTTGCGATTGGATCAGGCGGGCTTCCATCTCCCTGCGCACTCGAATGTCCCGCACCACCAGAACCGAGCCCAGCCGTTCTTCCTCCGACCGGTTCTCGGAGCAACTGACTTCTACCGGTGTGCCGGTTCCGGTCTTCGAAATCAGCAGGCAGGAGCGGCGCTCGTCCGGCAACAGGTCGAAGACCGGATTCCCGGCTGCGCGGCCGGCAGAGTCGTTGAGCCGCAGAACATCCATCAGCGGCCGGCCGATAGCTTCGGCGCCGGTCCAACCGGTGAGTTGCTCCGCCATGGCATTCACGAATATGATTTCGCCCGCTGGATCGGTGGCGACGATGCCATCTCCCACGCTGCGCAGGGTGGTCGAAAGCCAGGCTTCGCTCGATCGCAGGCGCCGCTCCATCTCATGCTTGTAGAGAGCGATCTGCACCGTGCTGCGCAGATTCAGGTCGCCAATCGGCTTCAGAATGTAGCCCAGCGGCTCAGTCACCGTCGCGCGGCTCACCGTGTCCGCGTCGGCGTGCGCCGTCAGGTAAACCACCGGGGTCTGCAACTCGTCCTTCAGCGCTTGCGCCGTGGCGATGCCGTCCATCTCGCCATGCAGACGGATGTCCATCAGCACCAGGTCGAAAGCCATGTTGCGCGCAAACCGCAGCGCTTCTTCACCCGAGCAGGCGATCACGGGCACCTCGTAACCCAACCGCTCCAACCGCCTTTGAATGTCGTCGGCGATCAGCCCCTCGTCTTCGACCACCAGGATTTGTTTTCTTGCTTCTTGGGCTGCCTGCATTTGCCGATACCCCTCCTGACAAGCCAACTGGTAGTTCAGTACGCCGCGTCAGGTCCGATTTTCAGTATATTCACCGATGCGCACCCTGGCATTTCCGGGGCCAATGTGGTCGCCGCAGTTAGGTTAACGTCCCAGTACCGGTATAGTACCTGAAATTTGAATCGGATGGTAGCCTTTCGTCCAGGTCAGCCGCTGTCCGGAGGGTCCAGTAGGACTGGTACCCTGCGAGCGGTCCCGTCGAGAGCTTGCGCCGATTTCGCGCCAAAACAAGTGTAGGGCAGGATAGCCAAGTGCAACCATCCTGCCCTACGTGTTTCCATGCCGAGAACTCTCGCGAGAGATTTCGCGGCTTTTTCCCCGGTGGCCTTAGTGCGCGGCGCTGAAGGTCAACGTGATCTGGGTGGTGTTTTCCACCGGCTGCCCGTCGAGCAGCGTCGGTCTGTAGCGCCACTGCATAACGGCTGCGGTGGCGGCCTGGACCAGCAGCGGATGTCCGGAGATCTTCTTCACGGAGACCACCTTGCCGTCGGCGCCGATGGTGGCTTCCAGCACCACCTGGCCTCTGACATTCATCTGGCGCGCGGCGGTTGGGTACTCCGGGTCTTTGCGATAGACGAGTTGAGCGGAAGCGACCTTGCCGCCCGCGGCAGTCTTCTTCACGGACGGCGGCGCGGGCGCGACCGGCGCGGGCGCGTTGCCGAAGGGTATGCTCAGATTCGAATTCACGTTGACGCCTGCGGGCGACGCGGGAGCGGCACCCAAGCTGGCGTCGGCAATGTCGGTCGGGCTAGCCGGGCGCAGCCGCGGCGCCAGCGAGTCGGTGTTGAACTGCCTGGGAGCGGGCTTGGCCAGCGCTACCGGCGGCGCCTCCGCCGGCGTAGTGGCTGCCGGGGTGCCCGGCTGGGCGGCGGTTGTCGCCGGAGCGCCAGGCGACAGAGGCTGCGCCGGGTTCGCCTTGGCGTCTTTCGTGTTGGTGGCGGAAGACTTGCCATCCGGCATCGGCGATGGCCGCGTGCGCAACGAACGCACCAATTCGGTCGTCGTTTTGGTCTGATCCTTCCCGGTCACTTCCATGTTGAAGCTGACGTCACCGGTCTTCGGCGTGTAGACGATACTGCCGTTCTTGAGCTGCTTGGCGTCCATGTCGAAGTTCTCATGCTGGTCTCCATCGTTGATGGATAGGACGCCATGGGAGGCGTTGGCGATCGCAGCGGAGTTCTTGTTCCAGGTGAGCAGCAGATCGGTGCCGCTGGGTTCCACCAGCAGCGTCAGGCCGCCGGCCTGCGACTCCACCCCGGCGGTCGGATGCGGGCGCACCAAGTAGCCGGGATAGACGAACAGCACGACCAGGATGGCCACCGTAACGGCGATGGCACCGAGCACCATCATGAGCTTTCTGCTACCCTGCGACTCCTCGGGGACGGTGCCGCTGAGGGTCCCGAAGACCGGACGTTCGGCAACTGGCTTGGCGGCGGCAACTGGCTTGGCGTCGGGGACTGGCTTAGCGGCCGGAACTGGCTTGGCGGTGGGGGGTGGTTCGACCGTTTTGGCGGCCGGGGCTTCTTTTGTCACCGCGGCGGCCGGCTTGATTTCCTTGGCCGCCGGCTTCGGTTCGGGAGCAACCGGCCGAGGGGGGGCCACGGCGGCCTTCACTTCGGCGGCTGGCGGCTTCGGGGGCGCCGCGGGCGGCTTGGTCTCCGGCGCCTTCTTTTCGGCAGGCGGCGCGGCGGCCTTCGTTTCGGCGGCCGGAGCGGCAGGGGCGGCATCGCGACGCAGGCCAATCGGCACAACCTGCGGGCGGACACCCGGCTTGGCTGCCGGCGGAGCGCTGGGCGCGGCATTCGCCGGAGCCGCTGGTGGCGCCGCTGCGGGCGCGCTGTCCGGCGGCGTCCAAAGTGAGGGCGTCAATTGCGAGGACCGGAACGGAAACTCCAAATAGCTGGCTTCGCCGTGGAACACGCCATCTTCGCGGATGAAGAGGCCGCCCACGCTGGTCTTGGTGGCAAACGGCCGCACCAGCATGGCAATGTGATGGGGAGCACGGAAACGCGCGTCCAGAAACGCAAGATCGTCGGCATCCAGGCTGAGGCCCTTACGGCTATGCGCGCGGAAAAAGCCCGCCACGGGAACGTTGCCGGCCCCACTGTGCTGCTCGATCAGCCGTTCGAAACGCGCCAGATCGGCATCCGCCAAACGATACAATGGCCCACGGTTATAATCGCACTGGACTGTCTCATAGCCCTGCACCATGACGGTCAGAGGAATGCCGGGAATCACCGAACCCAGCAACACGCCGCCAATCTCCGATCCTTTTGACGTCAGTGAACGAAAGTTTTCGATAACTTCGTTCTCCATCCTGTCGATGAGATCGAAAGCGAGTCGCACGGCGACCGGCTTCTGGGGCACCTCCCATAGATAAGTAGCCACGGGTGCGGATTTCGGCTCCCCGCGTTCCCGCCGTGCCGTTGATTCAACCATCGCTGTTAGCCTCCGCCCGCTGAAACTATGGGCTTGTTCACTTCACGGGTCAATTTTACCGGAAATCCAAGCAATATATACCCTAAAATTAGCTCTATTAACCAAAATCAACGGTACTGATCTGCAACGTTTTAGCCGATAGCTATCTAGATATATAACCGTTAATTGCCTTTAGTTATCAGAAAAATACTGACACCTTTCACTCTAGCAATTCCGGATTTGTATGTCTATAATAACCGGGAATGAGTGCCAGGACCTGCCAGCTATGCGGACGGCCCCTCAGTAGAATCTGGGTGGGTGCAGGCGGGGACTTTTGTTCGCGGGAGCACCGTAATCAATACGGGCTTCGGCTGGGGATGGACCGGCTGCAGGAAGCCAACAAAGTTGCCACGCTAATGCGTCGGCGCGAGAACCTAAAGACGGTGATGCCGGGGCAGGCGGAAAGTTATGCCTCGTTGCAGCGGCGCAGCTTCGATCAAAGCATGCGGTTGTCTGAGCCGGTGCCCCCGGGCGAACACTTGCGAAGTATTAGTCCGGCGCTGGAGGCGGAAGTACGGGGCGGAGGCGAGTTCTTTGCGCCGCCGCCGGTCAGCCAGAAAGAGAAGCACGCTCCACGCAGTTCCGGATATCGGCGATCCGCGTTAGAAGCGACTGAAGCGATACTGGCGCCGCTGCCGGAATACAAGATGTCGGTGACTGTGCCGAAGCAGCGGCCGCCACGCGTTTGGGATGGGGCACGCTCGCTGAAAGCCCGCCGGCGGGGCTTCCCATTGCCGCGGCGCCGGGCGGCGCGTGCGATGCTGCCGGGCGAAACACGGCGGGAGCCGGTGGGCGGAGCTACCTACCAGCGCGACGCAGCGCCACCCATGTGGCTCAAATTACCGAGGCATGAAGGACGGCCGATGCCGGCGGTGGGCAGCCAGCCGATTCTGCCGCCGGAGAGGCAACTGCGCGAGTTCGCCGTGGTGCGGCGAAAGCCCGAGTTGATTTGGCCCGGCACCATGCCGCCAGAGGTCTTCGCTAAAGAAGGTCTCGAGCCGCACTCTCGAATACCGGTGATTACCCCGTTGGCGCGTGCCGTTGCCCTGCCCCATGGCCCTCTGCATGGGCCGTTGCCGGGCATGGCACATGGCGGCGCGCGGCGAGTGGGCCGGACGATCCGCGATACCCGCATGGAACAGCGCGGTGCCGCCATCGATTGGACTGGATCGAATTTGCCCGGGTTGGTCCTGGCCGAGGGCCATACCACGAATGCGTTTTTGCGGAGCGCCGCGTGGAGTCGCAGCGGCACGCGCGCGGTTACCGTAACGCCCAAAGTGTCCGACCTGATCCCACGCTTCTCGACGGTATCGTTCGAGCCCCAAGAGGCGCCCTTTGGTTACTCCATCTTCAAGATCCAAAGCGGCATGCCGGCGCTTCCAGTGTCGCAGGCGTCGGCGCCCAAAGCGGCGCAGCAGCCGCGTGTAACCAAACAGGCGAAAGCGGAAGTCATCCGTCTGGAGGACCGCTTCGACGCGGGCCTGGGAAATTGGGTTGGCAACGTGAGCGATTGGAAAGTCGACGTTGCGGGCGTGCGTCCCGGCGCTTTGGCGCTGTTCGCCCCTTCGCTCGCCATGATCGATTACGATCTGGAGTTTTTGGCCCGCATCGATCAGAAGAGCCTGAGTTGGGTATTCCGCGCCGCCGACGAGCAGAATTACCACCTCGCCACGATCTCGTATTCGCCACAGGGCCGCACTTTCACGCGGTCTTCGGTGATCGAAGACGCGCCGGGGTTGAGTGTCACCACGCCAGTCCGCCAGGCGGGCACCGCCAAGTCGGCGGTGACCATTCTCACGCGCGTGAGGGGCAACGATTTTTCAGTTTCCATCGATGGCGAAGTCATCGAACGATGGAGCGACAACCGCCTCGTAATTGGCGGAGTGGGATTTTTGGGCGCACCGGACAAACGGGCGCGCCTGTATTGGGTGCGGCTGGTGACGGGCGCATCCGACCGGTAAGGAGGTCTGAAGAAAATGAGCACCAACCCAATTCGAACCAGCGCGAAGGTTCAGCCGTTGCGAGGGCCGGCGCCAGACGTGCAGGAGAAGGAATCGCCGGCCACAAGTGGGCCCGGCTTCCTGGCGCGCGCAGTCGCGCTACACCTGGCCGGCAAGCGGGACGAAGCCCTCAAACAGTTGCAGCGCGCCATCGCCGCCAACGAAGCCTCGCCGGAAATCTACCGCGCGATGGGGCATATCCAGTTCGAGTTGGCCGATTACAAGGAAGCCGCCAAGAGCTATCGCGCCCTGACGCAGATCAAGCCGCAGTATGCGATGGGCTGGTTCAACCTGGCCGTCTGCCTCGAGCGCCTCGGCTCCTGGGAAGAAGCGGCGGAAGCTTTTGGCAAGGCCTCGACCCTCGATACGGGCCATCTGGACGCGCACCTCGGACTGGGCGTGTGCCACCTGCGCCTGGAGGATCCCAAGAGCGCCCTGTTCTCGTTCGAGCACTGCCTGTCGACGGCGCCGCAGCATGAAGACGCCTTGTTCGGCAAGGCGGCGGCGTTGCAATCCCTCGACCATGCCGACGAAGCCGCGGCGATCTACCAGAAGATCATCGAACGCAATCCGGATTCGGAAGAGTCGCTGGCGAACCTGGTGCTGATCGGCATGTCGAAGGAAGATTTCGACATGGTGCGCGAATACTCCGAGCGGCTGCTGGAACTCAAACCCGAGTCCACGGTGGCGCTCGAAGGACTGGCAGCCTGGGCGGCGGCATCCGATGAGCACGCGCTCACCGCCAAGTTCTGCAATCTCCTGGTCAACGCCGTGCCGGGCCACTTCGAAGCCTGGTTCAACCTGGCCTTGGCGCACCAGAAGTCGGGACGCTGGCAGCCGGCGGCGGAAGCTTATCAGGAAGCCATCAAACTGCGTTCGCAATCCTCCGAGGCGCACACCAACCTCGGCGTCGTGCACGAACAACTGGGCGACATGGCCGCCGCCCGCGCGGACTACGATCGCGCCATGGCGGCCCAGCCCGATGCGCTGGCCCCGATGTGGAACGTGGCCCTGCTGCTCGAACATGCCGGCCAGAACGATGAGGCCGAGCGGTGGTACCGCCAGGTGCTCGAGCGCGCCCCGAAGGAAGAGGAAGCACGCTTCCGGATGGGTTATCTGCGGCTCAAGCGGGAAGACTTCCGCGGCGCCGTCGAAGCCTTCGAAGGCTGCCTCAAATACCGTCCGTATTGGCCCGAAGCGCAAGCCAACCTGGCGCTCGCCTATTCCGGCATGGGAGACAAGGAGCACGCCGAGCGGCTGTACGACAAGATGCTCGAATCCGATCCCAAGAGCGTCGATGCGCTGCGCGGCATCGCAGCCCTGTCGATCCAGGCCGGCGACTTCACTACCGCCCTCGAACATCACGTTCGCCTGATCGACCTCGGCGAGCGTTCGCCCGAGATTCTTTACAACGCCGGGCTGATGTACGAAAAAGCCGATCAGCCGGACAAGGCCGTCCGCCTCTATCGGGACGCGCTGGCGCTGCAGCCGGATATGCCGGAAGCCCTGCTCAACCTGGGCCGCATTCTGGAATCGTCCGGCAAGAGCGAAGAAGCCCGCTCCTGCTGGAGCAAGGCACTCGAAGCCGAACCGGCATTGGCGCAGGGATACTTCGGTCCCACAATCGAGTAAGCGTCCGAAACGCATTAGTTGCCTGACACACGCTTCGTGGAGGGGCCGGGCATGCCCGGCCCGCGTGGCGGTGCGCATGCAATACGTCGCACATACCACCGGTCGTCTTACAAACCCACCCTTCTGTTCCCTGCCGGCAATATTAAAAATCCTTAATCACGGCGTTGGAGCGACTGGTTTGGATATAGACTTCAAGGAACCCAGGAAGCCAAAGTGGGCAAACTGGCTGATCCAATCGGGCCTTGGGAGCGATGGAAATGGAAGAGGAAAAGATGGATGCGGCGTCAACTCCGCAAGGAGATGGCGAGTTTGTAGTCAGGGATGGCGATTGCATGGCAAGCATCGCCTTCGATTACGGTTTTGTGCCGGATACCATCTGGAACCATCGCGCCAATGCAAGCCTCAAGTCCGGAAGAAAGGATCAGAAAGTCCTGCTTCCGGGAGATCGGGTGCACATTCCGGAGCGCCAATCTCGCGAGGTGGCTTGCGCCGCCGACCAGAAACACACCTTTATCAGGAAAGGCCTGTGCGAGACGCTGCGCATTGTATTGCTGGACGAAGATGGTAACGCTCGCCCGGGTCTCCATTATGTACTTTGTATCGATCAAAAGATCGTGAAGTCGGACATGAGCAGCAGTCAGGGTCTCATCGAGACGCCGATCCTGCCCAATGCCCGAGCCGGGAAACTGATCGTCAAAGGTGAAGAGGCGGAAGAGGTTTACGAATTACGGCTCGGTTCATTGGACCCGATAGAATCGGTCACCGGCGTACAGGCCCGTTTGAACAACCTCGGATATTACTGCGGCCAGGTGGACGGGATCGCCGGACAGTTGACGCGCGCGGCCGTCCGCGAATTCCAGGCAGACCATAACCTGTCCGCCACCGGAAAAATCAACGAGGAGACGCGCAACGCCCTGTCGGGTGAACACGGATTTTAGGTCGAATCGCTAACGCATGCAGGAGGGGATGCAGTGGCCGGCGAAAGTTCAGGCGAACAGCACTGTCAGGCGAGGGGCGCCGAGTACCTCAACCCGATTAAACGCTCCAAATACGAGTTGCTCATCCGACTGGTTTATCCACCATACTTGCCCTGCCCACCGGACCAAATGTTCCAGATTACGGAGCGCCCAGCGAAAAAGAAGGACTATACCCTCAAGTCCGGCGGCAAGGAGTACCACGGAACTACCGATGACGCCGGAGTCCTTCGCCAGGTTCTTCCACCCGGTGTGAAATCCGCACACTTGACGCTTTATGCCGTCGTGAAGGGTGAGAAGCGCCCATTCTGGGATCTCGATCTGCTGATCTCCGACCTGGATGACTGTATCTCCATCCTAGGAATCAAGGCCCGGCTGAATAACCTGGGCTTGTTCGCCTGCAAAGAACTGAACCTCGATTTGGCCGACACGACTGACAACTACCTGGCTGCGCAGAGCGAGGGCAATCTTCAGTATGTACGGGCGATCGAGCGCTTCACCAATTTATTTGGACCCTGCCCCGACCCTAAGACAGCGTGGAACGAGAAAGAGCATTGGGAGCGTATCAAGGAGGTTTATGGGAGTTGAAGCCAGCCTACAACCCGCGGAGCCTCCCGAGCATCTCTCCCACCGGGAAGCCTGGGTACAACTCAACAAATTGAACACGATCGTGATTCCCCACGATCCGGAGGATCATCAGGCGCGCCGGTGGGCGTGTATCGAAAACTACCCGCCCGATCTGAAGGTTCCCATCCAGCGCGGCGGAAACGAGGTGGTCTATTTGATCGACGGACGAGAGACTCTGCCACAGTTCCAATGTGAAATCGAAAAAACGGGCGGCCCGGGCGATTTCATTTATCTGCTGGGCTGGTTTCTCGATATAGACCTGGTATTCCCGGACGCGGGCTTCATAGCTGGCCGGTCCATGCGGGACCTGCTGACTGAAAAAGCGAAGGCCGGCGTCAAGATTCGTGTGATGCTGGATGCTCAGTGGCATGAAGGAAATAGCAAGAACGAGGCGGCGATTCAGTTTCTGGAAAGTCTGTCTCAACACGGCGCAAAGTATGTCCCAGCTTTGAGCCAGTCGTGGCGGTCCGACTCCGTTGCGGGCGGCGTATTCGACGATCACTTCGCTCTCGATGGCTCTCACCATCAGAAGACACTGATCGTCAAGGCGGGGAACCAATTGACCGCTTTCTGTGGCGGAGTCGATATCAATCCCGACAGGGTCCACCAAGTCGGCGACGGAACGCCGCAACACGATGTCCACTGCCGCATCCGCGGACCGGCGGCCGGGGATGTCTTGAAGATCTTCTGCGATCGCTGGAACGACTTCATGACCCAATACGGTTATCCCGCAGCGGAAAAGACCATCGGCCAGGGTATCCCGGCGCCCAATCCGTGCGGCGATTTCCACGTCCAGATTTGCAGGACTTTTGGCCACATTACCACGGCGCCATATCAGTTCGCGCCGCAAGGCGAACAGTCGATCAGGAAACTGATTGAGCGGGCAATCGAGGCATCGCAGCGATTCATTTATATCGAGGACCAGTATTTGACCGAGTTAGGTGTCGCCAAGCTGATCGGCAAACACCTTCCCAACATTAAGCACGTGACCATTCTCATTCCGCCGCCTCATTTCAACCAAGCCATGGGGCCCGACCGCCTGCGCTTCATCGACACCTTACGTGAAAGGGCAGCGGAGAAGGTGCGCGTGTACTTCCCCTCGTTTTCAATCGACGGCTGCAGTACTTATGTTCACGCTAAGACCTGGATTTTCGACGATAAATTAGCCATTATTGGCTCGGCGAATTGCAACTACCGGGGCCTCACTCATGACAGCGAAGTATCGGCGGGCATTTACGACGCTTCGAATGACAGCACCCTTACTTACACCTTTGCTCACCGGCTGCGCATCAAACTTTGGGCTCACCACCTGGGGATGGATACCGATGAAGGCCACGCCGAACTGGCGGACGGAGTGGCAAGCGCGGACCACTGGTGGGGGGGGCCGAATTGCCGGGTTTCGAGGTTCTGGGACGCCCCTGGACGCGTTCCGAGGGCGGAAAGTGCCGCGGGGGGGACTTTAATAGACCCCAAAGAGCCAGGAGACAATTAAGGCGCGGGCGTACTGCTGCTTTGACGGGGTCGTCCCTGGGAGGTCATGGCTCAGTTCCCCCGAGCCTCCCCCACTGGTAATCGGCCCCTTTGGGGCACACGCAAGACCGCCGGCGCTCCCGAACTCGTAAGTTACATCCATCAACTCCGCCCCATCCCTTCCCGGCCATCCATGCCATGCGAGGACGTGGTAGAGTGATTGGACAGTCGGGGAGGGATCGATGAAGCTGTTGTCGATAGTCGTAACGGCAGCGTGCCTGTTTCCCATTTCTGTTCTACCGGCCTGGCAGAAGCCTGCGCCGACCGGCCAACCGGAAGCCGCCGGCGATGCCAATCAAACGCGCGGCATCCTGGCCGCCGCGGTGCAGAGGAATCCCGACAGCGCCGCCGCCCTCAGATCCTACGCGGAGTTCCTGGATGAGTACGGCCAACCGGAGGCGCGCGTGATGTATGCGCGGCTGCTGGCGCAGTTGGGCGGGGCCGGTGCGGCGGCCGAGAAAGCCGAGATCGCGCGCCGGCTGGTGACCCTCGATCTGCTGGCCGGAGACGGCGAGGCGCTGGCGCGCGATCGAGAATCCTATCGCGCCATCGCGGGCAAACCGCTGCCCGCTTTTTCGAGCGAGCAGCACGAGCGGTGGCCCACCGTTTCCATACCCGGACCGATGCGATCGTTCGCGCGCATGGCCGCCATTTCGTCCGACGCAGCGCCCGAGAACGTGCTGCCGGCGCTGGCGCGGAATATCGTCACCAACGGTTACCAGGCTTCGCGCAGCAATGAGACGCTGGAACAGACCGAGTACCTGAAGCTGCTGCACCGCTATCTGGATCAGGCGCGCGAACTCGAGAAACTCGCCGGGACGCAGTATGCCATCCAGGTGCCCAATTGCGATTCACCCGGCACCGCCGAGCTGTTGCGCATCCTCGGTTTCCGTATGCGCGGCGGCTGCGGCTCGGAGGTTGTGCTGGAGACGGTGAATGCCGGGCGCGCGTTTCTGACCACCGATTCCGGCTTTCCGGTGAACCGCCTGGAAGAGGCGCTGCGCACCAACCGCCCCTTCACCTATGATTTTCATCCCACCCCCGTGCCGGTGATGTTCGGCCTGGCCTACTGGACAGCGGGGAGCAAGGAGACGGATCTGATCGAAGCCCTGATTTCCGACCCCTCGCTGTGCCGCCTCTACCTGGGGCTATCCAAGCTGGATCCGGCCACTGCCGCCGCGATGCACGATTCGGGCACGCTGGCTCATCTGCGGGCGTATGCGCACGTGCTCGATTTCTTCGGCGGCGAATTCGAGCTGCGCGGAGGCAAAGCGGTGGTTCCCGGCGGCGCGCGCTCGGCGGCGGCATGGGGCGAATTGGTGGGCGTCTCGCCGGACCGCGGAGTGGAGTTCTTCTCCAAACTGCTGGCCAAGGACGATGGCTGGCTGGCCAGCCTCTTCGATGCGCTGGCGCGTATTAACACGCCGGTGCGCGACTATCTGACGGATCCGGCGCGCATGAAGCGCTTCTACGCAGCAGTGCGCGGGAAAGTCACCAGCCCCGGTCCGGCGCGCCCGGTGTTTCGTTCCAACAGCGACATGATGCTGCTGACCACCAGGCTGCAGATCGACGCCAGCGGCAAACCGCACGTGCCCGGAAACCTGGAAGTGTGGAAAGGCCTGTTCACCAATAACCCGCAGGCCCGCTACGATGGCAAGCTGACCCGGTCTGCCGCCACCTGGAAAGAACCGGACGACCTGCTGGAAGCGCTGTTCGGGCTATGCCGCAAGACGGTGGAAAACGAGCCGCTCAAAATCTTCATGGCGCTGACCGACATTGACCGCAACCGCACCGTCCCGCTGGGATCGGCCACGGTGGAGCGCCTGGCGCGCTCGTGGCATGCTTACGGCAGCCAATTCGCGGTTTTCAGCGAATCGCCGCAGTTGAGCGACCAGTCCATCAACCGATTTCTGGATACCGCCGAGGCGCTGACGAAACTGCGCGAGCCGGCCCTGCGCGCCGATGCCGGCGGAACGTTCCAGGCGCTGGTATCGTTGTGGCAGATTCTGGTGCGGCAGCAGACCATCGCGGACCGCGACGCCGACGCCGCTTTCGGCGCAATCGCCGCCCGTTTCGCCGAGGTGCATTCCGCCCACGACGCGTTCGACGCCGGCCATCGCGGTTTCCAGTTGTTGCTCGATGCGGCGCCGAAGCCCGCCGATTCCACCGCCGGACCTCAGGAGCGGATGGCCGCCCTGCTGGCCGGCGCCGCCGAATCCGACGACCTCGAAACCCGCCAGGAGATGGAAGAGGCGATGCTCCGGATTCTGGATGCGCAGCACCTGATCCCACTCGATACGCTGTTCCAGTTGAGCGATGTGCTCGAGAGCGGCCAGCGCCCGGATAAGGCCGCCACCGCGCAATTGGCGAAGCTGGTCGGCCGCATCGCGGAGTTGCCGTTGCCCCGCGCGCCCCTCACCCTCAGCGAACGCAATGCCATGGGTTTCGGCTTCTGGACCGGCAAGCACCTGGAGATCGAGCGCAAACTGAACCTGCGGCTGGCCATCGAAAAGGCCGCCGGCGACCCTGCCCGCCTCAAGGATTTGCCCGAGCTGCTGGCGCCGCTGCTGCGCGATTCCCTGCTGGGCCTGAGCTATGCGTTCTACGCTCCTCCCGGGGCTCAAGTGCTGTATACCAACCCGGTGTTCGTCCGCAGCCACGATTTCATCGGCGGCGAAGGCCAAACCTATTTGTGGAGGTCCACCGAACCCTACGGCTCGGGCTGGCCGTCCAATGGCGGCGGCCGCCTGGTGGGATCCCTCTCCACTTTGCCCTATGCTCTGGCCGAAGCCGAAGAGAATTTTCTGGTGCCCGCGCAGACTCAGGCGCTGATCTGGGGCGATCTGGTTCCGCAAATGATTCTGAGCGCCAAGATCCCGCGCTGGTGGAACGTGACGCCGGCTCAGATGCATTGGGTGGGACTGAATTTACGGTACGGTCGCGAACTGCTGGCCGAGGCCGCGCTGGACGAATCGGCGCGCGAGGCGGCCATGACGGAGTTGGGCCGGCTGGCAGCGCCCGTGCGCACCGCCCAGGTGCGGCGCCTGATCGAGCAGGGGCAAGTCAAGGAAGCCGTCGACCAGGTCACTCCAGCCGAGTTGTTCTGGCTCAGCCGCGACCTGGAACCGGCGCGCGGCGCCGATGGCTCCGTGCTGCGGGCCCAGATCGAGCGCCTCTCCAGCGAAGTTCCCAGCCAGGTGAGCCTGGCCGCCATTTCGCGCGCCTTCGGAGCGCCCAAGCCGACGCTGGCCACTTCCTACCGGCCCGAATTGCTCAACGTGCGCACCTTCCCCACGCTGATGGGCTACTCCAGCCGCATCCTGGCGGAAAGCTGGGAATCGAACAACCTGTACTGGGTCGCCTTGGCCGACGAACTGAGCCTGCGGCCGGCCCAGCTCAACGTTCGCATTCCGCAATGGACCCAGCAGTTGGTCGAGCACATTTTCGCTTCTCACCTGGAGGACTGGCCCGCCGTGCTGCGGTCGCTGCGTGCGGTTGGCGACGACGTCCGCGAGCATGCCCGCGTTGCTTCGGCCGATCAGAAGGCGGCCCTCCAGGAGTTCCTCGCAGGGAGGCCCCAATGACACTGTCCCGACGGGGGTTCCTGGCCGCCGCCGCCGGTGGCACGTTGCTGCGGGCGCAGGAGCCGCCGCGGCCCGTCTTCCGCGTCAAGGTGGACATGGTGGTGCACAGCTTCCAGGTCACCGACAGCAAGAACCACTACATCAACGGTCTCAAGCCGGCTGACTTCCGCATCTTCGAAGATGGCATCCCGCAGAAGATCGCGACCTTCGCCGAAGGCGCCAACACACCGGTGGCGATCGGCGCCGACGGCACCGCGACGCCCTTGCTGAACGCGAACCAGGGCGGCGTGCCGGGCATCGAGCGTCCCGACGCCTTCGTCGGCACCAACGTCTTCGTCCTGTTCGACACCAGCAACTTCATGTACCGCGGCTTCGTCTACGCCGAAGACGCGATCGCCGATTTCGTGCGCGGCCTGGACCACGCCGATTCGGTGGCCGTCTACACCTTCAGCCGCAACCTCTCTCGCGCGGCTTCGCTCACCCGCGAGCATAGCGACGCCATCGATGGCCTGCGCAACGCCGTCGCCGGCGATGATACGGCGCTCTACAACGCGCTGCTGCTCACCCTGCGCGACGCCGCCAAAGTGCCCGGCCGCAAGGTGGTGATCGTGTTTTCGAACGGCCCCGATAACGCCAGCATGATCGCCCCCGACGACGTGCGCGCGGTAGCCGAAGACGAAGGCATTCCGATTTACGTCATCTCCACCAACGAAGTCAATAAAGACCCCATTTCGAGCGGCGTTTTTCGCCGTATCGCCCAGCGCACCGGCGGAAAGGCCTATTGGGCGCGCACCTGGCAGCGCCAGGTGGAAGCCTTCGAGGACATCCGCGAGGACATGAGCAACTCCTACACCATCGCTTACTACCCAGCCGCCAATCCGAACGAAGGCTTCCGCAAAATCACCGTCGAGATCGTCAGCGACATCGGCAAGAAGTACCGCATCCGCTCCCGCCCAGGCTACCGGCCCAGCCGGTTCTGAGGGGGGGAAGCGTATAGTGCGGCTGGAATCGAAGGCGCGCTCGCGGTCGCCCTACATGGCGTGCGCGGTCATGGCCGCGATGGGCGCACACCTGCACCCCCGGCGGGCCGAGCGCTGTGCCCTGCCCCGCTCGACGGGACCTCAAACGAAGGCGATGTCCGACAACTGCGCGTCCAGATCCGCCAAAGCCTTTTCCAAGACAACCCGGTAACGCGGGTTCTGCGCCGCTTCGAGTTCCCGCACGATGCGCGTGCGCGACAAAAGAAGGGTTTCCTTCTTGCGGATAAGTTCCAACCGATCTGGAGCGAGTGTTTTGTGTTTCTGGGCGCGGTGGCTATGGTTCTCGGCAGCGTCGATCTGCGCCGCGACCGACTTGCTTTCCCAACCTCTGGCCATACTTCTATCTTACGCGCACCGGCCCCCAAGATGCCACACCCGAAACAACACGGAATCGCAACGCCCAATCATTGCAACGCGCCTTTTTTTGCGCTTGCCCGTTTCAGGGCTGCACATCGCCCGTTCGGTCTGATATGCTCAGCCGTATGCCGCGAAAACTTCTGCTTGCCATTTCGGCGCTGTTGGTATCGATTCCGCTGCTGATCCTTGCGCAGCAGCCGGAACGGGTCGACCTGAACGCGATCCACAAGATCAAGGCCGAGGAGTACGAACACTCCAAGGTGATGGACATCCTCTACAACCTGACGGACCGCTACGGCCCGCGGTTGACCAATTCGCCGCAATTCCGCGCCGCCGGCGATTGGGCCGTGAAACAGCTTCAGGATTGGGGGCTGAGCCAAGCCCATCTCGAGAAGTGGGGCCCGTTCGGCAACGGCTGGGAAAACGACTATTTCGCGGCCAGCATGGTCGAACCCACGTATCAGGCCATCATCGCCATGCCGGTGGCGTGGACCGTGGGCACCAACGGCCCGTTGACCGGCGAGGCCATCCTGGCGCCAATCGCGACGCCAGCCGATCTGGACAAGTTCCACGGCAAGCTGGAAGGAAAAATCGTGCTGGTTTCCGCGCCGCGCGAACTGGCCTTCCCCACCGCTCCGCTGGCCCACCGCTACACTGCCGACGAGCTTAACGACATGATGCTCGACGTGATCCCCGGCGGCCGCGGCGGCCGAGGTGGACGCGGCGGCCCTCCCGGCCAGCCCAACATGACTTTCGTCGAGATGCGCGCTTTCCGCGAGCGCCAGCAGACATACTGGAGGGAAGAAAAGCCGGCGGTCATAGTGCAGATCTCCAGCATGGGCGACAGCGGAACGCTGGTCGGCGGCGGCGCCAACCGCGAGCACACCGACAATCCGCCGCAGGTCATCCTGGCCGCCGAGCATTACAACCGGATCGCCCGCCTGCTGCAGCACGACGTGCCGGTGAAGCTTTCCTTCGACATCAAGAACCGCTTCATCACCGACAGCCCGGATTCGTTTAACGTGATCGCCGAAATTCCCGGCGGCGCCAAGGCCGATGAACTGGTGATGGTGGGCGGCCACTTCGATTCCTGGCACTACGGCACCGGGGCCACCGATAACGGAGCCGGCGCCGCGCTGGCCATGGAGGTGGTGCGCATCCTGAAAGCGGCCAACCTCAAAATGGACCGCACCGTCCGCATGGCGTTATGGGGCGGCGAAGAGGAGGGGCTGCTCGGGTCGGCCGCATACGTGAAAGAGCACTTCGCCGATCCTACCGTGATGAAACCGACCGCCGAGCACGAAAAGGTGAGCGGCTATTTCAACATCGATAACGGCACCGGCCGCATTCGCGGCATCTACCTGCAAGGCAACGAAATGGCGCGGCCGATTTTCGAAAGCTGGTTCGCCGCGCTCAAGGATCTCACGCCCGGCGTCGTCACCATCCGCAACACCGGCGGCACCGATCACCAATCCTTCGATGGGGTCGGCCTGCCCGGCTTCCAGTTCATCCAGGACCCGATGGATTACGAGACGCGAACGCATCACACCAATATGGACGTCTATGACCGCATCCAGCGGGAGGACATGGAACAGATGGCGGTGATTGAAGCCGCGTTCGTGTACAACGCCGCCACGCGCGCCGACAAGCTGCCGCGCAAGGATTTGCCCGCGCCGCACGCCGGCCGTGGCGGCCGCGGCGGCCAGTAGATTGGTGGGGCGGACGCCCTCGTCCGCGCCTCGTCCGCGCCGGGCCCCCTGGTCCGGCTCTCCGCGCGTCTTACCGTCGGGAGAACGCAATCGTGCGCCCTTTTTACGCGGTCGTGCGGAGCAGTTCCTTGCACCGGCGGCCGTACTTGCCGCGCGGGTCGGCGTCCTTCCCCATCCGGAAGTGCTTGCGGGCTTCTTCGGTTTGCCGCAATGCCAGCAACGCCAGTCCGGCGCGCCAATGGCGCTCGGCAACCCCGGACGCCGAAGAAACGGGCGCGGGATCACCGAGTGCCAGCGCAAGCGACTCGCGAGCCTCGTCGTCCCGCCCCAGCAACGCCAGCGCCCATGCCTGATTCATGTGATGGGCCCAGTGAACGCGTCCACCCGGAAGCCGTTGCGCCCGTGCAATCCCCTGCGCAGTGTAAGCCAGCGCCTTCTCCGCCTCCGCCCCCTGTACCAACGCCAATTCCGCCAACCCGGAATACGAACTCCCCGTTTGTTCGCCCGCTTCGATGGCGCACTGGAAGCTCTGTTCGGCTTCGCCATAATGGCCGCCATCCAGGAACACGAATCCCAGAACGCCACGCAGCCGCGGATAGGCGGAGTCGTCCTTCAACTTGGCGAGACCCTTCCGGCAGACCCGTTCGGCTTCCGCCAGACGGCCGGCCTGGCAGAGGATCAATCCTTCGTCGCAAAGAAGCTTGACGCCTGGCATGCCGAAGCTGGTCCAGCGCAGCCAGCGCAGCGCGCCATCGTAATCGTCCGCGCGCATTCTGGATCGGGAGAGAGTCCATCCCAGTAGGCCGATTGCGTGGTAGAGAAACACACCCGCAAGGAGTCCCGCCAGTGCCCAAACCAACAGCATCATTTTGGTATAGCATTAGCGGCTCAGTGGCCATAAGTCGACCAAGGATAGCGATGAGTCGGAGATTGGAGGCCCGCCGCTCCTGGGCGCAGACGCGTTCCACGCGCGCCGGCAAACCGCCGCGCGAGGATTGTCCCGCGTCGCACGCCGGCCACGGCGGCCAACAGCTTCGTGGGGGCGGACGCCCTCGTCCGCGCCGGACCCCTGGTCCGGCCATGCGCGGACGATGCGATAGGCATGAACCGCGGAGTCGTCCAGCTTATGACGCAGCTTCGGCGGCTAGCTTGTCCAGCACGTTTTCGGCTGCGGTAAGGTTGTCTACCCCGAAGACCGCCAGCGCCTGCGTCGATCCGGGCTCCAGTCCGCAGTAGGAGTAGTCGATGTTGATCTGTTTCTCGCCCAACCGCGAGGCTGCGCGGCCCAACTCCCCCGGACGGTGCGCAAGCCGGACCACGACGGCTTCCGTCTCCTCGAAGATCATGCGCAGGCCACCCAGCACCGCCTTGGCGCCGGCGGGATCGTCCACCACTAATCGGGCCAGGCTCTCGCCCTCCTCGACATACGATTGAAAAGCCAGGATGTTCACTCCGCGCTCCGCCAGAGCGAGGAAGCACTTCCCCAGCGCTCCCGGTTTGTCTTCAATCGTTACTGTGAACTCCCTCGCCTTCGGCATGCGACTTGACTCCCTTCGTTTCCTGGACCCCGACAACATCTTTATCATACGTGTTCCATGATGCAGTCCTCAACGAAAAGCCATTTCTGAAAACCCTGCGACTCCTTATTGCTAGAACAGCCCGGACGCCTGCCCCACAATCCGCATCAGTCCCTCTTGAAACTCCGCGGGCGCGGTGAGCAGGCTGGCTATCAGGAACGCTTCGCTTTCGAAATCGTAAAAGTATCCGGGCTGCACCAGCACGTGGTCGCGATCCAGCAGTTCCAGGCACCACTCCTCTTCCGTGCGGACGCGCGGCACGCGGATGACGATCGACCAGCCGCCTTCCACCGCCAGAATCTCCAACGCCGTTCCCGCCAGCGCCTGTCGCGCGAAGGCCAGGTTGGCTGCCGTTCGTTCCTGGATCTGCCGTTGCACCGGCGCGCCGTATTCGAGCAGCCGCGCCGCCGCGCACTGCACCGGCGTGCTCACGGAAAGATACGTGTCCGCGATCCACTCCAGCTTCTCGAAGGCTTCAGTGCGCATTCGCGCCGGGCCCGCCACTACGATCCAGCCCAGCTTCATTTGCGGCAGGCCGGCGATCTTCGAAAGCCCGCTCATCGAAAATGCAGCGCAGTCTTCCACGTCCGCCAGCGAAGTCACACGCTCGTCGCCGGCCGAGAAAGCGTAATCCGAAAACACTTCATCGGAGATGAGTGCGATGCCCCGCTCGGCCGCCATCCGCACCAGCGCTACCAGTTCCCCGCGCTTGACGTAGTTGCCGGTGGGATTGTTCGGGTTCACCAGCACCACGGCGCGTGTGCGCGGAGTGATGGCGCAGGCAAGCGCATCCGTGTCGATCGTCCACCGGCTATCGTATTCGAGCGGGTACTGGCGCACCTCGATCGATTCCATCCGGGCCAGGTACTCGAACAGCGGATAGGAAGGCCGCGGCACCAGCACCTGGTCGCCAGGGTCTGCCAGCAGTTTGAACAGGTACGAGTAGCCCTCGCTGGTGCTGGCCGTGAGCAGGATGCGGCCCGGCTCCACGGCGTGCCCGCGCTGCCGATAATAACCGGCCACAGCCTCGCGCGCCTCGAGCGATCCGGCCGGCAACGGATCGTAGCGCAGTACGCGCGCGTCGTCGAAGACGCGGCGCAATTCCTCGCGATATTCGATTCCCGCGCGCGTGGGATTCGATTGGGTGAGATCCAGTATGCGCGCACCCTGCCCGCGCTTGGCAGCCAGCAGTTCGGTGAGTCGATTGCGTTGCAGGTCCCAATGGAACCGGGAAGAGTACATGGCGATCCACCAGCGTACCGTAGCGCGTGCGCGGCATGCGACAGCGCCGTGGCGCACGCACGAGTGCGTGCGCTACGCCGGTGGCAGTTTGAGCTCGATCTGCTGATTATCTTTCGGCCCCACCTGCACCTTGACCGACGGCGCCTGCGTGGTTTTCATGAAATCCGCGTCGTACCACGCCCCGTCCTCGACTTGCCCCCAGGCGAACGCGAGATAGTCGCCGGGAGGAACATCCTTCAGCGTGACGTGTCCGGTCTCGTCGCTCGATCCTTTGCGGACGGTTGGCGGAAAGCGCCGGTTCGGGTCCGCCGGCACCAGGACCACGGTGGCATTGGCCGCTGGTTTGTCGTCGCGAGAAACTTTGGCGTCCACCTTTCCGCCATCCGTGCCGAGCAGAATCTGCAATGTGCCAGCGGTGACGCCGGAGAGGTCCAGCACCTGCCCCAGCGCCTCGCGATCGTTGAACATCACCGATCTCACATACGTGCCTGGCGGTGAAAGAGGGAGGCTGAGATCGTACGAAGCGGGCACCACATGCTCGAGCGTGAAGGCGCCCGACTGATCCGCTTTGCCGGTAACCGGCATCACCGCCATGGCTTCGGAACCAGCCAGGGTGATGGGGTAGTCCTTGAGTTCGACCTTTGCGTCGCCATCGAGTTTCACATGACCTTGGATGGTCGCCTCAGGAGGAACTCCCAAAACCACGTCCCGAACGCCGTTCTCCGGCACAACTAGAGAGAGCATGGTCATCTTGGGGCTGGGACCCTGCATCTGCATCACTACCAAGTTGTAAGTGCCGGGTTGCAGGTTCTTAAGTTCGAACTTACCCTGGGGATCGTTGACCGCGGACATAGACATGGAACCGAACCGGCCCCCGCCTGTCATTATGATTGTGGCCGTCTTGATCGGGTCTCCATTGGCGTCGGTGAGTTTGCCGCTGACACGCACCACTTTCGCCTTTCGAAGCTGGATATTCAGGGCCGGTATCTCCGCGCCCGCCGCCACGTCGATTTTCTGCGCCTGCGTCACGTCAAGCGTGCCCGGATAATAAGTGCTCCCGTAAGCAGTTTCGGGCGACCCATCCGCCGGCGGCGCTGGAGCTTTGACCCCAAACTCCATCCGCGTCACATCCGCGCAAAGAAAGTAATGCCCCGGCGGAATCTTGCTCAAACTGAATTCGCCTTTGTTGTTGGTTTGCGCAACATCCGTCATCATCGTGCGGCGGCGGCCCGTCTGAAAACCGTACCGCAGCGCGGTCACCGTGGCGGAGGGAAACGGCTCGCCGTCCTCATCGGTCAACACGCCGGACAGCGTGCCGTACGGCACCAGCTTGAGGTCCGCCTGCACCGATTCCTGGCCGGCGGAAATGCGCAACGAGTCGTCGCCGCCGCTGCCGGAATATCTGGCGTCCTCGAACCCCGCCTTTTTACCGGTAAGCCAGTAAGTTCCGGGAGTAACATTTTCGAATCGGAACTTACCGGCAGCGTCAGTCGTGGCGCTCAGGGTTTTGGTCGCGACCTTGGGCAATTCGGGCGTCGAGCCGCCGGGCTTGAACTGCTGCATCATGGCGGCCATCTCTTGGGTGATCTCGCCATTGGACAGTGTCACTTCGACCTTACGGAGCGGCAGTTTGGTGACCGAGTTCACCACCGTACCTTCGATTGTGGACAGCTTCTGGTCTGCGGGTACTTGCGCCAGGGCGGCCACGGCAAGCAATAACAGAGCGCTATATCTGAAAGCCATGATTGAGCCCAGTATAGCGCTGGGCTCACTTACTTTTTCGCGGCGCTCGAGTAGAAACCGTCCAGGAATTCGTAACGATCCCGATGCTCTTCGGGCGCGGCGTGGCTGGCGGCATCCAGGTGCATCACCTGGTGGGTCTTGCCGAAGGCCGGCCACTTAGGCAGCCCTCCGCCGTTGGGATTCGCCTTCTTGATGAAGTTGGCAAAATAAGCGGCGATCTCCTCGGACGCTTTGCGGTCCTCCGGAGCCCAGGCGGCTTTCTTGGAATCGAGCGCGCCGAACACATACTCCAGTTCCCAGGAGTGGCCGGCCAAACCCTTCACGCCCGGGTTGGGCGAGCCTTCGGGCAGCGGCACGGGGCGGTCGAAGCGGAATCGGTACACCGGCGCCTGACCGGTGGCGGCCTGCATTTCGATCCATTTCCAGGTGGAGTAAACGAGGAAAGTGTCGTCGGCCAGGTCGCCCGCCGATATCAGCGCCTCTTCGTCGGTGGAGGCGGCATACACCTTGGCAGCCGCAGCGGCTTTGTCGCCAAACCGGCCTTTCAGAATACCTGGGAATGACGCTGCGGTGGGCTTCTCCTTAGCCGTCAGCACCCCCATCCGAATCTCGTCGGCGTTCCATCCCGCCAGCAGTGCAACGTGATTCTGCTTGCCGGCGGCGAAGGTCGATGCCGGCTCCGCAGTCAGGAAATAGCCGTCGATGATCGGGCCGGAGCGCGCTCTCGCGGCTGCCTTCAGCACGTCTTCCGCGGACGCGGCGCGCATTTCGGCGAGCGATTTCGCACCCAACGACTTGGCGAAGCTGGTTCCCATCTTCTCCGCCGTCTCCAGCGTCTGCGGTGCCATAATGCCGCCGAACATGGCGCCGCTTTCGCCGATAACCCCGCGAAACAATCCCGCGGCCAACGGAGACGCCATCAGCGCGCTCACCGCCATGGATCCCGCGGATTCGCCGCCAATGGTCACTTTGCCGGGATCGCCGCCAAATGCGGCGATGTTGCGATGGACCCACTGCAACGCCGCCACCTGGTCGAGCATGCCGTAGTTGCCGGACGCCTTGTTCGGCGATTCGGCGGTGAGCTCGGGATACGCCAGGAAGCCGAACACGCCCAGCCGGTAATTGACGGTGACCACAATGATGCCCTTCGTGGCGAAGTTGGTGCCGTCGTAGCGCGGTTCATCGCCCGACCCGGCCGTGAAGCCGCCGCCGTGAAAGTAGACCAGCACGGGCAGATGCTTCTTGGGTGGAGCGGGCGTCCACACGTTCAGATAGAGGCAATCTTCGCTGATCCCCTTGTCGCGAAAAATCATGTCCGAAAAAATGCTGCCCTGGTAACACCGGGCTCCAAACTGATCCGCCTTGCGGACGCCGGTCCACGCGGCCGCCGGTTGCGGCGCCTGCCAGCGGAGAGCGCCCACCGGCGGCGCGGCGAAAGGCACGCCCTCGAAAACCCGCACGGCGGGGACCGCGCCCGCGATTCCCTCCAGAACGCCGCCTTCCACCTTCACCTGGTCCGCCGCGGCGGCCACGGCCACCGCACACACCAGCAAGCAGCCGCTGTGCAGCGGCACGCCCAAGAGTCCATGCATCGTTATTCTCCTCAGTCCCAGAGTGTAACCCGCTTGCCGTGGCAGGTGGGACATCGTCTGTCCCAACTCCATGTCCCAACTCCAAGAACAACCGCCGCCGCTGCTGCTATAATAGGGGGGTTCCGCGCAACCTCCGTCTGGTTATGTTTTTGAGCGTCAAAGAGATGGAAGTGCGGAAGATTCGTTTCGACGAAACCTTCCGCGCCGGGCAGATCGACCTTGGCGGGGACGAACTGGAGCAGGAATCGCCGCTGCGCGCGGCCGGCGAAGCGGCGCTGGTGCCGCATTCGTCCGGCGAGGTTCGCATTCGAGGGCGGTATAGCGTGGAAATCCGGGTGGCATGCGACCGCTGCCTGGAACGGACTCGCTACCCGCTGGAGGCCGATTTCGATCTGTACTACCGGCCGGTCGAAACGATCGCCCGCGAGGAAGAAGTCGGCATCGACGAGGCCGAGGCGGAAATCGGGTTTTACGAGGGCGGGGGGATCGAACTGGAAGATGTTCTCCGCGAGCAGATCCTGCTGGCGTTGCCCATGCAGCGAATCTGCGGCGAGGATTGCAAGGGTATTTGCCCGATGTGCGGCGAGAACCGGAATCAGGCCGCCTGCAATTGTAAGATGGAAGATGCGGCGGCCCGGTGGGGGGCGCTCGGAAATCTGGAGATTCCCTAGGGAAGGAACCGGCTTGCGGGTTGTTCCCTCGCCGCGACTGTGTACTGAAAGATTGTAAAGGTTGACGAGATATGCCTAATCCTAAACGTAGACACTCCCAAAGGCGGACCGCGACACGGCGCGCGCACGATGCGCTGAAGCCGGCGGGACTTTCGGAATGTCCCAACTGCCACGAACCCAAACTGCCGCACCGCGTGTGCCCGCACTGCGGGCAGTACAAAGGCCGAGAAGTAGTCGAAGTCGCGCAGGAGTAACTCCGGTTCTCAAATGCTGACCGTTGCGTTGGATGCAATGGGCGGAGATCACGCCCCCAAGGCCGAAGTCGAGGGCGCGGTTCTCGCCGCCCGGCAATTAGGCGTGAAGGTCATCCTGGTCGGCCAGGAAGACCTGGTCCGGCAGGAGCTTTCGAAATACGACGACTGGGACGAGTTGCCGATTGAAGTGGTGCACGCCAGTCAGAACGTCACCATGGAGGACCCCACCAAGGCGGTCCGCACCAAGCGGGACAGCTCGGTGAAGGTGGCGTCGCGATTGGTGCGCGATGGCCGCGCCGCCGGATTGGTGTCGGCCGGCAACACCGGTGCGGCGATGGCCACGGCGAAAATCGTGCAAGGCGTGGTGCCGGGCGTGACGCGGCCGGCGCTGGCCGGTCTCTTCCCGACCTCCAAGGGCCCCACCCATCCGGTGATCGTGCTGGATGTCGGCGCCAACGTGGATTGTTCGCCCCGCATGCTGGCGCAATTCGCCGTGATGGGCGAAATCTACGCCCGCATCATCGTCAAACGCGACCGGCCGCGGGTGGGCCTGCTTTCGATCGGCGAAGAGCAGCACAAGGGCAACGACCTGACGCGCGCGGCGTGGCCGCTGCTGCAGAAGCTGAACCTCAACTTCATCGGCAACGTGGAGGGCCGCGATATTTACGGCGGCGACGTGGACGTGGTAGTGTGCGACGGTTTCACCGGCAACGTCGCGCTCAAGGTCAGCGAGGGCGTGGCCGACCTGGTAAAGTACACCCTGCGCG
Source organism: Bryobacteraceae bacterium (assembly GCA_050010695.1). Classification (GTDB taxonomy): domain Bacteria; phylum Acidobacteriota; class Terriglobia; order Bryobacterales; family Bryobacteraceae; genus Bog-375. The sequence continues at coordinate 30,401 of JBEKKO010000024.1, forward strand.
AATCGCTCGAAGCCACCATTTCCGCCAAGATCGGTTACGTGTTTTCGCGCACCGCACTCAACGATTTCAAGAAGCGCCTGGATTATTCCGAATACGGCGGGGCGCCGCTGCTGGGCGTTCGCGGCGTCTGCATCATCAGCCACGGCCGGGCCAATTCGAAAGCCATCCGCAACGCCATTCGCGTAGCCGCCGAGTTCTCTCAGGGCCAGGTCAACCAGCGGATCGAAGAGGAGCTGCGGGCTTCCGCTTCCGAAAAGATCGCCGCAGTCAAAGTGCCGTGATCGGGGGCCGCAACAGGCATGTGGGGCAGGCGCTTCCGCCTGCCAACCGACTCCTTCGAAGCTTAACGCTTTCCGTCCTCGCGGTTGCCTTCGTCTTCGTGCACCCATCGAGCGGACACACGCTGGAGCCGCCCGGCCCGCACGTCGTCTGGAGCCTATCCGTCGATCCAGCCGCCGTCGCGCCCGGCGCCATCGCCCTCGTTCGCATCAACGCCACCATCGATCCAGGATGGCACCTCTACGCCGCGACCTCTCCAGCCGGAATCCCGGCGTCCTTTACTCTGGCCCCGAACGCAGTGGTGGCGCGCGCCCGCCTCTATCAGAGCGCGCCCCAGCGCGCATTCGACCCCAACTTCAACAGCCAAACCGAAATTTTCGAGGGTTCCGCATCCTTCGCGCTGCTGATCCAAACGCGGCCGGACGCGCGGCCAGGCAACACAACCCTCCCAATCGCCGGGCGATTCCAAACCTGCAACGACACCACCTGTATCCCAGGTAAGTGGCAGGGGACGGCGATTCTCACAATCGATCCGGCCCTCAAGGTCGCCGGCATAGCGCTGCCTCCCGGTTTGGCTGAAGTGAAGCCGCCCGCACCAGCACCTTCGTCGCAGAGCACCGCCGCTCCCCCGCAAAGCTGGACGCTTTTTCTCCTCGCCGCCTTCGGTTTAGGCCTGGCTTCCATCTTCACCCCGTGCTGTTTCCCGATGATTCCCATCACCATGTCGTACTTCCTCAACCGGCCATCCGGCGGGCGGCGCGAGGCAATCCTGCAGGCGGTAGTCTTCTGCCTGGGCATCATCGTGCTGTTCTCCGGGCTGGGCCTGCTCATCACGGCGCTACTGGGGCCGGTGGGAGTCGTTCAGTTGGGGGCCAGCCCCTGGGTCAACGGCTTCATCGCGGCACTCTTCATCGCCTTTTCGCTGAGCTTGCTGGGCGCGTTCGAAATCACCATTCCCTCTTCGGTTTTGACGCGGCTCAACCAGGCCTCCGGCAGCGGCGGATTCGCCGGAACGCTGCTGATGGGCCTCACCTATTCGCTGGCCTCCTTCGCCTGCGTGGGGCCGTTTGTGGGAACTCTGCTGGCGGCTTCGGTTTCGGGCGGAGGACTGCGCCCGTTGATCGGGATGGTGACGTTCTCCGCCGGCATGGCGCTGCCGTTCTTCTTCCTTGCGCTGTTTCCGGCGGTGCTCAAGAAGATGCCGCGCAGCGGCGGTTGGCTGGTACGTGTCAAGATCGTGCTGGGATTCGTGATCCTGGCCGCTAGCTTGAAGTACTTGAGCGCGGTCGATCAAACGCTCGGATGGAGCTGGCTTACGCGCGAACGCTTCCTCGCCGCCTGGATCGTGCTCTTCGCCATGGCCGGTTTCTACCTGTTGGGACTGCTGCGCCTGGAAGGCGTCAAGCCGGACGAGCAACTCGGACTGGGACGGCTCGCCACTGGTACGGTCTTTCTGATTTTCGCCGTCAGCCTGGTGCCCGGCATGTCCGGCGGCAGGCTGGGCGATCTGGACGCCTACGTGCCCGCGCCGATCGGACGCGCCACCTTGGACGTACGCGCCGGGCCGTCATGGTTGAAAGACCAGTACAGGCAAGCGCTGGATCAAGCCCGCCGCGAAGGCAAGCTGGTCTTCATCAACTTCACCGGTGTGGCCTGCGCCAATTGCCATTGGATGGAAGCCAACATGCTTCCCCGCCCCGAAATCGCCGCCGCCCTCGAGCGGTTCGTGCTGGTGGAACTCTTCACCGACCGCTCCGATGCCGTCAGCGAGGCCAACGAGAAGCTGGAAGAAACCAAGTTCGGCACCGTCGCCGAACCCTATTACGCCATCGTGCGGCCGGACGAAAGCGTGGTAGCGACCTTCGAAGGCCGCACCACCAACGCCCAGGAGTTCCTCGCGTTCCTGAACCGAGGCGCCGCTGCTTTTCTGCCCGCCGCGCAAAGCGCGCCGCCGGAGGGCGACGCCGCGCGCTTCATAGCGCTTGATGGCAGCGTGATCGACGGCAGCGGAAAAGTGCTGGTGCTCGATTTCTGGGCCACCTGGTGCGTACCGTGCATTCAGGAGATGCCGGAATTCAACCGCCTGTACCACGACTTGTCGCCGAAAGGCCTCGCCCTGATCGGTGTAGCCATGGATGAGGAGGGCGAGTCGGTGGTCAAGCCATTCCTGGCCAAGCACCCGCTGGATTATCCGGTCACGCTGGGCTCGCCCGCAGTCGGCAAGAAATACAGCGTGGAAAACCTCCCGGTGACGCTGGTGTTCGACCGCTCCGGGAAACTCGTCAAACGCTTCGACGGTTACACCAAGGAAGCCGTCTTGCGAGCCGCGGTAGAAGCAGCGCTGTAGTTATTGGTATGGCATGCTTCAGGCTGCCCTGCGCCGACATTCAAGTCTATTGCTTCGTTCCCCCGCCAGCGTCAGGTCGGGCAGCCAGACTCTTCAAGTCGGCCACCAGATTCGCTATTCCTTGACCGATGTTCTTCTCCCAAGTCTTCGCCAGCACCGCGCCCTCCACTGGCTCGGCGATCGTCCAGAGTATAAAGTGGGTCTTGCTGTCCAGGATCGTCAGCGCCAATAGCGGCTGATAACTTGCCAGCTTTCCGCAATCGGAGAGTTGTACGCTGAAACGTACCTCGAGAATGAGATCCGCGTCGGAGGGAGCGCCAACCATTTCGAATCCCCCCCAGCTTTTCATCGCCGCGTACACCTGGTTGTAAGGCTGGTCGGAGTCCCCGGCGCGCTTGAGGATGGTAAGGGCCATGCCATCGACTCCGGCGTTGGAGAGGAACACCTTCCTGGCCGCCGGAATCTGCGCAGGAACCGGAGCCGTCTCCTTGTCCGCCGCCGCAAGCGGCAGCGCAGCCAAAGCAACTCCCAAAACCGCACCGCATATCTTCATACCGGCCGTAGTCGAAATAGGCATCGCTGTCTCTTTCTCCAAATTGTGGGACGAACGAACAAGTGCACCTGGTTACGCTCGATGGCCACAGCTCTGCTCGGGGCCTGCCCAGCTTGCCTACTCCTCCTTATGCGGCTTGTCCGGTTTCACTTTGGGTACGCCGAAGTGACCGCCCAGCTCGGCCAGGTTTTCGAGATCGATGTTGCCGGCGATATTCACCACGGTTATCTCTTTTGGCTCGGTCGCAATGATCGCCACGCCGATGGATTTGTTGCCCGACGTGCGCAGCCAGACTTCGGCCTTCTCGCCGTCTTCGGAACCGGTGCCGACGATCTTCGACCACTCCGGCCCGCGCAACTGGGCGCGAACCGGCTCCAGGTCAGCCTGGCTCCAAGCTCCTGCGGTCTTGAAATTGAAGTGGCGGACGTAGATGCCCTCAATGCCAACCAGGAGCTTCTTGACCTTGGCCTCGTCCGGGTCGTTCGCATCGAGGAACTTGGCTGCGAATTGCAAGGTGGAGGCGTTCAACGACACGTCCACATGCTCGGAGGCCTTGGCTGCCACCGAATCGAGATTGAGCTGAAACTGCTGCGGAGCGGCCATCGCCGGCAGCGCCGCCAAACACGTCAATATCAATAGTGATTTCATTGCGTTATACCCCTTATTTCAGATTGAATATGCTGCACCGGCGCGGAGGCGAGCCGCAGCGCCAGCATCACTTCCTGTTTGGCCTGGTTCCCCTGGTGCTGGCGCCATGCTCCCCCGGCGCCAACCGCCACCACCACCATCGCCGCCGCCGCCAGCCAGCGCGGCGCACCCGACGGCGCGAGCGCTCTCCGCGCCATCACGCGCTCCGCCAGGCCATCCGGCGCATCCTCGCGCGCCAGCGCCCGCCGCAACTCGTCTTCTAACCAGTCCATCCACTTTCTCCTATGCCGCGCCGCGCCAGCTTCCCGCGCAACAGCGCCAGCGAGCGTTGCAAATGACTCTTCACCGTGGCCACCGGCATCTCCAGCGCGGCGGCGATCTCGGCCGGTTCCAGGTCCTCCTGGTAGCGCAGCACCATCACCATCCGCGGCGCTTCCGGCAGGGTAGCCACCAGCTTGCGCAGCAGTTCGCTGAGCAGAGGGTCACCCGGCCTGACGCCGGCGGCCGGCTCGGCTACATCTTCCAGCGCCACCTGCGGTCTTCGGCTGCGGCGCCGTCCTTCGTCGATGGCCCTCTGCACAGCCACTTTTCGCAACCAGGCTGCGGCGTGCGCCGGCGTCTCGATCCGCGCCAAATTCCGGTGCAAACTGAAGAACACTTCCTGCGCCACTTCCTCGGCGCTGGCCCGGTCGCGCAGGAAATGAAGCGCGATGGAGAACACGGTGGCCTGATGCTGCCGCACCAGCGCCTTGAAATCGCACCCCGTTTCCACCGCCTCAGTCAGCACAACCTATTTCTCATCCGGCGCAAAAGCGATCTGGCTGGTAACGTCCGTATGACGAAAGTCGCCGTTCACCAGCGAAATGCTCATTGTGCGCCTGTAAAAAAACAAACCCGTTACTTCAAATTCCCCACCGTAACTGATTGGAAACCAAACACCGTCGGCGACTTTCTGATAGCTCAGGCTGAACCCCAGCCCTTTGATATTGGTACCCAGCAGGATGCGGACCGCCGACGGCAACTTGGCCGCCAAGCTGGTCGAGACAGCGACCGGCTGAAACTCCTGGGCGTCGATGAGAGCTTCGCCTTTCCAGATGGCGACTCCGCCTTCGTCCGCATCGATCAGGCTGGCACGCGTCTTTGGCTCGAACGCGGCCCGCCAGACCTGGTGCCCGCGATACTGCTCAACGCCGCCCTCGAGCCGAAACGCATACTTGAGTTGTTGATGGTAAGTTAATGGAAATAAATCAGATTCAATTCCGTCCACCGACTCTTTTTCGTCCGTCATGTCGTTCGACAGGCTGTTGATCAGCTCTCCGTCGAGATCGAGGCCTTTATATGTATAGCCAGGCTTGTCGTAGACGTGGTAAGTGCCGTGCTGCACATATCTTCCATCGAGTTTTGTCAGCTCTTTCTTGAGCCCTCGGCGGTCCGGCAGCACCAGGTATTCCCGATGTTCCTCGCGAGCGATCTTGCCACCGCTGCGAACCATGCGCAGCACCTGTTTCTGCTGGTAGATCCACTGCGCGCGCTGTTCCTGGCTTTTGGCCTGGTTGATGCCCACCCGGCTCATGATCGAGTCCACGTCGGGAGTCTGCGCCGCCAGAAAACCCGCCGCCGCGCCAGCCAGAATCAGAAGCTTCATATCAACCTCACATTCCTGTATACGCCGGCCAAGGGCTGGGCGAATGCAGGAATGTGATGAGATCTGGCGTCGAGCGCGTTCTTCCCGTCGGCGCGGCGAATCTCGGAAGGGGCTATCCCCTACTGCTCGTCGGCGACACCGTACCGCGAGCCACTGAAGGAGGCCAGCACGCCCTTCAGTAGGTCGTCGGCGGGAGCCTGCACGTAGCCTGCGGGGATGGCGAAGATTTCGTCCGGCACCGTGTCGGCCGATAGCTCTTCCACGTCCAGGTCATTGATGCAAACGTGTCGTCGAACTTGGCGCGGACAGGCTTAGTCTCCTCGGGCTTGGTATCACCTGGCCCAGTCTCGCCGCCCTTTGAAGCGCGGCCGAATTGAGCGACTATTCTCTTCTCCCCCTCGTCCATAATCGCCCCAAATCCCAGAACAGTGAGGCGCATTTGCATGCGGAGGACGACACTGCTGTTCTTGAAGATCTCCGCGACCATCTTGCTTGCGCTCTCGCCCACCCCCGGCAAAGCACCGAAGACGTGGATCATTACCGTGGCGGGGTTGTCGAGCCCCTTGTCGCGATCATAATAGGCAGCCAGTTCTCTCAGCGCCGCCATACGTTCGAACTCGGACGGCCGGGGCGTCCAGGATCGGAACTCGATGGTGTCTCGCGGCGCATCCTGCTGCTCCGAGAACAGGTCCGCGAGGAAATTGGCCGTCGTTTCGCGCTCGATGACGTCTATTCCATTCACTTTGTCGGACCGGCCGGCGTCATGCGACTCGAAGTCGAATCGCTTGTTCTTTAGAAAAACCCGTTTGGCTCCCGGCGACATGTTCGCACCAACCGCGTTGGCCAGCTTGGCCAGATAATCCATCATGGTAATGGTGGCGTACCGGCGGGACTTGGGATCGATCAGCGTGACCTCGCCTCTTGAAAGGTCGGTTATGGTGACCGTCGAGTAGGCCTGATACGGCGCGATGTCGGAGTAGGCCCGATTGCCCTTGATGCGGGTCAGAATGGTCGCGATAGGAAGCTGCGGATCGGCGCCAGGTTCAATCACGCTTAGCCTGTAGAGGAGCCCCCATTGCATCCGCACCGTGACGTCGGCATGCGATACCGTGCACGCAACCAGGAGCGAAGCCGGCAGAAATGCGCGTCGCATCATAACGAGACCCTTCCCTCAGCTTAGTCCCGCCCAGGCTGCGAAGCCAACCGAGCAAACCGAAGCCTGCCCTACTGCTTGGGGCCGGTGAAAGCGGCCATCAGACCTTTCAGCAGATCTTCCATGGGAGCTTCTTTGTACCCGGCGGGGATGGCGAAAACCTCGTCCGGCACGGCTTGGCTGGAGAGTTCCGTCAATTCGAGGTTCACCTCCGCCAGCGGCTGGTCGTCGGCCGGCAAGGCGGGCAAGGCTGGGGCAGCGCCGTCCTTGGACTGCGCCTTGGTTGCCTGTTCCACTATCTTCGCCAAGCCCGGAATAAACACGCCCACGCGCATGCCCAGCATCACGTTGCCACCCTTGGTGATTTCCTCCACCATCTGGCCGATGTGGTCACCCATGCCCGGCAAAGTGCCGAACGCCTGGCGCAGAACCGTAGCCGGGTCGCCGAAGCCTTTGTTGCGGTCGTTGTAGGCGGCCAACTCCCGCAGCGCCGGCACCCGTTCGAACTCGGACGCCTTGGGCTTCCAGATCTGGAATCTCATCCTGATATGCAAGCCCTGCTCCTGCCCCGGAATCGGCACCGGAATCGAGACGTTGACCATCACCTCGCGCTCGTAAGCCTCGATTCCCTGTATCCGTTCGGTGCGGCCGGTGTCCCGCGATTCGGTGTCGAACTTGATCTGCGCCAAAATCTGCTTGGCTTCCTCAGGCAGGTTCGGCGTGTTCTTACCGTTGGCGGTGACCGTGGACACGTAATCCGCCATGGGGATGGTCGCAAAGTGCTGGCCCTTGACGTCCAGCAGCGTTACCTTGCCGCCGGCAATATCCGTGATGGCGACGATCGGCCCTATCGCCGCGTAGCCTTCTGTGCCTTTGATGCGGGTCAGCATCTCGTTGAAGGGCAATGGCGGAGCCGCATTAGGTATCGCCACGTTGATTTTCATTTCCAATGCCATTCGCATTGTGACGTCGGCGTGCAGCGAGGTGCAGACGACCAGAAATAGAGCGGGCAAAATCGCGCGTTTGAGCATACGAAGACTCCTCTCGATCTCAGTATAGGAAGCTGTGCTTGCGTTGGCCCTTAGCGGACCAGCGCCTGGGCCACGCGCGAGGCCAACTGGTCGAAGGTGAGGATCTCGTACACGGTGGGGTCCGACATGATGCGAGCCACCAGCGCGGCGTGCATCGCGTGGCCGGCGCGCTCGGCGATCACGTGGCCCAGCACCGGCTTTCCCAGCAGCGCCAGATCGCCAATCAGGTCGAGCGCTTTGTGGCGGCAGCATTCGTCCACGGCGCGCAGGCCCGCCTGGTTCATCACGCCGCCGTTCGAGAAGCACACCGCGTTATCGAGCGACGCCCCGCGAATCAAGCCCATGTCCCGCATCTGCGCCAGGTCCGCTTCCCAGCCGAAGGTGCGCGCAAAGGCCAGTTCGGATGCGAAGCTCGCCGGCGTCACTTCTATCTCGAGCGATTGCCGGCCCACCGGCGCTGGGTAGTTGGTGTCGCAAGTCAGCCGAAAGCTGTCGGCGGGCAGGATGCTGATTCGCTTTCCCTTGTCTTCCACCGAAATCGGCCGGCGGATTCGCAGGTACTTGCGCCGGCGGCGATAATGCTGGATTCCCGCCTCCTCGATCAGCCGGACGAATGGCAACCCGCTACCGTCCAGGATCGGCACCTCCAGGTTGTCGATCTCGACATAGGCGTTGTCGATCCCCATCGCGTAGAACACGCTCAACAGGTGTTCGGTGGTGGAGATCAGCACGCCTTGGCGCATCAGGCTGGTGGCATAACTGACGCGCGCGACGTGCCGCCAACTGGCCGGGATCGCGAAGTTCTCCAGGTCGGTGCGCAGAAAAACGATCCCCGTTCCGGCAGGCGCCGGCACCACCCGGATTTGCACCGCAACTCCGCTGTGCAGCCCCACTCCCCGTGCTTCCACCGGGCGGCGAATGGTCGTCTCAAACCGCACGCAAAACTCTCTCGCGCATAGGCTTCTCTGTTAACACCCTAAACTTCGTCACCACGCCAGCCCTTTGGTAGCACGCCGAAATCCGAACTATATATGATTGATTCGAAAAGCCCCGGCTAAGTTACACCGTGTCATATTCGCTACACTTTGCCCGACAACATGTAGCGCAAACGCCCCGCCGGGGAAGGCGGGTAGCGCCGGCGCTATGGAGAAAACGCGGCTCTAACGCCCGTCCGCCGATAGTATGATGGGCCAAGTGCCCAGCCAGCGGCTTTTCCTCATCGACGCGTTCGGCTTCATCTTTCGCGCCTATCACGCCCGCGCGCGCAGTGGGGCTCCTCCCATGCGCACCTCCAACGGGCTTTCTACCGAGGCCGTCTACATCTTCAACAACATGGTGCGCAAGCTGACTCGCGAATACCAGCCGACGCACATCGCCGCCGTGTTCGAGAGCGGCGAACCCACCCACCGCCTGGAAGAGTTTGCCGAGTACAAGGCCAACCGCGCCGAAACGCCGCCCGACCTGCTGGAGCAAATCCCGCACGTGCGCCGATTGCTCGAAGCCATGCGCATTCCGGTGCTCGCATTTCCCGGCTATGAGGCTGACGATGTGATTGGCGCCCTGGCGCGGCGCGCCGAAGCCGAGGGCGTGGAGGTGGTGATCGTTTCCAGCGACAAGGACATGATGCAACTGGTCACCGAGCGCGTCTCGATGCTCAACCCCGCCAAGGACGATGAATGGTACGACCCGGCCAAGGTGAAAGAGTTCCTCGGCGTGGAGCCGGCGCAGGTGGCCGATCTGCTGGCGCTCAAGGGCGACGCGGTCGATAACATCCCCGGCGCGCCCGGCATCGGGGATAAAGGCGCGCGCGACCTGATCGCGCAATTCGGCTCGGTGGAAGCGGCCATCGCGCATGCCGCCGAGGTCGAGCGGAAGATGTACCGGGAGAGCCTACAGAACAATGTGGAACGTATCCGGATGAGCAAGCGCCTGGCGACGATTGAAACCGATGTGCCGATCGAATTCTCGCTTCCCTCGGCCGCATCGCAAGCCCCCGATCCGGCCCTGCTGAAGGCCGTCTACCAGGCAATGGAGTTTCACAGCCTGCTCAAGGAGCTGGGCCCATCGGAAGATCCGCGCCCGCACGACTACGCCGCGTTCAGTGACGCCGCCGAGCTGCACGCATGGCTCGCCCAAGTGCCGCGTGGCGCACCGGTCGCTGTGTCCATCGCCAGATCGGGCGAGGGCGAACTGGCGCTTGATTCGATCGGCTTGGCCGCAAAGCCGGGCGAAGCGCGCGCGGTGGGCGGCGACCTGATCTCCGCGCTCAAACCCTGGCTGGGAGATGCCGCCGCTCCCAAGATTGCCTGCGATGTGAAAGCGGCGCTGCTGACGCTGGAGGAGATGGGAATCGCCGGGGCCGGTTTCGAGCACGATGTGATGCTGTATTCGTTCCTCCTGGATGCCGACCCGGGGACGTGCTCGCTTGAAGAGCAGGCGCGCCGCCGGCTCGACCTCAAGCTCGGGGCCGCTCCCGAACAGCACGCCGACATCATCCTCGAACTCTACCGCCAACTGGAGCCCACCATCGAAGCGCGCGGCTTGCGCGAATTATACTCGACCATCGAATTGCCGCTGGCCCGCGTGCTGGCGCGCATGGAACGTAACGGTGTGTTGATCGACCGGACCGAATTGCAGCGCCTCTCGACCATGATGGAGGGCGAGATTGCGCGGCTCACCGGGCAGATTCACACGCTGGCGGGCAAGCCGTTCAACATCAGCTCACCGCAGCAGTTGGGCCGGGTGCTGTTCGAAGACTTGCACCTGCCCGCGCCGGTGAAATACGGCAAAGGCAAAGTTGTCTCCACCGCCGCCGATGTGCTCGAGACGCTCGCCGCCGATCACGAAATCGTGCGCCTGGTGCTCGAATACCGCCAGCTCACCAAGCTCAAAGGGACCTACGTGGATGCGCTGCCGCTGCTGGTGGATCCGCGCGACGGCCGCTTGCACACCAGCTTCAATCAGGCGGGAGCGGCCACCGGGCGCCTCTCATCCTCCAATCCCAACCTGCAGAACATTCCGGTCCGCACCGAGCTCGGCCGTGAAATTCGCGCGGCATTCGTTCCCCGTCCGGGCTGGAAGCTGGTCACGGCGGACTATTCCCAAATCGAGCTGCGCCTGCTGGCGCATTATTCGGGCGACCCGCTGCTGGTCCAGTCCTTCCGCGACGGCGAGGACATCCACACACGCACCGCATCCGAAGTGATGGGCGTGCCGCCGATGATGGTCACCCCCGAGGCGCGGCGCGACGCCAAGGCCGTCAACTTCGGCATCGTATACGGCATCAGCGCTTTCGGCCTCGCCGGCCAGTTGGGCATCTCGCGCGGGGAGGCCGAACGCTACATTCGCGGCTACTTCGCGCGCTATGCCGGCGTGCGCCGCTTCCTCGACGAGACCATCGCGGCGGTCCGCCAATCCGGTGTCACGCGCACCCTGTTCGGCCGCCAGCGCCCCATCCCCGACATGAACAGCCGCAACCCGAATGCCCGCGGCTTCGCCGAGCGCACTGCCGTCAACTCGCCGCTGCAAGGCAGCGCCGCCGACCTGATCAAGCTGGCCATGGTCCGCGTCCAGGCCGCGCTCGAAGCCGGCGGCTATCAGTCCGCCATGCTGCTGCAAGTGCACGATGAGTTGGTCTTCGAATGCCCGCCCGAAGAGGTGGACACAATTTCGAAGCTGGCTAAGCGCGAGATGGAGGGCGTCCGCGAACTGGCCGTCCCCTTGGTCGTCGACATCGGCGTCGGCGACAATTGGCGCGACGCGAAGTAGCGGGTGGGACAGACCATCGCCTTGCGTGGTCTGTCAGTCCTCCCCATGTGCGGCACCTCGACAGACGACGAAAACCGATCGTCTGTCCCACCTCGCCTGCCGCCTCACCGCCCGCCGCCCCGCTGCCGAATCCGCTGCACGCCGCGCTCGAAGTCCTGCGGAGCGCCCACCGAGAAAACCCTGCCTCTTAACCGGCCCACCAGCGAAGCGATGGGCTCGTCGCCGAGGCCGATGTTTGGCATTGCCTGATGAGGGTAGGACTGGTAGGGAGGGCCGCCGTCGTCGCCTTCGGATTTGAGCCCAAAGCCGGGGCGCAAGGAGCCTGCCCGGTTCCGTCCGTTCCCCCCGCCCAAACGCATATCCCTAGTCCCGTAGAACTGAAAGTAAAAGCACTCCGGTGGGTGCGGTTGCGGCGCAACGGCGTCCTTCGCCAGGTTCCACGACGTATGCAGCTCCGGCCCCAGAAACACCACCGCATCGGCCGGCTTCTCCATCCGCATTTCCCGGTTGACCAGGTTGGCCAGCATCTCCATCGGGCCGTTCCGGTTCTGCAACACCCGGTAATCCACCACCGCCAGTTGCTGGTTGTGGAGAGCCACTTCGAGTTCATCCAGCCCGGCCGCGGTGAAGCCGTCTCGCGCCATCAATTCTTTCTGTTGATCCAGATTGAACGCCACCAGCCGTACCGCGCGCGCCGGAACCTGGTCGAGCAGCGCATCCAGGCCGCCCAGCAACATGGCGGCATCTTCGGCTGTCAGTTGAGACATGCGCGGATCGACCGGCGCCGCGTTCAGCAACACTGTCAGCCGATCGAAAACCGGTTCCGTCGCGCGCCCCCCAGCCGCCCAGTGGAATTCGGCAACCGTGTTGACCGGAATCGGCGGCCGCAGCCTGGCATCGTTCCAGGCCGCGGTCACCGGCCAGTCGGCGCGGCAGGCGCGACCCGCTTCGTCGTAGACCACCATCCGCACGTTGTAGGTTCCCGCGCCGAGCAGGTAAGCGCCAGACATTTGCGCCACTGCGCCGGTGGATGGCAGCACCGCCAGATGGAAACGGTTCGCCAGGTAAACCGGCTTCGCGCCGGCCGCTGCTGGCGTGATTTCAGTCACTGCCCTCAACTCGTGAGCGGCTCCCGCAAATTGGTCCATCGGCGTCTCGATCAGGTAGCCCGCCTGTATCCGCAAGCTGAAATTCAGCCAGGGCCGCACCGCAGTCATCTGGCAGCGAAAGGTGGCCTGGAACGGATCGCGCGACAACAGACCCAGCGCATGGCCCAGCTTCGCCGGATCCGCCAGCCATTGGCCAAACGCGGAAGTCAAAACTGCCAGCAGCAGAAACGCAAACCGGCCCATCGCCGACCATCCTACTCTATGACGTTGCGGACGGTAGGACAGGCGATCGGTTTGTGTCGCCTGTTATCCGTTCGTCATTGGCAGGCCACGATAACCGATGGCCCGCCCCACCCTTACACTCGCGCGGCCGCGCGCTTCTTTTCGTACGCGTCGAATTGCGCGCGGTAGGGCTCGTAGCCGGCGCGGCCCATCAGCCCGAAGGTGAGCTTCTTGCCCAACTCCACGCCCTCCTGGTTGAACGCGTCGATGTTCATGAGTTCGCCCATGAAAGCCGTCTGGAACTCCATCATCTGGAGAAACGCGCCGAGGTGTTCTTCGTCCACGCGGTCGAGCGTCACCGTGCAATTAGGCCGGCCGCATTCCACCATCGCCGCCGCGGTGGCGCGCCGCTCGGCGTCGATCAGCTTGGCCAGCGATTGGCCGGCCAACGAATCGAACGCCGCCAGCCCCGTATGCGTGTCGGGAATCTGCCCCGTCGAGTGGAATCGCTTCACCGCCCAGAAGGTGAATACTTTGTCGTTCGGCCCTTCGATGTATAGCTGCACCTGCGAATGCTGGTCGGTGGTCCCCAGCGCGGCCACCGGCGTCTGCCCCGCGTTGACTCGCTCGCCCTTGCGGTTCTGCGCCTTGCCCAGCGATTCCGCCCACAACTGCCGGAACCAGAACGCGGTGCCCCACAAATGGTTCGAGTAAGGAAATGCCACCTGGATGGGCTTATTCTTGCGCGTCCAGATCAGCCAGTGGTAAAGCGCGGCCCGCAGCGCGATGTTCTGCGCCAGGTCGGGTTGCCAGCAGTCGGCGGTCATACGCGCTGCGCCGCGGCAGAGTTTGCCGATATCGATGCCGATCAGCGCCGCCGGCACCAGTCCCACCGGCGTCAGCACGCTGAACCGGCCGCCCACGTTCTCGGGAATGCCGAATACCTTGTAACCTTCGGCCTGCGCCAGCGCGAACAAATCTCCCTTGCCTTCGGTGGTCACCGCTACGATGCGGCCGGCCGTCGCGCCCAGCGCCTGATGCAGCCACTCTCGCACAATCAGGAATGTCGCCACCGTCTCCGCCGTGCCGCCCGATTTGGCGATCACGACCACCAGCGTCTTCTGCGGATCCATCGAGCCCAGCGCGGCGGCCGTGAAATCCGGGTCCACGTTGTCGAGGATTACCAGTCGGGGGTGCGCACTGGTGAACGCTCCCTGAATGGGATGCGGCCCGCGAATGCCGCAATCGAGCGCCCACGCCCCCAGCGCGCTGCCGCCAATCCCCACCACGCACACCGTGTCGAAGCTTCCGCGCACTTCCGCGGCGAAGCGGCCGATCGCCCGAATGACCTTGGTTTGAAACGGCAGGTGCGGGAAACCGTACAACCCGGCTTCGCTCTGCTTGCGGAAACCCGCCAGCGCCCTCTGCGCTTTGGATTGCGCCCGCTCGACCTCGGTACGGGTTACTCCGTGAGCCTTGCCCACCATCTCGGCCAGCAGGTTCGTCTCGTCAAATTGAATGTTCATGGATGGCGCTCCCGAATCGGAATGAATGTGTGAATTCGATTGTACCGTAGCCCGCGAAAGTCACGCGCGCCAATCGAAGACAGGGTCCGGAACCCGCCGCGTGTGCATCAGGTTGGCCGAGGCCTTCGCACCCGAGAGCACAATGCTTGATATGATGGGACACGTGAGTTTGGGCCGGTAGCTCAGGTGGTAGAGCATGTGCCTTTTAAGCACAGGGTCGCGGGTTCGAGTCCCGCCCGGCTCACCAGACTTTACGAAGCGCTTTCTGTTCGTGGCGACGCCGTTCTCATGTCACGGATACCCCTGCCATTCGCGCGCACACGCTGTTCTGAGAAGCAATGCCGCCGCGTAGCATCCCAGTCTGCGCGATGAGATAGTTCCTCCAAGCGTGCCTCACCAAGCGAGCAAAGCCTCCGCCCATTTGCGCGTCCCTTCCCGATGTGATATGACTGTCTAGATTATTATGGCTACTCCGATCGACTCACTATCCGACCATCAGGCGCTCCTGGCGCTGAAACTGTTTTACGATCTCTCGCCCGATCGCGTCTGGGAGGGCGGTCGAAAACCTTCTCCCGAGCGCATTAGAACGCTCGCCGGCGATCTGCAGGACGAAGCGCCCCCCGAGTATGCGCACTTTCTCGAGCTGCTTCTTGACGACAGCCCCGACGCCGCGGATGCGCACGCGCGCGCGGCTTTTTGCCGCATGCTGCTGTCCTCGTTCCACGATTCGCCGGAGTTGCAGGCGTCCGCCGATCAGGCCGTCGCCACCGCCGCTCAGCCGGATATGTGCATCGACCCGATCACCGGCACGTTCATCGTTTTCCTCGCCTTAGCCGTTATCCCCCGCATCGAGAAAGGCCCTGACGGTTTGAAGATCATTCCGGCCGCCGGACTCGAGTCCCTGTTGAAGGCGCTCCCGCCCGTTCTCTCCGCGGCGCCTAAAGAGATTATTGCCGCGATCGCGGCCAGGATGGGACTCTAACATGGCTGCTCCAGGAACCCTCACGCAGATGGCCCTCGCGTTGCAGGCTCGCGACCGGGAATTCCAAACGCGCCTCAAGGACGCCTTCCACCTGCTGGCGTCGAACCCGGCCGCCGCCCTGTCCGAGCTGGAGTGGGCCGAGCAGGAGCAGCCGGCCCTGGAACGCGAGCGCACCGAGTTCGATGCCGCCATGGAGAACGTTCGCATCCAGGCAGGGATCGTCCTGACGCCGCAAGAGGCCGCCGTCCGCAACCAAATGGCTGCCACTTCGCACAATGCCTGGCTGCAGATCCAGTGGGGCAAGGCCAGCGCGCTGGTCTCGCTCAACCGGCTTGCGGAGGCCCGCGTCGTGGTCGATGCCGCCTCCGCCGCCTTAGGACCCGAATCCGATCCGCAAGCCAGGAGCATGTTGCTCCAGATGCGCGCGTCCATCGTGGCGGCCGCGGCGCAGGGTCTATGACGCCCGCCCGCGCCGGCGCCCCCGATCCTAGCGCCGAGCTCGAATCCATCGCGCTCCAACTCTGCGACCTCGGCGACTGGCGAGCCGCCGTGCAGGTCAAGGCCCAGGCCGGCACGGCCGCCCTCTCATCCGGGCGCTCCGACCTCTTCGACCAGCGCTACCAGGAAGCGTTCGTCCTGGCCGCGGCGCACGACCTGCAGTACCTCGAACTCATTGTCCGCCTGCAAAAGGCGCAGTTCCAGCTTGCGTGCGCCAGCGCCGGCGGCATCATCGACAGCATATCGGCCGAGGCCAAGGCCAAGGACAGCGAAATGGTCCAGCGCATTCGCCAGTACTCCGGCACCGCCCTCTCCACCTGCGCCGCCATTGACGCCGCGCTCGGTGCGCCCGCGCCGGACGGCGTAGCCCTTGGCGGCGCCGTGGATGCGGCCGCTAAAGCCGCGGCGAGCTTCGAATTGAACGAAACCGGCGGCCTCCTCACCGATTGGCGGACCGAAAAAGGCAACCCTCCGTTCGCGGCCGAATCGCTCGACGGCCTCCGCGGCATCGCCGCCCGCCTGCGCGCCGAGCTCGACCGGCGCTACGCCTCATTATCCACAACCGCCGATCTGATTCGCGCCGCATTGAAAGCCGTCTACGGCGACTGCGATTCTCCCATCGAAATCCTGACCCGCGCCGCGGTCACCGCTGCGAATCTGCCATCCTCTCTGGCGCAAGTCTATATGGCGCTCGCCGACGCTTATTGCGCCCGCGCCGGAATCGAGAAAACCAACAGCCCGCAAGCCGCCGCCGCCGATCTGGAACAGGCTGAGCAGGCCGCCGCGAACGCCGTAGCCGCCGTCCAGCCGCTCGGAAATGTGCTGGAGAAAGAGGCTCCCGCCGCCAAACTGAACGAGATGCGCGCCCTGCGCAGCCCTGAAGGAACGCCCGCCGCGGCCCCATCGCAGGGCTTCTACGGCGCCATGGCGCTCGGCCAGGCCGCCATTCAGGCGCTTGCCGAGCATCGTCCCGCCGACGCCCTGGCGCTCCTCGACAAGGCCGCCAACGCGCCTGCGGGTCCTCACACCATGGCGCTCGGCATCCGCGCCGCCGCCAAATACGAACTCGGCCGATACGAGGACGCCATTCCCGACCTCGACGCCCGCATCGCCCAACTCGAACAGCAGAGCGAGGCCGACTCGGGCGAATTCTCGTACGCCCTCAACAGCCGGCTGGAAGAGCTGCAAAACCTTTACGTCATCAAGGCCTGCGCGCTCACTCAACTGGGCCGCTTCGCCGAAGCCTGGAACGCCTCCGAGCGGGGCCGCGCGGCCGGCCCGCCGGACCACGCCAATCCCGCCGCCCATCCGCCGCCCATCGAATGGGAGGCGTGGCGCGCCTGGCTCCAAACCGAGCGCGCCGCCTTCGTGTCCTTCGCCCTCAGCCGCTGGGGCGCCCTGATCCTCTCCGCCGGGCCCGATGACGCGCAGCCTTCCGCGATGCTGCTTCCATCATTCCGCTACTCGGACATGGCTCAGCAGTTCCTGAACCGCGCCGAGGAAGACAGCCAGGTTTGGACCGCCATCATTTTCGGCGCCGTTTCCGCGCTCTCCGCCAACCTGCTCCAGCCCATCGAGCCGCTCCTCGATCGCATTGCCGCGCACGCCGAGGTGCTCTACATTCTCCCCGATTCGTACCTCTTTCGCGCGCCCTTCGCCGCCCTGACCCTCAGCGGCGAGCGCTATTTGAGCGATCTCTGCCCGCTCGCCATGGCGCCTTCCGCCGCGTTCGTCCTCTTGAACGCGAGCCGCGCCCGGCAAGCCGCGCGATCCTGTCTGGCGCTCGGCGTTGGCCAGGCCCCCAAGGACAAACCGGTGATCCGCTTCTCCCAACAGGCAGCCGCCGTCGCCGATCTGTGGACCGCTCCCAAAACCTCCACCAGGCTCCTCGACGAGGCCGCCACCGACGACGCCCTGCGCCAGGCCGCCGGCGCCTTCGATGTGCTGCATCTTTCCTGCCACGGGGCCACGTCCTCCCGCATGCTCGACCCCATGGAGGCTTCCCTGCTCGAACTCGCCGGGGCCACCCTTACGGCACGCGAAGCGCTCGCCTGGAACCTGAACGCCGATCTCGTCTTCATGAACGTCTGCCAGGGCGGCCGTTTCCGCATGGAGGGACGCACCAACGTCAGCGGCTTCCTGCGGGCCTTTCACGCAGCCGGCGCGCGCTCGGTGATCGCATCCGTTACCCACATCGATCCTCTCCCCGCGGGCGAATTGGCCGTCCGTTTCTACCGCCATTGGTTAGCGGGCGCTTCGAAGGCCCGCGCCCTTCAGCGCGCCCAGCAGGAGGTCCGCCAACTCTACCCCGCTGACAAGGACTGGGCCCCCCACGCCCTTACCGGCGATTACCGCTAGGGCCCGCCAGCGCCGTGTATCGGCTATCGCGCTGGCACGTTAAGCGCATCCGCCGCTCGCTGACGACGCCTGAATCAACAGGACTGTGCCAATCTATTCTCCACCTCCGCTGGTGCAGGTGATGTTGAAGTCGGCGTTGTTGGAACCTTGCGTCGGAATGCCGTGATTGCCCGCGGCATCTGCCCCAATCGCCTCCAGGATAGCTCCACCGCCCATCTGATTGCCGTATTTAGGCTGAAAGGTCATCACGTGGGTGACGGTTTTGGTTCCCGCGGCACTGAAGGTAATAGTCTCTCCCGGATCGAATTGGCCGGCGCCGAATTGGTAAAACACGGTTCCCGGCCCATCCGTGGTAATGGTTCCAACCATCGTAATGTACGCCGGGCAGGGGCCGGTATAATTGGGGATCTTCTGCAGCGTCAGGGCGGCGACGTTGGTGCTGGGCTTTGCGCTGGCCTGGACCTGGACCTGCGCCTGGGCCGACACGCAGCCTGCCGGAACGGCGAAAGCAGAAGCGGGTGGCTTGGCAAAGCTGAGTTGCTTCACCTCGATTATCGTCATTTCCTTGCCGTCGGCAACGACGGCGATTTTGACCGGGAAGCCGCCGTTTTGGGCAATCCAGACCTTACCGCTGCCTTTGTCGGAAGTCACCATCAGGACTTTGGTGGCGATCCCGTTGAGTGTCTCCGTACCGACCTGCTTCGGTTGCCCACTGCCGGTCAGTTCCTTCAACAAAGCGTCCGAGCCACTGATCATGTCGAACTCCGGGGGCGCCGCCGGATCGGTGTACTCCTGGACTCCGCAGGGCACGGCAGGGTCGCTCAAGACCTGGGTATAGAGTTTATGAGCCTGGAAGTCGTAGAGGAGATGGCCATGGTATTCCTTGTCGCGCCCTGGTCCGACCGGCATGATCTGCTCCACCACTTCTTTGGAGCCATCGCGGCTGATTTTCACCACACTGGGACCCAATAGGGCGAACCCAGGATCTTCCGTGATCGAGTAAGCCTGTGGGGTGGGGCCTTGGGCCTGCAGATACGAGAGCCCCCACCCGAAAATCAGCGTCAGAACAGGCGTCAGAACGATAAACCGTCGCATCGCGTCCTCCTAAATCCTGATATGTCAGCCAGAACATTCACTGGTTGATCTTCTCACGATCAGGCAACTGACGTTTAGGGATTCGTTCGAAGGAGGAAACAGCCTGTCGCGCACGCCTTGCCGCCCATCGGTCCCAACGCGCCGCCGGTCACCTGGATCAACCATTCATCGGCAATTGGTTGACGGGGAACTGGTCCCTTCGTAGCCTTGTGTCAGGCTGGCTGGGCGCGCGGTGGAGGGCGGTGGCCGTTTTGGGGATGTACTATGCTTGGCACAATGACGCATCGCGGAAAGAGCGCGGCTGCCTTCGGCGTCTTCGGCACGCCCGGCCACGCCGATAAAGACTGGCGGCTTCGCGCGAGGCGGCTCGGCGTGTGCGGTCTTTGCCTCCCGTTGCTGTGCGCGCCGCAGTGCTTCGCGGCGGTCTGGGCGGGCCCGGAAACACTACCGAACACGTGGGCACCCCCGGTTGAAATCAAGACCGTCCCGTCATTCGAAGCCGTGGTACTTCCGATGCATGGTTCGTTCTCGCAACATGACGCGGCCATCGAGCGTCTTCGTGCTGGGCTGCGTTCGGCCGGCGTCGAGCCCATCGGCCCGGTCTTCGGCCACTACGCCAGCGACCCCGCGCAGGTGCGCGAAGAGGACCTGCGGTGGGAGGTCGGGTATCCAGTCCCGCACGGGACGAGAGTCGTCCCGCCATTCGAACTGAGAACCTTCGGGGAGCAGTTAGTGGCTAGCTGGCGCCTGCACGGCCCTTACGCGGAGAGTGGCCGCAACTGGCCGGCCCTCTTCGAATGGCTTGCCAGGAACGCCTATTACGCTAACGGCGAGTCCCTCGCGTTCTGGAGCGTCACTTCGACGCCCGACGGTCCTTACACTCCCGAGACTGAACTCCGCGTTCCCGTGGGGCGGGTCCGCGTCCTTCCATTGCTCTTCCGTTATTTGGTTTGCATTTGGGGTGCATACGTCTTCGCGCTATTCTCAATCGTCTATCTTCGGCAACGGCGGCGGCGCCGGCTCTCCATCTGGGCGGGCCACTTATGGGCTCTCCTCGGCATTTCCTGCGCGGTTCTCTACTTACTGCCCCTGCTCGGTGAACTCCTGTACCTGTACGCTCCGAGTTACCGCCGCTTCGAGATCGTGGACGAATGGTCGGGGACCGCCGGAATCGTGATTCCGCCGCTGCTCACGCACCTGTTCTTCCGCGTCACCCGTCCTGACTTGCCGAAGCCTCTGCTGTTCCGGTTGGGCGTGATCGCCATGTACGGAGTGGGCAGTGTACTGGCCTTCAGCACCTGGTTCATTGGCTTCCCCGCGCTGTGGACGGACTTGGCCGGCCAGGTGGGCGATGGATTCGTGGCGGTTGCCGCCGCACTGGGCCTGACCATGGTCATGCTCTGCCGCGCCAAGGGCACCATCACGAACCCCGAGCGCCAGGCGTATGTCACACTATTGGCCGCGACCATTGTGGTTTCGCTTCTTAGTGTGGCTTTCGCCGGAAGATATGCAGGCGGCTTCCTGGAACCGGCGCTTCGCGCGATGCCGATTCCGTTATTCTTCGCAACCATGTATTACAACGAACGAGCGGTCTTCTTCGATATCGTTGCGAAACGGGGCCTGTTCACGCTGGCGATGCTGATCCTGCTGATCAGCTATTTTGCGCTGGTTCCTTCCTGGTTGTGGAGCGCTCGTCTGGGATGGCTCGGGAGTTGGGTGTGCCCCCTTTCGGCACTGCCGCTAGTGATCGTCGCACCGGGGCTGTACGGCCGTTTTTCTTCGTATCTCGATCGCCGTTGGCTGGGGCGGAACCTGTCTCCGGCAGAGGCGCACCAATGCTTCCTCGCGGGCCTCGCCACAGCTACCACTGAGGAAAGCCTGGTAGCCGCGGCCGAGCAGGGTCTGACCGCGATCTATCATGCCGCCGCCCGCATCACACTCGGTCCGGGAGCGGATTCTTCGATGGCCGGGACCGAAAGCTCTGCAGCGCCCATCGTGTCGCGAGGCGAACGGCACGGGAGTGTGCGGGTCGAGACGCCTGCCGGTGGGCGCCCCTTCCTGAGCGAGGATCGACAGCTTCTCATTTCGCTGGCCGAATCCCTGGGCATGGCGCTGGAGAACGTCCGGCTTCGCGAAAAAGAGTTGCGGCAGGAGCGGCGCGAACACGATCTCCTGCTCCACGCCAGCCGTGCCGAACTGAAGTCCCTGCGGGCGCAGATCAATCCCCACTTTCTGTTCAACGCCCTGAACTCGATTGCCGCGCTGATTGCGATTGAGCCGGAGCAGGCTGAGCTCACGGTCGAGCGCCTGGCCGAATTGTTCCGCTACGCTCTGCGCCGGTCGGACAAGGAATTGGTGCATGTCGAGGACGAGATGGCCTTCGTGCAATGCTATCTCGATGTGGAGGAGACCCGCTTTCACAAGCGCTTGAAGGTGCACGTGGAGCAGGACGAAGCCGCGTGCAGAGCGCTGGTGCCCGCCATGATGGTCCACACGCTCGTAGAAAACGCCGTCAAGCATGGCATCGCGACCATGCGCGGCGCAGGGAGGATTGAAGTCCGCGCCTCCCGGCAGGACGGCACACTGCGCATCGAAGTCCGTGATAGCGGTCCCGGCTTCGCAGACGGTGGCGCCGATGCGCTCCACACGCCAGGCCACGGTCTGAAGAATGTCCAGGACCGCTTGCGAGCCCACTTTGGACAGGATGGGCGTTTGACGTTTGGCCGCGACAAAGGTGCGTCGATGACCACGGTTTCGATCGCCATGCCTTTTCTGCTGACCGCACCGGGCGAGCCGCGCGGAGCGTACCGATGAACGTCCTGCTGGCCGACGATGAGGAACTGGCTCGCAGCCGCCTCCGGAAGTTACTGGCCGCCTACGACGATGTGACCGTCGTGGGAGAGGCCGGCGACGGCGAAGAAGCCATCCAACAGGTCGCCGAGTTGCGGCCGGATGCTGTTTTCCTCGACATCAAGATGCCCGGAGCGGACGGCCTCGAGGTAGTCCGGTCCCTCGGTTCCCGGCGGCCCAAGATTGTCTTCTGCACTGCTTTCGACGAATACGCCGTCGAGGCCTTCGAGTTGCATGCCGTCGACTATCTCCTCAAACCCGTGACGCGATCGAGACTGGCTGTGTGCATCGAACACCTTCGGCGGATTCCCACCGAGGAATGGGATTTGGCTGTCGAGCGGATCGCGGGCAGCAACGCGATGGGCGCGACGCGCTTTCTCGCGCGCTGCGGCGACAGGTACCGGGTGGTCGGCCAGAGTGAGGTCGAGTACTTCGGCTTTGAAGATGGGTTCACCGCTCTGCACACGGCTGCGGAACGCTTCGCGATGGATCCGACGCTCAACGTGCTGGAGCGCCGTCTCGACCCACACCAGTTCTTCCGCATCTCGCGGGGCATCATCGTCAGGCTGGACGCCGTCCTCGAGGTGGCTCCCCTGGTCGGCGGCTACGGGGAGGTCCGGCTCCGCAACGGCAGGCGTTTCCCGGTGAGCCGCCGGAGGCTTCGCAAGCTGCTCGAAGAACTCGAGGGCCGCGGCCCAGCCACGCCTCATTAGAGTGCGACAGCTCGATCAACCGGTTGCTCGCGCCTTCGAACCACTGGTCGCTCCTAATGACCGCCCATCATGAATCGTTTGGCGCGAGCCTTGCCCGGCCCTTACCATTAGTGTGCCGAGTGACGGACGGAGGACAAAGAGCATGACACGCCGCTTTGCGCTCTTCTTAGTAGGTTTCCTGGCTATGTTTCTGACCGGCTGTCCAGACGAACCGGGGCTTCCGGCCCCGCCTCCGCCAGCTCCACTCGATCCCCAATACGTGGCGTGTATTTCGACCACGCCGATTGACGCCGGCAACCCGAACGAACCGGTGATTACGCTGATCGGTCCGAGAGTCACCAGCCAGCCGCTAGGCAGCGTTTACGTTGACGCAGGCGCAACCGCCAACGATCCGCACGATGGCGACATCACGAGCCAGATCACGGTCACGGGCCTAACCGAGCTGAACCCGAACGCCGTGGGCGATTACCTGGTCCGGTATAACGTGGTGGATAGCGCCCAGTTACCGGCGGTCGAGGTGGTTCGGGTGGTGCGCGTGACTGACGGCACATTCACGGAACAAACACCCAGAGACATCGGCACCACCAGCGCCCATTTGCCCTACTACGAGCACTTACCGGTGCACTACAGCAATGACCCGGCGCAGAAGTTCCCCGTACTCGTCTACCAGCACGGTTGGAGCGGGGCGCGATTCACCTCCGATGGAACGGCCGTTCAGTTGCCACTATCCGGGTTAGCAACCAGCGACCTGGTGGGATTGATTAACAACGGGCTTTGGGACGATTCGCGTCCCTTCATCGTGCTCTCGCCACAGCGTTGCGTGGACCCTCTGACTTACGTCGTGACCGCGTACGAGACGAAACTCTTTATCGACTACGCGATCAACACTTACAATATCGACACTTCGCGCATTTACCTGGGCGGTTTCAGCCAGGGTTCTGGCGACACATGGGACTATGTTACAAACTACCCTCACCAACTGGCGGCTGTGGTTCCAATATCCGGGCCGTATGGCAACACGTCGGGTTGCCTGCTGAAGGATACGCCTGCCTGGGCGTTTCAGGCCGCTGACGACCCGTACGTGCTTCCTCAGGGCCAAATCGACACAGTCAACTCCATCAATAACTGCAATCCGCCCGTACGCGCCAAGTTAACGCTTTTCCCGACTGGCGGCCACACGGACCAGACCATGAACCTTGCGGGCCTGGGGCAAGGTCTGGCACCTTACGACGTCTACGACCAGAGCATCTATGACTGGCTGCTGACGAACAGTCGCACCTCAGGCGCGCCCGCTTTGCAGATAGCAAACGCAGCCGGCATACAGGCCGGTGCGTCGGCGAGCGCCGCACAGGCGGCTGCCACGGTCGAACCAGTGGTCGTGGCGCTCACGGTCAACCGCGCGACGATCCGCTTCGGCCAGTCGGCCACGCTTGCCTGGACCGCGGCGGGCGCAGAGTCTTGTGTGGCATCGGGCGACTGGTCCGGCGGGCGGCCCGCGAAGGGAGCCGAGTCCTTTGTGCCGCCTGCTCCCGGTTCCTACGGCTATGTATTGACCTGCTCGGGACCGGGGGGCGTTTCTACGCAGTCGCTGTCGTTGACGGTACAAGCGGTTGATGATTCTGCTAACCAAGCCAGTTCAATGGATTCCAATACCCAACCGGTGAGGACTTCGAGATGAAAGGACGATGGTGCGGTTCGATATTCGGACGCTGCGGAGGCCCCGGCGCCCTCCGTATCACGCTGGCGCTGCCGGCGGTACTGATGACGATCGAACTGTGCCCACTGGTCCAGCCCGCACGCGCGGCACAGCCGTGGACGATTCCGGCCCTTCGGGAGTGGACGGATGCGGCAGGCTCATACACATTTGGCGCCGGCACGAGAATTGTCGTCGATCCAGCCTCTGCGAACGATCTCTCCACCACCGCGTCCACATTCGGCGGCGAACTGGCGGTTCTCACCGGAATGACGGTTCCTGTTGTCATCGGAGCCAGCCCGCAACCGGGCGACATTTCGCTCGCTCTGGGAGCGACGGATTCCACAATTGGAGAAGAGGGATACCTCTTGACCGTCGCCGATCGCATCGCAATCAGCGCCCAGACGGACGCGGGCGTGTTTTACGGAACCCGAAGCGTCCTGCAAATGTTGAAGCAGGGACTCACGATCCAGGCCGGCACGGTACGCGACTGGCCGGACTTCTCCGAGCGCGGTCTGATGCTAAACATGGAAGCTTATTACTCGCTCCCGTTTCTCGAACGTCACATCAAGGACCTGGCCTACCTGAAGCTGAACTACCTGCATCTTCATCTTTCCGATAACCAGGAGTTCATGCTGGAAAGCAGCAGCCATCCTGAGATTGTCGCGTGGCAACATTACTCCAAGGCCGAAATGACGGACCTCATCGAACTCGCGCGCGAATACCACGTGACGATCGTGCCGGAGATCGACGTTCCCGCGCATGCACAGGCAATCCTGACGCCGCATCCCGATCTGGCACTGCCGGGGAGCCCGGACAAAGTGGATCTGGGCAACCCGGCCAGTTATGCGCTGATCGAGGACTTGCTGAACGAGTATCTGCCGCTGTTCCCGGCGCCCTTCTGGCACACCGGGACCGATGAGTACCTGGCCTTCGGCGATTACTCGAAATATCCACAACTGCTCACTTATGCGCGGCAGCTATATGGGCCCAACGCAGTTTATCAGGACATATACATCGGTTTCGCGAATTGGGTCGACGGCATCGTGAAGGCCCATGGGAAGCAGTTGCGCGCCTGGAACGACCTGGTAGGAGTGGTGGGTAACGTCGAAACTCCGAACCCCGACATTGTGCTGGAGATGTGGTGGCCCAACGTTTTGCCCCAAGACCTTTTAGCCGAGGGCCATACCATCATCAATTGCGAAGCCGCCACTACCTACTTTCCCGTCGATCCAAACAATCTGTACGAAAACTGGGCGCCCAACCAGCAGTGGGTGACGAGTTATAACTTCTATGGAACTCCTATCTTCGAGGACCTTCCGGCATCGACGCCGGGCATTCGGGGCGGTAAACTCCACGTCTGGACCAATGCTTCCGGCGCTGCGGTGGAACAGTATGTCCAGGACGGCTTGGCTCCCGAGCTCCGCGGCCTCGCCCAGAACAGTTGGGGATCGCCCAAGCTGACGCCCACGTCCGCCGCGTTCGCCAGTATCATGAATGCGATCGGCGACACCCCCGACTGGGCGTCTTCCTTGATGCCGGCCATCAGCCCCGGCGGCATTGTGAATGCGGCAAGCTATGCCGCGGGCGCCGCGGTCTCCCCTGGCAGCATCGTTTCGGTTTTTGGTTCCTTCCCGCTGTATGCGCCTGCGCAGGCCCCCAGCCTGCCGCTCCCGTCCAGCCTGGTTGGGGTGTCCGTGAATGCCGGCGGATTCTCAGCGCCGCTGTTCTTTGCCGCGGGGCCGCAGGTGAACATCCAGATTCCCTGGGAACTGGCCGGACAGTCGCAAGCAACTTTGATCCCCATGGCCTGGGGCGAGACTGGCGCTGTGCAGACGGTCAGCCTGGGGCCCTTCTCGCCGGGCATCTTCACCATGAACGCGCAGGGATTCGGTCAAGGCGCCATCCAGGACACTTCGTACCGGCTGGTGGACTCATCCAACCCGGCGGCGGCTGGGAGCCTTGTCTCCATCTACTGCACGGGCCTGGGAGCGGTGACAGACCAGCCGCCGACTGGCGCACCCGCACCGGTGACTCCATTGGCTGAGACGACAACTAAACCCACCGTGGTAATCGGAGGCGCGCCGGCCAGCGTGCAGTTCTCGGGCCTCGCGCCCGGGCTGGTCGGTGCATACCAGGTGAATGCGGTCGTACCCTCCAGTTCGGCTACCGGCGACGCCGTTCCCGTTACGATTTCGATCGGTGGAATTACCTCGAATACGGTGACGATTGCGGTCGGCAGCACACCATGAGAATGATAGCGCCGCCTGTTTCGACGGCGATTTGCCCAATAGTGCAGTACCTTCCGGCCGTAAACGAAAGTACCGGGCCTGTGCTTCAGTGGCAATCCGCGAAGTGTCCATCAACCAAACATGTGGTGGCTCCGCGAAGGCCTCTGGCCCGAGCGCCTCGGTCTGCGACCCGGCAACAGGGTGCCTTGCCAACGATGCACGGGACGGGAGAGAATCGTTATCATGATTGCTACCAAGTCGATAGGGGCCTTCGGCCTGTTGGTTTCCGTGGCGCTCTGTCAAGTTCCGGCGACCTTGGTTGTCCAGGGCACCGGCGGCACGACCGTCGCACTTTCGGCGTCCGACCTCTCGAAACTGCCGCAACAGACCGTGCAAGTGACGGATCACGGAACGCCGGCGACATTTGAGAGCGTCCTGCTGACGGACGTGCTTGCCAAGGTTGATTTGCCGGTTGGCGAGAAGTTTCACTCCACGGCCGCATCGTACTACCTGCTCGTGGAAGCCAAGGACGGCTACCGCGCGACGTTCGCCTGGGCGGAACTGGATTCGACGTTTGCGGACAAGGCCGTGTACGTCGTCACCAAGCGGGATGGCAAGCCGCTATCGGAGAAGGAAGGACCATTCCGGTTGGTGGCGCCGGGTGAGAAGAGGGCTGCCAGGTGGGTGCGTCAGGTGACGGCGTTGAGGATCCGCCACGCGAACTAAGGGCCTGTCTAGAAATAACATGACCGCTATTGCGGGGGTTTGCTGGGCTGGATCTCGTAGTTCCAGTCGCCGTGGAACTTATCGCGGCGGAGGTGGATTCCGGCGAACTGTTCATCC
>JBEKKO010000025.1:0-55901 GCA_050010695.1 Bryobacteraceae bacterium
GTGCCGAAAGGTAGTGCAACTTTGTTGTTCGCGCCCTTTGGCGTGTGAATGATGACCTGGGCTGGAATGACGGTGTTCTCTGCGTGGATGAGAAGCGACTGCTCTGGAGACAGCCACCACTCACTGCCGAAGCGTTCGCCGAAGTACCGCGCGCAAAACTCCCAGAATGACGCATACCACGGGTTGCTGTCTCCGTCGCGGCTTCCCGGACTGGAGGAAATCAGCCACCCTTTCAGGACCTCCTGGAGGAAGCCG
Source organism: Bryobacteraceae bacterium (assembly GCA_050010695.1). Lineage (GTDB taxonomy): Bacteria > Acidobacteriota > Terriglobia > Bryobacterales > Bryobacteraceae > Bog-375. Next base: position 256 of record JBEKKO010000025.1, read on the forward strand.
TTCTGGAGCAACCGTTCCCGGTGAACGCGGCTCAGTTCTTGCGATTGGAAAACCCGGCGCCCACCCTTCTGGAGATTGCGAAGAGCTGCCAACGATGCGGCGAGTCGTTCGTTTGGAGTGGCCAGCTTGAACCTCCTGTTCTGGGTGACGCCTGCGAGATTCTGCGGTCGTTCCGATACAAGTTTATAATGCCGTATGGTTACAAGTCAATCATGTCGTACTGTTACAAGTCTATGGTGTTGTCTGGACCCGGCCGAAGAGCCACCCAGGGTCGTATCACGACCCCACGTTTGCGGCACTCTCTTGGGGCACAAACGGTGTCCTCGGCGAGGCAACCTGTAAATCACGCTTACAGGTTGGCCGGTGAAAGGGCACTCCGATCCTCCGTGGGCTGTGGATAACTCCTGTGGGAGATCGGAATGATGCACGGGACGTTAGGGGCGCTTTTGCCCGGCCGGGAACGGGAGTTTCGGGGCGCTTGAACGGGACATTGGGGGCGCTCTTCTATATACCTGTATCTACCTGACGAAAGACCAGTAGTAGGCAGCTCTAAACCGTGGAAATGTGGAAATCCGGCCTGACCCGAACCGCCGCCTCGCGGCAGGGAAAAACAGCAGCGTCGTCGTCGGGTAAGCTTGATAGCGAAAGGGGAATGGCGTATCCTTTCGTAAGGAAAGAGCTAACGAAAGGATCTTGTGTCCGGCCAGGACGAACAGAACCTACGCCTCGGGCGCTACATCGTCACAACCTACGGAGAGGAAGCCGTCCGTGCATTCGTTCCGCCTCCGCTCCCACCGGCGCCGCCCGTCCGCCTGGAGTCCATGCAACTGCTCCTGGAACAGGCCAACCAGGCGCTGGGCAGGCTGGACGGCCTCGCATCGGTGCTCCCGGACCTGTCGCTGTTCATCTATGCGTACGTCCGAAAGGAGGCTGTGCTCTCTTCCCAAATCGAAGGCACACAGTCTTCGCTCTCCGACCTGATGTTGTTTGAGAACGACGAGGCACCTGGTGTACCTTTGCACGACGTGCAAGAGGTCTCCAACTATGTCGCGGCGATCAATCACGGTCTGGCGCGACTGCGCGGCGGCTTCCCGCTTTCCTTGCGGCTCATTCGCGAGCTTCACGAGATTCTGTTGGCCCAGGGCCGCGGAAGCGACAAGCTCCCTGGCGAATTCCGGCAAAGCCAAAACTGGATTGGTGGCACCCGTCCCGGAAAGGCCGCATTCGTGCCACCACCGCCGGACGTGGTTTCAGAATGCATGAACGCGCTTGAGTTGTTCCTGCATGAGGAGCGCAAAGATCTCCCCATCCTCATTCGGGCTGGGCTCATACACGTGCAGTTCGAGTCCATCCACCCGTTCTTGGACGGCAACGGTCGCCTGGGACGGCTGCTGATCACGTTCCTACTCTGTGCGGCTGGCGTGCTCCGGGAGCCGATCCTTTACCTGAGTCTCTATTTCAAGCAGCACCGCGCGGCATACTACGATCTGCTCGATCGGGTGCGAACGAAAGGCGATTGGGAGACGTGGCTCGACTTCTTCCTCACCGGAGTGCGCGATACTTCCGAGCAAGCCGCCACAGCGGCGCGCCGCATTCTGGCGCTGTTCCGGGAGCACCAACATCAGATCGAAGCCCTGGGCCGGCCGGCGGCATCCGTGCTCCGAGTCTTCGAGCACATGCAGCGCAGCCCCATCGTCTCGATCCCCGGCGCCGCCGCAAAGATCGGCATCTCCGCCCCAACTGTGGCGAAGTCGCTGGAGCACATGCAGTGCCTTAGGATCCTCCGCGAGATCACTGGCCGCCGGCGTCACAGGCTCTTCGTTTACGACCGATACATGGAGATTCTGAATGAGGGAACAGAGCCGCTTCGGTGAGGTACCGTAGCGCGTGTTCGTGAACTGCGCAGTCCGCCAAACGTGGCACGTCCTTCGCGAAGTGCAGCGGAAACAGCGACTTGAGGTGGGCGCCCCTAAAGTCCCGTGCCAGACGTACCACGAAGGCCGGTCGCCCCGGCGGGGCAAGCGTGGTCAGAAGTTCGAATGTTGGCCCAAAGCGCTGCCGCTTCAGGCGGCGGTCAACAAGTTGGTGCGACAGCGGATGTCGACATCGGCGCCATCTGGGCGGCGATCGCGGGCCAGGAATGGTTGACGGTCGCCGGTCCCGGCCTTACCCAGAGAAGAGTATCGTTGGGGAAAGATCCTCGGGTGTTGCGTGGGACGGTAACCGTCGATGGACGGACCCGGAGTGTGCGCCACTTGATAGCCCTTTCCTCCCAGATGGCTGATGACACCGATGTCGGGAGGATCATCTTGAGCCAGGGCAATCCAGAGTTTGTCTTGTACCGGATTTCGCAACGGCTCGGACTTCCGGTTCACCCTACATGGGCCAATTGGTTTTGGATTACGTTGGTTCAGCAGAAACGCACGCAGCCGTTGGATGGGTTGGGTTATCGACCGCTTGCGGTAGCCGGAACGAAGGAGGAATTCTCGCGGTGGATCGGAACTGCCGTGAAGGATAAGGCAATCGAGATACCTGACGAAGGCGGCTCGGTCGATTGGAAATCGTCCAATACGAGTATGCTTGGCTGATCGCAGCCCACGCCGGGTCCAAGCGAATTCCTTGCGTTAGCCAAAGCCTTCGTGTCCAACCGCGTCGTCAGGCTGAGCTGTTCCACAGACCGTGACGATTTATCGATTCATCCTCACTTCCACCTACGGCTCTTCGGCTAGGCTCAGTTGTTCTGTCCAGCGCGGTTACCCATATGCGCGAACCAGTGGGAACTCTTGAAATGTGCTAGTGGTGCTCGGAGACTATTCCTCAGTGCTTCAAATCCAGGGGTCGGTAGTCGACTCTGAATCGTGAGCACGTTTTCTGCGAACTGCTGAAAAATGCCAGCGCCCAAATGGTCAGCGACGAGACAGTAAAGCACCGAGGCAAGCGTCATCTCCGGTGTGGGTATCCTGGTGGTTACCCAGCACTGGCTCGTCTCCTGAGGTGTTACAAGATTAAGTTCAAAGCCGTCCCGCCGTGCAGTTTCTCCTTGTTGTAGGATGCGCCGGTTTCTATCAGCAGCCCGGCGATTTTGTTCTTCATGCGCACCGACTCGCGCACCACCAGGCAGCGGTAGCGCAGCAGACGCGGCAGTTCGCGCACCTCCGGCGGAGCCACGTAACAGACCGGCAGCCAATCGCAGCGCACCATGTCGGCAATCGTGCGCGCGTCGATCTTGTCTCCCCGCCGAGTTGTACCGCGTAGACCACGCGGAACGCATTGCCCCGGAACGGCAGCGCCAGCTAAACTTCCAGTTTCCAGGGCGCGCGGTAGCGGGCCTCGAGATAGGGTTGCGCTTCGGGTTGGCGGACTGCCATCGCCCGGTCGTCCCAATCGAGAGTGAGGCCGTGCCGCATCGAGATGTTGGCCAGCACGCAGGTGAGCGTCGAGCGGACGCAGTTTTCGATATCGCTGGTGGGGCGCTGGCGGGTGCGGATGCACTCCATGAAGTTCCGCCAGTGGGGAAGGTTCATGGCGGCCAGTTCCGGATTCTTCTCGACCACCGGCGCGGCGCCGAGGCCCGGTTTGAAAATCGTGTAACCGCCGCGGTTGACCATCAGGGTGGCTTTGGTTCCGTGGAAGGCTGTCCCGTACCCCGAGTTATACATGGGGAACGGATTCGCAGTGCGGCTCTCATACGCGCCGATGAAGCCGGGATAGCGGTAGGTGACCTGCATGGTGTCCGGCGTTTCAGTATTATCGGTGACGTAGAATCTCCCGCCCTGGGCGGAAATTCCGAGCGGCATGGCATCGTCGAAGGCGAACTGGACGATGTCGAGCAGGTGCACGCCCCAATCGGTCATGTTGCCGCCGGCATAATCCCAGAAGTAGCGGAACGTAGAGTAATGATCGCCGGCCACGCCCCAGCGGTTGGCGTTGAAGGGGCGCGCCGGCGCCGGTCCCAGCCACAGATCCCAATCGAGGGTGGGTGGCGGATCGCTGTCCGGCGGGTTGCCCCAGCCTTCCTTTTTGGTCGCGTCAGCCTGAAAGGTGCGGCAGAAGGTGATGTCGCCCAGGTCGCCGCTCTTGACGATTTCGCGCGCCTTGCGGAAGAACCCGCCCGAACGCTGCATGGTGCCGCCCTGCACCACACATTGGTATTTGCGGGCCGCCTGGATCATCTTGAGGCCTTCCTCGACGTAGACGCAGGCCGGCTTTTCCACCCACACATCCTTGCCGGCTTTGCAGGCTTCGACGGCCATGTAGGCGTGCCAGTGATCGGGCGCGGCGATGCACACGGCATCCACCGATTTATCGGCCAATATCTCTCGAAAATCGCGAATGGCTTTGACGCCGGGGAAACCGCCTCTGTGCGCCCGTTCCACCGCGGCATCGAGGGCCGGCTGGTAGACATCGCAAACCGCGACAACTTCAAAGCCGGGCACGTGCGCGCAGTAGCCGAGGTTGTCGGAGCCCATCCGGCCCACACCAATGAAGGCGATGTTGACCTTGTCGTTGGCGCCTCTCAAATTTCCGGTGAACAGCGACGAGGTGAGAGCCGCGCCGCCAGCCACTTTCAAGAACACGCGGCGATCCGCGGATTCGATTGTCATGCCCTCTGTTGTATCAGGTTTGCAGTCACTGCACGGCGGTCTGGGGATGAACCGACACTCTGCCGTGATCCACCAGAATGTCGTCCGCCGGCCCGACGACGCCGTAGGAGCGCCCGTTGACCACCAACCCGGAGGGTTCGATGCGGACATCGGCGTCGACGCAGGGAGTGAAGCGGTACCCGCCGTCGCCGGTTCGCCCAGGCGGAGGAACGCTGAAGCGATAGCAGTCGGTCACCACCACGCGATGCGCGCCCACTTGCGCCTCCACGCGCCCCAGCAGCAGATTGTTGGACCGGCCGCAGGCGGCCGAGAACAGCGCAGCCGACAGGCAGGCAATCGTGCCGATTGTTTTGATCATGCTTGCAATCATGTAGTACTTTGCATTGTAAAGTCAACTGGCGAATCAACACCTGCGTGCAGGCCCGCGCGAAATTGTGAGGAAGCGCACCGAGGCCCAGGGGGGGAAATCGGCTAGAATGGCTGTTAGCCGAATATACAATCCGGGCAAATTTCCCGGTTCGACGTGAAACCGGATTCGCCGCGCACGCATTCTAGACTAGAGGGGGAAGTTGGATGGAGAGGCAATCCGGGAAGACGACTGGGCACCAGACCTTTCGCGTGGACGTGCAACTGCACGATCTGCTGGTTAACAGGAATGGCCGCGGTCCCCAGAGCCTGCTGCCGGCGGCCGGAGAACCGCATACGCTGCCCGAGCCGGTCTTCCCTGGCCGTCCGGAACTGCAATCGGTGGGCGACCCAGAGGTGTTTCCAGACAAGCGCGACTGGTCTGCGCCGCTGATCTACCGGGCGATGCGCGGCTGGCTGTTTCCGTATTTGCGCTCGCGCACCAGACCCGGAATCTTTCACCCCATCATCGCTTACCTGTTCACGGAGTGGAAGTGCAACCTGGACTGCCACTACTGCTGGGCATTCGATAACAGCGTGAAGGGCATGACCGAGGACGTAGCGCGCCGCTCGATCGACTGGCTGCACGACAACGGCTGCCGCGTGCTGGCGTTGATGGGCGGCGAACCGCTGCTGCGCCCGCAGTTCGTCCACAAGGTGGTTTATTACGCCGCCAAAAAGGGTTTCTGGATTTACGTGCCCACCAACGGGCGGCTGTTGCGGCCGGACGTGATCGACCGGCTGGGCGACGCCGGCGTGGCCACCTTCAACCTGGCGGTGGACGCGGTGGACGAAAAGCCGGGCCTGCCCAAGGCACTCAATCCGATCCGCAAACATTTCGATCACCTGGTGCGGCGCCAGTATCGTTACGGATACACGGTGTTCTTCAACATGAACATTTGCCGCAACAACATGGACGATATTCGCGAACTGACCGAGATCGCGCGCGAGCACCGCATCGCCACCGACTATCACATCAACGAAACGCCCATGATCGAGCCGGAGCATTTCGCCCATTTGAACGAAAACGTAACGTACATCCACCAGGAGGACTGGCCGGCAGTGGACGAGCTGGTGGACTGGCTGATCGAGAAGAACCGGTCCGGATACAAGATGGTGAATTCCGTGCAGCGCCTCAATGAGATGCGCGAGTTCATGCGGGGGAAGCTCCAGGAATGGAACTGCCGCGCGGGGCAGAACAACGTGATCATCCGCGTGGATGGCACCCTGGCGCCCTGTTTCCCGATGTACTCGGCCACTTACGATTGGGGCGTGGCGGGCCGGCACAAGTTCGAGGCCAAACAACTCCAGGAGATGAAGGACGGTTGCCAGCCGCACTGTTTCTCGACTCTCAACCACAACCTGGCGTACTGCTATGACGCCATGCGCGTGGTGCGATGGATGGGCAAGCAGGCCTTGCGCGGCTTTCAGGGGGCCAGCGGCAGCTTCAGCTAAGTACACGGTTTCGCAATTATGAAAGCGTTCTATCGCCCGAGTGCGCGGGCGAGGCATGCCTCGCCCCTACAGCGCCCGACCGGCGGCCTGCCCGTCCATTCACGGTAACCGGCGATTCCTCGACAATCAGGGCGTGCGTTTCGCGCTCGACGACAGGATTTCAGGCGTACTACACTATCCAGCCGCCCGATTGCGCGGCTTCGGCACGCCGTGCGTGTGGCAGTCGACGCACTGGAAGAAGTGAATGTTGTGGTGGCTGGAGCGCGAGCGGAAGGTGGTATCCATCTTCTCGACGTCCAATCCGCAGTTGGACATCTTGGGATGGCAGTTGGCGCAGGAAGCGCGCGTCTGCTCGCCGTGGCCCTGATGGCAGGCCAGGCAACTGATGCCTTCGTGGATACCGATGGGCGTTCGGTCGTCGCCGTCGCCCGCCTGCATCGGGGCGCTGGCGGCGTGGCATTGATAGCAGAGCGCCTGGCGCTGATCGGGGCTCATCTTCACCCGCCGCGTGCCTTGCAGCATCTCCGGCAGCGGCAGCGACGCAAGTGCGATGGGGCCTTGCGCGCGCCGGTCGAACAGAGCCAGCGATGGCGCCGCCGTCGCTTGCAGGCTGCCGGCCGAATCCGGCCGCCGCACGCGCGGCCCTTCCGGCTGCCCCGGCCGGTGCATCTGGTGGCACGCCAGGCAGGGAATCGCGGCGCGGTCCGCCCACCCTGCATCCACCAGGCGCCACGGCCCTTTCGTGTCTATGGGCGTAACCATCTCGCGCAACCCACCCTGAAAGTGCATCCCGTGGCAGCGGAAGCAATCTTCCATCAGGATGCGCTTCTGGTTGTGTTCCCGGTCGGTGAACGCCTGCGCGTAAGTCATGGCGTGCGGGCCGGCGCGCCAGGTGGCGAACTCCTCCTGGTGACAGTTGCGGCACCGTTCCACCACGGCTTGGACGTCCGACCATTGGTGGAAGCGGATTTGCTCCGAAACCTGGCCGCGCGCGTGCCGATCCAGGCGCCGGGCATTGCCGGCCTGCAACATCCCGCCATGGCAGTCCGAGCACGCCACGTCGCGATGCGCCGAACCCAGCCACGCCGCGCTGGAATCGCCCATTTCGTGGCAGTCCCCGCAATACCCCACGCTCTGCGGCTTGGGCCGCATTCTCGGATACATGATCGCCACCGCAATCGCGATCACCGCCAGCGCGGCCAGCCAGAACTTCATGGACGCCGCTCCTTGACGATGGCCGCCGCCACGCGGTACGCATTGGCCAATATGGTCAGCGCAGGATTGAACCCGCCGTTGGTGACGTGCACGCTGGCATCGGCCAGATAGATATTGTCGGCTTCATGGATGCGGCAGTTGCGGTCCACCACGCTGGTGCGCGGATCGTTCCCCATGCGGCAGGTGCCCGCCTGGTGCTGGCCGCCGCTCAGATCCAGGCCGGGCACATTGGTCCAGGTGCGTATGGCGCCGGCCTCTTGCAACCACTCGGCAGCTTTGACCACCACGGCGCGCGCCACTTCCACGCTGTGCGGATGGCGTCCGCCGGAGAGCCGCGCCACCGGGATGCCCCAGAAATCTTTCACTCGCGGATCCAGCTCCGCCCGCGCCTCAAACAGCGGCATTTCCTGCACCGGGCCCATCACCGCAATCGAGCGGCGATAGAACTGCCGCATGTAGTCCTTGTTTGCGCGGCCCCAGCGCGGCGTATCCGGCGGCGTCATTCCGGTGAACTGGATTGGCAGGCGGATGAACTCGTTGGCCAGCATGGCGCCGCCGCGCAAGCCCGGATTGCCGTGGTTGAAATCGCAAATGGCGATGCTGGCGCCCGGGCCGACATCGTCGTAGGTATCGTGATCGAACAGGCCGACGGCGCGCGGATAAGCGTGCCCTTGCAGGTTGCGGCCCACCCAGTCGTAGCGGTTCCCCAGGCCATTGGGATGCAGGCGGCTCTTGGAATTCAGCAGCAGGCGCGCGGTCTCGATAGCGCCGGCGCTCACCACCACCAGGCGCGCCGGCTGCGTTTGCAGGCGGTTATCGGCATCGAAATAAGTTACCGCGCTGGCGTGCCCGCGCGCGTCCAGCACAATCTCCCGCGCCATCGCATCGGTGCGCAGTTGGCACAGACCGGTCGCCAGGGCGGTTGGAATCACCGTATTCTGGGTGCCGTTTTTGGCGTCGACTTCGCACGCGAAGCCCACGCACCAGCGGCAGCGCATGCACGGCCCGCGGCCGTTGTACGGCACGCTGTTGCGCAGCATCGGAATGTCGAAAGGATGCCAGCCTTTGCGCAGCGCCGCCGGCTTCAGAATCTCGTACTCGCGATTCGGCGGCAGCGGAGGCATCGGCAGGCCGCGGCGGCGCGGCGCTTTGAACGGATCGGGCGCCACGTCGCCGGATACGCCCATCTCCCACTCGGCCTTTTCGTAGAACGGCTCCAGGTCGTCGTAGGCGATCGGCCAGTCGTCCAGCGTGCTTCCCGGCGGGCATCCATAGATCGACTTCATGCGGAAGTCCTGCGCCATGTACCGCCAAGCCATCGCGCCGTAGCTCACCGTGCCACTGCCCACGCAGGCGGCGTTGTTCGAATAAGCGCCATCGCTCGGCAGCACCACCAGCTCGCGGCCGCGGCGGTCCACGGCCACCCGCGGATTGCGCTCGTCATCCGGTCCGAACGGGGCCCCCAGCACGCTGGTGCGCTGGTTGCGCAGGTCGTCCTTGCGGTCGTCCGACGCGGTGACCCAGCGTCCGCGCTCGAGCAGCGCCACGCGCATGCCGGCGCAGGCAAGCTCCTTGGCGATCACGCCGCCGCCGGCGCCCGCGCCAATCACCACCGCATCCACCGGAGCCAGCGCCACGGTTATGACCCCTTCCCCTGGCGCAGATCGTATAGGATGCGCCCACGCACGGGCGAGGCCGGCACGCGCAGCATCCGCCAGCTCGCGTAATCGCGGTTGCCCCCGTGCCGCGGGCTGCCGTAGAAACCCTGCATGGTGTGGGCCAGCACCATCTCGAAGAACGGCCGCGCGTCTTTTTCGATGCGCTGCACCACCGCCAGCCGCCGATCGCCGTTCAGTTGGTCGAGCGGTTTGCCGAACATCTTGCGGCTGAGGGCGGCGGCGCGCGCCAAGCCTTCGCGGTAAGCGCGCCGGTAGCGGGCGTACGGGCCGGCCAGTTGGCGGTCGATGAACACCACTGCGCCAGTCGCCGCCGCGCCCGGGTCCTGGTCGGCCGGAATCAACTGATCGCAGATGGCGTCCAGCGTGCGCGCCTCCTCGCCCGTGAGCGCCAGCCGCGCGCCCGCATCCTGGCGGCAGCCGGCAGTGCCCAGCACGGCTCCGGCGAGAAACGAACGGCGGGACGGTTTCCGCATACCAGCGCTCTTGTGTCCGACTCAGCCGGAATAGTACCACGCATCGCACCGATCGGTAGGACAGACCGTCGGCTTTCGTGGTCTGTCATGCCTCGCGAAAGCGCGATGCCTTGACCGACGACAAAAAGCGATCGTCTGTCCTACCGGGCCCAAAGCCCAAGCCCGCACCTTTCGAAGTCGCGAGATAATGGAAGATGGCAACCAGCCGGCCGCCGGAGCGGCCCTTGCCGCCAACCGCGGCGCAAACCTCTTCGTCCACTCGCACCGCCGCGGTGATGTTCGCCGGGTTCTGCGCTTTTCTCACGCTGTACGCGCCGCAGCCGCTGCTGCCCATGCTGGCCCGCGGGTTTCACGCCTCGGCCGGAGCGGTGAGCCTGGTGCTGACCGCTTCCACCGCGGCGGTGGCCTTGGCTGCGCCCTTTGCCGGCGTGGTGGCGGACCGTTTTGGACGCAAGCGCGTAATCGTCCTTTCGGCGCTTCTGCTCTCCGTGCCCACCGCCGGGGCGGCGGCTTCCGGTAGCCTGGCGCAGATGCTGGCATGGCGTTTCTGGCAGGGTGTTTTCACGCCCGGCATTTTCGCCGTTACCATCGCCTATGTCAACGACGAATGGGAGCAAGGGGTGGGCGCGGCCATGTCCTCATACGTCGCCGGGACGGTGCTGGGCGGCTTCAGCGGCAGAATGATTTCGGCCCTGGTGGCGGCGCATTTCTCCTGGCGCTGGTCGTTCATCGCGCTGGCGGCGCTCGATGCACTGTGTGCGGCGGCGATGTGGGCTTGGCTGCCGGCGGACCGGCATTTCACGCGCTCCCGGCGTGAGGCTTCCGCGCCGCGCGCCATGCTCGGCCATCTCCGCAATCCGCCGCTGGCGGCAACTTACGCTGTCGGCTTCTGCGTCTTATTCACCCTCATCGCTACCTTCACGTACGTGAATTTCTACCTGGCCGCGCCGCCGTTCCGCCTGGGTACCACCGCCTTGGGGCTGATCTTCGTGGTCTACCTGATCGGCGCCGTGGTGACGCCGGTGGCCGGCCGGGCGATTGACCGCATCGGGCATCGCTTCACCCTGGTGGCCGCTTTCATCGGAGGCGTGGGCGGCATTTCGCTCACCCTGGTGCCGCATTTGCCCGCCGTGCTGCTGGGCCTCGCGCTGACTTCGACCGGCGTCTTCATCGCCCAATCCGCCGCCTCGAGCTATGTCGGCAGGTTGGCCGAGGGCGCGCGTGGCGCCGCCGTCGGGCTGTACGTCATGTTCTATTACACCGGCGGCAGTTTCGGCGCTGCCGTGCCGGGGTGGGTGTGGAACCGCGGCGGATGGCCGGCCACAGTGGCTCTCATCGCCGGCGTCCAGGTCCTCACCATCGCCCTCTGCCTGTTGTTCTGGAAGGCCGCCGCCGGGCCGGACGGCGAACGCTACGCCGCCGGCCAGGTTGGATAGAGCATCGTCCGGCTGTGAGAAGACTGGTTGGCATGCGAAAATCGAACCGTGAACCTTCGACCCGCCGGTGAAAGTCCGGAGCTGCGCATCGCCAATATCGACGGCCTCGATCTCGCTCTTTGGGAATGGCTTGGCGCGGACCCGCCGCTGGTTATCACCCACGCCACGGGGTTCCACGGCCGGCTGTGGGATTACCTCATCCGCCGTCTGCCGGGGCGGCGTTGCCTGGCGGTGGAAACGCGCGGCCACGGACGCAGCGCGCGCCCCCGTCCGCCGTACCACTGGCGGTACCTCGGCCGCGACCTGGCCGGCATTCTGCGCAGCTTCGGCGTGCGCGGCGCTTTCGGCATCGGCCACTCCTCGGGCGGCCACTCGATGGTGCAGGCCGCGGCGCTCCAGCCGGAAGCCTTCGCCGCCATGCTGTTGATCGATCCCACCATCTTCCCCGTGATCCGCTACGGCGGCGAACCGCTCGATTTCGCCTTCACCCTGCGCCGCAAGAACGTCTGGCGCTCGCCGGAGGAGATGATCGAGCGCTTCCGCGGCCGCCCGCCGTTCGTCACCTGGCTGCCGGAGATTCTGCGCGACTATTGCCAGTTCGGGCTGGTTCCCGCCGGCCATCATTTGGAGCTGGCCTGCCCACCGGCTGCCGAAGCTTCCATCTACGAGGAATCCATCGCCCCGGCATCCAACATCTACGCCGAAGTCGCCCAGGTCACCGCCCCGGTCACCATCCTGCGCGCCGGAATTGCCCGCCAGCCCGGCCAGCTCGACCTGGCCGCTTCGCCCACCGCCGCCGACCTGGCCACCCGTTTTGCGCGCGGCCGCGATGTGGTGCTGGAGGGCGCCTCCCACTTCATCCCGATGGAGTTTCCCGACCGGGTGATAGCGGAAGTGCGCGCCTGTGGGGCAGGTTGATTAACCTGCGCGACGATTGTCAATCGTCGCAGCCGGGCGTGAGCCCGGCCGGCTTGCCCGCTGAGTGACCCGCGCGCAACTCCGCGGGCGACTGATACCATCCTGCCCCACAAAGCCTTGAAATCTTGCGAGAAATCCGCCCCGCCGGCCACTACCTCCGTGGCGGTATGCGAGCGGCAATCCTAGTGGCAGCGTGCGCCCTGGCAGCGGCACAGACGCCCGACCCGGCTTACGAGCCGCTCGCCCGCGCGTATGCGGCGTTGCGGGCGCACGATTACGACGGCGCGGTGGCCGGCTTCACCCGCGCCATCGAGATCGCACCGCAGCGCGCTTCCATCCGCAAAGACCTGGCCTACACCTATCTCAAAATCGGCGAAAACGATTTGGCGCGCGACCAGTTTCACGCGGCTGTGACGATAGATCCGGCGGACGTCCAGGTGGCCATGGAGTACGCTTTCCTTTGTTACGAAAGCAAGCGGGAAGCCGAAGCGCGGCGCATCTTCGACCGCATCCGGCAGACCGGCAACGCGGAGGCGGAGCAGGCGTTTCAGAATATCGACCGGCCGCTCGAGGCCGGCATCGAGCGTTGGAAGAGCGCGCTGGCCGCGGGTCCGGACAACTTCAGCGCGCACTTCGAGTTGGCCACGCTGGCCGAAGAGCGCGACGAGCTGCCGCTGGCGGCCGAACATTTCGAGAAGGCCTGGCGTTTGCTGCCGGACCGGCGCACCGTGCTGGTGGACCTGGGCCGGGTGTGGAAGGCGATGGGCCGCACCGACGACGCGATGGCCGCGCTGCTGGCCGCTTCCCGCGGCGGCGAGCCGCGCGCGGCCGAGCAGGCCCGCGAGCTGCTGCCCGACCGCTACCCCTTCGTGGCCGAATTCCGCGGCGCTCTCGCGCTCGATCCCCGCAATGGCGAGCTGCGGCGCGAGCTCGGCTATCTGTTGCTGCGCATGGACCGGGAGCCGGAAGCCGAACGGGAGTTCCGCACTCTCGCCGAAACCGCGCCGGATGACATGCTGGCCGCCACCCAGCTCGGCTTCCTGCTCCACGCGCGCGGCGATGACGCGGGCGCCAAGCCGCTGTTCGATCGCGTGCTGGCCGGCCCGGACGAGGACCTGGCCAACCGCGTGCGCGCCGTGCTGCACATGCCGCAGGTGCTGAGCCGCCGCGCGCAGGCGGCAACCGATTCGATCGACGCCAAAGTGATGGCGGAGCGCAGCATCAAGGCCGGCTATATGAAGGATGCGCTCAAATACCTGCAGGTGGCTCACGAAGACGACCCCGGCGATTTCGAGGCCATGCTCAAGCTCGGCTGGACCTACAACATCCTGCATCAGGATTTGACCGCGGCCCGCTGGTTCGAGCTGGCGCGCCACAGCCCCGACCCGAAGATCGCCGGCGAGGGCCGCCAGGCGTGGCGCAACCTGAGCGGTGCGCTCAAGAAGTTCCGCACCACGTTCTGGGTCTATCCGATCTACTCCACGCGCTGGCACGACTTCTTTTCTTACGCGCAGGTCAAAACCGAGCTGCGCAACAAGACGCGCCTGCAGCCGTACCTGAGCGTGCGCTTCGTCGGCGACACGCGGATGACTATGTACGCCGTCTCGCCGCAGTATCTTTCGGAAAGCTCGTTCATCGTGGCGGGCGGTGTGAGCGTGCTGCCGTGGCACGGCGCTGGCGCGTGGTTCGAAGCCGGCAGCGCCATGGGCTACGCCACCGGCCACATTCTGCCCGACTACCGCGGCGGAGTGAACTATGCGCACGGGATCGGCCGAACGCTCGGCGCCGAATCCTCCGGCTGGTTCGCCGACACCGCCAACGACGGCGTCTTCGTCAGCCGGTTCGGCAACGACTTCTTGGTGTACGACCAGTCGCGCGTCGGCTACTCGTTGGGGCCGGCCGCGCTTCGCGCGCAGTTCTTCTGGAACGGAAATTTTACCCTCGACACCGGGCGGCAGGCGTGGGCCAACTTTGTGGAAACGGGGCCGGGTGTGCGCTTCCATGCGGCGTGGATGCCGCCCTCGATGTACGTCACCGCCAGCTTGCTGCGCGGCCATTACCTGATGAACACCGATGGCACCCGCCTGACCACCGATTTCAACGACTTTCGCTCGGGGATCTGGTATGCGTTTACTCGTTAGCGCGCTGCTCGCAGCCGGTTTGGCTTCGGCCGCTTCGCTGCCCTATTATTGCGTCCTGAATGCGGACGCCGGCGCCTGGCCGGAGATCCTCTCTTCGATTGGCCTGGAGCGCCAGCCGGCCAACCTGGCGCACGTCTTCGTGGCGCGCACTGGCACGCCCGCTTCGACCGAGTGGAACGAGCGGGTGGACCAGGGCGCCATCATGATTCTCGAGGGCGAATCTTCGCTGGCCGAGATGTTCGGTTTCCGGCGCGGCGCCGGGTTCGTCAAGGTGGGCAGCCTCACCGACGTACACCGGCCGGGGTTGCCCATCGTCTGGGAGAAGGGGCTCGAGCTGCCGGTGTTCGACCTGCCCGGCGGCGCCGTCGTGTTCGCCCGCGAGCGCTGGACCGGCACGCCGATGCTGGCGGGAATGCGGCGCGGCGCCGGAATTCTGCTGTGGCTGGCCGTGCCGCCCGGCGAGCGCGGCTACGAGCGCTTCCCCTACGTCTTGCAAGCCTTGGCCGATCTCGGCATGGAGCGGCCGTTCTCCTCCGCGCGCCTGTGGGCGTTCTTCGATTCCGCCTACCGCTCGCGAGTGGACCTGGATTACTTCGCGGCGCGCCGGCGCGCCAGCGGTGTGGCGGCGCTGCACGTGGCCGCCTGGCATTTCTGGGAAGCCGACCCCGAGCAGGACGCTTACCTCGAAAGGCTGATTGCCGCCTGCCACCGCGAGGGCATCCTGGTGTACGCCTGGCTGGAGTTGCCGCATGTCAGCGAGAAGTTCTGGGCCGCCCATCCGGCCTGGCGCGAAAAAACCGCCATCCTGCAGGATGCCCAGCTCGACTGGCGCAAGCTCATGAATCTCACGAATCGGGATTGCTTCCGCGCCACGGCGGACTCCGCGGCGGCGCTGGTGAAACGCTTCGACTGGGACGGAGTGAACCTGGCCGAGCTGTACTTCGAATCGCTCGAGGGGATTGGCAACCCGGCGCGGTTCACGCCCATGAACGACGATGTGCGGCGCGAGTTTCGGGCGCGCGCCGGCTTCGACCCGATCGAACTTTTCGGCACACGCCGCGACGATGCCGCGCGAAAACAGTTCCTGGATTTTCGCGCCGAGCTGGCCCGCCGGATGGAAGAGGAGTGGCTGGGCGCGCTCGAAAACCTGCGCCGCGAAAAGCCGGATCTGGACCTGGTGCTGACGCAAGTGGACGACCGCTTCGACACCGGAATGCGCGAAGCCATCGGCGCCGACGCCGCGCGCGTGCTCCCCCTGCTCGACACGCACAGCTTCACGCTTCTGATCGAAGATCCGGCCACCGTCTGGAACCTGGGGCCGCAGCGCTACCAGGCCATCGCCGAGCGCTACCGCGCCATCACCAATCATGGCGACAAACTGGCCATCGACCTGAATATCGTCGACCGGTATCAGAACGTTTATCCAACCAAGCAGCAGACCGGCATCGAGCTGTTCGAGCTGGTGCACAACGCGGCGCGCAACTTCGAGCGCGTCACGCTGTATTTCGAAAACTCGCTGCTGGCGCCGGACCTGGGGCTGCTGCCCTCGGCCGCGGCCTTCGTCCGCCGGGTGGAACGGATCGGGCCGAAACTGGTGGTGGACTCGGCGCACGGGGTGGGCGTTCCGTGGCGCGGCGCGGCGGTGGTGGATGGCCAACCCTGGCCGGTCCGGGATGCGGAAACCGTGTGGCTGCCGGCCGGGACGCACAGCCTCGAGGCGGCGCCGGCCGATTCCGGCCCGCGACTGCTGCGGCTCAACGGCGAGTTGAAGGCCGCCCGCAGCCTCGACGCGCACTCCATCGAATTCACCTATCAAAGCTCCGCCCGCGCCATCGCCGTGCTCGATCGCGCGGCGCGGACGGTGGAGATCGATTCGCTCCCCGCCATGCCGAAAAGCGGCGGCCCGCATACCCTGCTGCTTCCCCGCGGCCAGCACATCGTGACATTGACCACCGAGTGAGTTAGGATTACGAATGATCGACGATGGATGTAGCGTTACAGTCCGGACCGCCGGACATCCCGGATAAGCTGTACTTCAAGATCCGCGAAGTGAGCGATCTGCTGGGTGTCGAGCCCTATGTGCTGCGCTTTTGGGAGAGCGAGTTCCCGGTGCTGCAGCCGAAGAAATCCGGCACCGGCCACCGCCTGTACCGCCGCAAGGACGTCGAACTGCTGCTGCGCATCAAGCATCTGCTCTACGAAAAGCGGTACACCATCGAAGGTGCGCGGCAATCGCTCGAATCCGAAGGGCGCCGCGGGAGAGCCAGGCGCGCGATCACGGTTCAGCAGGAACTATTCGCCACCGACCCGTGGCCCGAAGTCCGCCGTCAACTCACCGAGATTCTGAACCTGCTGAAGTAGGCGTGGCCGAGCGGCAGCCCGGCTCCCGAGGCGGTTATTCCCGAATGGGTAGCGGATCGGTCTATCCAAAGAGATCTGTATCGGACGATACGCGTAATCTATAGTCGGCATTGGGAGAGCGGCGCGAGCCGTCGCGCGTCCGTCCCTGCCTGGAGCCCCGGAATGAGAGTCGCAGTCAGCCGCATTATCAAAGTCGTTATCGGTTTGTTTTTGCTAGCCAATGTCCTGTTGTGGATTCCTCCCACACGGCTGTTCGTGCTTTACGTGGTGGGGCGCACCCAGACTTGCCCGCTGGGAAAGGCGCTTCACTCATTCGCCACAGTGTCGAAGCGGGTGGATATTCAGAAGCAGCTTGACCACGACAAGAAACTGATCGAGAAGGACCCGGCGGGCTACCATCTTTGGGATACCACAATGGGGCGCTACTGGGTTCCGGCACGGGACGACGACGATCTCACCGACAACCTGGCGGAGCAGGCGACCCAGGTTTACGGCGGTCGGGAAGATGGCGTCCATCCGGGCGATGTCGTGTTCGACTGCGGGGCCAATATCGGGGTCTATACGCGCGTGGCGCTGGCAGCGGGCGCGAAACTGGTAGTGGCCATCGAGCCGGCGCCGGAAAACGTGGAATGCCTGCGGCGCAACTATGCGGCCGAGATCGGCCAGGGCCGCGTGATCGTGGTGCCGAAAGGCGTCTGGGACCGCGAGGATGTCCTGGTCCTGCACGAAGACGCGGGTAACTCGGCCCGCGACAGCTTCGTGGTCGATTACGGGCCCGCGGTGCGCGAAACGCGCGTGCCTCTGACCACCATCGACCGGTTGGTGGAGGAACTGAAACTGGACAGCGTCGGTTTCATGAAGCTGGATATCGAGGGCGCCGAGAAACGGGCGCTGGCGGGAGCCCGGAACACCTTGCAGAAATATCATCCCCGGATGGCGATTGCCATGGAGCACCTGCAGGACGACGCGGTGGCGATTCCGCGGGTGATCCTCGCCGCGGCTCCCAGTTACCGCGTAGTGTGCGGCGATTGCGTCGACCAGGGATCCAAAGTACGCCCGGACGTGCTCTTCTTCCAGTAGGGCCCCAAGCTCGATACAACATAACCTGCCAGAAATGTTTTGTTGGCACTGGGACAGACCGCTCTGTCCACGCGGCGCAAAGACGGCGCCTTGGGACAGAGAAGTCTGTCCCAGTCTGCGGTGCGGTAGAATCAGGCATCGCTTCCATGCAAGCACGCCGATTAGCTTGTTTCATCCTGGGAATGTGGCTGGCCGCCGGCATCGCGGTGGCTTGGCTGGAAAGGGAAGACTTCCAGACCATTCAGGATGTGCTGTCGGCGCCCGACCCGGCGGTGGCGGAGCGGATCAAAGTGCTGGGCGCGCACGAAACGTACCTCTTAATGGGGCACGTGGCGGCGGAGCAGCGGCAGCGGACCATCCGGACCTGGGAGGACGTCCAGTTGGTGTTCGGCCTCGGGTTCTTCTTCTTTCTGCTGTTCGGCACGCACGAAGGCAAGCTGCCGCTGGCGATGGCCCTGCTGCTGGTAGGGATGGTGCTGATGGAGCGGTTCCTGCTGACGCCGGAGGTGTTGTCGCTGGCGCGGATCGCCAGCTTCGCGCGCACCCATGCCGCGTCCGGCGAAGCGATCCGGAGGGCGGTCCTGTACTCCACCCACGAGGGTTTTGAAATCGCCAAGTGGATCCTCGAGGCGGCGCTCGGAGCCCTGCTGGTGCTGCGGCGCGGCCGGCGGTCAGGCGACTCCGGGGACCAGTTCCACGTGGTCGATAAACCCGATTACGGCCATGTCAATCGGTGACTGAGTCCGCCCCACCGCGGTCATCGCGCTGAAGCCCTCGGTGGTGACTAGCACCCGGTCGCCCACCCCGGCATCCACCGCGTCCAGCGCCACCACCGCGTCGCCGCGGTTGGAGCCGTCCAGGTTCAGCGGCTGGACGAAAAGGATCTTGCAGCCCTCGTGACTCGGGTGTTTGTGGGTCGCAACCAGCTCGCCGATGACGCGCGCAATCAGCATGGCCTACTTTCGTTCCGCCTGGTGCCCCACCGGCTTGGCGGGCTTGGTTGACGCGCGGTGGACGGAATCGACGATGCCGACGATGGTGGCGTCCGACGCCGGCTGGCCGGGAAGGAAAGCGATACTGGCCTCCCTGCCGCGCACCCAATAGATGGTTTCGCCCGCCCCGGCGCCAGTCCAGTCCGTGCATACCAGCCGCTTGCCGGTATCGCCAAGATCGGCCGCCAGCGGTTGCACCAGCAGCAGGCGGTAGCCTTCCAGGTTGGCGTTCTTCACCGTCGCCCAAACGCAACCGACCACGCGCCCCAGTTGCATCGGCTAATCCAGGCGCACGTCGTCGACGATGCCGACGATGGCGGTATCGACGGGAATGTCCTTGCAGCCCTCGGCCATCCGCGCGGAACTGCCCGAAACGGCGAGCACCCGTTCGCGGTAGCCGGCGCCGACCGTGTCGACGGCCACCACGTAACCGGCATCGTCCTTGCCCTCCGGCGAAACCGGCTTGAGGACCAGCAGCTTCTTGCCTTCCAGACGCGGGTCCTTCCGGGTGGCCACGACGGTACCCACCACGCGGGCGAGAATCATTTGTCGCTCCGGCTTGCGGCTACTTGCCGCCGTTGGCCTGGGACTTGCCGATCGGCAGCACGTCTTCCAGGCTCTGGTGCGGACGCGGGATCACGTGGACCGAGATCAACTCGCCCACCCGCCGGGCCGCGGCGGCGCCGGCATCGGTGGCGGCACGAACCGCGGCCACGTCCCCGCGCACCATCGCGGTAACGTAGCCCGAGCCGATCTTTTCCCAGCCGACCAGGTTTACCTTGGCGGCCTTCACCATCGCGTCGGCGGCCTCAATCATGGCCACCAGCCCGCGCGTTTCAATCATTCCTAAGGCTTCACCCATCTATTCTCTCCACCATCCACTTTAAGCCATACCACGCGTCCGGAGGGCCTCGTCAACCAGGCCGATCAGTTCGGAGCGCGTAACGTAAAATCTCTCTTCGCCGCCAGGCAGGTCCTCGGCGGCCAACGGGCAACCCGCTTCTCCGGCGCTGCGCGCCTTGACGCCATAGCGGGTGCGGGAATCGAGCAGCTTATCCACTTCCTCGCGCGGCAGCACCTTCGGGCCGCCCAGCAACTCCGCCACCAACTGGATGCGCGCGAAGTGCTCCATCGTCTCCATCCGGAAATAGGCTTTGAAAACGTCCTCACCATAGCAGACGGCGCCGTGATTGGCCATCAGGATCGCATCGTACTTGGGGATCAGCGGCAGCATGGGCTCGGTCAGCGCCGGCGTTCCGGGCAAGCCGTAGTCGGCGAGCGGCACGCAACCGAGGCTGATCACCACCTCCGGCAGCAGCCCCAGGTTGAGCGGCTTTCCAGCGGTGGCGAACCCGGTCGCCACCGGAGGATGCGCGTGGACCACCGCGCGAATGTCGGACCGCATCTCGTAGATCTTCAGGTGCATCGCGACCTCGCTGGTCCGCTCCAGCCGGCCCGACAGCTTGTTGCCCTGGTAATCGATGACGATCAGGTCGTCCACGTGGAGCATGCCCTTGCATACCCCGGTGGGCGTGGCCAGGATGCGCTCCGCATCCAGGCGCAGGCTGATATTTCCGTCGTTGGCGGCTACCCAGCCTTTTTGAAAGACCAGCTTGCCGATCTGGACAATGTCCTCGCGGTATTCGCGTTCTGTCTTTACCATTGCGGGATCTTCGATTGTAGCAAATCGTCTGGTATGATGACGCGCTCAACGTGCTATGCTGATCCGGACGCGCCGCCGCACTTGCGCGAGCGGCGCCCCAAAGGAGAACGCATGCAGGAACAGAACTACGCCAATCACCGGCGATGGGTGCCGGCTTACCATGTCGTGCTCTTCGGCATTCTGGCGTTGACGCTGATCGGATCGCTGGTGAATCTGTACAAGTCCTGGGGCAGCCACGGGCGGCTCTACAGCGCATCGCTGATCGTGGTGTTGGTCGTCACCTCGCTGATGCTGATGGGCTTCAGCCGCATGTTCGCGCTCAAAGCGCAGGATCGCGCCATCCGCGCCGAGGAGAGCCTGCGGCACTATGTGCTGACCGGCAAGTTGCTGGACCCGCGACTCACCGTGTTGCAGATTGTCGCCCTGCGTTTCGCCTCCGACGACGAATTCGTGGCTTTGGCTGCCCGCGCCGCTCAGGAAAGCCTGGCCCCCGATGCCATCAAGCAAGCCGTTCAGCATTGGCGCGCCGACACTTACCGGGTGTGACCCGCCGCGGCTTGCAGATAGTGATCGAGCCGTAAGCGCGGCGGAGCAGCTTGCTATACTCCCAGCATGATGAGGCATGTTCCTTGTCTCCTGGCCGGTCTCCTGCTCGCGTCCGGCCTGCACGGCCAGTCCGACCGGTTCGGCGTCGATCCGCGCGTGGAGTTGATGAGTATCGTCTTTCGCCTTGCGGGGAGTGATGAATACACGCAATGCGGCGTTCCCGCCTACGCCGCCGCCATCGACCGCCACTTTGCCCCCTTCCGCGACCACGAAGCAATTCGCCTGGCGCGCGAACTCCGGGAGAGCGATGGCGTCTCCTTTGATGCGGTGATGAACATGGCGGTCCATGTGACCGATGTCGAGTCGCTGGCCGAGCGCGTCCCGTTCGATCGGGCGCCTTCACTCGACGTGCGATGGCATGGCGCCAAGGCGCGGCGCTTTCTGGAAGCGGCGCGCAAGTTCGTAGCCGATTCCGACTTTGCCGGTTTCAAGAAGTCCCAGCAGCAGCTCTATGACCTGACGGACTCCCGACTCCGCGCTTTCGTCACCAAGAATGCAGACCTGCCATGGTTCGACCGCTTCTTTGGAGCGCGCGCCCACGCTGCCTTCCATGTGATCCCCGGGTTAGCGAATGGCGGTTCGAGCTATGGAGTCCACGTCGCGCTTTCGAACGGCGTCGAGGAGATCTACGCGATTCCCGGCATAGGGAGGGTGGACTCGGATGGGTTGCCCTACTTCGATCCTCGATGGACGTCGACTCTGGTGCACGAGTTCGCCCACTCTTATGTGGGACCGTTGATCGACAAGTTCGCAGCGCCGCTCAAGAAATCCGGCGACCATCTGTTTGAGGCGGTGAACGCCGACATGCGCCGCCAGGCATACGCGAACGGGAAGACCGTCTTGAATGAGTCGCTGGTCCGGGCCGCGACCGCCCGTTACGCCTTCGAGCACCAGGGGCCGGAGGCCGCCGCGGCCGCCGTGAACGAGGAGCGGAGTCGCGCTTTCCTCTGGACCGGCGAATTGCTCGCCCTGCTCGGGAAGTATGCGCAGGATCGCGAGCGCTACCCCACCCTCGAGTCGTTCATGCCCCAGGTGGTCGCGTTCTTTGACGATGTGGCCTCCCGCGTGGACCAGATGGTTCGCGACGAAGACGCAGGCCGGCCGAAGATCGTTTCCCTGAGCATCGTCAATGGCGCCCAGGACGTGGACCCGGCGCTTAGGGAAATCGTCGTCCGCTTTGACCGGCCGATGCAGACGAATCACTACGCGGTCGCGCGCACCAGCGCCGTGCCGCAGCCCAAGTTCGGCAAGGTCTCGTTCGAAGAGACCGGCCGCGTGTTCACAATTCCCGTTACGCTGGAACCCGACAAGGAGTACGCCTTCAGCTTGAACTGGCCCGGCGGAGGATCCTTTCAGTCGGTCGAGGGTGTTCTCTTAAAGGCGGTCGAAGTCAAGTTTCGAACCAGGCCGGCGCCATAGATCGCCCGCGGATCAATTCGCGTAATGCCCCTTCACCTTCCGCGCGGCGGCGCGGCCGACTGACTTGGCCAGATCCTCTTCCGAGGCTGCCCGCACCAGCTCGGAGCTGCCGAACTGCTTCAGCAGCTTCTGCACGGTCTTCTCGCCGACGCCCGGAATGGTGTCCAGCTCGCTGGTCAACTGGCGCGCAGAGCGGCGCGAGCGGTGGAAAGTCACGGCGAAGCGGTGCGCTTCGTCGCGGATGGATTGGATCAGGTGCAGGATCGGCGAGAAACGGTCCAGCACCACCGGTTCGTCTTCCTGTCCGTAAACGTAGATGATTTCCTCGCGCTTGGCGATCGAGGCCAGCGGCTGATCGGCTAGCGCGAGCGCCTCCAGCGATTCCGCCGCCGCGTGCAACTGGCCCAGCCCGCCATCGATCAGCACCAGCCCCGGCAGCGGCCGCTTTTCTTCCTGCAGGCGCGCGTAGCGCCGCGTCACCACCTCGCGCATGCTGGCGAAATCGTCGTTGCCGATCACCGTTTTGACGATGAACTTGCGATAGTCGGATTTCTTCATGTGCCCGTCTTCCCACACCACCATGCTGGCCACTTTGTCGGTGCCCTGTATGTGCGAGATGTCGAAGCATTCGATGCGCCGCGGCGCGGTGGGCAGCGTGAGCGCGTCCTGCAAGGCTTGCTGAATCGCCTTCGAGGAAGGCTTCAATACGCGGAAGCGCGCGTCGAAACTGTGCTTGGCATTGGTCCCGACCAGGTCCATCAGGGCCTTTTTCTGCCCGCGCTGCGGCGTGCGAATCTCAACGCGCCCACCGCGCGGCGCGCCGCGCTTCTCCGCCAGCAACTCCTCCAGCGTCTCGCGGTCTTCGAAATCCACCGGCACGTGAATCTCGCCCGGGATGAACTGCTGGTCGAGATAGAGCTGCTTGAGCAGCGACGAGAAGAACTGCGGCTCGTCGAACTCCTCCTGATCCTCCCAGAAGAACTCGCGGCGGTCGACAATTTGACCGTGGCGCAGGTGGAAGAGGTTCAGCGCCACCAGCGGCGGTTCCGCGTAGCAGCCGAAGATGTCGATATCGTCGCCGCTGGCGGCCGACATCTTCTGCCGCTGTTCGATCTCTTCGACGGTGGCCAGCAGGTCGCGCAGCGAGGCCGCTTCCTCGAACCGCATCTCGCCCGACGCCGCTTCCATCCGCCCGCGCAGGTCGCGAGCCAGATCGGTGTGCCGGCCCTCCAGGAACTGGCGCACGTTGCGCACCGCGGCCTCGTAAGCGTCGTCACGGGCGAGGCCTTCCACGCACGGGCCCAGGCAGCGGTGGATGTGATACTGCAAACAGGGCTTGGGGTGGTAATGCGTCAGGTCCACCTTGCACGACGGCACCAGGAAATGGCGGTGGATGAAGTGGACCAGCCGGTGCGCCAGGTTGCCGGGGAAAAACGGACCGAAATAGGTGGCGCCGTCCTTGCGCAGGCGGCGGGTGACGTACACGCGCGGATAGCGCTCTTTGGTCAGCTTGACGTAAGGGTAGGTCTTGTCGTCGCGCAAGAGCACGTTGAAGCGCGGCTGGTACTGCTTGATGAGATTGTTCTCGAGCGCCAGCGCTTCCTTTTCGTTGTCGACCAGAATGTAGTCGATGTCGCGCGCTTCTGCAATCAGACTTCCGGTCTTGACGTCGGCCAGCTTGTCCTCGGAAAAATAGCTGCGCACGCGGTGCCGCAGCACTTTGGCTTTGCCGACGTAGATGACCTGGCCACCGCCGTCCTTATACAGATACACGCCGGGCGAGAGCGGAAGCTGCGCTGCCTTTTCACGGAGGTCCATCGGAGGGAACGCTATAATTGAATTACCTGACGCTATTGATTCTACAGCGCTTAACTCAATTATTGCACAACTCTTGCAATCTATCCGGCCGCTTTCCTTGCCGGCGCGGATGTGATCGGGACTACGTTGTCCTGCGCTGCCTCTACCGCCGCGGTCCTGTTGACCATACTGGGTGCCACATACTTTTGGGTGGTGGATAGCTGCGCGTGGCCGGCTTGCGCCCGAAGATCGAAGAGACTCACCCGTGTGCTCATCAGCGTAATGTGCAGCCGGCGGAATGCGTGCCAGGGGTTGCCCACATGCCCGCTGTGTCCCCACGCATCGAGCGCTGGCAGCGGTTTAGAATCGCGATCAGTTTCCATGGCGCGGACGGGAGTGGCTCGACACCTCTACCATAAACCGGCCCTGGAGGCGGGCTCGCCGTCTCGTCTCGACAAGCTACGGCCCTTAATCGGGGAGAACGTCCAGGGTTTCAACGAGAGGTTCCGAGAGGAAGCACGTTGACCGCGCCGGGAGCGGCGGAATCGTAAACGCTGCGCGACCGATCGGGCGGCATACGTGCAGTGGAAGGCCCTTAGGGCTTTGCGGACGCCGGCTGCCAGAGCTCAATCTTATTCCCATCCAGGTCATAGATCCAGGCAAAGCGACCGTAGGATTCATTCATTCGTTTGGCGTCAATCTTTACTCCCTCTTGTTTTAAGCGGTCGAGCAAAGCATCCAGATCGTCCACGATGTAGTTGACCATGAACGGTTGCGTGGCTGGGATATAGTCAGTGGAGTCGGAAAAAACAGTCCAAACTGTAACGTGTTCCTTTTGCGGGTCGTCGTGTTCGCGCCACGGAAGCATCGCGCCTGCGCCTTTGTCAGCGAGTCCAAGATGCTTCGAATACCATTCGCGCATCTGATCACGATTAGCGGATTTGAAGAAGACACCGCCGATTCCAAGGATGCGCCCGCGCTGCTCCATTTTGACAGGCGGCTTCGACTTTTCAGGTTGCGGAGATTGCACTTCCTGTCCTCCTTTTGAACAGACCGAGATGAGCAACAGCGAGCCGAGCGCAATTGTGCTCCACGGTATTCCTTGCATGTACGGATTATACAAGTTTTCATGGATTATACAAGTTTCGAGTCGAATGGAGAAAACGGTTCGCTCAAGGTTCGCCGCGATTCACCCTTTCTAGATCGCGCATGAGGTCTCGAACTGGCTTGGCATCGCCCGTAGAGAACCAGGCTTGCGGGATCGCAAAGTATCCCAGATTGCGTGTTCATCGGCACGAGGCGCGGATGACTCCTGCAAAACGGCGTAGCATTTGCCGGAGAGGGCAAACTGGTTCGAAGGGCAACTGGCTACGAACGTCAAAGCGCTGAAGCCGCGCTATCCCTCATCGGGTTCGCGGGCTGCGCGAGCCGAGCTCGCGCGGGGCGCAACACTCGTCGCTTGCGCCTGTGGTGCAACCACATGAGATGTGTTAGGCTTTATGTGGTAGTAACACAGGAGTCTTCATGGCCAACCCAAAGCTGGACCTGCTCCAAGGCACCCTGGACGTGATGGTCCTCCAAACCCTCCATGCCATTGGCCCCCTTCACGGCTATGGCGTCGCCCGCCGCATCGAACAAATCAGCGGCAATCAGGTGCTCTTAAACCAGGGAACCATCTACGCATCTCTGGTGCGTCTACAGCAACGCGGATGGATCGCTGCCGAGTGGGGCGCTTCCGACAACAATCGGAAGGCGAAGTTTTATTCCATTACCCGAAACGGACGCAAGCAACTCGCCGCCGACGCCGCACATTGGCAACGTCTCGCCGACGTCATGGGCCGCATGCTCGCAATGTCTCCGGGGGGCGAAACGAGATGAGGACGCTACTTGCGCACATAAAGGCCTTCTTCCGAAAGCGCGAGTTGGATCGTGACCTCGACCAGGAACTCGCCATGCACCTGGACCTCGCCACGGAAGATAACATCCGCCGCGGCCTATCTCCCGAGGAGGCCCGGCGCGACGCGCTCATCCGCTTTGGTGGTTTGGAGGCCGCTAAGGAGATTCATCGCGACGCGCGTGGATTGCCGTGGCTCGACTCGTTTCTCCAGGATATTCGCTACGCGCTTCGAACCCTGCGCCGTGACGCGGCCTTCACCACCGTCGCCCTGCTGATCCTCGCCCTGGGCATAGGCGCCAACACAGCGGTGTTCAGCCTGGGCAACGTCTTCCTGTTCCGCCCGCTGCCGGTGAAGGACGCCGATCGCCTGACCGTGGTAGCGGTCCAGAGCAAGGCCGACTCCGATCCCGATCAGATCTCCTACCCCGATTACCTCGATTACCGGGCGCACTCGTCCGCCGTCTTCACCGGCATGACGGGTTATGCCATCAGTATCGTTGGACTCGGTTACCGGGGCCACGCGGACCGGCTGATCATGAGCTACGTGCCCAGTAACTTCTTCTCGATGCTAGGTATTCGCCCGGCGCTCGGCCGCCTGATCGATCCCGGCGAGGGCGACGTCCCAAGAACCGGGCCCGTATTGGTTCTCGGCCACAGCTATTGGGAGAAGCGCTTCGGCGGCGACCCCGACGTGATCGGCCGCACCGTCAGCCTCGACGGCACGGCGGTCACCGTCATCGGCGTGGTCCCCAAGGAGTTTCTCGGCCCTTACAACCTGGTGGAGATGGATGGTTACGCGCCCATCGGAATGTTGGGGTTCGGCTCCAACGCCGATTTCTTCGCCTCGCGCGGAGATCACGAAGTGCGCGTGCTGGCCACCTTGAAGCCCGGCTTAAGCATCCAGCAGGCGCAGGCGGCGCTCAGCGTGGTCAGCCAGCGGCTGGCGCAAGAGTATCCCCACGCCGACCAGGGCCAGCGAGTCCGCGTATTTTCGGAGCGCACTGCCCGGCCCGAGCCCGCCGCCGCCGACTCCAAGCCGCTGGTGGCCACCGTGTTCTTGGTGATGGTGGGGCTGGTGCTCGTGGTGGCCTGCCTGAACGTCGCCAATCTGATGCTGGCGCGGGCGGCGGCGCGCGAAAAGGAAATCGCGATTCGCGCCGCCATTGGGGCTGGCCGGAGGCGCCTGCTGCGCCAACTGCTCACCGAGAGCATGCTGCTGGCGGCGGCAGGCGGCGTGGGCGGCGCCATCGTCGGCAATTCGGTCGGCCATCTGTTGAACGGTCTGCGGCCGCTGGGCGACTTCCCCCTGCGGCTCGCGTTTGCCTTTGACTGGCGCGTGTTCACTTACGTCGCGGGCGTGGCGCTGCTGGCTGGAATCCTCGCCGGCCTCGCCCCGGCCTTGCGCGTCTCTCGCGCCGATTTGAACCTGGCTCTGCGGGAGGGCGGCCGCGGCCTGATCGGTGAAAGCGGGCGCCACTGGCTTCGCAACGGCCTGGTGATCGCGCAGGTCGCGGGTTCGCTGATCCTGCTAGTGGCCGCGGGCTTGTTCATTCGCAGCCTCACCCGCGCGGAGTCGATCGACCTCGGCTTCGACCCGCACAAAGTCCTCAACGTGAGTCTCGACCCGGGCTTGCAGGGTTACCCTCAGCCGCGGGCGGAGGCCCTCTGCCGCGAACTGCTGCGCCGTACTCAAACGTTGTCCGGTGTGCGGTCGGCCAGTCTGGCGTTCTCGGTTCCGCTCGGCTACTACAACAACGGCGCCCCTGTTTACGCCGAGGCACAGACTCCTTCGCCGTCGCACCACGTACCGGGCGCGGGCCTCAACGCTGTCAGCCCGGATTATTTCACCACCCTGCGCATGCGCATTCTCGAAGGTCGCGCCTTCACGGACGCCGATACCGCCGCTTCCGAGCCGGTCGCCATCGTCAACCAGACCATGGCCGAGCGGCTTTGGCCCCACCGGGACGCCGTTGGGCAACGCTTCAGCTACAAAGCCGCCTCCGGGCCCTTCGTTACCGTGGTGGGCCTGGTGCACGACGCCAAGAACACCAGCCTTCTCGATGCGCCGGGGATGTTCTTCTATCTGCCCCAGACGCAGCATTACCAGTCTATCCACGTCCTCCAGGTGCGGACCGCTGTATCGCCGGAGTCCCTCGCGCCGGCCGTCGAAGACCTGCTGCGACAGCTCGACCCGAACCTGCCGGTCTACGAGGTCATGAGCATGGAGAAGGCTCTGCAGGGCGCCAACGGGTTCTTCCTCTTCAAGGTGGGCGCTTCTTTCGCCGGCGCGCTGGGCGGCGTCGGTTTGCTCCTGGCGGTGGTGGGTGTGTACGGCGTGGTTTCTTACTCGGCCAGCCGCCGCCGGCACGAGATCGGAATCCGCATGGCGCTGGGCGCGCAGCGGGTCGGCATCTTCCGGCTGGTTATTCGTCAGGCCGTTCTGCTGCTGGGCCTCGGCATCGCCCTGGGAGTAGCGGCAGCGCTGGGCGTGAGCCGGCTGCTGTCGAGTCTGCTGGTTGGCGTGTCGGCCTACGACCCGCTCACCTTCGTTGGCGTCTCGGCGACGCTGATGGTGGTGGCGCTGCTCGCCTGCTACATTCCGGCCCATCGCGCGACGCGCGTGGAGCCCATGGCCGCGCTCCGCGACCAATGAGGCGTCGGAGGCGAGGAGGCGAGCGGACAATGACAAGAGTGCGCCGGGCCCAGCGACCTGTTTGCCGTGTCGGAGGGTAAGCGATATTCGCTATTATCGGAAGCCAACGCCGCAGGCAAGCCGGCCCGCCTCGCTGTCTCCGAGAAGTAGTGCGTAACCCGGGACCTAACCGTGTTGTGATCCGCTAGACTGAACTCTGACACCCAGATGGCGATCTCTCCCGGCGACACACTCGGGCCCTATGAAATTGTTGCGCCTATCGGTAAAGGAGGCATGGGAGAGGTGTACAAGGCGCATGATCCCCGTCTGAAGCGCGATGTTGCGATCAAAGTCTCTGCTGCTCAGTTCAGCGAGCGCTTCGAGCGGGAGGCACAGGCGATTGCGGCTCTCAATCATTCCAACATTTGCCAGCTTTACGACGTCGGTCCCAATTACCTGGTCATGGAGTTCGTGGAAGGCAGACCGGTCGCGCCGGTCGATGCGCCGCGCAAGCTGCTCGATCTGGCTGTGCAGATCGCCGACGGTTTGTGTGCCGCGCACGCTGCGGGAATCGTGCACCGCGACCTGAAGCCGGGCAACATCCTGGTCGCGCGCGACGGCCGCGTGAAGATCCTGGACTTCGGGCTGGCGAAAACGGCTATGTCCACGGGGGCGGCGGCCGATGCTGTCACCGAGACGGTGCTCACCGATCCCGGCACGACGGTCGGCACGGTCGATTACATGTCGCCCGAGCAGGCGCGTGGGGAACCGAATCTCACGCCTCAATCGGACCAGTTCTCCTTCGGCCTGGTGCTGTACGAGCTGGCATCGGGCAAGCGGGCCTTCCACCGCCGCAGCTCTCCGGAGACGATGACGGCGATCATCCGCGAGGATGCCGAGCCGCTGCCCGCCAGTGTGCCCATGCCGCTCCGCTGGGTGATCGAGCGGTTGCTGGCCAAAGAGCCGCCCGAGCGCTACGACTCGACGCGCGACCTGTATCGCGAGCTGAAACAGATCCGCGACCGGCTTTCGGAAACGACCTCAGCCAGCGCGGTCTGGGCCGCTGGCGCCGCTTCCACGCGGGCGGGTTCTGCGGCGAAGCGGCGGATGCTCCTTGGGATCGGTCTCGCGGCGTCGCTCGGCGCCGGGCTGGCGGCGCTGCTGATCCGTCCGGCCCCTGCGGATTTGTCCCGGTACACGTTCACGCCCATTCAACGGGATGCGTTTACGAAATGGTTCGCGGCATGGTCGCCGGATGGCAAGAGTGTTGCTTACACGGCACTGACCGGCGGCATCGGCCAGGTATTCACCAAGACCTTGGGCGCGCTGGACGCCACGCAGCTCACGCATGCATCCGATTCCTGCGACCGTCCCTTCTGGTCGCCGGATGGTGCAACCATCTACTACAGTTCTCTGGGTGACCTGTGGGCGATCGCGGCGTCCGGAGGCACGCCGGAAGTAGTCATGGAGAAGGCTGCGGCGCCGGCGCTTCATCCCGATGGGAGGACGCTGGTATTCGCACGCGACGGCAATACCTGGGTAGGGTCGCTTAGAGGTGGCACGCCGAGGAAATTGGAGCAGGCTCCGCGCGGCGTAACGACAAACGCTGCCTTCGGGCTGATGAAGTTCTCGCCGGATGGTTCCAGGCTCGCTGTGGTGGCTGCCGGGAAGCTTTGGATCGTGCCCTTTCCCTCTGGCACGCCCCGAAATCTCGGTCCTGGGGGGGCATACGGCGCGAGTTGGTTTCCCGATAACCGTCATCTCGTCATTGTCGGCGAGAACGCGCCATTTCTCGCTATTCTCGATACTACTGACGGAAGCCGCCGGGTGATCTATCCTGGCACGGATCCGCGTATTCACCCGTCGGTTTCTCCAGACGGCAAGAGGATCGCATTCAGCGGAGGCGTAGTAGAATGGGACGTTCTGGAGATCTCGCTGCCGGATGGACGCGTCCACACTATGGTGGAAGGAGGAGGGATCGCCCTGGAACCGGAGTGGGCGCCTGCGGGCACTCACTATCTGTTTTCAAGAGCAGTCACTGGCGACGACCTGGTTATCGAGGATCGGTCGGCAACGGAAGGATTTTCGCGCCGCGTGGTCGACGAACCGGTCGGCACCGACGATTCTGCAGCGATGCCGCGATGGGCTCCGGACGGCACACGATTTCTGTTCGTGCAGCACGCCGCGGGGCGGCAGCAACTCGCGATTTCCAGCGCATCGGGCGGAGCCTTTACCCCGCTTGCGGAACTCAACTCCGAAGCGGCCCATGCCTGGTCTCCCGATGGGCAGTGGGTCGCTTTTACGCGGGTTGAAGGCGGCAAACAACAACTGGTAAAGATGAGGCCGCTCGCGAATGCGACTCCCATGGTTTTGGCAAATGCCGCTCCGGCAGTGACTACCCGTTCCATGATTCAGTGGTCTCCCGTGGGAGATTGGATCGCGTACCCATCCGCGAACGGGACGTACATGATCTCGCCGGATGGTTCCACGGCGCGCAAATTAACGGCTCGCAAGCTATTGGCTTTCGCGTTTTCTAAAGACGGAGCCCAGGTTTATGGCATCCTCCGAAGCACGGCGGGCGAGGGCGGGCAGTGGCGGCTTTACGCGATTGATGTGAAGACCGGAGTGGACAAGATGCTCGCGTCCGTGGATCTGCCGTCGTCGGCCAACGCCATCGCGGGGTTCAGTCTGCATCCCGACGGCAAGCGCTTCCTCACATCCATCGCCAAATGGCCGTACGATATCTGGATGCTCGAAGGCTTCGATCAGCCGAAGCAGACGACGTGGCTGGACCGGTTGATGCGGCGCTGACGTCGCTCTTGCACCAGCTAGCGGCCGCTCGAGCTGTATTGTCGGCGACTCGTACGGAGGTGGGCCGCCGCCCAGTTGACCGCACCTGCGAGGAGCTTTGGAAGAGTGGTGTGATCCAACCAGAGCAGTCGACGCCGCTTCGGAGTTGCGGTAAATCCTTCGCAACAAGGCGGGAGCTACTTCAACCAAAGGGACGTTTCGGGACAACTTTTGGATGCCCGACAATCCGAGCAGAACCGAGCCCACACTTCCAGGAACCGGACCGCGCCGAAGGAAAACGCGAGCCGACGTAGATTCCTTGCAAGCGTACGCTATGGCCTTTACAGTGGGTTGTCCCGCTAACCGTGAACTCGTCAAGTTACCACTCCTTGCCTTCCAGTGCCGCTAGCCAGGAACGGACGGCATCGCCTCTCAAATGGACTTCACGCGCCGCGATCTTCACACGCTTCCGCTACCGATGCGCGGGCGCTATCGCGCGCAGCCTTGCGCCGATGGTCCGGCCGTGCGGGAAATCGTCGAGTCGCAGAATGCCGCCCGGGTCGGCTGCGGCTTCGTACATCTCTTCGTCGTCGACTTCCACCAGGTAGGCGCGGCGGGGTTCGAGGCCTGTCACGAATACGGGTTGCGCATCTTCGAGCGTCAACCGCCATTGGCCGCGCTCGCCGCCGTCCGCGCCGGCGAAGCACACAGCGGCTGCGTCCAGCAACAGTGGCGCCACCGCGGCATGCGGATCGAGCATGGTAACGCGGCCGTCGCGAAACCATTCGACGGCGCCGTCGAAGAGCCCGAACCATTCGGCATCGTCTTCCCAACTCGAACGCACGTACAAAACGCCCCGCCCGGGATCGTAGTAAACCAGCGGCACCTGGTAGTAGCTGAGGCCGGGCTGATACGGGTTGGCCCAGAGGAATTCATACGGCGCGCCCAGCGGCGTGCGCAGTTGAAACCGGTCGTGCATCAGCCAGCCTTGCAGCACTTGGGTGGAGGGCGCGTTAACGTCAAAGGCCACCATGGCCAGTTCGGCGGCGCGGGAGAAGACCGCGGAATCGAGGTCGGGCGCGCCGCCGCGCCGCGTGGCGCCCAGGTAAATGTCGCCCTCCGCCGTGTGGTACGGGGCCGGATAGTAGCTCATCAGGTGCTCGATCGGGAACCCGGCGAAGTAGGTTGGCGCGGTTTCGCGCAGATCCAGGCGGGCCGAATCGGCGAGCGCGTGCAGCAGTTCCATCATGGCGTAAGCATCTTCGCGCGGGACCGCCGCGCTGCCGGCTTCCAGCCCCGGCGCCAGCCTGCCTTCCCACCAGGAGTGAACCGCGCGATCCAACACTTGCCGCGGCAGGTCCGGCGCGTCCGCCGGCGCCTCGTCGAACAGCGCCACCGCGCCCAGTACGCGCGAGCGCACGCCGGGGATGGACTCGACGGCCGCCGTTTCGCCCATGCGCCGCGCGATGCGGGACGCCAGCCGGTCGCGTTCGGCCGTGGCCAGTACGTCCTGGCACCAGTCGTACACTAGGGCCATCTGGCGCAGGTCGGAGGCGGAGAGCGCCCACTCGATGGCGCGGCGTCCGGCGGCGCGCTCGCCCGAGACCTGGTAATAGAGGGCTTCGGCGAAGCCCGCTTCGCGCATTGGCGCGTGGCCGGAAATCAACGCCTCGAACTGCTGCCAGCGCATCGAGTGGCGTTCGCGCTCGCGGCGCAGCAGGCGCAGCCGGCCGGCGCGCAGGAAGAGGCGCGGATGGTCGCCCGATACCACCACCGGGTCGCCCGCGCCGGGGCTCTGTGCCCACCCGCCTGCCGGCCCCAACGCGATCATCAGAATGCCGAGCGCAACGTGCCACATCACACAAATTGTGTCATAGCGACACACCGCCCGCCCAGAGTGTCCCACCCGTTCGGCCGCCCGACGAAAAAAATATTCTGTTCAAAAGGGGTTACGGCATTTGACACGCGGGCGTCCGATTGCTAAACGTAGTGTGAATTGGCGAAGTAACTTTCTTAAACCTGCCCTCTGCAGCAACAGGCAGGCGGAAGAAGAGTGAGTCGACGGGACAGCGTGCTTGCGGGAGCCGATGTTTGTTTTAGGTTTTGCTCACTATTCTTCCCTTGTTGGTTGCCGCAGAGGGGTTTTTTTGTAAAACGGTCTCATAGTCTCTCCACGGGATCAGCGGTTGCGGTAGTTGTCTGGCATTTCTGGCAAGGAAGAATAGGACGCGGACCTGGCCAGGAGTGGGCCGTGTTGCGGTCGTAACCAGGCAGCCCGACGCCGGATCCCAGCCCAACCTGGGCGAGCCGCATCGGACGAAGCCTCGCTGGTCTTTAGGGGCGATGTCCGGTGCGGTTTTTCTTTGTGGCGACGTGGGGCAGGCGCTTCCGCCGGCGCTTCCGCCTGCCAATCGCCGCTTTCTCACCCCCGCGAACGGTCCCCCAATTGCACCTGTCGCCTGGAATTGCCGCGCCTTTCATCTCTCTTGAGAAAACTGATAGCGTTGCTGTGCCTGGCCTGTGCCGCAGCGGCACAGGCGCCGCGAATCGGTGACATCAACTATTACGGACTGCGCAAGGTTACCGCGGAAAAAATCCAGTCTGTGACGGGTCTCCGCAAGGGTGGCACGCTGACCGCATCGAAGGGCGATCTCGAGGATCGGATCGACAAGATTTCCGGCGTCGTACTGGTGCGCGTCGAGGCGCTGTGTTGCGAAGGTCTGTCGGTGGACCTGTTCATCGGCATTGAAGAAAAGGGCGCGCCGCATCCCGCCTTCCACTCTCCGCCCGCCGGCAATGCCGCGCTGCCGCAGGAAATCCTGGACACGTACACGGATTTCCTCGCCGCCGTGGCACGCGCGGCGGCGCGTGGCAACACCACCGAAGATTTCACGGCGGGCTATTCGATGATGGATGACCCGGAGGCCCGCTCGTTCCAGCCCCGTTTTCTCACCTTCGCGGCGGACCATTTCGATTGGCTGCGCGACGTCCTGCGCAACTCCGCGGACGCCGGCCAGCGCGCGGTGGCGGCCGCCGTGATCGGCTATGGCGCCGACAAGCAGCAGGCCGCCGGCGAATTGCAATACGCCATCGGCGACCCGGACGGCGCAGTCCGCTCCAATGCCATGCGCGCCCTGGCGGCGATCGCCGTCTATGCCGGCAGGCAGCCGGACCGGAATATCCGCATCGCGCCGACGTGGCTGGTGGACATGCTGCATTCGATCGTCCTCGAGGACCGCCTGCAGGCCGCGCGCGCGCTGGTGGTGCTCACCGATTCGCCCAACCCGGGCGCGCTCGACCTGATTCGCGAGCGCGCTCTCGATTCGCTCAAGGAAATGGCCCGCTGGACCACCTTGCGTTACGCGCTGCCCGCCTTTCTGCTGCTGGGCCGCGTGGCCGGCATGCCCGACAACGAAATCCACGCGCAATGGGAGAACGGCAATCGAGAAGCCGTGATCGAAAAAGCGCTCGCCCTCGATCCCGGCAAGCACCCGCGCCAGTAGTCCCGCGGGCGCGGTGTTATGATCGACATCGTGTTAGGCGCGATTGAAGCTGGAGGCAGCAAGTTCGTCTGTGGGATCGGCTCTTCGCCCGGCGATCTGATCACCACCCAGATTCCGACCACCACGCCGGCGGAGACGCTCGAGGCGGTGATCGAGTTTTTCCGGCGCGAGGCCGGCGGCGAGTTGCAAGCGGTGGGGATTGCGTCGTTCGGGCCGCTCGATCCGCATCCCGGCTCGCCCACTTTCGGCTACATCACCTGCACTCCCAAGCTGGGCTGGCGCGGCACGGACGTGGCCGGCACGGTCGCCCGGGGTCTCGGCGTGCCGGTGGGTTTTGACACCGACGTGAACGGGGCCGCGCTGGCGGAAGCGCGCTGGGGCGCCGCGCGCGGCCTCGCCGATTTCCTTTACCTCACAGTGGGCACCGGTATCGGCGGCGGCGCTATGGTGAATGGAAAACTGCTGCACGGGCTGTTGCATCCGGAAATGGGCCACTTGCGGATCCCCCACGATCGCGCGCGCGATCCTTACGCCGGCGGCTGCCCGTTCCACGGCGATTGCCTGGAGGGCCTCGCATCCGGGCCCGCGCTGCGCGAGCGGTGGAGCATGGCGCCGCGGGAATTGCCGCCCGCGCACCCGGCCTGGGCGCTCGAGGCCGAGTACCTCGCGCTCGGCCTGCACAACCTGGTGTGCACCCTTTCGCCGCGGCGCATCGTGATCGGCGGCGGCGTGCTGCTGCAACCGTGCCTGCTCCCGATGGTCCACACCGGGCTGGCCCGCCTGCTCAACGGCTACATCGAAGCGGTCGAGATCGTCGAGCGGATGGAGAGCTTCGTCGTGCTTCCGCAACTGGGCGGCCGCGCCGGCGTGCTGGGTGCGCTGCTGCTCGCCGAAGAAGCGGCGCGGCGCGGCTGAACGGTTCACCCGCCCTGTCTCATTGCCCGCTGAGAAGAGGGATTATTGCTTCGGGCGTAAGCGAGCGAACCGGAGATCCGCGAAACCCTTTCGGATCCCGCGTCACGATGCACTGACAACCCGCCAATCGCGCCGCCGCCGCGGTAACCGCATCCTCAAAGTCCGGCAATGGCGATTGCAGCGCCTCTTGGACGACTGCGCCATTAACGGCGGCTACTCCAAAGACTCTCAGCAGCGCCGAGACGATCCGCCGAGCCTTGATGGTGCCCATCTCTTTTCGAACCAGGTAGTGGATTGTCGTTACCGCGTGGGCCGCCAGCATCCCTTCCGAGACGCCTGTCTCCACGGCCGCCCAAGCCGCCGCGCTGGCCTCCGCGTGAGGTTTACGATCGAGCAGAACGTCCAGGACGACATTCGTGTCGAAAAGGATTCTCTTCATCGATATTTCGCGGCCAGGTGCTTCCGGTACTCGTCGATGTCCGCACGCTTGAGTATTCCCCGGACGGAATCGAGGATCGGTGCAGTGTCCGTGGCGGCGGAAGGAGGTTCGGCAACCGCCGCCAGGTAGACCTCGACCATCTGCGATACGGAGACGCCTCGCCGTTTCGCGTATTGCTTGGCCCGCGAAACGACGCGGTCATCCACGCTCAACGTGAGCTTCGCCATATACGTATGATAGCAGAGAATCCGTACGTACGACCGGCGCGGCGCACGCTCACTGCGTGTGCACCGCCAGTTCCAATGGCGTGGTCTTGCCGGCTTCGAGAGCCGGGCTTTGTCCGTAGCGGCGCCAATAGCCGATTTCCGCCTCATTGTGCAGGTCCAGCGGAAGCGGCTTATCGCTGGCGAAGAACAGGTACCCGGCCGGCGCCAGGCCTTGCATGCGAAACTTCCCGTCCGCGTCGGACGCGAATGGCTGCACCAGCCTGCCATCGGGCTGATCGGGAATCGCGTAAACCCACGCGCGCCCCGGCTTCCCATCGCGCCGCGTCACGCCTTCCACCTTCGCTCCCTCGGCCACCACCACGCGAATCGTCTCCGGCGCGTGGTCGGGATCCACCAGCAGCGGTCCCCGTATCAGGTCAGCCCCGCCACTGGTCATGCTCTGCGCATAAGTGTTGCCCATTGCCATCAGCGCGACCGCATAGGAACCCGTGAAGGCGGTAACCGATTCCTTCCTCGGCGCGCTCGTGCGCCCGATACCAGCCTGTGTGGACATCGGACCGCCGAGTCCGGAACCATCCGGCTTGAGCTCGATGAACTGCAGAAACCAGAACTGACGAATGAGCTCTTCGCTAGCCCCCGGCGCGGCGCGGATCTCGATCGGGATCTCCACTTTCGTCCGGCGCGACAGCTTGAACGCAATCCCGTCGACATCGGAATCGGCTACTTCCACCGGCATCGATCCCACGAACTCGCCATCGACGCTGGTGAACTGCGTGTCCAGCAGGAATCGCCCGTTAGGAACCCAAGCCTCGAACCCGCAGCAGGCACGGTCCGGTTTCAGCATGTACCGCCCGGATGGTCCGCCGCGAGCAATCACCTGCAGGATTGGCGGCCATCGATCCCGCCCGGCGACGGTGCCCGTAAGGCGGTGATAGGCCTCCTGGTAAAGGCGAAAATCCACCCGCGCCTGTTGGCCTCCCACGAGTTCCATCGACGAATCGGCGCCGCTCGATGGCGCGGCCGGATACCGCGCCGGCACGTAGCCCATCATTCGACCCTGCGCATCGCGCTCCGGCGGCAGGTGTGAAAACCCAAAGCGCGGGGCTTCCGCGACAATCGCATAGCGGCCGGGCGCAAGCGGCGGCGGAAAGCGGTACGATCCGTCGGCCGCGGTTTTCATGGTGCCGCAAAGGCTGAACCGCCGCCACCCG
The DNA here is from genome assembly GCA_050010695.1 of Bryobacteraceae bacterium. Lineage (GTDB taxonomy): Bacteria > Acidobacteriota > Terriglobia > Bryobacterales > Bryobacteraceae > Bog-375. Next base: position 38,114 of record JBEKKO010000025.1, read on the forward strand.
GACGAGGTTTCGTGCCAATACAGCTGCACCAGCACTTCAGGCATCGGCGCGCCATCCAACCCGCGCACCACGCCGGAAATGGAAGGGTACGGCGCCAGTCGCAGGGTGACCGAAACCGCGTCTGCCGTCGCCGGCAAGTCTTGCGAAATGTCCTGGTAACCGTCCCGGCTAACCGAGAGAGCCGCCGCCATCGCCGGAACATTGTCGAAGCGGAACTCGCCCGCTTCATTGCCGATCGCCTGCGCGCGCCAGTGGTTTTTCGCGGGGTGGCCGCGGGCGTCCGGGTCTGAGCAAAACTCGTCGAGACTCACGGTCGCATGCGCGATCCCCAACCCTGTCAGATCGTCGATCACGTGCCCGGTTACCGGATAGCGCGCGACATCCGCGGGGACCGGATCCCCGACGCAAACGCCCATGCGGCCGAAAATGCCGATTCGCTCCACGCCGGAGGCCTGAGCAACCGCATTGACGGGGAACGCCGCCATGGCAACCATCCAGCCGAATAACATGCGGTGACCCATCGGCGCTTCGTCCTCTATGCAACATTCTACCCGCGTTCCCGGGTTTGCCACCGGCGCCAGCCCGATTGCGCTAGGTGTGGCCGTTCCGGGCGGGGGTCCCAAATCCTGGCGAACGACGTGGCGCACGCACTCGTGCGTGCCGGTGTCGCAACTCTTCTCGACACCTGCTCCCGCATCGGAAACCGGCGTCGGAATGAGAAAACACCGGCGGCGAAGACCGCGGGCGCTACGGCCACGTCGCTCGAGTTTTCTTCGTAACGCCGGCGGTCTTTACCGCCGGTTCTTTGCTTAGCGCGCCGCTTCCTGCGCCGGGCCGATGTCGCGGTAGGTGATTTCGAATGCCGTGCCCGCGAACGGCTGGCCGCCGATTTCAACGTACGGATAGACAAAATAGTTCAACGGATCGGCGTGCTGCGGCGGCGCCAGGAGCACGTCGCGGCCCTTGCTGAGTTCGATCCGGTTCTCGTCGTGCGCCCCAAAAAAGTACCCGCGTTTGGCGGGGTTCTTGGCGGCTTCGGACGCATCCACGGGGACCCAGCCGATGCCCCTGGCATAAAACTCCGCCCAACAATGGTAGCCCGCGATTTTGCCTTCGCCGCGCTCGGCGGGAAGCGAAAACCCAATCGCGAAGCGGGCCGGAATGCCAACCGCTCTGGCGTAGCCGATGAAGATGGCGTGAAAGTCGGTGCAATTGCCGCGCCGCGCCTCGCACGCGTAGTAGATGTCGCCGCGTCCCCAGCCCTTGCCGGTCTTGTCGTACTTCACCGTCGAAACCACGTGCTGGTATATGGCGCGCGCCATTTCGAGATCGGTATGCGCATTGGCCTTCTCGACCACATCGCGGGCCCACGCCCGAATCCGGTCGTCGAGCGGCACCAGGCGGTCCGGTTTCAAATACCCGGCCAGCACCGCGGCGTCTTCCTCCCGTTCGAGAGGAGGCCCTCCCCACAGGCGTGGCTGTACATGCTCCGTGCGGACGGCGTCGAGGCTCATGACGATCGCCAGCGAGCTCTCGCCTGGGTGCTCGATCGCCAGGTGCAGGACGCGGTTTCCGCCCGGCGCCACGGCGATGTTGTAATCGTATGGCGACTCGATGCGGAGATTCCGAATCTGCTGATACGGATCGTCCTGGGGCACCGGAATCCAGATATCCACGCTGCCGGCGCCGGCCGGGATCTCCTTGACGATGGCTTTGTATTCGAAATGAAAGGCGCGGGCGCGCGGCGGCGCCTGGTCGGCCTCTATGGCAAGGCCCGCCGCCGCCAGCATCGCTAACGCGAACGCCCAGCGGCCGATGGCACCAGTTTTCACGATTGTCCCCTCAGCCGGCATATAGACGAGAGCATATCCTAAATTCCCGCTGCCCCGCGGCTTGCTATCCTAGCGATTCAAGACACCATGCCATTGACGATCAAACCTAAACAGGATTGCCGCTGGGACCTGGTGGCGCTGGGCGAGGTGATGCTGCGCTTCGATCCCGGCGACAAGCGGGTGGCCACGGCCCGCAGTTTCGACGTTTACGAGGGCGGCGGCGAATACAACGTCGCGCGCGGCCTCAAGCGCTGCTTCGGTCTCGAGACGGCCATCGTCACCGCTTTCGCCGACAACCCGGTCGGCCGGCTGCTCCAGGACCTGATCTACCAGGGCGGCGTCGACCAATCGCTGGTGCGCTGGGCGCCATCCGACGGCGTCGGCCGCACCGTGCGCAACGGGCTCAACTTCACCGAGCGCGGATTCGGCGCACGCGCCGCGCTGGGGTGCTCCGACCGCGGCCACACCGCCGTCTCGCAGCTCGAGCCCGGCCAGATCGATTGGGACGCCATCTTCGGCCGGCACGGCGCTCGCTGGTTCCACACGGGCGGCATTTTCTGCGCGCTTTCCGAATCCACGCCCGCCGTGGCCGTCGAGGCCATCGAGGCCGCGCGCCGCCACGGAGTGGTGGTCTCCTACGATCTCAATTACCGCGCCTCGCTTTGGCAAGCCATCGGCGGCAAGCGGAAAGCGCAGGAGGTCAACCGCCGCATCGCGCCGCTGGTGGACGTCATGATTGGCAACGAAGAGGACTTCTCGGCGGCGCTCGGCTTCGACGTTCCCGGCGTCGATGAGAGCCTCAGCGATTTCAAGGTGGCCTCGTTCCGGCAAATGATCGAACAGGTGTTGCGCGAGTTTCCCTTCGCCGTGGTCGCCACCACGCTGCGTAAGGCCACCACCGCCACGCGCAACGACTGGGGCGCCATCTGTTACTCGGGTGGCCAGTTTCATGAGGCCAAACACCGGCCCGACCTGGAGATCTTCGACCGCGTGGGCGGCGGCGATTCGTTCGCCTCGGGATTGATCTATGGATTCCTCACCGGCCAGCCGCCGCAGTGGGCGGTGGAGTGCGGCGCCGCCCACGGCGCGCTGGCGATGACCACCCCGGGCGACACTTCGATGGCCACCCTCGACGAAGTGCTGCGCCTGATGCGCGGCGGCGGCGCCCGCATCGCACGCTAAAGAGTTGTAGCGCCGGCGGTCTTTGCCGCCGGTTCCTTGCCATTTGAAGCGCTCGGCTGCCGCGCCAGATATGAGGCTGCATCCATGAAACGGCGTACTACGCCGCGCCGGCCGGCTTGCGGCCGCCGAACACCGCCAGTTCGAACACCTTCAGATAGCAGTCGACGTCGGTGTAGCCAATCTCACGCAGCCACTGGCATTGCGCGTCGAGCGGCGCCAGAATATTCGCCGCCGTGTCGGGACGGGCATAGTAGGTCTTCTCGATTTCGGCGCGGCTGCGTCCGGGGTGGTGCCGCTCGAGCCGATCGAGGAAAAGGCCGTCATGCACCGAAGCCACCCAGGGCGACGCCGAAGCGACGTGTTCCAGGTTGAGGAACAGGCCGCCGGGCGCGAGCAGCCCAAAGATCTCCTCGTAGACTTCCCGCTTGCGGCCGTCCGGCTGATGATGAATCGAGTAACCCGACACGATCGCGTCAAACGGGCCGCGAGCATCCGCCGACGCGATCCAGGATGCGGCTCCGTAGTCGGCGTTGACGCAGCGCACGGCGTAGCTTTGCCGCGCAAAGCGAGCCCTGGCCGCCTCCAGCATCGGTTCGGAGAAGTCCACCAGCACGCCGCGCGCCGGCGGGAAGCGCTCGAAGATCGCGGCGCCGAGCGCGCCGTCGCCGCAGCCGAGATCGAGAAAATCCCGCACCGGCCGGCCACCAGCCGCCAGCAGCCGCAGCATCACGTCCAACTGTTCCTGCGCCAGAGGGATCGCGGCGCGAACTCCCTCCAGGTAGACGCTGGCCACAGCGGATGTCTTCCAGACCTCGTCATTGCGGGCGGACATCTTTCCAGTTTAGCCGCGGCCATGACGCTGTCGCCCACCCCTCCGCTCGTTTCCACGCGGCGCGCGGCCCGGCCGGCGTCCCCGGGCCGCGGCCGCGGAGTTCAGGCCGACAGGGGTAACACCTGGCGGCGAATCACGCCGCTGAAGTAGTCGCGGAGCGGGTACAGCGGGTATGGCTCCAGTTCCGCGAATGTCCGGCCCAGCTTCTGCTCGATCCGATAGACCGCGTGAAAGAAATTGCCGCGATCCATGTGCAGTTTCCGGCAGCACAGTTTCCAGTCCGCACCCAGCAGAAAATGGTAGCGGAATATCCGGTCCTCTTCCTCGTCCAATACCCGGTGGCTGACTAGGCAGAAATCCGCCACGTACTCTTCCGACTTCCGGGAATAAACGCGGCGGCTGTTGCGGCCGCTGCAGAACTCCAGCGATACCGTGCCTATGTGGTCCGCCGACTGAGCGCACTCGCGAAAGCGCGCCAAACAAGCCCTGAAAATCGCCCGTAAGGCGCAGTTGCAGGGCACTTCCCTTCCAATCCGCACAAAACGCGTGCCATATCCGTGGCAGTACGCGCAGGATGGCTTAGCGACACCCACCGCATTTGATCGGTTCCAACGCATGTTTTTGAAGAATGTCCTTCCCGGTAACGGCACCCATCAGACTGGGTCCGCCCCGACTCTGTTAACCCGTTAACAAATCTACGCCAACAATAGAAAACGTCAAATAATTTCAAATTAAATTCATATGTAATACTTTCTAATCGATGGCGTGTGTATCGTTATCTCCAGTACTACTAGGTACTTATACCGGCCGCACACTACAGTGTTTTGTAATTTTATGTGTGATAATTCAATCGCGAATTCGATCGCTTTGGTACTGGACTATTTCAGGGAGAAATAGTACCTTCGGCCCACCCGCCCTATGCCCGGCTTCAGGCAGCTCGAATCGCGCCTGGTATCGGCGCTGCAGGAAAGAATCCGTCGAGGTGAACTGACTGAGCGTGGCACTGCCCGACTGACCGGTCTTTCCCAGCCTCATATCCATAACGTCCTGAAAGGGAAAAGGTCGCTGTCCATGGATGCGGCCGACATCATTCTCGTGGCAGTGCGCATCGATACGGTGGATCTGTTCCAGTCCAGCGAACTGGTCGCCGGTCTGGGGCGCCGCTAGCTAGGATAACCAACCGGGCATTGCGCTGCCCTCTCCCGCTCGGGCACTATGGTACGGGAGGATACACGGTGCGGCGCCTGCGCTCATGGCCCAAAGACGACCGGTTGCAACGGCTGGCGCAGCGCATTCGGTCGCTCGAGCAAACCGACGAGCGCCGCTTGCGCCGCGTGCATGAGGTGGAAGCCGTCCGGCGCGCCGCAGCTCGCGAGCTGCACTCCGTCTGCGCGGACTTCGTGGCCGCCGTCAATAGCTTGCTGGACGACTGCGTGGTCATGCTGGACCCGCCCGAATATAGCGCCGCCTCCTACCGCGACGACTCGCCCAACCTGGTGCAGATCAACGCCCACGGCCGCATCCTGCAGGTTGCGTTCGAGGCCACCGCGGAACTGGTTTCGACGGAGGACTTTCGGATTCCGTACATTCTGGAGGGTTCCGTCCGCGCTTTCAACCAGGAAATGCTGGACAAGGACCTGATCGAAGAGCAACCGCTGTTCTACACCATGGAACGGGATCGCAACATGTGGCGCTACTTCGAGACCCGCACCTACCGCTCCGGCCCCTTCGACCGCGACTACCTCATCTCGGTGATGGAACAGATCCTCTAACGGCCCTCTAACGGAGCCCCGGCCGGCGTGTGGGGCAGATTGTCAATCTGCGGCCGATTGCCAATCGGCCCCCGCGGCGGTTAGCCGGGGCACCCTCCGGGTCGCGCGCAGGCGTAGAGCGCTCACCGCTTTTTCTTGTGGTGGTGCGGCTGCGCCCGCGCGGGCGCTGCGGCGGCTTTCTCGCTCGATGCGGCTTCGGGCTGCAGGCGGATCAGCACGTGGTCGTGGATCCAGTGCTCGTCCCACCACTCCCGCGGGTTGACCTGGACGCCATCCACCTGCATGCCGAAATGCACGTGAATGCCGCCCGCCAGGCCAGTCTCTCCCGCGATTCCGATTCGCTTGCCCTTGTCCACCCAGTCCCCCACCTGGACGCTGATCTCGCTCAAGTGGCCATAGATCGATTGCACCGAGTATCCGTGGTCCAGCACAATGCAGTTGCCGTAAATTCCCATGTCCTTCGCCCAGATCACGCGCCCGTTGTTGGCGGCGAACACGGGCCCGTGCGCGACATCGGAAAGATCGAAGCCCAGGTGCACCTGCTGGTCCACTTTCTTGCCGTGGTAGATGTAGTTGCGCAAGTCGGCGAAGTTGGCTTCTTCCTTGCCCCAGTGGATAAACGCGCCCGTCCAGAGAATCTTCTCCTCGGTTTGAAAACGCAGGTCGGCAAGCTGCTGGTTGTTGTGGGCGCGCATCGGACCGTTGATAAAAAGGAAGCGCGCCAGCAGGTCTTTGCCAGGCGCCAGCCTGCCGCTCGGATCCACCGAATGCACCAGCTTTGCCGCCAGCTCGTCGGTCAAGTCGAAGTCGCGCGCGCGGAACTTTTTCGGCTTGATGGTGACCGTCACCGGCGCGGTCGCCTCATCGAGGGCCGCATTGCGCGCGTAAACCACCGGAACCACGTTGCCGGGCAGATCCCAGGGATAGGCAATCATGCTGAACCGCTGCCCGGGGTTGCCGGGCAACGGGAAGCTGCGAAAGGTGTAATTGCCGACGCGCACACCGGCCTCGGTCCAGGAGCCGCCCACCGTGAACGCGACCACCTCCGCGCCGCCCTGGTTGATGTAGTGCCGCTGGCCGTCGGCGGCAATCGTCGGCGGTTCCAGCACTACCGTGACGTCGTACGCCGCCGAATCGGTGTGGCCGGCAAAATCGTTGGATACGGCTTCCACCATCAGGCGGGCCGGTCCGTCTTTCAGGTTCGCCGCCTGGCCCTTGCCCACGTCGAAGGTCACAATCCACGGCAATTCGTGTCTCTGCCAGAGCAGGCGCGTGGCGGCGCGGCTGGACTCGAACATCGGATACTTCGCATCACCCTGCGCCACCCACACGTGCACCTCGCGCACGCCATGTGGATTGGCAAGCCGGACGGTGACCCCGGTACTCAACCCGATGCTCTTCAATGCCGGGCTCACCCAGATCGCCGTGTGGCCCGACATCAACACCAGCAACAACACGACGGCGACCACTACCGCCAGCGCCGATAAGAGAGCGATTCTCATTTCTTCACCCAACTATCCAGCCAATCGAGGAACGTCTTGTACCAGAATAGGCTATTCCGCGGCTTCAGCACCCAATGTCCTTCATCGGGAAAAATCACCAGCTTGGACGGCACCTTCTGCAACTGCAGCGCGGTGAACAGCTCCAGCCCCTGCGTTTCCGGCACGCGGAAATCCAGTTCGCCGTGGAAGACCAGCGTGGGTGTATGGAATTCCTTCGCGTAGCTGGAGGGCGACCACTTCTGGTAATCCTCCGGCTTGTCCCATGGCGTGCCGCCGTTTTCCCACAGTGGAAACCACAACTCTTCGGTGGCGCCGAATTCGCTGGTCATGTCGTAGACGCCATCGTGAGTGATCAACGCCTTGAAGCGCTGCGTGTGGCCCAGGATCCAGTCGATCATGTAGCCGCCGTACGACGCTCCGGCCGCGGTCATGCGGCTGCCATCGGCGTACGGGACGTTGGCCACCACGTGGTCGGTGACCGCCATGATATCGTCGAACGCCTTGCCGCCCCAGTCGCCGTTGATTTCGTCGATGAACTTCTGCCCGTAGCCCGTCGAGCCGCGCGGGTTGGGCTCCACCACCACGTAACCGGCGGCGGCGAACACCTGCGCGTTCCAGCGGTAGGTCCAGCTATGTCCCCAGTTCCCCTGCGGGCCGCCGTGGATCAGCATGATGACGGGATATTGGCGCCCGGGTTCGAACCCATAGGGCTTGATCAGGAAGCTGTGAATTTTCGCGCCATCGGGCGTATCCACCCAGAATTCTTCGAGCGGCGTGAGCTGGTGGGAGTCCAGCACGGCGTCGTTCAAATGGGTGAGCGCCGCAGGAGTGCCGCCGGAGGACGCAGCGCGGTAGATCTCGATCGGCGATTCTCCGGTCTGCTGCGTGTAGACCATGGTCTTGCCGTCGCGCGCCAGCACCATGTCGTCCAGTTCGCTGTCGCCGGCCGCGGCTACATGCATCGCCCCACCCTTCACCGCGATCCACTGGATGGCCTGCCGCCCGCGGTCCCCGGTGGTGAAGAACAGGCTGCTCGAATCCGGCGCCCAGACGAAGCTGTTCACCCACCGGTCGATGTTTTCGGTCAAGCCGGTGACTTTTCCGGTCGAGCGTTCGAGCACCATCAACTGCCAGCGGTCGCTCTCGTAACCGGCACGCGCCTGCGCCCGCCAGGCGAGATACTTGCCATCGGGAGAATAGCGCGGCGTGGCATCGGCGCCCGGGCTGTTGGTGATCTTCACCGGTTGTTGCGGCTCTGCGCCGCCGCCCAGCGGCAACACGAACAAATCGGTGTTGGTGCTGACGGCGGGCACCGCATCCAGATTCACCGAATAGCAGAGTTCCGCGCCATCGGGTGAAATATCGTAGTCGTCCGGCGCGCCGAGGGAGAACGGCGGCACCTCGCGGTCGCCCGGCGTCAGATCGCGCACCGCTCCGCCGTCGGCCGCGACCATCAGCAGATGGCTGCGGCGGCGCGTGGCCCAGGCCGTCCAGTGCCGGTAGAGCAGCTCCGTGTAGACGCGCGCCTTCACCGGATTGGCGCTGTCGGCGTCGAGGTTCTTCTTGTTGCAGGCGTCGTCGCCGCCGCATTCCGGGTAGACGCCGCTCGAGAAAACCAGGTACTTCCCGTCCGGCGAAAAGATCTCGCCGTCGGCTTCGGTCGCCAGGCTGGTGATCTGTTTGGCGTTGCCGCCGTCCGCATCCATCAGCCAGATCTGGGCCGAGCCGCCGCGGTCGGAAATATACGCGATCCGCTTGCCGTCGGGCGACCAGCGCGGGCGCGTGTTGTTATCGCCGCTGTGCGTGATCTGGCGCGGCGCGCCGCCCTCCAGCGGCACCGTCCAGACCTGCTGCGGTTTCCGGTTGGCGGCCAGGTCGACGGATTGCACGGTGAACGCCACCGTTTTGCCGTCGGGCGAAATCTGCGGATCGCCGATCCGCTTCAGCTCCAGCAGAGCGTTCGCATCGAAGGGCCGCTTCTGTGCGAATATCATCGCCACCGAAGCGAGCGCCAGAACAAGGCTGCGCATACATGACGATTGTAATGCACCGCCCGGCCGCGGGCGGTACAATCGAGACCGGGCATGCGCCATCGGTGGAACAGTTTCCGGCACCCTCTCGAGCGGCGCATACGCTATCGCGTCAGCCGGCGCGGGCTGTGGTTTCTGGTCGCGCTGGCGGTTACCGCGCTGGGCGCGGTGGTCTCCGCTAACAACCTGTTGTTTCTGGTGCTGGCGGCGATGTTCGCCATGCTGCTGGTTTCCGGTTTGCTCGGCAGCCTTTCGCTCGCCGGGCTGGAGGTCGACTTCGTGGCGCCGGAGCACGTTTCCGCCGCCCGCGGCTTTCCCGGCCAAATGCGCGTCCGCAACGTGAAGTGGCTGATGCCTTCCTTCTCCATCCGGGTGGAAGGCATTCGGGACGCGGGCGAGGCGCGCCTCGAATCCGCCGTGTATTTTCCGCTCATTCCGGCCGGCGCCACCCTCGACAAGATTGTCGAGGCCCGCTTCCCGCGCCGCGGCGCCTACCGCGAAAATGGATTCGCCTTCTCCACCTCGTTCCCGTTCGGATTTCTCCGCAAAACCGCGCGCGTCACCCTGCTCCGCGAGACGCTGGTCTACCCGCCGCTCGATCCCCCGCCCGGATTCGAGGCGATGCTGCCGGCCATCGCCGAGGAAATGGAAGCCTACTATCGCGGCCTCGGGCGCGATTTCTACCGCATCCGTCCCTACGAAGCGCTGGAGAGCTCGCGCCACGTGGACTGGAAGGCCACCGCCCACACCGGCGCCTTGCAGGTGCGGGAATTCGCCCGCGAGCAGGAGCGCACCGTCGAGCTCTTCCTGGACCGCAATGTGCCGCCCAGCCTCGACGCCTGGTTCGAACACGCCGTTCATTGCTGCGCCTTCCTGGCGTGGCGGCTTTCCGGGCAGGGCGCTTCCGTCCATTTCCGCTCCAACGGCTACAGCCTGCGCCAGCCCGAGGATGGCGACATCTATGCCATCCTGCGCTACCTGGCGCTGGTCTATCCGCAGCGCAGCTCGATGGTGGAAGGCCCGCTCGAGGAAATCAGTTACAAGCTGGCGTTCACCGCGTCCCCCGCCCGATTGCGCCAGGCCGGCTGGATGGAAGCGCGCATCCTGTCTCCCGAGGCTCTGCCCGTGTGTTTTCCTATTTCCGGTTCGGGCTGAGCGGATCGATACGGGCTCCGCTCGCCGAGCGCTCGATGAGGTGCGCGAGCCGGCGCGCGCGCGTCTCTTCTTTCTTCGCGCTCATCACCCAGAAGATCGTGACTTTCCGGTAGCCGGGCGGCTGTCGATCGAAAAACGCCGCGGCCTTCTGGTTGGCGCGCAAGGCCGCCTCGAACGCCGGATCGAGCTTCGCCTGCTCGCGTTCGTACGAATACCGCCGCGTCTTCCCCTCGTCGCGCTCGCGAAACACGCGGAGTCCCGGCGGCCTCATCAGCCCTTGCGCCGTAAGGTCGCCAACTCGCTTGATGTTTACCGCGCTCCAGATGCTGCCCGGTTTCCGCGGCGTGAACCGGACGGTGTACGCTTCCGCATCGACTCGTTTGCGGACACCGTCGATCCAGCCGAACGAGAGCGCCTGGTCCAGCGCCTCCGGATAAGTGATGCCGCGGCCGGACTCTTTCCTGTGGAATCCGACCAGCAGTTCGCTCACGGTAGCGTGATGCCGGGCGAGCCAGTCGCGAAAGTCGGTGGCCGATTTGAAGAATGCCGGTCGCATCGGTTTCATCCGTACACCTGTCCCACGCCGGCTGCTACGCGTGGGGACGCGCGAAATTCCAGGCGTGCGTCACGATGGTCTTCAACTCGCTCGAGCGCGGCTGCCAGCCGAGCGTAGCCCGCAGCTTATCGGAGCTCGCCACCAGGCGCGAAGGATCGCCCGCGCGCCGCGTCCCCAAAATGTACGGCACCTTTTGCCCGGTGACTTCTTCCACCGCGCGAATCACTTCCATCACCGAATGGCCGGAGCCGGTCCCCACGTTGAACTGGTCGCTCGAGCCTCCGGCCAGCAGGTATTCGAGCGCCAGGATGTGGGCTTCGGCCAAATCCTCCACGTGGATGTAATCGCGGATGCAGGTTCCGTCGGGCGTATCGTAATCTTCGCCAAAAACGGTGACCGGCCGGCCGGAGAGCACGGCGCGCAGGATCAGCGGGATGAGATGCGTTTCCGGCTCGTGCTGTTCGCCCAGCCCGCCGGCGTGGGCGGCCCCGGCGGCGTTGAAATAGCGCAGGCACACGCTGGTGAGATGGTGGATGCGGTCGAACCAGCGGAGCAGCGTTTCCACCATCACCTTCGATTCGCCGTACGGATTCACCGCCTGAATGGGGAAAGTCTCGAGAATCGGAACCGCCTGCGGATTGCCGTATACCGCGGCAGTGGAGGAGAACACGATGTGCTTCACGCCGGCGCCCAGCATGGCGTCCAGCAGCGACAGCGAGCCCGTCACGTTGTTGACGAAGTACCGTTCCGGCACCACCATCGATTCGCCCACCGCGATGAAGGCGGCGAAATGCACCACCGCCTCGGTCTTCAATTGCCGCATCAGTTCGGTGAGCCCCTTCGTGTCGGCCACATCCATTTCGTGCAGGCGCCCGGCTGGAACGTTCTGCCGGTACCCTTTCGAAAGGTTGTCCACCACCGCCACATCGTAGCCGCGTTCGAGCAGCAGGCGAACCGTGTGCGAGCCAATGTATCCGGCTCCGCCGGTAACGAGTATTCTTCGGGTATCCACGAGTTTAAGTGCCTGTCGAACAAGTTCGTTCCGAGCCACGGATGAACGCAGATGAACGCCGGTCAGACTGCTTGTTCTCTATCTGTGGCTGGTATTCTCTCGCGCCGGTCCCTCAGCGCATCTTGGCGGCTTCGGCCTTCATGACCTGGGCATTCTTCCAGGCATCCTGCGTCCGGGCGCCTTGAATGGCGGCGCATTGCTCGCTGAACTGGGCGCCTTCCAGAATCCTCGCCTTGCTCATGGTCATCTTGCCCAGGTTATAGTTGGCGATGCCGAGTTGGAACAGGGCCTCCGCCTGCATGGCTGGATTGCCTTTCGCGAAAGGCAGGGCGGCGCGCAGGTACTTGTCGGCATCCACCCAGCGCGAGCTGGCGGCATAAACCTTGCCCGCCATGTAATAAGAGGGGCCGAGCGATGCGTCGCGCTGGCGATCCCAGTCGGCTTCGCTCACTCCTTCCGGCGGCTTGGGATGGCTGTTCCACAGCGCGATCAGGCGCATCGAAAATGTCAGAGCGCGATCGCTCTGGCCGCGGTTGGCCGCACTATTGGCCAGGTAGTACAACAGAACCGGATTCTGCGGGAAACTGAGCAACGCCTTGTCGGCAATCGCCGTTATCTTGCTGGAGCCGGTCTTGGCCAGCGCCGCCAGGTAAACCTGATAGCCCTGGTCCAGGTACTTGCTCTTGGGGTTCTGCTTCTCCAGCGTTCCGATCAGGTCCACCAGTACGGGCGCGTCGGATTGCACCGCGGTGGCGTAAAGCGCGTATTCGGTGTAGGTGTCAATGGCGTGCAGGTCTTCGAGACGCTTCTTGGCGGCATCCGGGTCGCTCTCGTCGCCCGGCTTCGCGATCTCCTGGCGCGCCAGGGCGCTCGTTTCCCCGGCCAGTTTCTTGACCGCCGCGACATCCGCGCTCAGTACGTCGGCCCCGGCCTGTGCCTTCTGGTCAGTCCCCAACTTGGCTACCGCGTCCTGCAAATTCTGATAGCTGGCGTCCACGTCCTGGGCCGCGGCAACGGCGGCTCCGGCGATGAACAAAGCAGCCATCCAAAGACCGCATCGGTTCATGGCAATTGTCCTCCCAAAATCCGGCTGTGAATCAGTTGGATTATAACCCCCTGCACGGTTGTTGGGAAGCGAACCGGATCTGTTTGTCCCAGCAAGGTGGGAAGATTCTATTTGCCTTGCCCCTGGATGAACCGGCCGGACCCGCTCTCATCCATCCTGTTCGGCTGTCCGTTTTCGCAGCTCTTCCGCATCGCCAAGGTCTTTGGCCCTGCCGGTCTGCACTTTGTTACGGAGCAATGCCGCACGGCCAACAAAGTGCGTGGCGATCCCTTCCAGTTCGGCATCGCTGCGAGTCGCCCACGCTTCTTCGAAGCTGACGCCGGAGATGGCAGTCAGCAGATCGATCCGGTTCGGCTTCACGCCAAGCTGGATCACCATGCCGGGTGAGCGGAGATCCGCTGCCTGAATTCCCACTTTGCCAAAGCCGAACTCCGACAGCGCGCGCATGACGCGGCCGGCATTCTCCTCGGTGGGCCGCACCAGCAAATCGAGATCCGCGGTATAGCGAGGGAAACCGTGGAAGGCGACTGCGAACGCGCCAACCACCAGGTACTCAACTCCGTTCGAGTTCAACAACTCGAGAAACTCGCGCCAGTCTTTGTTCAGCGGCATCGGGGTGACGGCGGTCGCGGAGCTCGATCAAGATATTCAGGCGCTCCTCGGAGGACAGCGCCGCGTCATCGAGCGCGTCGGCCGCATCGGCGTCCTCGAAGCTGGCGAATACCCTCGCGTTTTTCTCCACGTTCATCATTATAGCCGGTTGGGCGCGCTCGCCCGCGAACCCGCGAACCGGATCTCAAAATCGAAAGCCGCTACTGGGCGGGCGCCAGTTTCAGGATCATGCCCATGTCGGTCGCGATCCACATATTGGCTTCGTCCACCGCCGCCAGGATCGCACGGTGGCCTTCGGCGCGGTAATCCACCGCCATTTCCTTCCACACCACGTAATCCGTGCTGGTCAGCACCTGCACTCTACCCGGCACCACATCGCGCAGTTTCCCGCGCACCACCGTGCCGGCCAGGTAAGCCGTCCCACTCGGAGCCAGCCAGATGTCGCTGACGGCAAAATCCGGGGTCTTGTAGATGCTGGCGTTCCTGCCGGTGTGCCAGTTGAGGCGGTAGACCTCGCTCGGGTAGTGGAAGCCTTCCGAATACACGGTCAGCCCCAGGCCGCGGCCGTCCGGCAGGAGACGCACTCGTTCCATCTCGCCGAACAGCGAGGCCGAACGGGAACTCCAGGTCTTGCCACCGTCGTGCGTGGTGAGCGTGTAATTCAGGTGGGGCAGATCGGAGCGCAGCAGCGCCGCCTCCGGATCCATCCAATCGGGCGCCTCGTTGCCCCAACGGCGCTCCGGTATGTTCCAGCCGGTGATCAGCGCGGTATCCGGATTGGCGAAAGCAATCCACGTGTAGGCGCTGTAGAGCGGATCGCCCGGCGGTTTGGCGGCCACCACCACCGGCTTCCAATGTTGCGCGCCATCGTGCGTTTCCAGAATCGATTTCCGCGCGCCCACCGCCCACCCGTTTTCTTCGTCGACAAACCAGACGCGGAGGATTTCCGCCGGCGGCTTGGCCAGCTTGACCCAGTTCCGGCCGGCTTCCGTGGTTCGCCAAAGGCCTTTCTCGGTCACCAGCCAGCCCAGGTTCTCATTGAGAAAGAACAAGGAAACCGGCATCTCCGCCAGCGGCAGCCGCTGCCAGTGCTCGCCGGAATCCGAGGTCACCAGGGAGACTGGCTCCTCGCGCTTCCCGTCGGCGACGAAACCCACTGCCACGCCGCGCTGCGCCGAAGGGAAAGCCAAGTCCGTGAAGACCAGTCCGGACTTTTCCTGGTCGTAGAAGTACTTGGTTTCCCAGCGCTGGCCGGCGAGCGGAGCAACCAGCGCCGCGGTCGCCGCCACCGCGCTGGCCCATCGGGTCAGTCCAAAGGTCACGATCCTATTGTTTCATCGAAACCGGGCCCGAGGAAAGCACCAGGTCCACATGGTTCGCCGAATCCACCGCGTCCGGCGACATGCGGGCCAGCACCAGCACGCACCCGATCTGTTCGCCGACCGTGGTCAGCACCTCCATCTCGCTCCCGGTGTGTTGGTGCGGCATACGGTGCTGCACGTTGATTACCCCGACCACGCGATTGCGCGCGATCACCGGAGAAGAAAGGAAAGCCTCGTAGGTGTCTTCGGGCAGCTCCCCGAACTTCTTGAAGCGCGGGTCCTGGTAAGCCTCACGCGAGATCGCCACCAGGCGCCGTTCGCTGGCCACCCAGCCGGTCAGGCCTTCCTTGCGCCGCAGCCGCACTTTGCCGATGGTGGATGGGTGTGGCGTGTTGGAGGCGCACAACACCAGGTCCTCGCCATCCGCCAGGTACACCAGGCAGGAATCGCATTGGGTGAACTCCACCACCAGCGAGACCACCCCCTGCAGAACCTCCTGCAGGCTCATTTCCCGCACCATGAATCGGCTGATCTTCTGGAACAGGGCTAGTTGCTGCTCCGTGCGCTCCAGGCGCCCCTCGAGATCTTTGGATTTGGCCACGACGCCTCTATTATAGCCGCGCTTCCGCCGCCCCGAGTCACTGGTACGGGCGAGTCGGGCGAGTCCTTTCAGGGGATTCCTATCGGGACATTTCTGCGAAAATAGGATGCCAATAGCCGAAAAACGGGCGTAGAGTGTAAAGATGACCCTTGTTATCGCCGCCGCGCAATCGGCGTCGGTTCCTGGCGACATATCGGAGAATCTGGCCCGGCATCTGCAATTCTGCGAGATTGCCGCAGAGCGTGGAGTCGGGTTGCTGGTCTTTCCAGAGCTGTCCCTGACGGGATACGAACCAACCCTTGCTCGGTCGAGAGCCATCCGCCCGTATGGTTCCTGTTTGCGTCCGGTGCGGAACCTCGCCGAAAAAGCTCATATGACCGTGGTCGTCGGGGCGCCGGTGCTGGGCCGCCAGGACCAGTTGCACATCGCTGCCCTCGCTATCTGCCCTGATGGCTCGGTATTGACCTACACCAAGACACACCTGCACCCGGGCGAAGAGCAGGTCTTCGCGCCCGGCCTGGGTGGACCCATGCTGTCAATTGGGAGCGTCACCGTCGCTCTTGCGATTTGCGCGGACACCACCCACCAGCAGCACCCGGCCAGCGCCGCGGCGCAGGGCGCGAACATCTATGCGGCCGGTGTTCTGATCACCGAGGACGGGTATTCACGGGACTCGGCTCAGCTCAGGCATTACGCCCGGCTGCACCGGATGGCCGTCGTGATGGCGAACCACAGTGCCCCGACCGGTGGGTGGGTGTCGGCGGGAAGAAGTGCCATCTGGTCCGAAGAGGGCCATCTTGTCGCTGCCAGCAGGGGCACCGAGGAGGCCCTGGTTATCGGCAGAAAGCGGCGCGGCTCGTGGGACGGCGTGGTTCTGCCCGCACCATCGTTTTCGACCGCGACTGCCAGTCAGGCGTAATCGCGCAGGAAAAGACAAAGAGAACACACCGGCGGCAAAGACCGACGGTTCTTTTGCCTGTGCCAGGTTTTCCCGCCCCCATTGCGCGGCCAAGCTTGTGCATGCGATGCTTTGACTGATCGGCCCCTGTGCGGGACCGTACGGAGGAATCATGAGAAAGGGAATTCTGATCGGAACCATGCTGCTGCCGCTGCTAGCGGCCGCGGCCGACTTCACACCGCTGTCGATGAAGCCCGGTTTGTGGGAAGCCACGATGACTTCCAAGGTGCAGTTGCCCGAAGAGATGTTATCCAAAATGCCACCCCAGGCGCGCGCGCAGATGGAAAGCGCCATGGCGGGCCGGGGCGGTCAGCCCACCGTGGTCAAGTCGTGCCTTACCAAGGAATCTCTGAGCCGGGCGATGGACTTCAGCAGCGATGCGAAGAAAACCTGCCAGTACAAGTTGGTCAATTCGTCCGCCACCAGGCAGGAACTCGACGTCGAATGCACCAGCAAGGACGGCAAGACCATCATCGGTAAGATGACGTTCGAAGCGCTCAGCTCGGAGTCCGGCAGGGCAACCATGCTGATGACGCAAGACGGCGGCACCAAGATGAACATGACCATCAATACGAGGTACCTTGGCCCGGATTGCGGAGACGTGAAACCACGCTAGGTCTCTGACCGCGGGAACGTGCTCTTTACTTGTGGGGCCTGATGGTATCCCGGCGGCGGTCACTCGGTACGCCGCGCCTACCACTCCGCGTACGGTACCCCGTCCAGGCCCTTCTTATCCGAGCCGCTATGCACGTCGAAGATGCCGGGTTCGGCCTGGTTGAGCGCCTGGCTGGCGTCCTCCATCACGATCTTCCAACTCGAGTTGTCGCCGGTCATCGGGTCGACCGGCACGTCCTTCAAGTAGCCTTCGCTCACCAGGTCCTGCAAAGCCTGTGGCGCTTTTTCCTTGTCGTAGGTGTAGTTGTCGATCACCGTGCGCAGGGTGAACAGGTTGTTCGCCAGCACGCTCTCCTTGGCGCGGGTGATCGACTTCTGGTAGATCGGGATGGCCATGCTGATCAGGATCACCATGATCGCGATCACCACCATCAGCTCGACGAAGGTGAAGCCGCGGCTCGCGCGGCGCGGGGGCGTCAACCCGCGCTGGGCTTCCGGCGCGGGGCCAGTGCCCGTCGGGAAATAGCCCTGCCATTCCGACGTGGCGCACGCACTCGTGCGTGCCGCGTCGGCACTCGTGCCGACGCCCGGTTTCCCACGCGCAAGGAGGTGTCGAGAAGAGTCTCGACACGGCACGCACGAGTGCGTGCGCCACATTGGTCGCCACGATTTGGCATGGTTGTTTCGTGACAGGGCCTTAGCCCCACGCAACTCGCGCTTACCACTCCGCATAAGCCGTTC